>CAVCWT010000001.1:0-131888 GCA_963605745.1 Lachnospiraceae bacterium
AACGAATCATTTATGCACACGCAATATGACATCCGTCGCCTCTTTGCACGCAAATCCGTAATTGCAAACGTGTGCAATATTTTTTGTTAAAACAGCCGTCCGAACCAACTGCGAGCGAAGACCTTTGTCTTTCGGATCCTCCGGATCGTTCTCCTCTCGTAGATAAGATCAGACAGCTGTCGTTTTTTTACCGCATGGCTTCCATCGTTTTACGGCAGCCATTTAGTGTGCTGAAGATCAGCTCGGCTGCTTGCCAATGTAAGCCAGGATACCGCCGTCTACATACAGGATCAGACCATTGACAAAATCGGATGCCTTGGATGCAAGGAATACTGCAGGGCCGCCCAGATCCTCTGCAACGCCCCAACGACCTGCAGGTGTCTTGGCAACGATGAACTGATCAAAAGGATGACGGCTTCCGTCCGGCTGAATCTCACGAAGCGGTGCAGTCTGAGGAGTTGCGATATAGCCAGGTCCGATGCCGTTGCACTGAATGTTGTACTCGCCGTACTCGGAAGCGATATTCTTGGTCAGCATCTTCAGTCCGCCCTTTGCTGCTGCATAGGCAGAAACGGTCTCACGGCCGAGCTCACTCATCATGGAGCAGATGTTGATGATCTTACCGCCGCCCTGTTCGATCATATCCGGAATAACAGCCTTTGCTACAATGAACGGTGCGTTCAGGTCAACATCAATAACCTGACGGAACTGCTCTGCTGTCATCTCTGTCATCGGGATTCTCTTGATGATGCCGGCATTGTTTACCAGAATATTGATGTGTCCGACCTCCTCGGTGATCTGGGCAATCAGTGCATTCACAGCCTGCTCGTTTGTTACATCGCAGACATAGCCATGTGCCTCAATGCCAGCCTCTGCATAGGCTGCCAGGCCCTTATCAACGAGTTCCTGCTTGATATCATTAAAAACGATGGTAGCACCTGCACCAGCCAGAGCCTTTGCAATTGCCATACCAATTCCGTAGGAAGCGCCTGTGACCAGTGCAACCTTCCCCTCCAGTGAAAACATTTCCTGATTTGTGCTCATTTCTCACACCTTTCCTCTGCATCATGCAGATCATACCGACAAAACCCTCTTTTGATGTCAGTTCAGGTTTTAGTTTTATGTAACTATGCCACCTGACATCGTTTGCAAGTTTACCACTATTATACGAAATGAATGAAATCCATGCAATTAGTCCAGGCAAATTCCCGTGAAATATCACACGCCTGCTGCCGGCATACGCCCAGCCTTCTCCATCATTTCCTCATACAGGCCGCTCGCCGCCTCGGGGGAATAGCCATAGACCAGATACGCATCCATGACATATGGAGAATACGAAAGGTCATTCAATGCCCTGGTAAAGGCCATGGCCGCAATCTCTCCCAGGACAATAACCGACGATCGGTTGTGAAAGGGTTTATGCCACAGTTCAATTTTGTACGTCTGTGTCCAGATTTCTTTTTTATATTTTTCCTCCACGAAATGGAACAGCTCATGTCCCAGAAGGAGCTTTCCGATGTTCACATCTCCCAGAGCCTCTAAAACGCCGGGCTCGTCCAGGAGCTGTCTTCCCTTGTTTACACCGTCCATATAGATATGAATGGTTTTGGGTTCGCGGAATTCTGCAAACAACACGCGAGAGGCATTCTGTGGCATCTCGGGGTAATCCACGATCATTCCCAGTTTGCCGGCCAGCACCTGGGGATCTGCCGTGTGATACTCTTCCTGCAGCTTTGATGCGTATTCCCGGCCGCAGGCGATGGCCTGCCTTGTCAGCTCCGTGCGCTGCTCTTTGTTGAATTTCCCCCTCAGAGGCTCTCTTGAGAAGGCATATTCTCCCCATTCCTCTTCCGGAATCTCACACAGATCCTTTACGATCTGTCCGACCTCTCGCACCTCATAATGCGGCATTTCCCCATAGCTTGTTCGTTGTTTGCCGAACAGACCATCCGCAATCGGCTTCATCAGCTCCTTCAGTCTTTCTTTTGTCATTTCCATTCCTTCTAAAAAACGGCCCCGCATACGCGGAGCCGTTTTCGATCCTGTGCCTGTATCAGTGCAGTGACTGGTACAGCAATTTTGTAAACACTGTACCAGCTGACTCTCTATAGATGCAACATTGTCATCAACAGCTGCCTTCTATACTAACACATTTAACACGCTTATTAACGAACATCATTGATGGAGGCCACGATCAGAATCTCTTCATCCGGCTCGCGGTCCATAATATCCAGATCCATCAGGAGCAGTACCTGATCCAGATCCACTGCAGAATAGTCGCAGACGCGAGGTCCTACGCAGACAAAGTAATCCGGACGCAGAACGGTGTCTGTCTTAAAGACAGCCAGCTCCTTCCACATCTCTTCTACCTTCTCCTTGTACTCGCTGACCTTAACCTTGGCAACAGCGGCATCGGAGCACTGAACCTTGATAAAGCCCTTGGTATCTACGATACGGATCGGGTTCTTGTCGCCGGACTTGCCGGTGTAGACATAGAACTTGTCGGTCTTTTCTGCCAGCTGAACGTCCGTAACCTTTGCGCCGAAATCTTCCTTTGCAAGCTGCTCCGCCTCAGCCTCATCGCACTCCTTGAGAAGATCCGTTGTCTTAACCTCCGTGGAGCCGGTTGCAATGGCTGTTACCTTACCGGTCTGGTTGTCGATCTCAATGTGAACCTCAACCGTATCCGGAGATGCACCGGAACCGATTGCTGCATCGGTTGCTTCCTTTTTCAGTTCCTTGATGTCTTCCTGTGTCGGATTCGGGATGACACGCTCTACGACGTCACGAACCATGGACAGTGCAACACCGATGGAGGAGATGACCTCTGCGTTCTCCGGAATGGAATACTGCAGGCCCATCTTCTGTGCGCAGTAAGGAACCAGAGATGCTGCGCCGCCGCCGCAGCCAACGAGCTTCATGGCATCGTGATCCAGCTGATACTTCTCAGCCAGGGCATTGATGCAGGCATTAACCTTCTCAAAGTCCTTATCCAGGATCTGGGTTGCCAGTTCCTCAACGGTGATGCCCAGCTTGTCAGCAACCGGCTGCATGCACTTGCGTGCTGCGCTTGCATTGCCGTGTGCAAAATACTTCTCATCAATAAGTCCCAGTACGTTTGCAGCATCCGTGTTGGTAAAGCAGATGCGCTTTCCGCTGGCCAGCTTGATCGCCACATAGTCGGCAGGATCGCCCGGCTTAGGACTGAGCATCTCAATGGTCAGAGGACCTGCATCGATCTCCTCCTCCGGAGTAAAGCATGCATACTCGCAGCCGGCAATGTGTGCCGAACGAGGTCCGACATCCTCTACGCCGTGATCGTTGATACGAACCATGGATCCGCCTGCACAGCCGAGAATTCGAACATCCAGAGAGTTGATGTAGGTATCATGTCCGCCGATCTGTGCATAGTCAACGCCGGGACGGCCGTTCTTGATGACACCGATGTTGGTTGTGGTTCCACCTACCTCAAAGTAAATGGCATTGGAAGCACGCAGATACATCAAAGAGCCCATAACCGAAGCAGCAGGGCCGGACAGTGCGGTCAGGATCGGGCGCTTTCTCATCTCGCCGATCTCCATAACACCGCCGTCGCCTCTCATGATCATCAACGGCACGGTAACTCCGGCCTCACGAACCGAGCTCTCGGTTGCATTTGCAGTTGCCATCATCTTAGGAAGAATCGATGCGTTGATGGCTGCCGTTCTGGTACGGCGTGTCAAGCCATACAGCTTGGTAATATCCGAAGCCATGGATACCGGAAGTCCCTGCTCCTCGGCGCGGTCATGGATCTGAATTTCCTCGTCCATACTGTCAACACCGAATGCCATGGAAGCAACAATAACCTGTGCTCCCTGTCCTACCAGGCTCTTGATGGCTGCGTTGATGCTCTCATCTGTCAGCTGTTTTTTCTTAATATACTCATTGTAGACCGTGATCTTACGTCCAACCTTCTCATCCAGAACAATATCCTTCAGATTCAGCTGTCTCTTTGCCAGAAGGCCTTCCAGTCCGCCTCCGGCAACGCCGATGACGCCGACATTGGCTACGTCACCTTCGATGAAGGCGTTGGTTGCCTGTGTTGTAGAATGTGCAACGAAAACAACGTCCTCCGGAGCGATTCCGTTCTCTGCCATGCAGTTTTTGAAGGACTGTACAACGCCGGCGGCTACGCCTGCCTTATCGTCATGGGTAGTCTTAACCTCATTTTTACCAATGATTTCATGGGTCACATTGTCCATTGCGACGCACTTGGTATAGGTGCCTCCAACGTCAATGCCCATACGAACAGCACGATGCTCTGCCATTTATTTTTCCTCCTGCTAACTTCTCTTGTTGGGTATAGGAAGTGATTCCTGTGAAAGCTTCTATTTGAGTAAGGTTGTAATTGTTTCTGTAGCTCTTTTGTATTTGTTCAGCCACATCGAGGTTTTCCGAATGCAAGGAGAAAGCCGCGCAGGCGGTTTCTCCGCAGCACGGAGTGAGCAAAGCCACTCCAAGGCATTTTCGAGTACCAAAATCGAGATGAGTGCTAAACAGTTACATCTTTTTTTATGAAACGTGCCGCTGCGGAGACTCTCACGCAGCGGCACATCTTTGCCTTGCCTCGGGGTCGTATTTTTATCATTCAGCGCCGTGCGGCACATTACTGTGTCAGGTCGGCTGAACAACCGTACATATGATTATATGATTATACGAACCACTCTGCTCCCAGACCGCCCATCATTACGAACGTCAGGATGTACAGCAGAATACCGACGATATATGCACAAGGGATGGAGAGCTTCAGGTAATCCTTGGACTCAACCTTTGTGTATGCAAGTCCCCATGCAACCCAGGACTGGGTGATGCAGGAACCGATGTTAACCGTGATGGTCGGAATTGCAAATACGCAGTACAGGAACGGAACGGAGAAGCTTGCTACACCGCGCAGAACGCCAAGGGTAGCAGCGCCGCATCCTACCAGAGTCATAGGTCCGCGGAACAGGCCAAGGCCCAGCAGAACTGCGAACAGGATGCAAACAACGATCTCGCTCTTAGGCATAACCGGTCCCAGGATCACCTTGAAGAACGGAGATGCATAGGATGCAACCGAGTTGAACATCGGCAGAGTCAACAGGAAGCCTACCAGAGGAGCAGTATCTACAACGCCGTCATAGTACAGCTTGTTGACCAGCTGGCAGTTCTCTTTGAAGGTTCCCTTGAGCTTGCCGCAAAGGAACAGTGCCAGGAAGCCGGCAATAACGAATCCGCCGATAACGGAGAAATCCAGCCAGATCTTCAGAACAACGGGAACGATCGGAAGGATCAGGGTGTAGATCGGAGCATCCTTCTGCTCAGAAGCGCCGCGGGTCTGTGCAGCCCATGCGTGGCTGGTCTTGTTCTTCTTAAGGAAGAAAGCAGTCAGAAGCGTGGTAATTACAACGGAGATTGCCAGAGCAGCATAGCCCCACTTTCCTGCATACCAGCCAAGGGTAAAGTCAGGCATCTCATCGGTGTTGATGAAGAAGGCACGATACTGTGCAAAGTTAACAGGATTCAGATAAATACCTGCTGCAACGGACTCCATGAAGCTGAACATTGCGATGGCCTTCGGAACACCCAGGGACATCATGATCGGCAGAACGATGACGCCGATGGCGATGACAGGGCCTGCACCGGTCATTGCGGTGAAGATGATTGCAGTAACGATGTTCAGCAGGGTTACAGTAACGATCGGCTTGTCGCCGCCGAGCTCAACCGTCTTACGAATCAAGGTAGAAGCAATTCCTGTTTCTACCAGGACACGGCCGAACCATGCACCCCAACATACATTTACCAGTGTGGTGCCCCAGCCTTCCGGTGCGGACTGGTAAATCTTGTTCAGGATCTCGATCACCTTAAGCGGCTCGCCGTTGCTGTAAAAAGCAGTGGACGAAAGGAAATCCGGTGAAGCAAATGCTGCGCCCAGGAAGGACAGAACCGTCCAGGCGATGGTGATAATAAGGAAGCCGATCATCAGGTTATGACCCTTCAGGCAGTAATATGCCAGGCCAAAGAACGTGAGGAGCAGCAAAATACCAACTACATATTCCATGGTAATTCTCCTTTTCTGTTTCTTTTGTTGTTTTCTTTTGTTGCGTGAATGCTTTGTTGTCTTGCTTGTTCTTACTCAAATTCGTTACTTACTCTTTTGCCTCTTTTGGCAGGTCCCGCTTCCCTCCTTTTCTAAACACAATTCCCGTTGGCAAATTACCGATAAATCACATGCCTTTGCATGTTTTCAGTCTGATATATCACCCGGATTTTATCCATACTTTCATCGATCGTTCTGCTGCCCTCACAGCCTTCAAAACGCCGTTTTCAAAGTGTTCGAAAACCAGATAAAATATCAGAACATTTGTCAACATTTCTCTTGTACCCACGGCACATAGTAACACGGCTTTTTCCATTTGTGCAATGCTTTTGTATTCTTTTCTTGACTCCGGGATACTTTTCGTCAAAATGCACACCTAAATTGTGCTGCAACTAATATATCATACAACTATTGCTTTTTGGACTCTTTGCGATATACTAGCCATAGGCAAGGTGCACGATCGAAGGTACTAGAGTCGTTGCGGCCGAGCTATTGCACATCGTTCTGAAATATTACAAGTGGGGTTTCGATGTTCCCTGCAACTGGAAGGAGAAAGAGATGAAAATTGCAGTTCTCGGTTCCGGTGCCATGGGCGGTCTGTACAGTTCCTACCTCAGTCGCAGCAATGAGGTAACTGTTATTGACGTCAACCAGGCATTGGTAGACAAGGTAAATCAGGATGGCCTTGAGGTACAGGAGCCGGATGGTTCCTCCAATGTATTTCATCCGCATGCCGTTGTTTCGACAGAAGGCATGGAGCCGGTAGATCTCATCGTTGTTTTCGTAAAGGCCATGTTCAGTGAGGGTGCTCTGAACAACAACAAGGGCATCATTGGACCGGACACCTATCTGATGACACTGCAGAATGGCAGTGGCCATGAGGATACTCTGGGTAAATTCGTAGACGAGGATCATATCATTATCGGAACCACACAGCACAACGCCAGCGTTGCAGGCCTTGGCATCACCAAACACGGCGGCAGCGGCATCACACATATGGGCTGCGTCACCGGAGATGTGAATCGCCTGCAGAAATTTGCCGATGCCTTCAATGCATGTGGGCTCGAGGCTGACGTTTCTGACGGCGTTCAGAAAATGATCTGGAACAAGATGTTCACCAACGTTTCCGCAAGCGCTCTGACCGGAGCGCTCCAGGTTCCGCTCGGATACATCTCTTCTAATGAATATGCATGGAGCATGTGCTGCAAGCTGATCCGCGAGGCCGTTGATGTGGCTGCAGCTCTTGGTATGGATTTTGATTACGACGAGAAGGTCTCCGAGGTAAAGGGTGTTTGCGATCGTTCTCCGGAAGGCCTTACCAGTATCTACGCAGATCTTAAGAATGGACGCCGCAGTGAAGTAGACACCATCAGCGGCAGTATTGTCCGCGCCGGCAAAAAGGCAGGTGTTCCCACCCCCAGTCATGAATTCCTCGTGCAGATGATTCATGCAATGGAAGGAAAGGCAGCAAAGTAATACAACATAGCAACTGTAAACAATGCAGCAACATGAAAAGGAGGATTTTATCATGTCCGAACAGCCACTTACCTATGATTGGGTTGCAGGAAAGCCCAAAACCGTACCGATGGATCAGCTCCCGCCCAAGGTATATCAGAAGGGGAACCTCAGAATCGTTGATCTGACAAAGGTTCTGGATCCCAGCACAGAGACCCGTCGCTGTAACCTGTGGCGCTTCAATACCGGCGGAGATGTTCCGGATTTCCATACAAACGTTGATATCGGAAGCCACCTTGGCACACACTGCGAGTGCCCGTATCATCACGACAATGACTGGCCGAGCGTTGCAGAGCTCCCGCTCGAGCAGTTCATGGGCCGCGGCATTTATGTAACGCTGGATCTTCCCGAGGATCATCAGATTACTGCAGCTGACCTTGAGGCTGCCATCGGAGATCGCGTAAAGCCCGGTGACACAGTCATTCTCGACAGCCCTCACAAGATTCCGCCTTTCACCAGCCTGACCGGTGGCCCTACCGATCATCGTCTGCAGGTTGGCGCTGATATGGCACAGTGGCTGGCTGATCGCAAGGTTCAGTGCGTTGGCTTTGGTGACGGTGTTGCCATCGAAGGCGATGTCCGCAACGTAAAGCCGTTCCACGACATCCTGATGGCTCAGAACTGCACCTTCCTTGAGGTTCTGCAGAATCTGGAGCTTTTGGAGAGCGATACCTTCTTTATCAGCTATGCACCGATTCCGATGATCGGCCTGGATTCCTGCCCCGTTCGCGTTTACGCAATCGAGGGTCTGCCGGGATTTACTGAGTAAAACACGAATCGATCTGCCGAATAGTTACAAAACAAAAAGGCAGGGCTTTCTCTGCAGAAGGCCCTGCCTTCTTTATAATCAGTGAAGGGAATCATAGCAAGATGGAGAATATGAAGGATATGTTCTGCCCCGCAGGACAGATTGCGCTCGTTACCGGCGGCACCAGTGGGATTGGAAAGTCAATCGCAGAAGCCTTTCTGCAAAATGGTGTCGATGTTGCCGTGTGCAGCCGCCACCCAGGCAGTGCTCCGGAGCTGGCCGAGCTGGCCGCAAGAGAAGGCCGCAGGTATCTTGCCGTCTACTGTGATATTACAAAGGAAGACGACGTAGAGGCAATGGGACAGATCGTCGAAACGCAGCTGGGTCCTGCCACCATGCTGGTCAACAGCGCCGGCATGAATATTCTGAAACACGCAGAGGAGTACGATCAGGAAAGCTTTGAAAAGGTCATGACACTGAACGTCACCGGCACACACCTTGTCAGCAAGATGGCTGCCAGACGCTGGATGATTCCCGCACACAAGGGCCGCATCGTGAATCTCTCCTCTGCCAAAGCCTTTCTGGGCACCGACCGCGATTATGCTGCCTACTGCGCCAGCAAGGGAGCCATTAACATGTACACCTCACAGCTCGGCTGCGAGTGGGCTAAATTCGGCATTACAGTCAATGCCATTGCTCCCACCTTTGTTTTGACGCCGATCAATGCCGATCGCATGGCGAACAAGGAGTTTCACGATTCCATCGTCCGCCGGATCCCCATCGGGCGCCTCGGCACCGGACGTGATATGGCTGCTGCCGCACTCTTCTTTTGCAGTGAAGGCGCAGAATTCATCACCGGTGTTACGCTCAAGGTTGATGGCGGCGTCACCTCAATGCAATAACGGAACAAGGAGATAACCTCTATGCTATCAGGAAATATTTATGAAAACAGTAATACTGCTCTGTTGCCTGAGCCTTTGCAGCGTGCCATCCGTTTCTTAAAGGAGAACGATCTGGCCGCCCACGAGCCCGGCAAATTTGAATTGGACGGGGATCGAATGATTCTCCAGGTCATTGATCAGAACACAGGTCTTCGTGAAACGCTTCGTCCCGAGTGTCATCGCAAATACATCGATGTGCAGTTCCTGGCCGCAGGCGGTCCGGAGCGGATCGGCTGGTATCCGGATCTGGGAGATAATGAGATTGATGAAAACCTTCTGGATACGCCTCGTGATATCTGCTTTTACCGCAACAACCCGAATGCCCGTGAGGGAATCATTGAAATGCAGCCCGGCAGCTATGCCATGTTCTTTCCCTGGGATGTACACATTCCGGCTATCCAGGTTGGGGATCAGCCTGCTGCCATTCGCAAGATTGTCATCAAGGTAGCGCTGGATACCTGCCTTTGATCCCTGTGCAGATTCTCCTGTTCCAGTAAGCCATTCAGCCCCCGATTCGCCGGGCGTTGTTTTGCCCAGTGCAGCGATTCTGATCTGAATGGCAGCCATACCTGAAAGGAAAACTACGTGAATCCTTACCGTCATCTTTCCCGGCTGGCTCTTTCGGACCCGGCAAAACGAAAGGAAGCTCTTCTGGAAATTCTCGAAGAGAACAATCTGACTCCAAAGATTCAGGAACAGGCCGCCGATGATTCTCACAAGGCCGCCTGCAACTATCTTTTAAATGATGATTCCGGTGCTCTCTGCCCGTTATTTTGTGCACATTATGATGCACATCCCGGCAGCCAGGGAGCCAACGACAATGCTGCCTCGCTCTGCATCTTAATTGATCTTGCATCTGAGCTCAAAGAGCGGGGAATCCCGGCAGATTTTGCCTTTCTGGACGGTGAGGAATCCGGTCACACCGGGGCAAAGCTTTTCCAGGAGCATCGTCCCGGCCGCAATTCCATTGTCATAAATCTCGATATGTGCGGCTACGGCGATACGATTACTGTCTATGCCCGCGGCAGCGAGAAAAAAAGCAGTGCCCGGCCTTTCTGCAACGCCGGAATTCTTGCAGCACACAATGGACAGCTGGTCCCTTATCTCCCGGAAGGAGATGATGTTTGTTTTTCGACCAGGCAGCAGCCGGTGCTGAGTATCGCCATCATGCCTAAATGGGACATTCAATATCTGCGTGCCATGGCAGCACAGGGAAGCGGTCTTCTCGGCCGCACGCCGGAATTCCGCATGATGATCGGTCAGATGGAGGTTGCCAGCACGATGCACGGCGGATTCCGTGATCAGATCAAATGGGTACAGGAGGAGGCCATGCAGCAGGTCTATGATTACCTGCTCGAAGGTGCCTGCACGCCGCCGGAGTCTAAAAAGTTTAGCTTCTTTATGCGGAATTGATTGGAACAATGAGAGAGACCTATCATTGACTGCTATGGTCAACTTCGCAAGTGTACAGGCAGCAACCCTCTTGTCGCAAAACCTTTTATAGTGCCAAAGCAAACCGGTTCAACAGAAGATCTTCTGTTGAACCGGTTTTTATGGTACCTAATAAATTTCCTATTCCTGGTTCTGATCGAGGGTAAAGAATCCTGGATACATTTCTGATTTTTGGATCAGATCACCGCGAAAACTCAGCATGTGCTCATACACCTTCTGTTCCGGATTGATGCCCTCCGGCATCCCCATCAAAAGATAGTCACAGAATTCGCGATGCTGCCTTTTCACCCTTTCATACTCACAGGTTCCGTTCAATGCGTCCAGATAACGCAGTCTGTCATAGTGTGCCACCAGCCCCCGGATCGCCTGCCAGGTGTGAACCTTTCCTGAGTATACATACATCAGGTGGTGAAACTCATCATCCAGTTCCAGGAACAGATCCACCTTTTCCGGAATCGGCTCATCCAGTTGCAGCTCATCCTGCCGATATATACAGTTCAGCATCTCCTGAATCTGGTCACGGCCGAACTTTCCGGCACCTTCCCGCAGGATGGAACCTTCCAGCAGGAGTCTTGCCTGATATCCTTCCTTCACCAGATTCGGATCAATTCTGCTGACTCTGGTTCCCTTCTGGGGATAGATGTCAATCAGCCAATCCTCATGCAAGGCGGCAATCGCTTCATGAACCGGTGTCCGGCTCATCTCCAGCGCACCGGCCAGAGCCGGCTCATTCAGAATCTCCCCCGGCTTCAGATACAGATTCATGATGTTCTTACGCAGAACACGATGTGCATACTCTTTATTGTTCTCCCCCACTTTTCGAGGGGGAAGCATTAAATCCATAACCTCTCCTTTTCCCTCTTGTACCCCTGTTTGTGATGTAAAACCCTCTTCTTCTCTAATATATCAGATTTGCAAGACTACTTCAATATTTCTGAAAGCGGATCCTCAAAAAAGTAACAATTTAATTTTCAAAAATATAGCAAAAACAACCAGTTGCAATTCCATTTCAACTGTGCCATGCTAAATATACAGGCAGGGGATCAGTGATATATTAGTTCGGCAATTCCACTGACATTACCACTTTTCCCTTCATCCGTTGTAAGGACACAAAAGGAGGACACAATGAGTATTCGAGTACCATACGAAATCGTAAAGCCCACTGTGAAAAAGGCCTTTCTCAATCTTGGTTTGACCGAGGAACAGGCAGAACAGTGTGCGGAGATTCATACAGAGAGCAGCCTCGAGGGCATCGAGAGTCACGGATTGAACCGCGTTCCCCGTTTTGCAGAATACGTACAGAAAGGCTTTGTAAATCCCAAAGCTCAGATTGAACTGGTCGGCGCAAAAGGGGCCGTTGAGAACTATGACGGTCACCTTGGCATCGGTGTTTTAAATGCTTCCTTCTGCATGGACCGTGCCGTAGAACTGGCCAAGGTACACGGTATCGGATGTGTTGCACTGAAGAATACAACCCACTGGATGCGCGGCGGTTCCTACGCATGGCAGGCCGCACAGGCCGGCTTCATCGGAATGAGCTGGACGAATACAGAGAGCTGCATGCCCATGTGGGGATCCAAGGCTCCCGGCGTCGGCAACAATCCGTTCTGCATTGCAATCCCGCGCAAGAACGGTCCCATCGTCCTCGACATGGCCATGAGCCAGTACGCCTACGGCAAGCTGGGCGTGTATCGTCTGGCCGGCAAACAGCTCCCCTTCCCGGGCGGTTTTGACAAGGACGGCAATCTCACCAGCGATCCCGGCGCCATCGAGGAGAGCGGGCGGATCCTTCCTACCGGCTACTGGAAGGGCTCCGGCATGGCCATCGCATTAGACCTTGCTGCTGCCGCTATGGCAAACGGCAAAACCGGCGCCGATCTTGACCGTGAGGGTCAGGGCAGCTGCACCGGATGCTGCCAGATTTTCATTGCCTATGATCCATATCTCTTCGGCGAAGAGGACGAGATCCAGGCTAAATTCGACGACCGCGTCGCTGCAGCAGATGCAACGACTCCTGACCGCGAGGGCGGACATGTCACATGTCCCGGCGAGCGCACTGCTGCAACCCGTGCCAGGAATCTTGCAGAAGGCATTGTTGTGGACGATCAGATCTGGCAGCAGATTCAGGATCTGGCCGACGGCAAGATGGATGTCACCGACATCTCCAGTGCCTGCATTCTCGACAACATGAAAAACGAAGAGACCGACAAATAAATTCTGTTAACCATTCCGAAAACACCGGCATCCATTCATTTCAATCACGAATCCGTCCGCAAAGCGCACGGCTCATGTTGAAATCGCCAGGTGCTGAACAGAAATCAAAAGCTGATTAACCTATAACATTTTAAAAGGAGGATTTTACCATGTTTTTCGCACCGCTTACTCTCGCAGAAAAGTACAACTACCTCGATGACAAGTTCACCGCAGCCTACAAGTGGCTGGCCGAGACAGATCTCGATAACACCCCCGCTGGCAGCTATCCCGTATGTGACGGCGTAACGGCAAATGTGCAGGAGTACACAACCTTCCCTGCTGAGGAAGGCAGCTTTGAGACCCATGATGCTTATTTTGACATTCAGTATGTCATCTCCGGCAAGGAGCAGTTCGGCTACTGCAAGCGTGAAGGCCTTGTCCTGAAAAAGGATGTTCCCGAGAACGATGTAAAATTCTACGAAGAGCCTGCTCTTTCCGGCACCGTTCTCCTGCTCCCCGGCGATCTCATCGTAGTGGCTCCCGAGGACGCACACAAGCCCCGCGTTGCAGCCGACGGCCCCGAATTCGTCCGCAAGGTTGTTGTCAAAGTAAGAGTCTAGTACAGCGATTTATAATAACTGGTCAAAACAGCATACCAACCGTCCAGTGTTCTTGAGACGGTTGGTATGACCAGATAAGTATCGCTCCTATGTATACAGGAGGTCGTGTTTATCTATGAAAGCAATCAAACTGGCCAAGCCATGGAACATATCCTGTGTTGAGCTGGACAAACCGGTTCCAAAGGACGGTGAGGCCCTGATCAAGGTCATTGCTGCCGGGATCTGCGGCAGCGATATCGGTGCCTTTCGCGGCACCAACGGACTGGTCTCCTATCCACGCGTTATCGGTCATGAGCTGGCAGGTATTGTAGAATCCATTCCAAAGAACAATCCCAAAGGAATCAAGGTCGGTGACCGCGTTGTCGTAGACCCTTATCTCTACTGCGGACACTGCTATCCTTGCCGCATCCACCGCACCAACTGCTGCACGGATCTGCGGGTTCTGGGCGTACATGTTGACGGCGGCATGGCCGAATACTATTGCCATCCTGCCGATATGCTGATCAAGATTCCCGAGGGAATGACCTGGGAACAGGCTGCCATGGCAGAGCCTTTGACCATCAGCCTGCACGGCATCCACCGCGGCGGTCTGACTGCCGGTGAATACTGTGCCATCATCGGAGCAGGCCCCATCGGTCTTGTTGCCGGGATGGTCGCTCAGGCGTATGGCGCACACGCAATTCTCCTGGACCTCGTTCAGGAACGTCTGGATTTTGCAAAGACACTGGGCATTGAGTACGTTATCAACTCCGGCACCGAGGATCCTGTGGAGCGCATCCGAGAGATTACCGGCGGTGAGATGGCGCATCAGGTTATGGAGTGCTCGGGCGCCAATCCCGCCATTCGTCAGGCACTGGATCTCGTGTCCCATGCAGGCCGCATCACCCTGACCGGCTGGCCCAAAAAAGAAACCAGTCTTCCCACTGATGTCATTACCAAGAAGGAAATTGACATCCGCGGTGCCCGCACCAGTGCCGGTGAATTCGAAGAGGCTCTGGAGCTGATTGCCTCTCGCCGGGTAGACATGACCAAAATTCTCACAAAAACCATTTCCATGGACGAGACTCCCGATACCATTGTGGACATCGAGAAGAACCCCGGCAGCTACATGAAGGTTGTCGTCCGTGTGAGCAATGAATAAAGAAGCGCCCATAGTGTCACAGGCAGCCGAAACTGCAGTCTCGGCTGCCTGTATGATGGAGAGACAAAATGAAAGCTATTCAGATTTTAAAGCCGAATGATCTGCGCATCATCGACATGGATAAGCCTGTCCTTGATGAGAAAAATAATGTCATGGTAAAAATGACCTCTGCCGGAATCTGCGGCAGTGATGTCGGCATCTACCATGGCACAAATGCTGCTGCTACCTATCCCCGCGTCATCGGTCACGAAATGGTCGGTGTCATCGATGAGGTTGGCCCGAACGTCACAAAGGTCAAGGTTGGCGATCGTGTGATCATCGATCAGGTCACCGCCTGCGGAACCTGCTATGCCTGCCGCAAGGGTCGCCCCAATGTATGCCACAACCTCAAGGTGCGTGGTGTTCACATCGACGGCGGTTATCGCGAGTACATGGCAGTTCCGGAAAGTGATGTATACCTCCTTCCCGATTCCCTTAGTGACCGCGATGCCATCATGATCGAGCCCACGACCATCGCTGTACAGGCCTGCAGCCGCGCACAGCTGGAGTTCGAAGACACCCTGATGATCATCGGTGCCGGTGCCCTCGGCAGCAGCATGCTGCGCATTGCAAGGCTCTACAGTCCCCGCAAGATTATCATGGTCGACATCGAGGAGGACAAGCTCGAGGAATGCCTCAAAAACGGAGCCACTGACATCATCAATTCCCAAAAGGAAGATGTGATCGAACGCTCCAGAGATCTGACAGACGGCTATGGCCCGACCGTTGTCATTGACTGTGCCTGCTTCCACGGCAGCTTCCTGACTGCCTGCAAATGTGCAGGGAATGCCGGCCGTGTCATCACCATGGGCTTTAGCATTGCACCGGATGAGATCAATCAGTTCGTCATCACCAGCAAGGAGCTGGATGTCCGCGGCAGCCGCCTGCAGAATCATAAATTCCAGACTGTCATCGATCTCGTGGAAAAGGGGAAGGTTGATCTGAACGGAACCGTGAGCCACACCTTCAAGCTGACCGATGCTCAGGCTGCCTTTGATTTTGTGGATTCTCATGACCCGTCCATCCGTAAGATCGCATTCACCTTTGATTTTTAACTCGTCTTTGTTTGACACCGTTAGACACCAATAGACGCAGGTGTAACTATTTAGCACCCGCATCTCGATTTTGGTACTCGAAAATGCCTTATGGCATTTTCTCCTACCCTGGAGTGGCTTCGTTCACTCCATGCTGCAGAGAAACCGCCTACGTGGCTTTCTCCTTGCATACGGAAAACCCCGATGGCAGAGATGATTTCTCATCTAAGCCATCGGGGTTTTTCAAAGGACAATCTGGATGTGCGAGGTGCAAAGCCCCTCCGTTCATCCACATCCTCAGATCTTGCAGACGTTGACCGGCTTTCCCTCCAGATAAGCAGACACATTGTCAAACACAATTCTGGCCCTGCGGATCATGGATTCCTCAGAAATGAAGGCCTGATGCGGTGTCAGCAGTGTGTTCTTCGCATGAAGGAGCGGATAATCCTCCGGAATCGGCGGCTCCATATCGAACACGTCTACACATGCATAGCCAAGCCTCCCCTCATTCAGGGCAGCAGCCAGCGCCGCATTGTCCACAATCGGTCCTCTTGCGCAGTTAATGAATACAGCATCCTTTTTCATCAGTGCAATTCGATCTGCTGACAAGAAGCCTCTCGTCTCATCATTAAGCGGCAGATTCAAAGATACAATATCGCTTTCTGACAGCACCTCTTCCAGCGTCTTGTATTCAATGCCAAGTGCCTTTGCCTCTTCCGATTCACTGCGGTTGTAGGCGATCACCTTTGCTCCGAATGCCTGGAACAGACGAGCTACCAGAAGGCCGATTCTGCCAAGGCCGATGATTCCGACGGTCCTTCCGCAGATCTCTCTGCCGCCAATTCCGGCACTGGTTCCGCCGTTTCTCGTGACGCCGTCTGCCTTTACCACATTCCGAAGAGCATCCACTGCCATGCCGATGACCAGCTCTGCAACCGTCTGGTTGGAATATCCAGCTGCATTGCAGATCATGATGCCTTTCTCCTTGCATACTTTGGTTGCAACATGGTCAATTCCGGTGAATGCAACGGACAACATCCGGAGCTGATCTGCCTCTTCCACAACCTTCGCCGGATACGGATTGTTCGCAATCATGACGATGTCACAGCCTTTGCTGCGGGCAGCAAGCTCTTCGGGGTTCGTTGTTTTGGTATCGTAATAAACGAATTCATGTCCTGCTGCAGTGAAGGGAGCAGACAACTCCTCAATCACCTCTTTTGTTACTCCAATGGGTTCCAATAATGCGATTTTCATGTTATTCTCCTTTCTTTTTCCTAATCCTACTGTCCTCTTGAATCCTACTGTCCTCTTGCTGCGGACTGCGCCGCCCCGGCAAAATCCGTGATATCCTCTGCCGTGACCTCTGTATCAACTTGGGCCTTGTCCGGATCCACCATTTCATCATGAATATCATCCAGAATCGGCATCAGCTCCTTGGCATATTCCAGACCGATGTATCCCGGAGAATTACTCATCAGTGCCACAACATACGGATGCTCTCCATCCACAATCGCCGCATTCGTGTAGCTGTTCTCCACAGAATTTCCTGCCGTTGCAATCCAGCCCGCCTTACTGTAGACCTTCTTTCCTTCCTCGGTTCCTACCGTCAGGGCTACGGCAGAATTCAGACTGTCCGTAAAGGTATCTCTCGCCCAGTCGGAATATTCCTCTTCTCCAAGGAGCAATGCCGTCCCCTTGTAAAACATACGGCACAGATCCAGTGGCGTTGTGATCGTGTAGCGCGTACTCCCCTGACTCTTCGGGATTCCCGTCCCGTCCAGCCAGTTCATAAAGACTTCGCTCCCATAGATCGACCGAATTCGAACATACGCATTGTTGTCCGATTGATTGCCGGCCAGATACATGTCCCTTGTTGGCTCCTTGTCATTCTCGAGCAGACTGAAAATATACGGCCCCTTGATAACACTGGCGCTGTAGACCTGTGTACCTGCATGGTAGGAAATGGCATCTCCTGTCTCCAGGTCCACCAGAACAAAGCCCATTTCATAGCCGTCTTTTTCAAACTCATCGATCGCATCCCGGAGCTTTTGCCCGGTCTCCTGTGAAATAATGTATTCCGTCCCCCAGACATACACGCTGTCGGTGTCATAAATGGTGCCGGTCAGCACGTTCCAGGTCTTCCCGAGTGTCTGTTCCTTGTGCGTAATGTACGCTGCCGAAGCCTTCTTCATCGTCTGAAACAAGGTCGCGTTCTGGGCACCGTAATCATACGGGAGGAGTCCGTCTCGCTTGCCGTAGAGCTGGTACAGTCGGTACAGTTCCGTCACGGACAAGCTCTTCGTCTGAATCACCTCATAGCTATCATCCGATAAATCTGCCGCAGACGTCTCTTCCGTAATTTCTGTGTCGCCTTCCTGTTCCTCTTGTTCCTTCTGTTCCTTCTGTTCCTCTTGTTCCTTCTGTTCCTCTTGTTCCTTCTGTTCCCTCTGTTCCTTCTGCTCCTTCTGCTCCTTCTGTTCCCTCTGTTCCTTCTGTTCCTCTTGTTCCTTCTGTTCCCTCCGTTCCTTCTGCTCCCTCTGCTCCTTCTGTGCTTCCGGTTCTTCCTCTTTGTCTGCCAGGGTATGATTGCCCTTCACCTGCGGGTACTGCTCTCGAAACCACACGGGGTCAAACAACGAGCCATCCTCCATGAGCTCCACCTGCGCCTGCACCTGCAGCGTGCCCCGCGGATCGGCCACGATCATTCCGAGTGCAGCAAGAGCCGCAGAAGCCGCCAGTCCTGCAGCTCTAACCTTCCCCCGCCTCACGTTCTGTCCTCCGTGAGTTCATCCAGCGTCTTGCCGTACGCAGGGAGAAACTCCCTCAGGAAATCCCCCACCTCCGGGAGCTCCTGTGCCATTTTTTCAAGCGTCTTTCTGGTTCCGGCTTCTGCGCTTCGAAACTCCTGATTGCCGGATTGTCGCTCCTCCATACACTTGATCAAGGCCGACAGCTTGTCAGCCGCCTTCACCAGTTTATGAAGATACTGCTCCTCCTCCCCCGGATTCTCCGGTGTCATCAGGATCTTCTGATATTCCTCCCGCAGATCCTCCGGAAGCCTTGCAAGGAGATTTTCCTCTGCATGATGCTCAACCTCCCGGTAGGCATCCCGAATGGCAGCATTGTAATATTTGACCGGTGTCGGCATATCTCCCGTAATGATCTCCGGTACGTCATGATAAAGGCCGATCAAGGCCGCATGCTCTGCGTTCAGGTAATGCCCAAAGCGAACATTTCCGATGGTACACAGAGCATGTGCGATCATCGCAACCTCCAGGGAGTGCTCGGAGAGATTCTCCTCCCTGGAATTACGCATCAGCGCCCAGCGGCTGATGTACTTCATCCTCGATACCGTTGCAAAAAAACTATACTCCATGCCAAATCCTGCTTCTCAAAACCATTGATAGCCGTTGTCTCACTCAGACAGCACCAGACACCGGAGGATGTCCGACTTCGGGGCCTTTCGATGGTCTCGGTACTTGCGAGCGTATTGTGCGAGCTTAGTACCGCTAGATCCATCGAACGGAGCCGAGAGGCGTCCCCGAAGTGGATACCTCCGGCGTCTGGCGCTGCGTCATCAATTATGCGCCAGCGATTTCAATGCCTTTCATGGAAACCTCAAAGTGCAGCTTCCCCGGTTTGATCGTGAACTCCTCGTGTGTCCTTGCGCCCCAGCTGTCATCTCCTGCAACGCCCATCTGCATGAGAGAGCACCGTACAATCGTATGATGCACCGGTGGAAGCTCCGTATGATGCGCCGCGTTTTCGATCTCTTCCGGCGTCCAGGGCAGCGCCGAGAAATTCATCGTCATGCCCTCCGGAACCGTAAAGATCAGGCCCCGACCTTTACGGTCTGTCACCTTTGCCCAGCGAACACCCGTCTTGTTGCCGCACTCCTGCGGCACAAGGTATTTCGTCATCTGATCCTTGACCTCGCCGGAATATACGCCCAGCTTTGCACTCCGATCACGGTCACAGTAGGTTTCCTCCGGCCCATTTCCATACCAGGTCACCTGGTCATAATCCGCATCCAGCGTAAAGAGCATGCCGAACTCCGGAATTTCCGGCAAAGCCGTATCCTTCGACGGATTGTAATCCATGATATAATCCACGGTTCCGTCCGCATGGAATCGATACGTCACCTCCATAACGGTCTCCGGCACGGTCGGCAGGAAAAGCCTTTGTGTAACGGACAGAACCTTATCGGCTCCTCTTCCCGTTTCCACGCATTTCGGATAGGCTTTTTTCTCCTCCTCAGACATGCCGGCCATTCCATTGACTCCGTTGTCAGAGGCGTAGAGGCTAGCCAGCTTCCAGATGCCGCAGCGCCCCGCCATGTTGTTGCCCTTGTCATTGTCGGTAGGTGCCCTCCAGAAATTCGGGCGAGGCGGCAGGTCAATCAGCTCCTTCCCACCGAAGCGATAGGACTTCAGGCCGATTTTATTGAGAAATCCAACCTGTGCTGCATAGTGTTCTCCCTTGGCACCGATGTTAAACGTCCCATGCACAACCCGAAGCGGCGTCTGTGCAGCTCCTGTGAGCGCAGACTGGTCGGCCGAATCGTGTTTGACCCGGAATACGCCCTGTCCAAAGGCCACCTCGAATCCGGTCTTTGCCCAGATTGTGTCCTCCTTTAAGAGGAAGGAAACCGTGACAGTATATTCACCTTCCTTCGAAGGGAGTGCATCCGGTAGCGGATATGAGCCTTCGGAAAGCGGCGCCACCTTTGTCTCCACAATCGTCCTTGCAAGCTCCCGGCCTTCCCTGGCCAGTGTCACAACGCAGTCATAACGGTCCGTATTCAGGAACAGTCCGCGGTTGATGACAGTGAACTGATGCTCCTCCACCTTCACCTGGATATTTTGATACAGGTATTTCACCTCCTGGAGCTTTGGATAGAGCTTTCTGTCACCGGCGACAATGCCGTTTCCGGAAAAGCTGTAATCCGTCGGCCGCTCACCGCTGTCACCGCCGTAGGCCTGGAATTCCTGCCCGTAGCGATCCCTTCTGCGAAGAGATTGATCCACAAAATCCCAGATAAAGCCTCCCTGATAGCGAGGCTCCGTATCGGTCAGGTCCGTATATTTGAACATGCCGCCGTTGGAATTGCCCATGGAGTGCGTGTATTCACAGCAGATAAACGGCTTTTCGGTGTGCTCCGCAAGGAATTTCCGGATGCCCTCTGCTGACGTATACATCTGGCTTTCCATATCGGAGGTTCCTTCATAGCGTCTGTCCCAGAAGATTCCTTCGTAGTGCACCAGTCTGTCCGGGTCGAGCTCATGGAAGCGCTGCGACATCGCATAAATTACGCTCCCCCCATAGGACTCATTGCCGCAGGACCAGATGAGAATGGCCGGATGATTTTTATCCCTTTGGTAGCAGGAATTCACACGGTCCAAAAGGACGGCCTTCCATTCCTCGTGATCCCCGGGAAGGATGTTCTCTTCGCCGGAAATGTCCTTTGCCATCCAGCTGCCATGGGTCTCCATATTGTTCTCAGCGATCATATACAAACCGTATTCATCGCAGAGGCGATACAGTTTAGAATCATCCGGATAGTGGCAGGTGCGGACCGCATTGATATTGTTCTGCTTCATGAGGATCACATCCTGGCGCATCTGTTCCTCGGACATTCCCGCACGGCCCGTGTCACAGTTGAATTCATGGCGGTTTACACCCTTGAACACAATGCGCTTACCGTTGAGACACATGATGCCGTCCTTCATCTCAAAGCGGCGGAAGCCCACCTTCTCATGGATGTATTCCACTGCCTTTGCAGATTTTGCATGCAGGGTGAGATACAGATCATAGAGCTGCGGATCTTCGGCAGACCAAAGGGCCGGAGCCATCACTGTCTCCGTGATCTCACTTTCGGCCTCATTGTCCCTTTCCCCGGAGAGAATGACCCTGCCGTCCTTTTCGAGGCGGTACTCGGTATAGCCATAGATATGTTTCCCGGCAGAGGATGCCGCATCGCCTGCTGCAGCATCTGTATTCTGTCGGCCGGTTTGATCCGGCTGATCGTTGTTTCTATCGTTGACCTGTGCAGTCAACTTCAGGTCCAGTACCAGCTGCGCCTGTGTAAAATCATCATTTAAAACGGTTCGGATCTTGAGATCCTCCAGATGAACACTCGGCTTTGTGAACAGATAGACATCCCGGAAGATTCCGCTGAAGCGGAAGAAATCCTGATCCTCCAGCCAGCTCGAGCTCGTCCATTTGTAAACACGAACGGCCAGCTTGTTCTCGCCGTCCCGGATATACGGTGTCAGATCAAACTCGGTAGGGGTAAAGGTGTCTTCACTGTAACCGACAAAGCTGCCGTTCAGCCACAGGGCATATCCGCTCTCCACGCCCTGGAAGGAAATATACACAGGTCCTCCCTGCATGTTCCCAGGGACGGTAAAATACTTCACATAGCAGCCAACCGGATTGTACTCGGTCGGCACCTGCCCCGGCCGGATTTCCTCAACGCCGTCCCACGGATACTGACTGTTCACATAGGCCGGAATGTCATAGCCCTCCAGCTGCATATGCGCCGGAACCGGAATCTCCTCCCAGCTGCGGCAGTCACAGGAGAGCTTCTCAAAGCCCATAGGAGCCAATGAGGGATTTTTGGCATAGGCGAATTTCCACAGACCGTTCAGGCTGCAGCGAAGGGACGTCTCTTCCTCCTGCAGCTCCTGAAGCGATGCATAAGGAATATGATCGGAATGGGCGGGAAGTGCGTTTATTTTGAACACCTCCGGATCCGCGATCATTGACTCATGAAATTCACCGGCTCCGTCATTGCGCAAAATGCAGTGTTCGATCTTCAAGCTGTCCATACAAGCCTCCGGAAATTCTCTGCTGATCCAGGCATCGAGCTCCATTCGGAACTCCTCCATGCAAAGATGCAGGAGGTTGGTGCCGTTTGTTCTCTCATATTCGGTCACTCTTCTGCGGAATCTGCGCAGTGTGGTCTCGGAAATGGGCTGTGCCACCTCGCTGGTCGTATGGAGTGCTACCTGAAAGCGAAGATCGCAGGTGCAGTTCTCGACCACCTTTTCATCTGAGATGTGAAAGAGCTCCTCCAGAATCAGCGCCGCCACGATGACGTTCACCGGACCGCTGGGTTTGGCTGAGATTTCCGAGTACAGCGGCTGAAAGATCCGGTCATTGATTTTCGGAAAGATCTCCGAGGCAAAGCTTCCCGCCCAGGACTGCAAGACGCGCTTTCGTTCTCTCTCATTCAGGTACAGGGCCCTGTCCCCAAGGCCCAGCTGCTGATAACTATTGGATGAAAATGCCATATCCCCCTCCTTGTTGAGATTGCTGATGGTTTTCTGGTTTCGTAAACAGAGCAATCCTTGTAGTAACTATTCAGAACAGTGGTGCAACCAGTCGGAGGACACATTGGATAATCCGAACGAAGACATTCCGTCCGCCCTCCGTATAGCGTTCTGTCACCTCCCTGCTCCTTGTTATGACAGCATCCAGGTCTTCCTTCATATCCAGAACAGCCTGCATTCCGTACATCACACAGCCGTCCTCAAAATGGTGGTAGAGACTTCGGTAATCCAGATTGATGGTTCCGCAGGTCGCAATTTTATCATCGGACACGCAGCATTTGGCATGACAAAAGCCCGGAGCAAATTCATAAATCCGCACGCCCTTTTTTACCAGCTGTGCATAGTAGGATCTGGTCAGCTGATACGTTATTTTCTTATCCGGGATGCCGGGAGTGATCACCCGCACATCCACGCCTCGTTCCGCTGCCATCGTCATCGCACGGCTCATTTCGTCAGTCAGCACGAGATACGGTGTTACAAAATACAGATAATTCTCTGCGCAGTTGGCAATGGACATATACACGCTCTCGCCGATCTGCTCCTCATCAAGCGGAGAATCCGCGTAGGGCTGAACAAACCCCGGTTCATTTTGCTGTGCAGACAACTCCCTTTTTTTGTCTTTTACATTGTCTTTTACATTGTCCTTTACGTTGTCTTTGCCTGTCCCGGCCGCCGCAGGAGGCGCCGGTGTGCTCCAAGGCTGGAGATTGTACCCATGCTCCGGATAGAATCTTCGAAAATCAATGTCATCCTCATCACTATGTCGGATGGCATTCCACATCTCGAGAAAGACCGTTGTAAACGTATCCACCGCAGGGCCTGTCACACGGATTCCGGCATCCTTCCATTCCCCGTAGGGCTGCGTCAGATTAAAATACTCGTCGGCAAGATTGTACCCGCCGGTATAGGCAACCTCTCCGTCAATCACCGTGATCTTGCGATGATCTCGATTGTTCATAAAGACACGAAGTCCGGGAATCATCGGATTGAACACTCTGGCCTCAATTCCATCTTCCCGAAGCGATGCCACAAATCTGGAATTGATAAAGCCGACACTGCCGACATCGTCATAAAAGAGCCGGACCGTAACGCCTTCTGCTGCCTTCTTGCGCAGAAGCTTTCGAATCCTGCCAAAGGCCTCCCTGTTTTCAATGGCAAAATATTCCATGAAAATAAAGGATTTCGCATTCCGAAGATCCTCAAGCTGTGCCTCCAGTGCCTCCATTGCATCCGCGTAATATCGGCAGGTGTCATTGCGGTACAAAGGAAAATGCCCGCGCCTCCAAAGGTACTGAGCAGTTCCGGCCGCCGCCGGGGATTCCTCTCGAAGAGCCTCCTGCGTTCCCGGTTCCTGGTGAAGATACCCAAAAATGATCTGATCCACCTTTTGAAACCGTTCCCGCATCGGCCGAGTTGCCAGCCTGCAGGCAAACAGCGCCCACATCACCACACCCAAGAGCGGTGCGGATGCGATCAATACAATCCACGGCATCTTCATTGAGGTTGTTTCATGACTTCCGTAGATGGAGAGCACAATGAAAACAGCGACCGTTTCTACAATGATATGAACCATGGTAGAATAGGCATTGAGCCGGTACATCAGCGAATAAACAAACAGCAGCTGCAATGCAAATGCAAGTGCAACATACGCCATGCGGACAATACCGTTTCCTGTATCTGTTTTGCGTTCGCCTCGCATATGCCTTTGCTTCACAATTTCTCTGCCCCCGTTCTCTGTTGTTGTTAAAAACCGTCTGCTTTATTATATCGTTTTCGTGTTTGTTTAGCACCTGCTGATTTGGGGCAAAAGGGCCTTTTGACATTTGATGAGGATACGATTGATATGAAGAACAGAAATTATGCCATCGTTACCGGAGCCTCCCGAGGCATCGGGAAAGCGATTGCCGCTGCCCTTGCAAACGAGGGCTGGAATCTCATCCTGACCTGCAAGGCGTCCCTCACGAAGCTACAGAATTTCAGCAGGCAGCTCGAGGAGCAATACGGAATCACCGTCTTGCCAAGAGCCTGTGACGCAGGGTGTTCTGCCGCTGTGCGTGCTCTTTTTGAGGAGCTGGAGGTCCGATCGATTACCCCGTCCCTTCTCATCAACAATGCCGGAATCGCCCATATCGGGCTCCTGCAGGATATGACAGACGAGGAATGGAATGCACTGATTCAGACAAACCTTTCCTCCGTGTTCTATACCTCAAGAGCCATCATCCCGTTTTTCCTGAAGGCAGCTTCTGCGGCATCCTTAGAACAGGAAGGATGCGGGGGCGCTGCGCCGGATGAAGCTCCCGGCTCTTTGCATGAATTCGATTCGCATGACAGCCCTGCTGACTGCCGGGGCCGCATCATCAATATCTCTTCTGTCTGGGGACTTGCCGGCGCCTCCTGCGAGGTCGCATATTCTGCCACAAAGGGAGGCGTGAATGCCTTTTCCAAGGCACTGGCCAAGGAGCTTGCCCCCTCCGGCATTCCCGTCAATGCCATTGCCTGCGGCTGCATTGATACTGAAATGAACGGACATTTATCGGAAGAGGAAAAGGAAGAGCTGGCAGAAGAGATCCCGGCCGGCCGATTTGCTGACCCCAAAGAGGTAGCAAAGGCTGTCCTGCAGCTGGTACACATGCCTCCTTATCTTACCGGACAGATCATCACCTTAGACGGCGGCTGGCTGTAGACCGCAAGATTCCTCTTGAAAAAAAAGCCCCAATCGCCTATCATAGATAATTGCAATGCCGCCATGGCGGAATAGGTAGACGCGCGGGACTTAAAATCCCGTTCCGGCAACGGAGTGCGGGTTCGATTCCCGCTGGCGGCAGATAACAAAAAACCCTGCAGATTCAGGTTTTGAATCTGCAGGGTCTTTTTTTGCCTGTCAAGCCATATTTATTGCAGCTGTTTCAACGCGTCAGCGCATCCGGTTAATTCAGTACAGTGAGAAGTTCCGAAGGAGCTTCCCTCTGTACCGGATTAACCGGATTATTTCTTCGTCTTCCGATCTTCCATTCCGGACACGATTACAGCGCAGGAGGCATCACCTGTGATATTCACAACCGTCCGTCCCATGTCAAAAATACGATCCACGCCGGCCACAAGTGCAATACCCTCTACCGGCAGACCAACGGAGGACAATACCATCGCCAGCATTACCATGCCGGAGCCGGGAACACCAGCCGTTCCGATGGAAGCCAAGGTTGCCGTCAAAACGATCGTCAGCATCTGCATCGGCGTCAGCACAATGCCGTAGCAGGCTGCGATGAACACCGCACACACGCCCTGATAAATGGCAGTTCCATCCATATTGATCGTGGCTCCAAGAGGCAGTACAAAGGAGGAAACCTCCTTGGAGGCCCCGAGCTTTTCTGTGCATTCCATGTTGATCGGCAGCGTTCCCACAGAAGATGCGCTCGAGAATGCGAACATCATCGCCGGCATCATCCCTTTAAAGAAGGTCAACGGGCTCATTTTTCCGAGAATCCGTACCGTGCCGGAATAAACAACAATAACATGCACCGCATAGCACGCATAGGCTGCCAGCAGCACCATCGCAAGCGAGCCGATGATCATGGCACCGTTCGTTGCTACCACCGGGCACAGCAGGCAGAACACACCGACAGGAGAAAGCTTTAAGATCAGCTCCATGCACTTCATAAACACTGCATTGAAGCTGTTAATCAGCGTGACCACCGGCTCTGCCTCCTTCCCGACC
This sequence comes from Lachnospiraceae bacterium, assembly GCA_963605745.1. GTDB lineage: Bacteria > Bacillota > Clostridia > Lachnospirales > Lachnospiraceae > CAG-791. The sequence continues at coordinate 26,848 of CAVCWT010000001.1, forward strand.
AGGATAATGGAGAAGCCGATCATCAGTGCAATCACAATGACCTGCAGCATGGACGCCTCAGAAAACGGCGTGATGCAGTTGGAAGGGAAAATGTTCACCAGCGTATCCATAAAGCTGGTGCCCTCAGCCGCTTCATAGGTCAGATCCGTTGTCGAAATCATCGGAAACCATCTTCCGAAAATCCGTCCGCCAATCAGGCCGATGGTGGTTGCAAAGGCTGTCGTGCAAAGGTAATACAGCACGGTTTTTACACCGATGGATCCCACCTTCTTAATGTCCGACATGGAAATGACACCGCTCAGGATCGATACCAGAACAATCGGAACGACAATAAACTTCAGCAGATTCAGAAAGATTGTTCCAAAGGGCTTAATGTACTCGTTGGTAAAATCTGCGTAGTTTTGCAGCAGCAATCCTGCCACGATGGCCAGGGCCAATGCAATAAAGATCTGCATCGCCAGCGGCATTTTCTTGTTCTTCATGAATTCTTCCTCCTAGTTGCTGTGCAGACACCAAAATTACGCACCTTTCCAGCGTTTCGGACTGCACCCGATGTTGTTCTCCATGCCACGTTTTCTGAAAAAGGGGGCATGAAAAGACCGCCTGCTCCGGACCACCCTTGGTCTTTCGCAGACGGTATGTCTCGATAAAAGAACCTTATCATAGGCCAACCTGCATCGTCAACCGCTCCGTTCAAATGAGGACATCGCTTACCCTGCCAGCTCCGGTTTCTTTCCGGTATACAGCTGGTAATATCTGCCCTTTTGCTCCAGCAGCTCGTCGTGGTTGCCCCGCTCGACGATTCGGCCCTGTTCAAGGACCAGAATGAGGTCTGCATTGCGGATGGTGGAGAGTCTGTGTGCAATGACAAAGGTTGTTCTGCCCTTCATCAGGCGGTCCATGCCGTCCTGCACGATCTTCTCGGTTCTGGTATCGATGGAGCTCGTTGCCTCATCCAGAATGAGCACCGGCGGATCCGCAATGGCAGCTCTTGCAATGGCAAGGAGCTGGCGCTGACCCTGAGAAAGGTTCGCGCCGTCTCCTGTCAGCATGGTGTCATATCCTTGCGGCAGACGCTTGATAAAGCCATCGGCGTTGGCAAGCCTTGCTGCTGCCTCCACCTCCGCATCCGTGGCATCCAGTCTTCCGTAGCGAATGTTCTCCTTCACCGTGCCGGTGAACAGGTGCGTATCCTGCAGCACCATACCAAGGGATCTTCGCAGATCCTTTTTCGAGATCTTGCCGATATTGATGTGATCGTAACGGATCTTGCCATCCTGAATGTCATAAAAGCGATTGATGAGATTGGTGATCGTTGTTTTGCCGGCGCCGGTGGAGCCGACAAGAGCCACCTTCTGACCAGGCTTTGCATGAAGGTCAATGTCATGCAGCACCATCTTGGCATCCGTATAGCCAAAGTCCACACCGCCAAAGGTCACATCGCCCTGCAGCGGAACGTAGGTCACGGAACCGTCGGCCTGGTGCACGTGTTTCCATGCCCAATGCCCGGTGCGCTTTGGACTCTCCGTGATCTCATAGCGCTCTGCGATCGCCTTCTCGATCTTGGCCGTTGCACCGTCCTCCGCCAGCTCGTCCATGTTGACATGAACCTTCGGTGCGTTCTCTTTTTCCCTGATGTTGACATTGACCAGCGTGACATAGCCGTCATCCTCCTCCGGCTTTTCATCGATCAGGTCAAAAATACGCTGTGCGCCGGCCAGTGCCATAATGATGGAGTTGAACTGCATCGACACCTGATTGATCGGCATGTTAAAGCTCTTGTTGAACGTCAGGAAGGACGCCAGCGCGCCAACGGTAAATCCGGCATATTGGTTAATGGCCAGCATGCAGCCAACCACAGCGCACAGTACATAGGAGGCATTGCCAATCTGTGTACTGATGGGCCCCATGATGCCGGCGTAGGCCTCAGCCTTATAGGATACCTCGAACAGTTCCTCATTCACCTCATCAAAGGTTTTGGTCATCTCCTCTTCATGGCAGAATACCTTAACGACCTTCTGTCCTGCCATGGTCTCCTCGATAAAGCCGTTCAAAGATCCCAGAACCTGCTGCCGTGCCGTAAAGTTTCTGGCCGAAATTTTGGTGGCATACGAGGACAGTACCAGCATGACAACAACCATCACAATGGTCAGAATCGTCAGCGGAATGCTCAGCACCACCATCATGGCGAATACCGAGACAATGGTGATCGCACTGTTCATCAGCTGCGGAATACTCTGGCTGATCATCTGACGCAGCGTATCGATATCATTGGTGTAGACCGACATGATATCGCCATGCGCATGGGTGTCAAAATATTTGATCGGCAGGGTTTCCATGTGCTCGAAGAGCTGCTCACGCAGCTTCTCAAGGGTTCCCTGTGTTACATACACCATGAGCCTTGCCTGAACAAACGCTGCCACGACGCCGAGGCCATAACAGCAGGCTACCCTTGCAATCGCCCCAGCCAGCGGACCGTAATCCGGATTTGCCTGTCCCATCATGGGCGTAATGTAGCTGTCGATCAGCGTCTTAGTGAACATCGTTCCCTGTACGCTGGAAAAAACTGTCGTCAGAATGCAGATCAAAACAACGACCATGTGAATTCCATAATTGCGAAAGAGAATTCCCAGAAGGCGCTTTGTCAGCTTTCCCGGATTCTCCACCTTTACCCGCGGCATTCCGCGTTTGGGACCATTGCCCGGTCCCTTTACACTCTTTACTCTTTCCTGTGCCATGTTGTACCTCTCGCCTGTTCCGAGTTCCGATCGTTTCCTTTCCGCTCTCAGGACGTTCCCTCCCCGGGAACATATCGATCACGTTTCCATCGGATTCTTCCATTAATTCTTAGGATCAAAGTCTGCATCTGCCGCCGCGCCGTTCTGGGATTCATAAACCTCGCGGTAGATTGCGTTGTTTTCCAGCAGCTCTTTGTGGGTTCCAAAGCCGTTGATCGTGCCATTGTCCATGACGATGATGCGGTCACACTCCTGCACGGAGGAGATTCTCTGTGCAATGACGAGCTTTGTCGTCTGCGGCATGAACTGAGAGAGTCCCTCGCGGATCTTGCGATCCGTTGCAGTATCGACTGCACTCGTGGAATCATCAAAGATCAGAATCTTCGGGTTCTTTAGCAGCGCTCTTGCAATGCAAAGGCGCTGCTTTTGTCCGCCGGATACGTTCGAGCCGCCCTGCTCGATAAAGGTATTGTAGCCATCAGGAAGCTTTTCAATAAACTCATCTGCGCAGGCAATCTCACAGGCCTTCCTGCACTGCTCCGTAGTTGCGTTCTTGTCGCCCCAGCGAAGATTGTCGAGAATGGTGCCGGAGAACAGCACGTTTTTTTGCAGGACAACGGCCACCTGATTGCGGAGCGTCTCCATATCGTAGCTGCGAACATCGATGCCGCCAACCAGAATCCTTCCGTCTGTCACGTCATACAAACGGCTGATGAGGTTTACAAGGCTCGACTTGGCAGAGCCGGTTCCGCCGATGATACCGATGTTCTCCCCGGAATGAATGTCCAGGTTGATATCCTTAAGGACAGGCTCTTTGGAATCTGCCTTGTAGGAGAAGGTGACATGGTCAAAAACGATGCTGCCGTCTGCAACCTCCATCACAGGATTCTCTGGATTCTGCAGGGTAGATTCCTCATTGATCACCTCTGCAATACGGCGGCAGCTCGCCTCCGACATGGTGATCATGACAAAGATCATGGTCAGCATCATGAGGCTGCTCAGGATATTCATGCAGTAGGTCAGAAGGCTCATGAGCTGACCGGTCGTCAGTGTTCCTGCAATAATCATGTGGCCGCCCACCCAGCTGATCAGCAGAATGCAGGTGTAAACAACGGCACTCATAAGAGGAGAATTCCAGGAGAGCTTTAGCTCTGCCTTTACGAACATCTGATAGATATTGACAGCTGCCTTCTGGAAGCGCGTAATTTCATAATCCTCACGAACGTATGCCTTCACCACGCGAATGGCGGACACGTTCTCCTGCACGCTCTCATTCAGATCATCATAGCGCTCGAACACCTTCTGAAAATAAGCGGTGGCACTCCTCATAATGCTGAACAATAAAATTCCCAGAACGACAACGGCCACCAGGTAAATGCTGGCCAGCTTCGGGCTGATGAGAAAGGACATGACCATGGCAACAATCATGGTTGCCGGTGCGCGCATTGCCATGCGTAGCAGCATCTGGAAGGCATTCTGCACATTGGTCACATCTGTCGTCAGTCTGGTCACCAGACTGGATGGACTGAAACGGTCAATATTTGCAAAGGAATACTTCTGAATGTTGTCAAACATGGCTTTGCGCAGATTTTTGGCAAAGCCGGAGCCGGCATAGGCGCCGGTAAAGGCACCGGCCGATCCGCAGAATAAGCCAAACACGGCAACCACCAACATAATGAGTCCGACATTCCGCACATAAGCCATATTGGCATTTGCTACGCCATCATCCACGAGACTCCCCATGAGCACCGGGATCACCATTTCGGCAATGACCTCTCCGATCATGCAAAACGGTGTAATGAATGCTATTTTCTTGTATTTGCCCAGTTGTCCAGACAGGGTGCCAAGGACCCCGGCCTTTCGTTTCCATTTCTTACGATCCATCTGCAAATCACCTTTCCTTTCCTTGTTGTCTGTCAAAACTTCTCCAATTCCGACCTGCGCCGGATGTCCCGGGAGGAGCTTCCTGTTTCCAAAATGCATATGACTGTATCGCCCTCATCTCGATTTTCCTTCCGCAGAAAGGCTATCTCGCAGCATATTCTCATAGACTCTGCTCAGGAGACGATTGAGTTCTTGTTTTTCCACCTCAGAAAATCCGGAAACAATCTTCCTGTCATTCCTGTCTCTTCGATCCTTGATCTTGCCCAAAAGTTCTACTGACTTTGCGGTCAGCTCGATATAACGATATCGTTTGTTCTCCGGATCGACGCGCCTTCGTACCAGTTCCTTTTTCTCCATCCGGTTGATCAGGCCGATCATCGTCGGATGTGACACCTGAATAACATCACAGAGCTCCTGCTGATTCACGGCATGGTCCTCCTTTTGATGAATCAGATAGAGCAGAATCTGCATCTGTGAATAGGTAAGGTCCTCATTCTTCATATCCTCATTAGCCTTGACCTTCATCAGCTCCGAAATTCTCTTGAATTTATAGCCAAGCGGTGCCTGCTCGAAATTCCTGTCACAGCAGGGCTCTGCTCTCCCATCGTCACCCTTGCGGGTGGTCTTCGCGTCATTTTCTGCAGCGCTGATTTCAGAAATGTTGCTCTCTTCCACAGGTCCTCCTTTCTGTATCAGATCGTTTCAACCTTGAACCCTTGTAACCGTTTCGCACCCACATTTCACTTTTCCTCCGGAAAAACTCGAATCACAATCCGCCTGCGGTGCAATCGATTCATGTTGAAATAGTCAGGTGCGAAACATCCTCAAAGGCAACGTAGCATGCTACATATTATATATGTAGCATGCTACGTAATGTCAATGCATGGAATTGTGAAGACTTTGTGAAATGTCCCCGATGGCTGGTGGTGAACGTTCATGATATGCCGATCTACGTGACATCTGTATTACAGCTGCGGTTGACCGTTATTTTCACAAACCTTACAATTCTGATATAGCGTCTGCAAAGTAACAACCCAGCTAACGCAGGATGATTGCACGACATATTGTTCCGCATCATTGGGTGCCTAAGGAGCTGCGGATATGAGCCGAATGATCTTTCATGTCGATGTGAATAGTGCCTTTTTGTCCTGGTCTGCCGTAAAGCGTTTGCAGGAGAATCCTGCGTCTGTGGATCTTAGGACAATTCCATCTGCGGTCGGCGGAGATGTACAGACCCGGCACGGCATCATCACAGCAAAATCGAAGGTGGCCGGCCGCCTGCAGCGGGATGTAGTATTCGGGGGTTCCCGCTTTAATGTTTTATAAGGAAGGAGAAAACAATGGACAAAATTAACAAGAACTTTGGATTCGGATGCATGCGTCTGCCCATGAAAGGGGAAGAAGTCGATTACGAGGAGACCTGCCGGATGGTCGATGCCTTTCTGGATGCAGGCTTCAATTATTTTGATACGGCGCATGGCTACATTCAGGAGAAAAGTGAGATTGCAGTCCGCGAATGTCTCACCAAGCGCTATCCCAGGGATCGCTATATCCTGACGAACAAGCTGACGGGAGGTTATTTCAAAACAGAAGCCGACATCCGTCCCTTCTTCCAAAAACAGCTGGAAGCCTGCGGCGTGGATTATTTTGACTTTTACCTCATGCATGCACAGGGAGCCGGCAACTACAATCACTACAAGGAGTGCCGCGCCTATGAGACCGCCTTTGCCCTGAAGGCGGAGGGCAAGGTCCGCCACGTCGGAATCTCCTTCCATGACAGTGCTGAAGTTCTCGAACAGATCCTCACCGACTATCCGGAGATTGAAGTCGTGCAGATCCAGTTCAACTATGTTGACTACGAAGATCTGGCCGTTCAGAGCCGGAAATGCTACGAGGTCTGTCGTAAATACAACAAACCGGTCATTGTTATGGAACCGGTCAAGGGCGGGAATCTCGTCAACCTTCCCGCCGAAGCAGATAAGATATTAAAGGATCTGCACGGCGGCAGCAATGCCAGCTATGCGATCCGCTTCGTGGCCGGTTTCCCGGGAATGATGATGGTCCTCTCCGGCATGAGCAACCTGGAGCAGATGCAGGACAACATCAGCTTTATGAAGGATTTCCAGCCGCTAAATGAAGAGGAAATGAACGCCATCCATAAGGTTCAGGAGATCTTCCGTCAAAAGGATCTGATCCCCTGCACGGCCTGCCGCTACTGCACCGACGGATGTCCCCGGCACATCTCCATTCCGGACCTGTTCGCCATCATGAATACCAAACAGATCCATCACGACTGGAACGCGGATTACTATTACAATAACGTTCATACAGCTCCCGGACGTAAGGCATCAGACTGTCTGGAGTGCGGCAAATGTGAAAAGGTCTGTCCGCAGCATCTGCCCATCCGCAAGCTCCTCAAGGACGTCGCTGCAGAATTCGAGCATGTATCCGCATAAAGCCCATACTATCCTTTCCGGTATGCGCATAGTGAGAATAAAAGGTATGTAACAACAGCAGTCTAACCGGTCCCTGATAAAAAGAACTCCTGCCGGAATCCAATCCGTGCAGGAGTTATCTTTATGATCACGCTATTCACATTGCAACTATTTCGGTATCTGTTTAGCACCCGCATCTCAAATGCTGCGCATCAAAATACGACGCCCAGCCATGTCAGAGCCATTCCCCATATAACGCCCAGCGCATACAGGAGCACCGTGACCTGCAGATTTTCTCTCAGGTGATGTGAATTCGTTCGGTACAGGACCAGAAGGCCAACGCCGGAGCTGACCAAGAGCCCTCCCATCATCTGCCCAGCCTCGATCAGACCATCCAGATAGAGCTGCGAGAGCATAACAGAGGATGCACAGTTAGGGATCAGTCCCACAAGGCATCCCAGGAAAACACCGGCCGCCGGATGTCCCGTCAGGACTCCGCGCACAACGTCCTCTCCAAAGCCCTCTACAACGAGCGTCAGCACCAGTGTGATCAGAAATACGAACACCGTGATATGCAGCGTATGCACAATGGCAGATTTCAGAATGCTGCCTTCCTCTTCCTCACAGCCGCAGTGCTCCTGCTCGCAGAGGTCATGAATATGATGCTCTCCTCGCATTCGGCGAATATGATGGATGATAAAGTCAATGACCAATCCGGTCAAAACTGCAATTCCAGCCTTTACCGCAAGGATTCGGATCATCTGCAGCACCGGCATCTGGGCCGAAATAAAAAGCGGCAGCATTTCATCCGACGTGGACAGGAACACTGCAAACAATGTCCCAAGAGAGATCACGCCTCCGGAATACAGGCTGGCGGCTGCAGCAGAAAAGCCGCACTGCGGCACAACACCGACCAGGCCGCCCAGCACCGGTCCGAAATGTCCGACGTTCTCCTTGCGGATCAGATCTTTTGATTTATCCTCAGTGTGACGCTCCAGTGCTTCCATCACCAGATAGGTCACAAAGAGGAACGGAATCAGCTTGAGGGTGTCAACCACCGCATCCAGACAAGATTCCTGCAGTATTTCCATAAAATTCATATTCTGTAATCTTTCTCACTCTCTTAAACACGCGATATTCGTGTCGGCAGATGCCAGGCACCGATAAGAGTTTGCCACAGGTTGCCATCAAACGTCCAGACAGCGTTTTCCTAAGTCTGACGCAGCCATGCCTCTAACTCGCCACGAATCTCCGGGAATTTCTTAATCGGAGCAAGCTCCTTTGGCATTTCCGGATGCTCGCTGATAAACCGTTCCATCCAGACCATGTCATACCAGCGATGGAACTTGTACGCGCACTTCTCGAATCTGCCGACCATGCGGTATCCCAGGTGCTCATGAAACGCAATGCTGTCCGGTGGCAGGTACGGATCCTCTCCTCGCGGCGCAGCAATGCAGGCTTCCACATTGCAGATTCCCTGCAGCTGCAGTCCCTTTTCCAGGGCTGCATACAATCGTCTGCCAATTCCTCCCCGGTGACAAGCCTTGTCAACATAGATCGATGTCTCCACCGCCCAGTCGTAGGCTGCACGCTCCTTAAAGGCTCCGGCATAGACATACCCGGCAACCCGCCCTTCTTCCACGCAAACCAGATATGGATACTGTTCCAGTGTATGACGAATTCGTTTCCGAAATTCCTCTGCAGATGGAATCTCATATTCAAAGGTGATGGCCGTGTGCTCTACATAATGTGCATAGATCTGCTGCAAGGCCTCTGCGTCATCTTCTGTTGCAATTCGTATCATATCTGCTCTCCAATAGACATCCTACTGTCTGTCCTTTGTATCGATACAGATCCTGACGATCACGAAGTCATACAACCTGACCGATACCTTCCTGCCAACACAGCTCCCTGCATGAACAAATCCGGTACAGCAGGCCCTGTTACTGCAAAGGTCTGCTGCGCCGGATCCGGATCAAAACTCCCTTTACGGATGCCTTGCTGATATCGTTCTGACATCATCCGCCTGACATCGTCCCTGCGAATCAACAAAAAGGAGCTCTTTTGTTCTATCTTATCGGTTCAGCGGGCTGTCGCGATAGATGATATCGCTTCTGGCCGGTCCGTTGGACACCATGGTAATGGGATACCCGATCTGCTGCTCAATGAAATTCACATAGTCCTGTGCCTTCTGCGGCAGATCCTCAAAGCGCTTGATGCCGCGGATATCGCACTTCCAGCCGGGCATCACCTTGTAAACCGGCTTGCAGCGTGCCAGATCCTTGGTAACCGGGAATTCTGTGATCTCCTCGCCGTCCAGCTCGTAGGCAACGCAGACCGGAATCTCATCCAGATATCCCAGGTCATCCAGTACTGTGAATGCCACGTCTGTGCAGCCCTGCAGTCTGCAGCCATATTTGGAGGCAACGCAGTCATACCAGCCAACACGTCTCGGACGTCCGGTCGTTGCTCCGTACTCGCCGCCGTCGCCGCCGTGGTTACGCAGCGTTACGGCCTCGTCTCCAAAGACCTCGGAAACGAACTCACCGGCACCTACTGCGGAAGAGTATGCCTTGGAAACAACGACGATCTGTTTGATCTCATAGGGCGGAATGCCTGCACCGATTGCACCGTATCCTGCAATCGGAGAGGAGGAGGTTACCATCGGATAGATTCCGTGATCCGGATCCTTCATGGTTCCCAGCTGGCCCTCCAAAAGAACCGTTGCCCCTTTCTTTAGAGCACCGTCCAGATACAGCGGAACATTTCCCAGATACGGCTTTACCTTATCTCTGCGCTCCTTGATCCAGTTCAGAAGGCCTTCCTGATCAATCGGATCGGTATGATACAGATTGGTAAGAAGTGCATCCTTGATCTCTGCGATCCGTGCGATCTTCTCCTTCAGAACTTCATCATCCTGATAGAACTCATTGATCTGCCAGCCGATCTTGGCAAACTTATCGGAATAGAAGGGAGCAATTCCTGACTTGGTAGAGCCAAAGCTCTTGCCGGCCAGTCTCGCCTCTTCCAGCGTATCGAACTGAATATGGTAAGGCATCAGAACCTGAACTCTGTCAGAAACCATCAGCTGCGGATGCGGAACTCCCTTGGACTCGATATCTGCCAGCTCTGCAATGAACTTGTCGATGTCAAAGGCCACACCGTTTCCGATGATGTTCATGATCTTCTGATGGAACACACCGGACGGCATCAGATGCAATGCGAATTTGCCATACTCATTGACAATCGTATGTCCTGCATTCGCTCCGCCCTGAAAACGAATGACCACGTCTGCAGAATCTGCCAGCGTGTCCGTTATTTTGCCTTTTCCTTCATCGCCCCAATTGGCGCCAACAACTGCCTTAACCATAGCTGCCTCCTTTGATGCAACATTCTGGAACATTTCAAACCTGTCGTAGTATACCATACCTGCGCAAGACTCTACACGTTGATCTCTGCCGTTACACCCAGGATGTCCTTGTTGGCATCCAGAATCGGCCAGATGACATCGGCCAGGTACTTCTCCACCTGGTGCGGTGCACAGCCGACGAACTTGTGCGGATCGATGTACTGATTCAGTTCCTCTCTCGTCTTGTGGAACCGCTCGTCCTCTGCAATGAGATCCAGCAGGTTGTTGTCAAGACCTTCTTCCTTGACGCGGCGTCCTGCCTGCATGGAGAGCTCGCGGATGGCCTCGTGATACTCCTGACGATCGCCGCCCATCTTAACCTCATCCATCATGATGTTCTCGGTTGCCATGAAGGGCAGCTCCGAGGCGAGGCGCTTCTCGATGACCTTCGGATAGACTTTAAGGCCATCGGTTACATTGATGCACAGATCCAGGATTCCGTCGATGGCAAGGAAGCCTTCCGGAACCGACAGACGTTTGTTAGCAGAATCATCCAGCGTTCTCTCAAACCACTGCGTGCCGGACGTAATAGCAGGATTCAGAACATCAACCATAACATACCGTGACAACGAGCAGATTCTCTCGGAACGCATGGGATTACGCTTGTAAGCCATGGCAGAAGAACCGATCTGGGTCTTCTCGAAAGGCTCCTCCACCTCTTTGAGGTGCTGCAGGAGGCGAATATCTGTTGCCATCTTCATGGCAGAGGCAGCAATGCCTCCCAGCGTATTCACAACGAAGGTATCCACCTTGCGGGAATAGGTCTGACCGGAAACCGGATAGCAGGCGGCAAAGCCCATCTTCTGTGCAATCATGGGATCCAGCTGATCCACCTTGTCCAGATCCCCGTCAAAGAGCTCCAGGAAGGAAGCCTGTGTGCCGGTCGTTCCCTTGCTTCCAAGGAGCTTTAGCTGCGAAATGGTATGCTCAACCTCTTCCAGATCCAGCACGAACTCGTTCAGCCAAAGGCTCGCACGCTTGCCGACGGTCGTCGGCTGTGCCGGCTGAAAATGGGTGAAGCCCAGCGTCGGCTGATCCTTGTACTCATCGGCGAATTTTGCAAGAGCTGCAATGACATTGATGAGCTTTTTGCGCACCAGAGTCAGTGCATCCCGCATGATGATAATATCCGTATTGTCTCCGACATAGCAGCTGGTTGCGCCGAGGTGAATGATGCCCTTTGCCTTCGGGCACTGCAGGCCATACGCATAGACATGACTCATAACATCATGACGAACCACCTTTTCTCTTGCCTCGGCAGCCTCGTAATTGATGTCATCTGCATGAGCCTTCAGCTCATCTATCTGCTCCTGTGTGATATCCAGTCCCAGCTCCTTCTCCGTCTCAGCCAGTGCGATCCAGAGCTGTCTCCAGGTGCGGAACTTTTTATCCGGCGAGAAAATGTACTGCATCTCCTTGCTGGCATACCGTGTGGAAAGAGGGCTTACATATTTGTCATGTGCCATGGTAATCTCCTTAAATAAATCCTTGATGTTCTTATGTTACCGCAAAACACGACCGACCGCCAGCGTCCGGCGACGGTAATCTACGAGTGTTCACACGCCTCAAGACGTTTCCGGCTTCATGATCACCCGGAAGTCTTCCTTAAGCCGCTGGATCGTCTGGTGCAATGCCACCTCGTAGTTGGAACTCTGACCTTCACTCTGGTACTGCCGCAGAGAATCCAGTGCCAGCTTGCGTTCCGAGGTATCGAACTCTGTATTCATTTTCTCCATCCGTTTTTCCAGCTCCAGCGATGCCTCGTAGCTTTCCGGATGCTCTGCAATATAGGACAGATATTCCGAATTGGAGAGTCCCAGCCGGATGCAGGCAAGGTACTCCAGATACACCTCTTTGTCATCGGTCAGACTGCTGGCCTTCTGAAAGCTCTCAGCTGCTGTGCGGAAACGGAACTGACCGGCGTAGATTCTGCCGATCTCCCGAAGCGTTTTCACCCGGAGTCTGCGCTCCGGCTCCGGGAGCTGCTCCAGGAGCTCTTCATATTCCTCCAGAGCCTCATACGGTTTGGCATTTTCTCTTAGGTATCTGGCCTTTGCCATTTTCTTTTCAAAGGGCTCCAGACCCTGACCGGAGGATACAATCTGTCTTGTTTTTTCTTCCTTTTCTTCCGAAACGAAACCGACATACCGCAGTATGACGGACACAAAGGCAGACAGCTGCCGCTCCTTGCCAAGGTAAGGTTCCAACAGTCCTGCCAGCTCCGGAAGGCCGCACTCATCCCGCAGCCACCTCACCAGCTCCGGATCCAGAAGCTCTGCATCCAGAATCTGTGCGCTCTGCTCCAGAGAGTAACACAGCTCTTCTGCAGAATACACATTCCGCTCGATTTTATGAATCCGGTAAGGACGATCTGCCATCCGCCCAGCCCCGTAGATTACTCTTGCCATCTTTATTCCTTCACGCTCTTTATTCCTGATGCCTTAGTCCCCCGGGAGGATCGCACGGCTTTGCAAGGGAACTTGCTGCTTTGCAGTGCATATCCGGTGTGGGAAACGCTTTCTCCAGCGTTTTTCGAAATCGATACACAGATTTTTCTTACAAAGACACCGTCTGCTCCCAGACAAGGCCGCTCGAAGGGAAGATCTCCCCAAAGCCCAGATCCTCCATGTGAATGCACAGCTTGTCCGGTGCATTCATGGTAAATTCCATCCGCACCCTCGTCATTCTGCCTTCCCGCACAGGAAGTCTGTCCAACCGAAGGTGGTAGGGCTCCTCCTTGCCACCGATTAATGCCTTGAGCACCAGATCAATCTGAGCCGTTCCGTCCAGAATCACCTCTGCGGTTTCCTGTACCTCATACCAGTTGATGCCTGCGTCCACAGCAGGAATCTGTTCCGGCTGTCCGCGGCGATAGGCCTTGATGAGGATATTCGTGCGCAGCTTGTTCTGATCCAGGAAAAAATATTCCCGCAGAATGGAAGGTTTTTCCAGCTTGTAGAGACATCCGTACACAGCGCCCTTGCTGAAAAGATTGCTCCCGACAAAGGCACGACGTCCCTGACACAGCACAACGGCTGCATGCTTGATCCAGCCGCCTTCAAAACCACTCCCTGTCAGATAGACTGAGGAGAAATGATGCCCCGAGAGCTCTTCCCTCAGGATCCCTTCAAATTCCTTATCCTTGCCGGAGCTATCTTCAGCAAGAAGTCCCGGATATTCCTTCTCTTCCATATAGGAGACAACCGGCCTTGTATGCGGATCAAAGATCAGCTTGCTGATCCGGAGCCGATCACCCTGCTCGTATTCCACAAGGGCCGTGGCCGGCTCGCGAAGTCCGGTCTCCTGGCTCAATGTAAAATCATAAAAAGAGCTTGCGGTACTCTGATAATAGACCTTGGCCTGCAAATCCAGTCTCTTTCGAATGCTCTCCAGAAGGTCGATGGTGCGCTGATCCATCCTGCGGGTTGTGAACATCACGGCATCCGGTCCGGACTTTCGCCTTCCCTCCTCCTTCTGGGCCTCCTCTCTTACAGCCGCAAGGCACCTTCCCAAATACAAAGCCAGAAGTACCTCGGCCTCATAGGTTTTATCCTCCACCTTGACAGGAACATTTTCCATGGCAAGGGATAAGAGCTTTGGAATGTAGATGCAGCCGGCATCTGCCGCATGGAGGGCAGCCTCGCTTGCATGGTACCACTGTCCCTTGGATGGAACGCGGCAAAGTGCCATCGGGAGGTCGAACTGTTCCCCTTTTGGTGTTTCGGAATAGGTGACCGGTTCTCCAATCACCTTTCCGCCCTTTTCCCACGCATAGGAAATCTGGCAGACGTTTTCTCTTAAATCCACACCGATAATGAACTTTTTTTCACTCTGTTTGTCAAAGAGCATTCTCGTTCTCCCCGAACAGCTTGTTTACCAGATAGGACTTCCTGCTGTACTTTTCCAGCTTGTTCAATGCTTCGCGATCACGTCCGAGTGCGGCCAGCATGGCAATCTCGTTGATCGCATCAAAGCGGTCTCCTCCTGCCGACGGATTCCTTGCGTCCTGTCCGATGGTACCGCTCTCCACAATGTTCTTTTCCGCATCATCGTCGGTGATGTAGTAATGCATCTGCTCTCCGAAAAAGAGCAGGAACCCCGTCACATAGACGCCTTCGTACATTTCCTTCATCTCTCGGGCCGCATACGGATCCCGGACACCGCCTCGCTCCAGTGCATAATGATAGAGAACCCGTTTGGGCAAAGTCTCTTTCGCACCGCACCGGTATTCCACCAGCGTCTCATCCGCATAGGCCTGCAATCCCGGCAGAACCCCGATGAACTGTCGGAAGAATGGAAATACGATTTTGCGCTCCAGCAGATCCGACAAAAACAGCTCCGTAATCTCCAGTGCCTTGTCCGTGATTTCACCCGACTGCCGGGACCGATGCAAGAGCCAGGCAATGCGGCAGATGTCCAAAAGAGGCACTCCCTGCCTTCCGAATTCGCCGATGAGATCGAACTCCTTCTCTCCCATCCCCCGATGCTCTGCAAAATAAAAATGACCGCTCTGCGCCAACGCGTCTGCAAGAAGCTCTGTATCCATTCCTGCTGCCGTCGCATCCCAAAGGAGTTCTTCCCTTCCTTCGCCATACTCGCCGGTAAATAGCAGCTGAATCAAAATTCTTCTGCCCAGCGTATCGGTCGGCAGATCAAAGCCCTTCATTGCCTTCTGCAGCTGCTGCAGCTGCGCCGTTGTTCCGTCCCAGACCTTTGCAAGGTAATTCAGCAGCTCATCATGGTAGCTCTCTTTCTGAAATGCCTGCCATGCAATTTCCGAAAGCTCCTCATCACTTACTGAGGTCTTACCTGTCAGCATTCCTGTCACAATGCGCAGCAGGGTCATTCCGTCGGCGCCGTCACACCCGTAGTGCAAGACCCAGCTGTAGGCCTTTTCTGTAAGTCCTGCCTCCGCCAGTTCCTTCAGCAGCTCGCAGCGTTCCTCCACAGATAGCTCTCTTGGCGATGCCTCCTGCAAAAGCCGCGCCTTATTCGCCGTATCACCGCTTTCTGTATAGTATTGCAGGAGACGCTTCTGCAGACTCCTGCGATAGGCGTGGGTCAGTTCGTTATTTTGCACCAGCGCCTGATAATGCGGTTCACTCCCCTCTGATAAGGGCCAGAATTTTTCTCCCAGTTCCGACCGGTAAAGGTCGTAACCGAAATGATCTGTTTCATAGACCGACAGGTTCTCTGCGATTTTGGCACAGTCCATCAGCGCCTTCGCTGTAAACGGAACGGATGCGGCAAAGCGGTCTCCTCTGTCATCCTCGAGAAGGATCAGATTGTGTTCTCCGTACACGGGAAAGACCGCATGTCCTCCATGCAGCATGAAATACTGCTCCGGCAGATAATGGTCGTATGCCACAACTGCACGACGCAGCTCTGCGTTTACTGCAAGGGCTTCCCTGTGTTCTCCCTCTGCGTCTTCGTCGGTATCTTTGGCTCCATCCCCTATGCAGAGGCTCCAGGTAAAGATCACAGAAAGTGCTGCCGCGGCCTCTTCGCTTGTCAGAACATGACTGCCCCGCAGATACTCGCGATAAAGATACACAAGGTCCCCATTCACCCGGTGCTGCAGCAGCTGCTCTGCTGTAAAGCTGTCAATCTGCATCGCATAGTGGTCGTAGAATTCCTCATAGGCCTCTTTATTCTCCAGCACATGACGATACAGGCAGGCTGCCTGCATCCACGGCAGAGAATTCTGATAGGCATAGTATCGCACCACCATCTGCGGGAGCTGTCCTTTGTAATCCTCCGGCAGGGAGAGCATGTAATAATCCAAAAGCCGTGTGATCGGCAGTCCTGCCTCCACACCGCGTTCATACCAGACAAAATACGACGGGTCTGTCATATTGCCGCGAATGAGCAGCGTACAGATACTCTCAAGAAGATCCCTCTTTAACATGTCTGTCAGATCATCCCGATAGGACATCGTCAAAATCTGATAAAGTCTTCTGGAAAAATTCTTCCTGCGAAGGGCCAGATAGTTGACCTGACTCAGGACATTCTCGTCCATGAGGCCATGCTTTGCCGCAAAAAACAACGTCTGCAGCTCAAAGTCCTCCAATTCATGCAGGATGCCGGAGGCCTCCTGCATCAGCTGATAATATTCCAGATACAGAATCGGAGACCGGCTCCCCATCTCGAACTGCCGCTGCAGCGTTCTGGCCGTTTCCTGCGGCCGCAGAATCCGCTCGGAATCTACATGCAGCAAGAGCCATGCAATCCAGAAGTTATCCGGATTCTGTCGTTGTTTTCTCGAAAGGCAGCGAGCTGCGTCCTGCGTCATCCCATAGAGGTTCTCTCCGTTCCTGCGTGCCAGTTCCTGCCCCTCTGTACTTTCTGCACACAAAGCGGTCAGATACATGCGGTAACAGTAGGTCAGGTCGTCCTCCAGATCAAACTGTGCCAGCGAAAATACGGGCAGCTCCTCATCCAGGCCGGACATCCTGCGATTCAATGCCTGGAGCTCCCACAGTGCATCCTTGTCCTGATGAACGGTGAGCAGATAGTGAATCCGGTAGAGTGCTGTCATCGGATTGCTGCGATCACTGTCCTGCAAACGGCGCAGGAGCCGTCCCATACGCTCTGTAAATTCCTTCGTATCCCTTTGATGGCTGCGAAAGTCCAGATACTCCTGCATCATAAGGCAGGTGATCTCATGCTGCTCTCTTCGGTGCAGGGATCGAAGGGCGGTCTGCACACCATAGGCTGCCGTCACGGCAATCCGGATTGGTCTGCCATAGGCCGGTGTCAATGTGATGCTGCCGAAATTACGGCCAACATGCAGCAAAAGAGGATCGATCGTAATGCTCAGCTCTGCCACGCACTCATGGAACGAGCCTTCCTGCAGCTCGTACTGATCTGCCATCATGAATCCGCCGGACAAAGAAACCGAAAGCCTTGTATATCCCCAGCCGTTTCTGCGGATGCGAATGGTCCGCTTCACCAGCTGCCGTTCTCTGTCTGCCTCATCCTGCAAAAAGCCAAGGTCTACCGTAATCTCTGACGGATCCGCCCGGAACTCTACCGGTTGCTTTTGTCCGGCAGCGATCAAAAATTCTTCTACATTATGTTCATTGCCTTTTCTGGCAGAAAGGCTGCGATAGAGCGTTTCCAGATTGGCCCCTGCGCAGGGTGCCTCCTCCGGGAGCTTTTCATCACACAGAACCTCCGGAAATTCCTTTTGATAAAACAGCTGCACCGCCTCCTGCCAGTTCGTTCTGGCAACGTTTGTAAAATGCAGCAGATTTCTCACAGGGCCGAGGCTCGAAGCCGGCAGCTCTTCCCTGCATTCAAACCGGTACGGCAGCTGGTATTCTCCGTGATCTGAAAGAATGCGAAAGCAGCCTTCGATCGCACTGCGTTTAGCATCTTTTCCCCCGACAAGGCCCATTCCGTCTGCATCAACCGAATAGGCAATCGTCTCTCTGGCTCCTGCAAACTCATTGGTCAACAGTCGAACCGCCGGTTCCGAAGAAATGATAAAGCCATTTGCGGCCCGTCCCTCCGGGCCATAGATGGTAAAGGAGCCTTCGCAGACCAAGTCCGGGTGCAGAATTTCATGGATCGAATCCGTCGAAAAGGTAAGTGCCTCCTTTCGGATATGAAATCTCTCCCCATTCATTTTCCTGCGTTCCAGACTCTGCAGCATTCCTTGCTCCTTCCTGTGCATAACTCTCACTATTATAGCAGAAAGGGCATGCAGAACAAAGTTCTGCATGCCCTACGAGTTCATTTGCTGTCCATACATCAGCCATCAGCGGATCCTGGCGGAGTGTGGACAGCAATGAATTCACTCATCTGTCAGCGAAGGGTGCGCCTCCTGCTGCTTTATGCCTCTTTTTCAGGCTCCTGTGCCTTACTTGCCTCAGCCTTTCCGGCACCCGTCAGTACCATCAGGATTTCATTGGTGCGTGCCACGAACTGAGCCATCTCCGAAGGAGTCAGAGGTGCATTCTGGATCTTGGCCAGATCATACAGCTGTGCGCATACCTTTGCGGTCGTTTCGCCTTCCGGATTCTCCATCACGAACTGAACCAGCGGATGCTTTGCATTCAGAATCAGAGTCTGTCCCTCGCCACCGAACATGCCAAGGTCTGCGCCGTTCATCGAATACATTTTCATCATATCCTGCATTCTGCGGCTCTGTTCATCGACCTTCAGAACGGACGAAACATCCTTGTCCTTCAGATTCTGGAAGAGAATTTTCAGCTTGTCATTGCCGGCGGCCTTCTGGAATACAGGCTCCAGCTCCTTGCCCTTTTCCTCCAGTGCCTTGGCATCCTTTTTGCTGGTGCGTCCCTTTAACACTTCATCGACGCCGGCATCAATTCTGGCAAAATGGATACCTTCATTCTTCATTTCCAGCTGCTGTACAAACGGGGTGTCAATGTTGGCATTCAGGACAAAGGCCTGGAGCTTGTGCTCGCGGAACATCTTGATGTACTGGCTTTGCTGCTGCTCATCCGTCACATAGTAGATGGTCTTGTCCTTTTTCTCCTCTTCTGCATTTTCCTCTTTGCTCTCTTCAGATTTCTCTTCTGAAGACTTTGCCTCATCGACAATCTCAGCCTCTACCTTGTTGCCGTTTTCATCCACCGCGGTTTCCTTCTCATCCGGATCAATCTTGTTGACCTCCAGAGCTTCCGGCAGGGTCAGATATTTGCCGTCCAGATCCTTGAAAAGGATATAGTCGGTCATCTTCGTGCAGAACTTGTCATCCTTAAGGCATCCGTACTTGATAAAGGGACTGATGTCATCCCAGTATTTGTCATAATTGTCCTTGTCGGTCTTGCACATACCGGCGAGCTTGTCTGCGACCTTCTTGGTAATATAATCCGAGATTTTCTGTGCAAAGCCGTCGTTCTGCAGTGCGCTTCTGGATACGTTCAGCGGCAGATCCGGGCAGTCAATCACACCCTTGAGCAGCATCAGGAATTCCGGAATAACCTCTTTGATGTTGTCGGCAATGAAGACCTGATTGTTGTAGAGCTTGATCACACCTTCTGCGGATTCGTACTCCAGATTGATCTTCGGGAAATACAGAATGCCCTTGAGATTGAACGGATAATCCATATTCAGGTGGATCCAGAACAAAGGCTCTTTGTAGTCATTAAACAGTTTTCTGTAAAATGTCTTGTATTCTTCCTCGGTGCAGTCCTTCGGATTTCTGGTCCAAAGAGGGTTCGGATCATTGATCAGCTCCGGTCGTTTTTTGATCTTCAGCTCTTTTTCTGCCGGTTTTTCTGCCTTGACCTCTGCGCCGTCTTCCTTGCTGTCAGCATCCGCTGCCTTCGGCTCTTCCTTTTTCGGCTCGATAACCTCGACAACAATATCATCCGGGCGGCGCTCCGACTCCTTGATGACCTGAGTATCCTTCGTATCCTTTACCGACAGATAGATCTCCGTCGGCATGTAGCCGCAGTACTTTTCAATGACCTCACGGGCACGGTAGTAATTGGCGAACTCTACGCAGTCCTCGGACAAATGAAGGGTAATTGTGGTTCCCACTCCCTTTTTGTCGGACT
Source organism: Lachnospiraceae bacterium (assembly GCA_963605745.1). Taxonomy (GTDB): domain Bacteria; phylum Bacillota; class Clostridia; order Lachnospirales; family Lachnospiraceae; genus CAG-791. Next base: position 46,847 of record CAVCWT010000001.1, read on the forward strand.
CTTCCATCGTGAATTCACTGCCGCCGTCACACTCCCAGTGAACAGCCTTTGCATCCTTCTGATAGGACAGCGTATCAATGGTCACCACCTCGGAAACCATGAATGCAGAATAAAAGCCCAGTCCGAAATGACCGATGATCTGGTCACCGCTTGCCTTATCCTTGTATTTGTTCATGAAAGCTTCTGCACCGGAGAAAGCAATGTTGTTGATATATTCCTTCACCTCATCGGCCGTCATGCCAAGGCCGTTATCGGTGATCTGAATCGTTTTTCCCTCGGGATCCAGCACTACATCAATTCTGGCCTTCCATCCCTCCGGCAGCTCTGTCTCGCCCATCATTTCCAGCTTTTTCAGCTTTGTAATTGCATCACAGCCGTTGGAAATAATTTCGCGATAGAAAATGTCATGATCACTGTAGAGCCACTTTTTGATGATCGGGAACATATTCTCGCTGTTAATGGATAACTGTCCTTTTTCTGCCATATGTTTGCCTCACTTTCTATAACTGCAACAGCATCCCTTCGCAAACGATTCTCTGCAGCAGGGATCCTTTTCTTTTCAACAGAAAGTCTAGTCTTCGTAAAATTCAAAGTCAATAAAAAATTAGCACTCACCTTTTGCGAGTGCTAACAATTCCATCAAAATCCTTGCAATTTCAACGTTTTTCCGTATTCTAAAATCTTTCTAAACACCTGTATCGGTACCGTATGAAACCTGTATTCGTGCCGTACTGCATTCCACGACTGCCATTCCGCTACTGCGCTTCCTCTGTCCCTTCCGTCAGCTGTGCACACAGGTCAAAGAAATTGTCCGATGTTGCCTCTGCATCATCACACAACGTAACCCCCGTCCATCTCTCCTGCCGCATCTGACAGTCCAAAAGCAATGCATCATTGTTATAGGCTTCCTCATACGCACTCTGCAGGCGACTCTCCAGAATGGTCTCTTTATTCTCCTGCAGCTGACTCTCATCCGAGGTCGCGATGGGCTTTATGATCCGATATCCATCTGCCGTCTCCACAACCTCCGAAATGGAGCCCACCGGCTGGTTAAAGGCCGCCTCCTCAAAGGCCGTGTCCACTTCCCCTTTCGACACGGTGACAGTTCCTGTCTCGCCCTCATTATATTTCGCAACATATTCCGTAAAGGTAATGCCGAGGTTATTGTCCATGCCGTCGCGGATTTCCTGCAGGATGGCCTCTGCCCGTGCCTTGGCCTCTGCCTTCTGCGCATCCGCAAGTTCCTGGCGGTTCCCGCTTGCATCGGTCTGATAGGTCCGAATCAGAATATTCTGCACGGTCACCGTTCTGGCATCATCATCGCTGACCTCTCTTGAGATATCTGCGATCATACTGTCTGCAACCCTTGCGGCCAGCATGTATTCCCGGAACATCATCTCCAGGGTTGACTGCGTCACCTTCAGATACTGCCTGTCCGCATCCGTCAGGGACTCCATGTAGCTGCCCGCAGCCTGCCTTGCCTGTGCGATTTCTGTCTCTGCCAGCGTCACCTCATCCTGCGATGCCACCTGATTCAGCACCTTCACCTTCACCAGACGCTCTAACGCATTTTCCTTCAGAGATTCCCCTACGCTCTCGTTCCCGATCCTTTCGAACACATCTGACCCGTAGGCTTCCCTGTACTGGTTCTCCATGGTCAGAAGATACACTCGCAGTTCTCTGCAAGATCCCCGCTGCTCTCCAACCGTAAAGAGCTCGTCCATGTCCAGGCCCGTCACGAAAACAACGCGCCCGCACCCAGTCAGCGTCACCATTAGTGTCACCATCCAGGCAGCCAGCAAACACGTTCTCAAAACACTTCTATTTCTGCTTCTTTTTCCCTTATTGCGTTTTATTACATCCTCGCTGCGATTCCGACTCATTTCTTTATCCGCTCGTACTTCATAAAGGTATACGGAAGGTCAAAATACGTCTGTTCCTCACCTTCTGCTGTCACCTCCCATTCCGGACTCTCATCCAGATTGGGAAAGAATGCATCTGCCACATAGGAATAATCCACCTTCGTCACATGAACCGTGTCACAATACGCAAGGAGCTCCCTGTAGACCATCTCTCCTCCGATAACAACCAGCTCCTCAGAGGGTTCTCCCTTCACCGCCTCCAGCAGCTCATCCACGCTGTGAACAATCTCTGCACCATTCACATGGAATTTCGGATTCCGTGACAAAATGATGTTGCGCCTCTGATCCAGGGGGCGTGCCATTGGAAAGGTCTCCAGCGTTCTTCTACCGTAGATGATGGTCTTATCCATGGTTTCCTTGCGGAACATTTTGTGATCAGCCGGAATGCTGACCAAAAGACTCCCCTTATTGCCGATTCCCCAGTTGCGGTCCACTGCTACAATTGCCTGCATATGTGATATTCTCCTCGATGTTTTGGTTTAGCACCCACCACAAATAAAAATCAGCTGCTACGTGTCTGCGACACTCCCGCAGCTGACGCATACATTCGTAATCCGGGCTATCGCCCTACTTACTCATGTATGCTAACCCGTCCAATGTCTGCGCATCTGCGCGAGCGAGTTCACACAGATGCGCAGCCGCTGTCCGGGGTTTTTACAGTAACAGATTTTCAGATGGCAATCGGGATATTCTTGATCTGGTCCCCTGCCACCTTGTAGTCCACCAGTTTAACATCATCCCGTGTAAATGCATAGAAATCATGGATATCCGGGTTGATCCACACCTTCGGTGCCGGCTGCGGTGTCCGGGACATCAGCTCCTTGACCACCTCTACATGGCGATCATAGATATGCGCGTCGGCAACAACATGGACGAACTCTCCAGCCTCCATATCGCAGGCCTGTGCGAAAAGAGCAAGAAGGCAGGCATATTGCCATTCATTCCAGGCAAAGGCTGCCAGAATATCCTGTGAACGCTGATTCAGGATTCCGTTCAGTGTCAGCTTGTCATGGCCTGGCTTTTGCGTCACGTTGAAAGTCATGCTGTAGGCACAAGGATGCAGATTCATGGCATGAAGATCGCTGAATGTATAAATGCCGGTCAGGATTCGCCGGGAGAACGGGTTGTTCTTGAGATCATAGATCACGCGGTCAACCTGATCCATGTAGAAGGCTCCTTCCGGCCCCCGAACGGCATGTGCCCGCTTGATTTCATCGTTTGCAGGAATCAGCTGATCGGTCACCTCATCTGTCCGGGGGAGTCCTGCAAGAGCCTCTTCTCCAAAGGCAGCTGCCAGCCCTTCCTCCTTGATGTCATAATAGCGATGCTTGATCGCCATCTGGTATCCATAGGCCTTGCCGATGGTTCCCTGCTCGTCCGCCCACTCATCCCATACGCCGGAGTGCAGCTCATCGATCCGGTTAGACTTTTGCTGCCAGATCCACAAGAGCTCGTCCAGAGCACTTTTAATGGGTGTTTTGCGCAGTGTCAGCACCGGGAATTCTTCCTGCAGATCGTAACGTGTCACCACGCCGAACTTTTTGATCGTATAGGCCGGTGTTCCATCCGGCCAGTGCGGACGCACCTTCTGCCCCTCCGTCGTTGTCCCATTCTCAATGATGTCCGTACACATGCTGATAAAATTATCGTCAATTCGTGCCATTTTTTCTCCGTCTTTATCTTTTAATTTTCAAACCGCCTGCAAAGGTCATTGACTTCTCTGGTCATTTGCTCCAGTTCCTTGTTGGTTACGCCCTTTTTCCTGGTAATCAGCGTTTCGAGCCTTCTTGCTGCAATCTGCAGCTTGGTATAGGAATCGGAGGCTCCCCGAACAGCTGCGGCAGTACCGCCTGCGATCGGCTTTGGCTTTGCAATGCGAATGAATTCTCCTTTGATCAGGTCATAGCTCGTACCGGAATAAGGGGCCATGGCTTTATATCCATGTTCTGTAACCAGAAGGTCTGCAAAGGCAGTGGTTGTGGCATCATCTCCATGGACAACAAAAACCTGTTTGGGCTTTTTCGTAAAAGAGTTGATCCAGTGCAGGAGTTCTGCCTGGTCACCGTGTCCGGACAGTCCATCCATTCGTGCAATGCCGGCCTTCACCTCATACTCTTTGCCAAAGAGCTTTACCTTCTCTGCGCCATCCAGAAGGCGCCGTCCAAAGGTCCCCTCGGATTGGTATCCGACAAAGAGGATCGTTGATTTCGGATTCGCAATATTATGCTTAACATGATGGCGGATTCTGCCTGCATCGCACATCCCGGATGCGCTGATGATGACCTTTGGCTCCGGATCCTCGTTAATTGCCATGGACTCCTCTGTCGTAATTGACAGATGCAGATTTCGAAAATACAGTGGATTGGTCCCTTTTCTCAGAAGGGCCGCTGCCTCCTCATCATAGCAGTCCGCCTGGTTGTGCTCAAAAACGCTGATGGCCTGTACTGCCATCGGCGAGTCCACATAAACCGGAAAATCCGGATTCGCTCTTACCAGTCCCTGCTCCTTCATCTGGCGGATATAGTACAGCATCACCTGGGTTCGTCCCACGGCAAAGGCAGGAATGACCACATTCCCGCCTCGCTCCAGCGTACTCTGGATCACACCGGCGAGCTGCTGCATGTGATCGGTTTGGACGGCCTCATGGAGTCTCGTTCCGTAGGTCGACTCCATCACCACATAATCCGCCTCCTCTGTCGTCTGCGGATCTCGCAGAAGCGGCTGATTCACATTCCCGATGTCCCCCGAAAATACGACCAGCCTCGTCTCTCCTCTCTCGGTCAGCCACAGCTCGATGCTGGCAGAACCCAGAAGGTGTCCCACATCGGTAAACCGGAAGGTGACATTCTCATCCAGCTCGATCTTTTCATCATACGCAAAGGGCTCCAGGAGCCGTACCAGATTCATGGCGTCCTGCATTGTGTAGGCCGGCTTGACGGCATCGGATGCGCCTCTTTTTCCTGCCTTTTTGTTCTGATATTCTGCCTCCTGTGCCTGCAGGTGTGCCGAATCCCGAACCATAATATCGGTCAGTTCCTTGGTGGCTCTTGTGCACAGAATACGTCCTCGAAATCCGTCGGCATAGAGCCGCGGCAGCATGCCCGTATGATCGATATGGGCATGGGTCAGGAACACATAATCGATGTTCTCCGGTTTCACTGGAAGCGGGGCATTCTCGAACACATCCTTGCCCTGCTCCATGCCGTAATCTACCAGAATATGCCGGCCTCCTGCATGAAGGTAGTGACAGCTTCCTGTCACCTCGTGATCTGCTCCGATAAACTGCAGTTCCATTTCCCATTTCCCCCGCTTTAGTCAAACCTGCCATGCCTTCCCACGGCAAGCCATTGGCACGGCCTCCCAAAAACGCCTCACCGGGCAGCATTTGTATCTGTCTAGCATCTGACGATTTCAACATGAATCGGCCGTGCTCCAAAGGCGCATTGCTCCCGTCTGCTCGGTTATCTAAAGACTAGTAGAGCGTTTGCAAAATAACTGGCCAGATAACGCAGAATGAGTTGCGGAGATATTCGGAAATCAGGCAAGTTAGTATGGCTAGTTATTTAAAAATCGCTGTACTAGGATTCGCAGTCCCCACACTGCCAGCAGATGAAGCGGATAGAACAGATAGAACACATACCGGATCAGCCTCCTGCCTAAGGGACTTGCCATCTGCTGCCGTCGTATCACCTTCTTTGGATATCGTTCGCCGTTATAACAGCACATCAGAATACAGGCTGGCAGTGCAAACCACTCGTAGGAGTCGTTGCTGCCGAGCCAGACATACGCGCCAACAGGCCCCATCCGGGGTACGCTTCGCAAAAAATAGCACAGAACAATCGCAATCACGCCGGCTCCGCCGTAGTCCACACCGCTCTTTTCTGCGATATAATACAATGCTCCCACAGCCGCTGCTGCAAGGATTCCGTACAGAATGTGCGCTCGCTCGTTATTTTGCCGGATTCCCCGCATCCGGATCGCATCCACGATCCAGATAGCAAGATAACCCAGAACCAGTGTAAAAACGGTGTTGTGGCTCGGAGTCAGAAGGCTCCCCACCTCGCCGCTGCAAAAGGTCAGATAATACGGTACTTCGGAAATCACTGCCAGCAAAAGGAGCCTTCCCAGATACCGGATCCTGTTGCCGGTATGATAAAACCCTTCTGCCAAAAGGAAAATAACGATCGGAAAGGTCTGCCTGCCAATCGCCCGTCCGGTTCTGTCCACCCAGTACAAAAGGTCGGAGGAGAGTGCCGCAATCTGCCCTGTCTGCGGCAGAATGGCCCGTTCCATCATTGACGCTGTCAGATGATCGATCAGCATGCAAAGGGCTGCCACCCATTTTAAGGTCCAGCTGCTGAGTCCTTTTTGATTCCCTGACTCCCCGGTCACGCAGTTGTCTCCATCGTCTCTTTCAACAGTTCCTGAAGACGATTCATTGACAGCGGTTTTGACAGATGTCCGTTCATTCCGGCATCCAGACAACTCTGAATATCCTCCGGATAGGTATTCGCCGTCATTGCCAGGATCCGGACTTTTCTGGAATCCTTTCGTTTTGAGCCTCGAATCTGCCGGGTTGCCTCCAGACCGTCCAGAATCGGCATCTGTACATCCATAAAGATAAAGTCATAGGTACCTGGCTCAGACTGGCAGAACAGCTCTACCGCCCTGCTGCCGTTTTCTGCGATATCCACCACTTCAAATCCAACCTCTTCCAGGAGAAACTTTCCAATCTCCTGGCTCAGCTCGTTGTCCTCTGCCAGCAGCGCCTTCATCCCGGCGGCCGGAGCCTTTGTCTCATCCTGCCCAGGGCCTTCTGCGGTGTCTTTCTCTTCTCCTTCCGAAGGCTCTGTATCTTTCTTAAAAAGACCTGCTGCATTTTTATGCTCGATGGCCTCTTCTAAGATTTCTTTTTCTTTCTTATCGTCTCCGACCCGTCTGGCAACAGGTGCCTCGCCGAATTCATCCTCCACCAGTTCTGCGAGCTGCTGCACGGCAATGCCCAGCCGCTCGCGGTAGGGCATCTGCTTTTGGATATCATCCTTGTATTTTTCCAGCATCTTCGCGATGCCGTCCATTCCGTTCACTGCAGAGCGCAGTCTTCGGTTGATATCCCGCAGAATCATCTCCCTGAAGCTGCTGTCATCTGCAGCCTTTCGAAGTGCCCGAAGCAGGGTTTCCTGATATTCGATCTCCTGCATCTTGGTTTCGCTGACATCACGCACCGCCATAAGGATCTGAACAACGTTGCCGTTCCTTGCACGTTTTTTGGCCATCATATTCATATTAAGCCATTGGCCCTTCGCAGATTTGATCTCTCCGGACACAAAGGACGTCTCGTTCAGCTTGCGTGCCACCTTGCCAAAATCAAGGAAACGTCTCAGCTCATCCTGGCTCTCCGGATCGATCGTCCGCTCCACCATGGTCCTGCGCATCTTCATCAACGAACCGGTTCTTCCTGCCAATTTCATCCCATCGAACTCGTCCAGTCCGCCGCTGATCACGGTGTATTCTTCCTTGAGCAGATCAATGACACAGATCACCTGGTACATGCTCTCCAACGACGAAATCACTTCGTTGTGAAGCTCTGCCGTAGTCAGTGCTACCTCCAGCTGACGCTCTCTGTCACTTTTTTCTCTGGCATAGGCCGTTATGTCCGTAATCATTCCCTGAACAATGACCTTTGGCTGCTGCTCTTTATCGGAATTCTCCAGTCCAACAATCCTTCCGGCATCCTTGACCCAGCGGTAGCCGTTTTTGCCCTTCATCCGATAGACAATGCTCTGCTGCTCTGCATGCACCTGATCTGCAGCCTTTGATTCCTCGTTCAAACTCTCCGCCGAGTCTCCATCGCCTCCTGCCGCAGCAGTATCCAAAGAGAGCTCTGCCGTCTTTTGAATTTTCTCCACATACACCTGCAAAAGATCCCAATCCGCAGGATGCACCAGATTCATATACCGGTTATCGAACTGCTCCTGCAGCTCATTCCTTGTCCATCCCAGAATCTGGAGAAAACCATCCCCCACGTAAAGGAGCGGCAGCCCCTCCTCCAACGCGCAGCAATGATATCCACCCGGCAGATTTTCCAGCATATATTCCACCATATGCTCCGGGAGTCCTGTTTTTGGAACAATATCTTCTCTAGCCATCCACTTTTCGCCCTTGGGTAACTGCGTATTCACAACTATCTCCTCATTCGTGACAGACGTGTCCGAGGGTACCCCCCCCCGAATTGTATTGATATTTTCTTGTTGATCGTTATTTTGTCAGAATCCAGTAACGACATGATCCCCGACTGCTCATTCCGATCATTTTTATGATAACACATGTGCTCAAAATCTTTGCACTTCTTTTGCAAAATGCGTATACTCGGTTACGGTTCATGATTATTCGTATCTGTTTAGCACCTGGCGATTTCAACATGAATCGAGCTGTGGGTGCTGTCCGGGATTTTTACAGTAACAGATATAAAGATCGGAGGGTTCATTATGATTTTTACGTATCCTGCTGTCATGCGCAAGGAAGAGAATGGTCGATATACCGGATATTTTCCGGATCTGGAACAATGTACCTTTGAAGGTGGTTCCATTGACGAGGCAATTGATGCTGCGATTGCAGCAGAAAAGGACTGGATTGAGGTCCAGATGGATGTAGACGACGAGGAGGATGCCGACATGCCGTTTGTCTCGGATCATGCAGACATCCCCCTTCGAGACGGCGAATTCATTCGTGACATCGCCGCAATCATGCACTTTGAGGTTGGATATTATTGAGGAAGTGCTGATGCAATCCGCATTTCCTTAATCGTAGTCCACTTTCATCAGACAAAGGCCTGCCGCAGGTGCGGTTGGACCTGCCTGTCTGCGGTCTCTTGATGCAAGGATCACATCCATATCTTCCGGCCGTTTTCTGCCGTAGCCGACCTCCAGAAGAGTCCCTGTCAGGATGCGGACCATGTTCTGCAAAAATCCTGTCCCATGGTAATAGATACGAATGTAATGTCCACTGGTCTCAATGCGGATGGAATCCACATTACGGACCGTGGATTTTTTCATATGTGAGTTGCCGCAAAAGCTCTTGAAATCATGTTCTCCCACGAGATGCTCTGCCGCAGCCCGCATTGCTGCAAGATCCGGTTCTTCCTTCAGCATGTAGACATACTTGCGGTCGAACACCGGTGTCTCTCCTGTTTTGCTGTACCACAGGGTATAGCGATAGGTTTTGCCGGTTGCCTTAAACCGGCTGTGAAACCGATCTGCTGCACAGCGCACTTCATTCACGCTGATATCATCCGGAAGGTAACGATTCATGTACTGCTGAATCTCTTCCTCCGACAGCGTGGTATCCAGCAGGGCATTGGCGGTCATTGCTCTTGCGTGGACACCGGCATCCGTTCGTCCTGCACCGATGACGGTAACCGTTTTGGTCTCTCCTGCCTTCGTGCCGCTGCCGGTATTTTCCTGCAGCTGCGTCAGCACTGACTCCAGCTTGCCCTGAATGGTCATATCGATGCCGGGCTGGTGCTCCCAGCCATAATATCGCGTTCCGTCGTAGCTGACGATGAATTTATAGTTACGTACTGACATGCATCCTCTCTTCTGTACAATTGGCACGCCTGCCAGAGGCGGGGTGGCCGGACATCTCCGCCAGGCCCCGCTTCTGGCAGGCGTGAGAACAGTAATTTCTTCGTCAGCGCTGCAGCCGAACCTTGCTCCAGTACGCACCCATCGACATCTCGGGAACATAGGTCACATCCTGGTTCAGATATTCTCCAAGGCCGACCTTTTCCGGTTCAAAGGCTGCTGCCTCTTCCCGTGAGGAGAACTCTACCTCCGCATAATAAAAGGCAGTCGGTGCCCCCTCATCCACAGCATTCACCTCGAGGTGATGGCCATCCGGCAAAAGGTAGGTCCTGCGAACCTTTGGAATCAGTGCAAGGCCGATCAGATCCTCCAGCTGATGGAAGTGCTCCTTAGCAATCGGGAACTCTGTCTCCTTTCGCACCAGGCCGTCTCCCCTGGATTTAAAGCACAGAATATATTCTGCCGGCTTTCCGGTCTCCTGTTCGCTTCGAATGCGGACGGTAGGCTCCACACTGATATAGCCCTGGCGCATCGTTTCTTCCTTCAGAATGGGCAGCGCTTTGTCTGCTCCCGGCCAGCCGGAAACCATCCATTTGCGTTCAATTTCCAGCGGACTTTTCTGATCCATACTCTTTCCTTTCTCCTTTACCGCATTGACCTTGTATTGACCTTGCATTAGCCTTGTCTTCCGCCTCTCATTTGCCGATGAACAGCTTTTTCCGTGATACCGCAGCTGTTATGCCGGCCGTTTATTTTGCCCCGTGATTGGCAAGCCACACTAAGAGCCTAGGAACAAAAGACGGGAGTCCCGCAGCAAAGGAATTTAAGGCCCGAACCGGAACGTCCGCCGCGGTTGCATAGGACATTCTGAACTCCGGATCACTTTCATCGCCGCTTTGACTGCCGATTTTCTTAAGACACCCCTTTTTCACGCCCTTTAGAATTTTCCGGCTGACCCTGCTGTATTCTGCCAGCTCCGACAACGAGTTCAGTATCGTAAAATGGCCCGGACCGTTCTCTTCCTGTTCGGGCAGCTTGTCATCCATCAGATGTTTCCAGTCTCCCAGGGAAGGCTGTCCCACCGGCCTTGCATACCAGCTGTCCGGAAGCCATCCCGGTGCGGTGAGCGGTTCCTCTTCCACCACAACCTGCTGGATCAGACGGATATCTGCAGAATGAGGTCCCACCATCACCGAATAGGTTCCTGTCGGAATCCGCCAGCCGTTCTGATACAGGGAGAAATCCCGACTTGCCAGAAGGAATGTGACCATGGCCCCTTCTCCCGGCTGCAGGAAGATCTTTTCAAACGCACGCAGCTCCTTGATGGGCCGGTGCATGCCATCCTGCGGATTGCCGACATAGAGCTGCACGACCTCTGCCCCTGCACACCGACCGACATTGCGCACCTGCACCGTCACCTGACGGTCACTGATCAGGAGATTCGAGTATTCAAACCTTGTATAGGACAGTCCGTATCCAAAAGGGAACAGCACCGGCTGCTGCGCCTTTTCATAATAGCGATAGCCCACATAGATGCCTTCCCGGTACTCTGCGTTCTTTTTGCCGTAGAACCCATAGGAAGGAATGTCAATTTCCTCCAAAGGCCAGGTTTCTGTAAGCCTTCCGGACGGATTGACTGCGCCGGTCAGTATGTTGACAATCGCCATCCCACCTGCCTGACCGCACAATCCGGTGTACAAAACGGCCTTGACCTCACGGATCCACGGGAGCTTCATCGGACTCCCGCCCATCAGAACAACCGCAACATTGGGATTTCCAGCCAGAGCCGCCTTCACCATGCGGTTATGTCCCACCGGAATGGACAGATCCTCCCGGTCATAGCCTTCTGACTCATATCGATCCGTCAAACCAACAAAAACAATGACCTTCTTTGCTCTTGCCGCAGCCCTTGTCACTTCGGCAAGACTCTCCTCGGTGACATTGCCTTCCTCATCGCAGCCTTCTACATAGGCTGCCTTTGGCATGCTCTCCCGCACCTGAACCAGTTTCGTTGGCTGAATGTGAGAGCTGCCGCCTCCCTGATAGCGCATGGCAGCAGCCATTTTGCCAACCAGAACAACCTCTCCGGGATCTCCCACCGGCAGCATGTTGCCTTCGTTTTTGAGAAGGACGGCTCCCTCCTCTGCGATTCTCTGCGCCAGCATCTGATGGGCCGTCCGATCATAGGAATAATCCTTGCCTTTATCCAGAGCCTCTTTTCTCCGAAGGACAAGGGACAGAATTCTCTTTACACTGGCATTCACCTTCTCAATGTCCAGTGTTCCGCTCGCCAGTGCCTTTAAGGCCTCCTTCTCTCCAAAGGCAGCACCTCCCGGCATTGCCAGATCACAGCCGGCCTCAAAGGCCTTTGTCCTGTCATTCAAGGCTCCCCAATCGGTTACCACAGCACCGTGAAAACCCCACTCTCCCCGCAGAATGTCTGTAAGGAGCTTGGCATTGTCACTGCAATAGGTTCCGTTGATGCGGTTATAGGCACACATTACCGTCGCAGGCTGTGACTTTTTCACAACCTTTTCAAACGCACGCAGGTAAATTTCCCGCAGCGTTCTCTCGTCCAACTGCGAATCTGACTGAAGCCTTCGATATTCCTGTGAATTGCAGGCAAAATGCTTGAGGCTGGTTCCGATTCCCGTCTCTTTCTGCATTCCGGCCACAAAGGCTGCGCCCAGCTCTCCTGCGACATACGGATCCTCGGAATAATATTCAAAATTACGGCCGCACAGAGGATTTCGCTTAATATTGACACCGGGCCCCAGCACCACGCCGATTTGCTCCTCTTTGGCCTCCTCGCCGATGGCTCTGCCCTCTTCATAAAGGAGCTTGCGATTCCAGGTCTGGGCTGCAGTTACTGCCGTCGGGTAGCAGGTTGCCGGTCTCGACTCATTTACGCCCAGCTCATCCGCCTTCCCGTCCTGTTTGCGCAGACCGTTGGGTCCGTCCGTCATCATCATTTCCGGTATGTCATAGGCTTCAAAGCCCTTGGTATGCCAGAAATCCTTTCCGCTGCACAGGGCAACCTTGTCCTCATTGGTCATTTGGGCGACAATCTCGTCAACCCTTTTACTCAGTTCCTCGTCTGTCATTCTCTGTCCTTACGCCTGGAAGGCCCGAATGGCTTCCGTCGTCTTGTTGTATTCTGCTGTAATCTGCTCCATCAGACTCTTCGTTCCTTCCAGTGAGCCTGCACGGAGAATCTCGGTAATCTCAAAAACCGGTTGATACATATTCTCAAAGCCCAGATTCTGGCATACGCCTTTCAGCGTATGTGCGGCACGAAAAGCCGTTCCTACATCCTCTGCGGCCAGTGCATCCACAAGGCTCTGATAGGTCGGATCATCCAGGAATTTTCCCGCCAGTCTTGCGATCAATGCTTCATTCGGAAGTCTTGTCAGTACCGCCTGAATATCTGCTCCCATGGCTTCATAAGCCTGTCGAATTGTCATTGTGCTATCTCCTCTCCAATCATTCATACAGCAGTATAGGTCTCTTTACAGTTCCTCTGCCAGCGCATAGATCAACTGTTCTGATTTTGCCCAGCCAAGGCAAGGATCCGTGATGGACTTGCCGTAAACACCTTCTCCGATCTTTTGCGCTCCATCCTCCAGGTAGCTCTCTATCATAAGGCCCTTTACCAGGTGATGAATGTCTTCCGAGGAACGCATGGAATGCAGTACATCCTTTGCAATCCGGATCTGCTCGAGGTACTTTTTGCCGGAATTGTTGTGGTTGCAGTCCACGATCACCGAAGGATTCTGCAGGCCGGACTCGTCATACTCTTCCTTGAGACTGCGCAGATCCTCGTAGTGATAGTTGGCATGGCTTCGGCCGTATTTGTCCACATAGCCGCGCAGGATGGCATGGGCCATCGGATTTCCTGTTGTAACGACCTCCCAGCCGCGGTACAGGAAGGTCTGGCTGCTCTGCGCTGCCGTAATGGAATTCATCATAACGGAGATATCGCCGCCGGTCGGGTTCTTCATCCCGGCAGGAATCCCCACGCCGCTGGCTACCATCCGGTGCTGCTGATCCTCGACGGACCTGGCGCCGATGGCAACATAGGCCAGAAGGTCCGAGAGATACCTGTGGTTCTCCGGATACAGCATCTCCTCGGCACAGGTAAAGCCGGTCTCCTCTGCCACATGTGTATGCATCTGACGAATGGCAATGATGCCGGCCAGCATATCTTCATCCTTCTCCGGATCCGGCTGGTGGAGCATGCCTTTATAGCCAACACCCTTGGTGCGAGGCTTGTTCGTATAGACTCTCGGGATGATAAAAATCTTATCCTTGACCTTCTCCTGTACCTTGGCAAGACGGGTCATATACTCCAGAACCGCATCCTCCCGGTCTGCCGAGCAAGGTCCGATGATCAGGAGAAACCGGTCATCTCTTCCGTAAAAAATATCCTCAATAATCTGATCGCGTTCTTCCTTGATCTTCTTAATTTCTGCGGAAAGAGGAAACTGCCGCTTGATCTCCTGCGGAATCGGCAGCTTTCTCTTGAATTCCATCTGCATTTCCATAGTCAATTGTCTCCATTTCTATATATCACCGCCCTGCCTGCCCCAGCCGGCGGATTGCAATCTGCGCTGTAGCAAGAGGAAACGCTATGTTCGAATTCCTTTCGCCTTAAGGCTCATGTACAGGTCGTACAGTGCGGAACCTGTCCTGCCCTGCATGGGATGCTCGTCCTCTCCGATATCCAATGTAACATATTCATAGGCATTGATAATCCTGGTCCCGCTGGCATGCGTTCTCTCCCGCTGGAACTGATAGTTGTAGGTCCTGTGCACATGGCCGTGCAGCATGTATTTGGGCTTCCAGCGATCCATAAACTCATTAAAGCATTCGAATCCGACATGCGGACGATCTTCCATATCGCCATAACCCTTTGCCGCCGCATGTGTCACCAGGACATCCACTCCGTTCATCAGGAGCACCTGGCGGTTGAGCCTGGCAATACGCTTGCGCATCTCTTCCTCCGTGTACATATCCTTTCCGCCGTGATAGCGCATGCTGCCGCCAAGGCCCGCAATGCGCAGACCTTTATAATCATATACCTTGTCATCAATATCAATGCAGCCAAGAGGTGGGAACAGATCATACTTGGTATCGTGATTGCCCCTTACGTACAACAGTGGACAATTCACCATGGATTCCAGGAACTCCAGGTACTGCGGTTTCAGGTCCCCGCAGGAAATGATCAGCTCCACATCTTTGGTTTTTGCCGGGTCATAATAATCCCAGAGGCTTTTCACCTCCTCGTCAGCCAGTACCAGAACTTTCATCGCTGTATTTCCTCGCTTCCATCCTGGCTCTCGACCCCCGCAGCCGCAAGGCTGGCCGTTTCCTTGTCCTCTTTCTCTGTTACACCGCTGACACCGCTGACGCTGACAGCAGCGCCGGCCTCTTCGTTGAGTTCTTCCTTTGCAGGGAGACTGCCAATGACATTATCATTGAGCCAGCTCATCGTAATGATCTCTTCGTTAGACAGCCCTTTAGAAGAAGCGTCCCGTACGAGACCGTCCTGCGAATGCAGCTCCCCCTTAAAGGGGCTGAGGGTTCCGGACACGATTCCTTCCCGGAACATATCGACCAGCTTTTTGGAATAATATGGGAGCTTCTCAGACAAAATAACGTCAATCACACCGGCTGACATTCCCCACCAGTAATTGGTCGACCGATCCTCCACCGACTGCCCGGCGCTGTCCCAACGGCCCTCCAGAACGTTTCTTGCGATCAGCTCGTAATAGGTGCCCCAGTTCCACATGGGTGCTGCCAGATTGGTCACCTTCCCGTCCAGATCCAGCTGATAGATGCCATATTCTCTGGAGGCCTGATTCGGACGTATGATGTCCGGTCCGGAGATGACGTATACACCTTCCTCTGCGAATTCCTGATGCCAATCCGAAGTTTTGCCTGTAGACCACTTTAAATGGACCTTGGCTTTGGGATCAATGATTGCTGCGCCAATGGCAAAGGCATTGATTCCCGCAACAATCCCGTAGATCGGATAATCTGCCACATAACCGATTTTATGGTTGCTGGCCACGCTGGCCGCAATGGCTCCCATAAGGAATTTTGCCTCATGCATTCTGCCGTAATAGGTCCGCACCGCATTGTGGGAAAGGTTAATGGAGCAGTTCAGGAATTTAGTCTGCGGAAAATGAATCGCACAGCGCAGCGTCTCTTCCATTTGCGTCGGAGAGATCGTAATGATCATTTCCGCATGATCTTCAATCGCCTGATCCACGGCTTTTCGTACCTCTTCATCCGTAGAGCAATTCTCGAATTTCTGTGTCTTTACCAAGCCGCCAAACCGAGTCTCCAGTGAATTGCGGCCCAGCTCGTGACCATAGATCCATCCGGAATCCTCCGTGTTCTTTGGATAAATAAAGGCCATATGAAGAGGGTTAGACTTACTGTATTTTTCTTTTGGTGTCAGCATGTTCAAAAGTGCTGACCCAAAGCTGTTTTTGCCCTCCTGCAGCTCCTCCGGATTTTCCACCAGCGTGATGCCGTCCTCATTGGCATCCACCAGAAATTCCTTCCAAAGGCGATCGATTCGGTTTTCCAGGACTGGATTCGGTTCATTAAACAGACTCTGCAGCGGATAAAATTTCAGATAGGTCAAAAAGGCATCCCCATCCGTCCGCGTCATCCTGCGCCTTGCACCTTCCTTGTGATACAGCTGCGTAAAGGCTGCATAGGCTGCACGGATATCCTGCTGTACCTCCTTGGGCCACGGCGTTTCCATATTCTGTCCCAGATAGGACGCGAATTTGCGATAGCTGCCTTCTTCCGTAAAGATCACATCATACATCCGGCAGACATTAAAATATTCCAGGAACTCCCGGT
Source organism: Lachnospiraceae bacterium (assembly GCA_963605745.1). Taxonomy (GTDB): domain Bacteria; phylum Bacillota; class Clostridia; order Lachnospirales; family Lachnospiraceae; genus CAG-791. The sequence goes on from CAVCWT010000001.1 coordinate 63,231, forward strand.
AGACCCGGTACTGCCTGGTGTCCTCCTTGGGGGGCATCACACGAATAACCTCCGCATGAATAGCCGTCGCTCCCACGTATTTGCTGACAGAAACTCTCTTGTTGCCCTCTTCCACATAGAACCTTGTCATATACTCATAGGCCCTGATGGGATCCCGGATTCCCTGCTCGAGCTGTGAATCATAGAGACTCGACCATTTTCTGGCAAACTCTGTCCCTGGCTGCAGAATCGGCATAAAGTTCCTGGCAAATGCATTGGTTCTTCCGGAGGTCTTTGTGCCATCAATCATATTCAGTGGAATTTCCAGAAGGCCCACATTGATTTCAGCAAGCTTCCCCTCTCCCTGAATGAGATCATCCAACACCTTTGGATAGGGCGAGCTCTTGTCAAAATAAGCCTGCCGGATTTCCTTCGCTCCCAGTTTTCTGGCTGCAAGATAGTCTTCTTCCATGAGTTATTCCTTTTCCTCCATGACGGAAATATAGGCAGGGCGCATAATCTTGCCGTTTTCTACCAACTCCTCAAGACGATGTGCGCTCCATCCGGCAATACGGGCAATGGCGAACAGCGGTGTATACAGCTCCTTCGGAATTCCCAGCATCCGATAAACAAAGCCGCTGTAAAAATCGACATTCGGGCTGACTCCCTTGTAAATGTGCCGTTTTTCTGCAATTACCTTTGGTGCCAGCTTTTCTACCTGATTGTACAGCCCCAGTTCCTTTTCAAAGCCCTTTTCCATGGCAAGCCTTGTCACATAAGACTTGAAAATCCGCTCTCTGGGATCCGAAATGGAATAGACGGCATGTCCCATTCCGTAAATCAGCCCCTTCCGATCAAAGGCTTCTCCATTGACCAATTTAGTCAGGTATGAGCTAACCTCTGCATCGTCCTTCCAGTCACCGACTTTTTCCTTGATCTCCTCCATCATGTCCATGACCTTAAGGTTCGCACCGCCGTGGCGGGGTCCTTTCAGGGAAGACATGGCAGCCGCAATGGATGCATAGGTGTCGGATCCGGAGGAGGTGACCACTCTTGTGGTAAAGGTGGAATTGTTGCCGCCGCCGTGCTCCATGTGCAGCATCAGTGCCGCATCCAGAACCTTTACCTCGGTTTCCGTAAATTTTTTATCCGGGCGCAGCATGCGCAGGATATTCTCTGCTGTAGACAGTTTAGGATCCGGCCTGTGAATATACATACTGCTCTGCAGCTGATCGTAATTGTAGGCATGATAGGCATAGATTGCCAGCATCGGAAATACCGCGATCAGCATCATCGACTGACGAATGACATTGTCCACGCTGATATTCTGCGCATCGATATCATAGGAGGCCAGTGTCAGAATGCTGCGCGTCATGGAATTCATGATGTCCCTTGTCGGAGCCTTCATAATGACATCCCTCGTAAAGTTTGAGGGAAGATTTCTGGAGAGAACCAGGTTCTCAATGAATTTCCGCTCCGCTTCCTCATCCGGGAGCTGTCCGAACAAAAGGAGGTAGGTGAGATTCTCATACCCAAAGCCATGCTGCGTGTACCTTGCAACCAGATCCTCGATCCGGTATCCGCGGTACCACAATTCGCCCTCGCAGGGAATGCGCTTGCCGTCAATCTCCTTCATGGAGGTCACCTCGGAGATATTGGTGAGTCCGGTTACAACACCCTTACCATTAATATCTCTGAGTCCCCGGTTTACGTTGTTCTCTGTGAATAGTTCCTCAGGAATGGAGCCGCATTCGACTACCATTGATTCCTGCTGCTGTGCATATAGCTTGAGCTTTTCTATTTTTCTCATCCTTCCTCCTTTCAGGTTTGATGTTTAATACTTCTTAAGATGGATTGCAAAGCCTCCAATCTCTTTTTCCAGATAGACGAAAATCATCTCGCCGTTTTCATCATATTTAGCAGTATCCTCTTTGACACCCATTCCGGTAGATCTAAAGTACTCGGCTGCCTTGGCAACATCATGTGCGCCAATGGCAATATGGCCGTTTTTGCCGGGTCCTTTGGACTTCATGACCTCGATCAGAGGAGAGGCAAAATAGGAGCTGTTGCCCTCCTTCGGAATAAAGCCCATCAAGGTGTGGAACTCTTCGGCAACCTTTCCGGCCTCCTCGGCATTTTCATTGTTGATGCCAACGTGCAGGACACATAACCCAAGCTCTTCTACTGAATTAAACTCTGACATAACCTTTTCTCCCTTCTCCTCTTTGGAAATGCATTTTAGCTCTATCTCGCTTTTCCTTCGGAAAATCTCGATAGTACTGCCCAGAGGGGCTTCGCCCCTTGGCCACATGGCAATTTCATTTGTGAATTTGCCTGCAAGCAGGCAATTCACATTGAAATTGCCATGTGCTAAACAGAGTTACATTGTACCCCATATCACCGGATCTCTGCCACCTGATGCAGCTTATTCATGCAGATTTCTTCATCGGCCAGTCCCATGACGAGTCTTTTGTCGTGGGTTCCGACAATAATCGTATGCTCCGATCCGCGGCTCTCCCGCAGGAATTGCATTACCCAGCTCTGTGCATCCTCATCCAGGCCGCTGATCGGCTCGTCGATCACGAGAATTTCCGGCTCCATGGCAAATACAGCGGCAAGGGCCGTTCGTTTTTTTTCGCCGCCGCTGATTCCAAAGGGTGCTCTCCCCCGCAGCTCTTTTAGCCCGAATCGTTCCAGATATTCTTCCGTTCTCTCCCGAACGATCTGCTGCGGCAGTCCCAGCTGACGAAGGCCAAAGGCAATCTCTTCCTCAACACTCGAGGTAAAGAGCTGCACCTCACTGTTCTGGAATACAAAGCCGATTTTCTGATGAAATCTCCGGGAAAATTCCTTATTTTTCAGCTTTCTTGCCGTGATTTCTTCTCCGTCCAGAAGGTAGCGCCCTTTTGTAGGCACATCCAGTCCCAAAAGAATCCGGAACAGCGTGGATTTGCCGCAGCCGTTGGGTCCTGTAATGCAATAGCACTTTCCGGAATCAAGATGCAGGTTGACATCATCCAATGCCTTTTCTGTACTGCCCTCATAGTGAAAGGACACATGCTCCAGCGTGATCAATTTTTATGTTTTCCCCCATTAACCAGTTACAAAGTTGATATCTATTCCTCACCTGCTCGCACAGTCCTCATACCATCTGCTGCGTTGTATAAAACCAGACCAGCTCTGCCAGAAGTGCTGCTGTAACGGCCAAAAGAAGCCATCGCTCCTTCTGATTCTCCAGGCCGTTTTTATCTCTCCCCAGGCTCTTTTTATCGTCTCCGGCAGTTTCCTGCCATTCCGCATAGTGCCCGTCCCAGCCGCGGCAAACCATTGCCTCTCCGGTCTGAACGGACAGATCTCTCGCCTTTAAAAAGGTATTGCCGAGGATCCCACCGGTCCCCGCGCTCCTCCAGTCGTTTTTTCCTACCTTTCGCAGTGTCACAGCCTCTGCAATTTCGCCGGAATATCTGCCCAGAAGAACCAGAAAGCGCACCGTCATGTCCAGTGTCAGAACGAATATCTCCGGCAGATGAAATGCCCCCATTGCTGCCGTCAGCTCCTTCCAGGACACCAGTTCTCTTAAAACCGAGAGCACCAGCACGGATTCTGTAACCTTCATGACAACGGTGCCAAAGGAGCCGCCGCTCCCCAGCCATACCGATGGCAGCATAAAGATGCAGGCCATCCCGGCAGCTGCGATCGTCGCATGCAAGGCACGTCGGATTGCCTCTGCCTCCATAAGAGAGAGTCTTAACAAGGCAGCTGCCAGAATGGTGATCGTAAATACCGCATTTCGGGACAGCGCACACAAGAGGATTGTCACCACTGCCCCCAGAAAGAGCGGCATCCCCCTTCGCCCGCAGGAGCGATTTCCTGCCGCCAAATCAGAGGACAAAAGCCGTGCAATCACTCGCAGTAATTCAACATTCACAATCCGGATTCCCTTCTGAATAGATGCTGAGCCTGTTATATCTGTTTAAAAATCGTTCCGTTTTCCTGAACACTGCCGTGCCAAAATCTTAAAGAGAATCAGTAAAATAGCCGTTCCCAGTACAGCAGACAGAATGTACCCGGCCGCCGCAGGAAGATTCCCCATCGAATAATCCGGCACAAGCGAGGCAAAGGAAAATCCTGTCAACATTCCGGAAGGGGTATATCCTGCTCCCGCAGCGGCAATCTCATCCGCTCCCCATTCTCCCCATGCCGTCCCTTCTGCCAGAAGGCCAAGAGGCGTCAATACAATGAGAAGGCCTAACAGGATCCCGGTTCTAACGCTTGCCGTGTTCTTTGCTCCCTGCAAAATTCCGTCCGCTACTTCGTTTTGATTCCGGCCGGACCGCCCCAGTACAAAAGGTGCTGTTCTGGCAAGGAAGAGATAAATAACAACTGTATAGACCACCTCGGCCAGACCAAAGATCGTAAGATGCCCTGCCATCATCGCAGGAATGGAAACTGACAACGGATACGGACAGTAGATGGCAGCACCGGATGCATCCCGAAACAGCATGGGCTGAATTCCGAATTCGATGGCCGCACACAGCGCCGCTGCATTGATGCCAACGTAGGAGCCAAGGCCTGCCGCAATCGTCTCCCGTCTGCAGCTTTCCTTTATACCGGCCTTCGCCGCGCCGCAGTCTTGATTGACAGCCGCAGATCCTGCGTCGGCCTTTTTGTTGACTTCATTGGTCAAATGCAGGATCAGCCGATAGACTCCGTAGCCTGCAAAGGGCATGACAAAAGCCATGTTAAAGCAATTGGCACCAAAGGCCAGAATTCCGCCGTCTCCGAATAACAGTGCCTGCAAAAGGAGCGCTGTCGAAACCGAAATACACGCGCCAAAGGGTCCCACCAGCAGTGCCATAAGCGTTCCGCCGACGGCATGTCCTGTCGTCCCTCCCGGAAGCGGTATATTAAACATCATTCCGAGAAAGGAAAAGGCTGCAGCCACTCCCAGCATGGGAATCCTTCTGGCTGCAGCAAGAGGGCTCTCCGAGGACTCCCCGGAAAGGGAATCCTCGGAGAGCTCTTTTCGGATTCTTCGAATCGATATGGTCCACACCGGCAGCATAACTGCTGTCATCACCACACAGGTCTGCGGACTCAGATAGTTATCCGGTATATGCATGTTCTCCCCCTTTTTCAAACCACGCTTTACTTACTGTAATCCCGTTCTCCAAAGATTCCGGTCCCGACGCGAACCATTGTCGAGCCTTCCTCGACGGCAACCACATAATCTCCCGTCATTCCCATCGACAGGGTATCCGCCAGAACGCCGTCATAGCCAGCATCCGCAAGAGATTCCTGAAGCCCTTTCAGTTTACGAAAATACTCCCTGTTGGACTCCGGATTTTCCGTATAAGGTGCGGACGTCATCAGTCCGCGCACACGCACATGCGGCAATGCACCGATTGTCTTTGCAGCCTCCAGGGTCTCCTCTGCAGAAAAGCCCCACTTGCTGTCCTCTTTTGCTACATTGACCTCCAGAAGGACGTCCATCACCATCGTATGTTTGGCCGCCTCTTTTTCGATCTGCTCTGCAAGAGCAATGCTGTCAACGGAATGGATCATTTTAACCTTATCCATCAGATATTTGACCTTATTGCGCTGCAGATGCCCGATCATATGGAAGGTACAGGAATCTCCTAATACTTCGTATTTATCCCGGATTTCCTGCACGTAGTTTTCGCCGAACAGAACCTGCCCTGCTGCCATTGCTGCCTGCAGATCCTCGATGGGCTTTAACTTGCTGACGGCACAGATCTGCACCTTTCGGGGATCCCTTCCGGTTCGAGCGCAGGCATCCTCGATGTTCTTTCTGACCTTCTGCAGATTTACTGCAATCTCTTTCGCTGTCAGTTCCTTCCCATGTTCCTGCTTCATTTCTGTATCCATTTTACTACGCTCCATCTGCACTCTTTGACCCGCAGAATCACTTTGGATCGTCCATCACTTCCTGTAAGGCGGCTGATTCATATTTAGTAACCGTTTAGCAATCGTTTGCAATCTTTCGAAGTGCCTCATCCAGCTTGTCCACCGCAGTGTCCGGTGCTCCGGCAAAATGCAGAAGATCTCTCAGCTTCATCGTCTGCACCGTAGGCGCAATCTGCGCTTCGCCGCCCTGCGTCTTATTTTGCATGCTGGTAAGAAGCGGCATCAGAATTTCCTTGCTGCCCTGCACAGACAACAGCTTTCCAATCGTACATTCTACCGACAGGTATTCCTCAAAATCACCATTCATATGTGCACGGATCAGGGGTTCTGTCATGCCGCCCTCTCCGTCATAGGTCCCGAATACCTCCTTCAGCCATCCGATGCTGTCCGGCACCCAATTCGGAACCCTCTCACTCATCGGAATCTGCGGATTCTGGATCACATTCTCTGCCGTTGAAAAGCCGTGCCCGCCTCTTGCATAAATATGGCTCTCAAAAGCAATTCCCTTTTCTGCCAGAGCCTCCAGAAACCGAAGGGAATTCATCACCGGCACCACGTCATCGTCTCTTGCCGCGAATACAAAGCAGGGGCAGGTTTTGTCATCCACCATGGGCACAACATCCGGCGCGCTGGGATTGCAACCCTTTACATCCTCACTGGTCACGGCATATCCAAGAAGTGCTGCGTTCGGCCGCTGCATTCCCATCGTTGCTGCTGCAGCCGCAAGGTGCCCTCCTGCCGAGAATCCAAGGACCGCAATCCTGTCCTCATAGATTCCCCACTCTTCTGCCCGGTCTCGGATCATTCCCATTGCCTGATCATAATCCATAAGAGGCGCCGGCCATCCGTTGTACTCGGCCACACTGTAGCGCAGGATAAAGACATGATACCCTGCCTTCAGATAGGCAAAGGCCACCGGATCCGCTTCCCTGTCCGAGACATACTGATAGGCTCCTCCCGGCAGAATCAGGATCGCCGGGCGTTTGCTGATATATTCAAATTTGCCGCCATTAGGCTGCAGATAACAGGTGAGCGTCACATTGCGCTTCTCATCCAATGTGATCACCTGTGTTGTCATTGTCTGTGCCATTGTTCACCACGTCCTTTCTCAATCCATGACGATTCATGACTGTTCACCGAAGGGTGCAGGTAAAATAGATCACTCCGTCCTTCCAGCTCGCTGCAATGCTACCATTGTATTTCCTAACCAGATTCTCTGCAATGGACAGGCCGATTCCGTAGCCCCCTTTTGCGGTCTTTTCGGTATCAATGGTATGTGCCTCCTCCTGACGGTAAAAGCGTTCAAAAAAGCGACTGTAATCCACACTTGCGCCTTCTGCGTAGCTGTTGGAAACCACCAGCCAGATTTCTCTGCCCTTCTGCCCCGCTGATACCTGTATGGTTCCCTTCTCATCGCAGTACTTAATCGCATTGTCAATGAGCAGCGTTGCCAGCTGCCGTATTTCGGATTCCACTGCTTTCATCGTCAATGACTCTGGCAGCTGCATTTCAAGCGACTTGTCCTCCTGCGCAGCTACCGGCTCATAGGCCTTCGCCGTATCCGCAATGCTCTGTGCCACATTGATGACAATCCGCTCCTCCGTCTCGTGTTCCTGAGCTCTTGTGATCATGACGAGATTCTGGATCAGTCCGTTTAAGCGGTCCACCTGGCGGAGCGTCGACTGCGTCCACTCACTCTCCCCGTTCAGGATCTCTTCCATCTCCGTGTTGGCCTTGATCACTGCCAGCGGCGTTTTCAGTTCGTGACTGGCATTGGTGATGAACTGCTTTTGCAGTTCTGCATTCCGAATCTCCGGTGCAATGGCACGGCTCGACAGAATTCGAACCATCAAAAAGGTAATCCCGATCCCGAAAATGATCAGCAGAAGTGCCGAATACAACAGCCTTGACGTCGAATTGATCTCATTGGTGGAATCCAGGTATACAACAATCGATCGATCCTCGCCAAGTCGTGCGCACATATAATAATATTGACCATATTGGTCAAAGCTTAAAAATCGGCTCCTGGCATAATCTCCCAGAACCTTTGCATCACTTTCCGACAGATAAGAAATATGATTGGTAATGATCGATTCGACCTCACCACCGCTGTCATACAGAATGGCAAAATAACGTGTGGAATACACATCATCCTCGACGTCTCCCTCGTCTCGATTGCCGGCAGCAAAAATGTCCCCCAGAAATCGTCCGACATCATATGTTCCGATTTGAATATTCTGATTAATTTTGTCCAGTTTTTCCTTTAGATATTGTTTTTGGAGGTTTTGCTGTGTATCTTGCTGTTCCTGCGTCTTTTGCGTATTGCGGTTCTCATCCGTTTGCGGCGCAGTATAGATGACCTCGGCCTCCTGAATGGAGCCTTCCTTCCGCACAATATACTTCATCGTCTCGCGGATTTCATTTCTCGAAACCACAAGGTTCGTTGCATAAATCAGCCCGCCCATAAAGAACATTACAATCGTCATGCTGACCATAGCATAGAAAATGAATTTCCATTTCAGCTTGCGAATCGCCTCTTCACTCATGAAGACTCCTTATTTATGCAAAATTGCCGGCCTGCAGGCGAAAACTCCCGCCGCGTTCTCCCAGGATCTGTACTCTCGATGCAATGGAAGAGAGCTTGCCGCGAAGATATGAAACATACAACCATACCGTATCTGCCCCTGCCTCCTTGTCGCCTTCCCACACATGCTCCAGGAGATACTCTGTTGTGACATCCACATCCTGATTGACAATCAGTGTCTGCAGCAGTTCAAACTCTTTGACCGATAGCCGAACTGCATTCTCACATGACAGCTCAAAGTTCTCATCATTTAAGGCAAAGTCTCCGTACTGCAGCGTTTTGGCCGTATAGTCTGTTTTCCGTCTCGTCATAGCGCGAACCCTTGCCAGCAGTTCCTTCATGGCAAAAGGTTTGGTCAGATAGTCATCAGCTCCGGCATCCAGTCCCGCCACACGGTCATTCACTTCTGCCTTTGCTGTCAGCAAAAGGACCGGACTGACAATATTCCGTTCTCTTAACTCCTTCAGTACCGTAAGACCGTCCTTTTTGGGCATCATAATATCCAGAATCATGGCATCGTAACTGTTCGCCTTTGCAAGCTCTACAGCTTCTTCTCCGTCATAGGCACTGTCCACCTCGTATCCCTCATGCTGCAGTGCAGCACTCAGTACCCTGTTTAAATCCTTGGTATCCTCTGCTAATAATAATTTCATTGATTCGTAATCATCTCCCGTATGGTCTGCATGGAAACGTCCGTGGAGGCCAGCTCATCTGCGCAGCGCTTTAATTCCTGCGCAATCAGCCGGTCATTTTCCCCGGGCAGCTTTTTATACCGCATCTGGTGTTCCAGCGAAGCCCAGGTATCCTGCGAAATTGTCCGCAGCTGGATTTCCGCATGCACGCTGCCATTCACCCTAAGGATCATATGATAGCTGCGGTAGCCATTGGGTTTGGCATGGCGAATATAGTCCTTTTCTTCGAGCACCTCCACATCCGGCAAAGCCGCCAGGTAATCACGTATAACATAGACATCACTGAGGAAGGAACAGACAACCCGAATGCCCACGGCATCATAGATTTGCTCCAACGCCGACTCCGTGGTCTCCGGAAGGCCCTTTCTGCGGCATTTTTCCCGCATGCTCTCTTCCGACTTGATCCTCGAAATGCAGTGCTCCACAGGATCCATGCCCTTTTCCCGGCACATCCTCTCCCGCACAGTCTGAATCTCCTCGGTCAAATGGCAGCGTACCGCCTCCAGCTCCGGCAGATGATCTCCGTAAATATTCTCCGTATTGTCTGTCTCCATGTTCCGACATCCCTTCTTACTTTTCCACTTTTATTACCGCCTTTACAACGGCTTTCTCTGGTAACTCTAGCACAGACTTTGGGACATATCGGAAGGTTCACACGATTTTCACGAAAGTTCACAATTCCTTTAGGAAATGCTCTGACACACACCATCACGCATGCCCGGCAGACGACTTTTGCATCAGATAGCCTGTAGCCCGATCCATCACAAAGGCAAAGACAAGCGCTGCGATCACGTCCACAACGCTGTGCTGTTTGAGCAGCATCGTAGAGCAGCAAATCAGGATGTCCAGCACTCTTGCGCAGGGTCTCAGCACCTTAGAAGGAAGGTTCTGTGACCGCTGCACGCTAAGGTCCAGGAAAATGGTGGAATAGACATGCATGCTGGGGCAGACGTTGCTCGGATTATCCACACTTTCAATGGCACGGACCAAAATGGCACACAGGTCATTTCCTATCACCTCACCCGGTCGAAGGTTGATCCCATTGGGAACCAGCAAACAGAACAGCTGGATGAGAAGGAGACCGGAATACATCGGAGCCATCACCCTCCATCTGGTTTCACCGGATTCTTTGATCACCAGATGAAGTGCTGCCGCAGCCAGCCACAAAAACCATGACGCATATGGAATCACCGCATATTTTACAAACGGAATCTTCTGATCCAGTGGGCAGGATATATGCCAGACGACCGGCAGATTCAGTGTTTCCAGCAGAAAATATCCGCACAGATAAATTGCAAAAAAACAGATGGAAAACCGGTACGGATGCTCATCACTTTGTCTTCTCAAAAAGGAAACCATTTTTTTTACTCTCCTGTTCTATGATGTTGGTGGCAAAAAGAACCTGCAGGTTCTTGCCTGCAGGTTCCTCTTTTATGCTGCTGTTGTTCGAAAGCACCCGGGGACACATTCATAAAAGCGTTTGTCCTCACTGTGCCGAATGGAAATCCAGCCCTGTCAGAACCGTATCCTGATAAACGGTTCCATTGTAAACGCTGTCGATTTGAATGACAATCGTTTCCGCCGGCACTGCCTCTTCAAAAATCACATTCTGCTCTCCCAGATAATCCTCGAGCCGGACCTGTTTTGCGTAGCTCTCTCCCTCACAGGACACCGTAATCGTAACCTCCTGCAAGCGGTTATTCGCCCGGAAACGATCCTCCGAAATTTCATTTCCGTTGCAGAAGGTAATGGCCTTCACCATCGTCTTAGAGGAAAAGGTGCTGGTAATGGTTACGCCGATTCCATCCCCCTCTTCCCCTTCCTGCCAGTTGGTTTCCGGGTTCTGATCAAACAGATAACTCGTTCCGTACTCTTTGCCGGAGCTGCCAACGAGCACAGAGGATGCCTCACAGGAAACCGGCATCACAGAGGGCAGTGCAGACACCGTATCCACCTCTGTGGAGATGCTGTAATTTTCCATTCCCTGAAGGCCGGCGAGCAGCTCCTCCTGCGCCTTCCTTGCAGCCTCTTCCTCGGCCTGTGCCGCAGCAGCCGCTGCCTCCTCCTGTGCCTTGGCCTCAGCCTGAGCCTTCCTTGCTGCCATCACATTGGATAGCACAACAACCAGAAGAATCACGGCAGCAATTACCGCCGCCAGCATAGCAATCAGGCTCACTGGAATTTTGCCCTTCCGAATGCTGCGGAGCAGGCGACTTTGCGGTTTTCCGGATTTTTTTCCGGTTCTGCCGGCTGTATTTGGCTTACCGGTTTTACCTGGTCCTGCATTTTCTGTTCGCTGCGGCTTTCCCGGAGATTTCTCCTGTCGCTTCGCAGTCTCCTCTGTGATCCGTTTCGATTTTAGACGCTCTCTAGGCTCAGAAAACTCATATCCCAGTGCCCGCAGACTCTCCTTCCACTCCTGGACCAGATCCTCTTCCCCAATTTTGGAAAGGTAGGTCAGTGCCGAGCGAAATTCCCCGCGAAAAGATCCCATGCTGCAGCTGCGGACCAGGCTCTCCTCCAGTCCGTAATAATCCGAATACTTATGGTCGATTGCAGCACAAAGCGTCTTCATAACCAGTGCCGGCTTTGGAAAGCTGCCCAGTCTTGCCTCTGCATTCTCCAAGGCACCGATCTGGCGCAGCTTTAGCTCTGCCCGCTGTCTTTCCATCGGATTCGTACTGCCAAGCTTCTGACTCCATTCACCTCTTACCGCAGAAAGGTAGGTGGCCAGTTCTGCATCCGACAGGTTGTCCTGAATTCCCAGTTCTTCATACAATCCCATAGCTGACCCCTTTCATAACCGTCTCATTGTCCCAATGCTCCGCGGACTTCTCTGCGGCCTGCACTCCCGCAATTCTCCATCGATTCATCTATTCAGCAGTCACAGCTGACTTTCTCTGTTCCTTTGCCAGGAACTGCCAGTAATCTTCATAGTTCTTTTTGAGCAGCTCCGGTGTATTCAGCTCATAGGGACACTTTGTCGTGCACTTGCGGCAATTAAGACATCCCTCGATCTTTTTCATTTCATTCTGCCAGTACTCTGAGAGCCACCCTGCCGACGGCGCTCTTCGCAGCATCAGACTGATCCTTGCACACTGGTTGATCTGAATGCCGGCAGGACATGGCATGCAATAGCCGCAGCCACGGCAAAAGTCTCCGGACAACTCGTTTTTTTCCTTTTCGATATAGGCCGTCAGTTCCTCGTCCATGACCGGGGTGTTGTCCATATAGGACAGCCATTCCTCGAGCTCGCTCTCCTTTTGAATGCCCCAGATCGGCAGGACATTGTCGAACTGCTGCATAAAGGCCATGGCAGCAGCGGAACGGTTGATCAGGCCTCCGGCCAGTCCCTTCATTGCAATGAATCCCACATTGTGCTCCCGGCACAGCTCCAGGAGCTTCATTTCCAGATCACCTGCCAGGTACGAGAAGGGGAACTGCACGGTTTCATACAGATCCGATTCTGCCATTTCATAGGCCACACGAATTTTATGTGCCGTGCCGGCAATGTGCCGAATCTTGCCCTGCGCTTTGGCCTCCAGCATACACTCATACATTCCCGAGCCATCGCCCGGCTTCCAACAGACATTCATCTGATGGAACTGATAGATATCAATATAGTCTGTCTGCAGCATTGCAAGGGACATCTCCAGATCCTTCCAGAAATCCTCCGGGGTCTTTGCTGCCGTCTTGGTTGCGATATAGATCTCTTCTCTCGGAATGCGGCCGTTTCCAAAGGCATTGCCCAGCTTCTCCTCGCTGTCAGAGTATGCTCTTGCCGTGTCAAAAAAACGTATTCCACCCTCATATGCCTTTCGCAGGATCTGTACAGAATCCTCCATGTTCCTACGCTGCACCGGCAGAGCTCCGAATCCGTTCTGCGGAACGCTAATCCCGGTTCTTCCAAGTGTAATATTCTTCATCTCATTTTCTCCCTGCAAAGTCAATCATACGGTTTTCCGCTGCTGAAAATTCTCCTTGCTACTGCCATAAACGGATTCTGGCATAGAATCTGCCTTTTTTGGTCTGCGCACCGACTCCCAGATACTGGAACTTGCCATATCCGCGCACAGAGACCCTGCTCCCTTCCTTCAGATCATACCCTCCGCTGTAGGCCGTTTTGCCATCTACCATAACCTGTTCCTGTTCCACCAGCTCCTGGGCCTTTCCTCTGGATAAATGATAGACCATTGCAAGAATTGCATCCAGTCTTTCGGAGGAGACCGATCCTTCCATTTCCCGGAAGGTTGGCAATATGGTGCAGGATGAGGCAGCCACACAGCAGCAGGAAACGCTGGTATGACGGATCCGGATCAGCTCCCGGCAAATCATGTCGGCATTTTCCTTCATGACATACAAAAAGGCCTCCCCGTCTCTTGCCAGAATATCTCCGATGCGATCCCTCTCAATGCCAAGGTTCATCAAGGCTCCCAGATAATCCCGGTGTGTCAGATCCTCCGCAAAGCGCCGGTTGACCGGCGTTACATGAAGGCAGCTGACAATTTCAGGATTCTCCTCTTCCTGCCGGCACAGTCCCCCTGCATCCAGATAATCCGGCAGAAAGCACAACACCCTCCTCTCCGCCTCTGACCATCCGCCATACAATACCCATCCGCAGCCGTTTACCCGTCCGGATAAGCCTTCGTGATCCTCGCGGCAGATGCTGTTTTTGCCGGCGGTCTCCAGAAACTGTGCCTGCTCTGCTGCCGTAAGGAACTGCGTATGCGTCACATAATTGTTCTGGTATGCCCGCTGCGACAGTTCGTTGACTCGTTTAGTTAATATGTTTTTTTCTGCCAGTATATCTCCCATGTTCTCCTTAGGGATGCTGCCCGATTTTTTGACCGCTACCCGTTCGCTTTCTATTCCGTTGCTGATCCGTTGCTGTTCCGATACTATTCCGTTGCTGTTCCGATACTATTCCGTTGCCGTTTCGATTCCGCTTTATTTCTGTTGTGTCTTAATGGCAGCGATTGCACTCCATCCGTTTCTGGTACAGCATCTGCAAAATAACATAACTATTTAGCACCCGCATCTCGATTTCTATAGTCTGATCTCCTGATTCAGACAGAAGGAATAGATGATTTTCTCTGTGACCGGCAGCTGCAGAAGGTTCCAAAGAGCCTCTGCATACTCAGCAAGCTGCATCTGATAGCGTTCCACCAGTTCCCTGGCATCCTTTACCCTGTCTGTCTTATAGTCTACCACAATGATGTGGCGATCTACTCCCTCTCCTTCGATGAAAAAGGCATCCATAATTCCCTGAATCAGAATATTCTCCTCGTTTGGAAACTCCTCGTTCACGCGATTCGCAGGAATCCGGATCACAAAGGGCTGCTCTCTTCGAAGGAGCCCCCTTCCCTGCGCATCCGACATTCTCTGTGCAAGATCCGATTTCAGAAACGGAAGGAATACGCCCGGCCGCAGCATCGTTTCATATTCTGCAGGCAGCGTCCCATCCTCTATGAGTGCCTGCACCCTGGCTGTGAACTGCTCTGCCGTCACTGTTCCCGGCTCCTTCCAGACATCATAATCAATTTTCTCGCACATCCTGTGAATTGCAGTTCCTCGCTCTGCTCCCTGCAGCGTGCCGCTCTGTCTCTCGTTTTCTTCGATTTCACACGCAAAACGAGGCTTTGCCAGAACGGACTTGTCCGGATACCATTCTGCGGCCCCCTCTCCCGGAGCACGCATCTCACTCTCCTCGAGCATCGCAGCACGCTTTAACTCTGTTACCGTTGTCTTGGTAAAAAGCCCTTTCAGATTTTCATAAGGATATCTCCAGGAAAACCGCTCCTGCAGCTGCCTTGCAAGTGCAGGCTCCGGCAGAATTCCGGGATCCGGCACTCCGGTCTCTTTTCCGGACAGCACCGCCTTTTCCGTCATCTGAAGCGTTTGCAGCAGCATTCCCTGGGTCGCCTGATTTTCCAATGCCAATAGCTGCAGATCCGAGACGGTCATCTGCTGCAGCCGAATCGGCTGCGCCCCTTCCGCCTCCAGTGCCTCCATACTCTCCAGAATCAGCGGAAGGTACCCGGAAGCTTTGCGGATGACAGAAACCGGCAGCTGCTGCACCGGCAAATCTACGGCAGACAATTCCGTTTGCAGACTGCAAAGTGCCTTGTCCGCATCACGGACGTATCCTGTCAGGATCAGTTTCTCCTTGGCTCTTGTCATAGCAACATACAGAACGCGCAGCTCTTCTCCAAGAGAATCCCCTGCAATCTTGTCTGCTACTGCCCGCTGGCGCAGTGTCGTGATCCTGCTGCGCAGACTTGGCACAACCAGATTGACACCTAGCCCCATATCCTCATCAACAATAACCTGCCCCCTTGTATCCCGGGAAAAGGCAAACCTTGCTCCCAGACCGCTGACAAAGCAGACAGGATATTCCAATCCCTTACTCTTATGAATGGTTGTCAGCCGGACAACATCCGCATTCTCATCCAGGGTGCCGGCCTCTCCGTAATCCACATCAAATGCACGCATCTGATCGATGTAGCGAAGGAACCGAAATAACCCGGCATAGTCGCCCTGTTCGAATTCCTTGGCTTTTACCAGAAGGGAATGAAGATTCGCAAAGCGCCTCTCTCCTGCAGGCAGCGCTCTGACATAATTCTCGTATCCTGTTTCCCGAACGAGCTTTCCTACCAGTTCATGGATGGGCGTCGTTGCCATCTGCGCGCGATAGGAATCCAGTTCCTCCAGAAAGTTCCGGCAGCGCTCCTTTAGTTCTAAAGGCAGCGTGGCAAGATGCTCTTCCTCCATTCTTCCTGCCGCAGCCGCAACGCAGTCATACAGCATCACCTTTTTTCTGTCCGCATCATCTCCGCCATGAATCCCATGAATCGTATAGATGCTCCGCAGCTGGCCGATCTCATCCTCCGAAAAGCCGCCGTAATAGCCCCGTAGCACGCCATAGAGCGGAATGTCCTGCCTCGGGTTATCAATGACACGCAGCATCTGCAGGACCTCGCGCACCTCCTCTGCGGCAAAATATCCTCCCTTATATTCCAGATAAAGAGGAATTCCCTCCTTCTCAAAGATCTCTCGAAAGGCATCCTGCCTGCCCGATGTCGAGCGCAGCAAAATAACGATATCGCCATACCGAACAGGCCGCAGCTTTTTGGTTTCCTCATCCGTAACCAGAAGCGTCCCCATCAGAGAATGGATTTTCTGAGCTACAGCCAGGGCCTCTTTTCTGGCAGAAGAGAGCTCTGCAATCTCGTCCTCTTCCTCAGCATCCTCCGGGACCTTTCCGTCTATGAGAAGGAGTTCTGTCTGATACGGATTCTCCGTTGCCGGTTCCTTGCCTTCCCCCGCACTCTCCGGGTAGCAGGCGCCCAGCTTCAGAGAAACGGTTTCGTCATAATCCACACCACCGATCTCGCGGCGCATCACCTTGCCGCAGATCCCGTTTGCCGCATCCAGCACCTCTTTTCTGGATCGAAAGTTCTGATCCAGATCGATGCGCTCGGTTTCTTTATCCTCGAATGGATACGAATCGAATTTTGCCTGGAAAATGGCCGGTTTGGCATTTCGAAAGCGGTAGATGCTCTGTTTGACATCCCCAACCATGAATCTGGCATACCGGCCCTCTCGATTGGACACAAACCCGCATCTCTTCTCCCCGGCCAGTGCAGACAAAAGGAGCTCCTGCACATCATTGCTGTCCTGATATTCGTCAATCAGAATCTCGTCATAGTAATCCCGCAGGCCCTCTGCTGTCTTTTTCAGAAAGATGTTGCCATCCTCCCTGCGCTCCACCAACAGCTCCAGCGCAAGGTGCTCCAGATCCGAGAAATCTATGAGATTTTTGTCTCGTTTTCTGGACCAGAGAAGGTCCTGATATCCAATCGTTAAATCCACCAGGGTTGCCAGCGGCTCCTGCACCATCTGCATTCGCTCCACAGTCTGTGCCGGATCCTCATTGACACTGGCACGCAGCTCCTCAAGGCGCTTTTTCAAGGCTGTTCGAAGGCTGCTCACTGCCTCCTTGTGCTGCACATTGATTCCGTTCTCCTGGGCTTTTCGAACCGGAGGGAGCTTTTCAAAAGAAAAACCGGCAATCTGCAGCAATTCTTCCCGAACACCTTTTGCTGTTTTCTCTTCCACCAGCCTTTCCGTGAGTCGCCTGGATGTCTCCTCCAGCTGTCCAAAGAGTGCATCGTCCTCCCTTTCCAGCACATCCAGATAGGGAAAGGGGCCATCCGGAAGTGCTGCAAGCCTTTGCATGGCCTTATGGGATCTTGCCATCTCCGGCAGCTGCTGCACCTTGGCAAGGAGCAGCTCCCGGTACCATTCGCAGGACTCGAGCTCCTCTATGCTCTGCACATCGTAGTCCTTTTTTCTCTCCTGCAGCCACACCTTCGGAAAAGCCTGGGAGCTTGCCTTTCGAAAGAGCATTTCAATGAGTTCTTCCAGCGCATCATCACTGCGCTCCGGGCAAAAATACTCCACGCACCGTACAAATGCCGGATCCTTTTTTGCATACTGCTGCTCCAGAAACTCCTGCAGAACGTCCTTTAGCATCAGCACATTCTGTGTTTCATCCATCAGGCGAAACCCGGGATCCAGCCCGATCTCACTGAAATGGTTGCGCAGAAGGTAACTGCAAAAGCTGTCAATTGTCGTAATCTGTGCATGATGCAGGAGCGTTTCCTGTCTCTGCAGGTGACGATTTTCCGGATTCTCCTCGAGCCGGCCTGCAATTGCCTTTGCAATTCGTTCCCTCATCTGCGCCGCAGCCGCTCTTGTAAAGGTCACCACCAGCAGCCGGTCAATGTCCATCGGATGCTCGCCTTCACTGATCATCCGCACAATGCGTTCCACCAGAACGGCTGTCTTGCCGCTGCCGGCAGCAGCCGAAACAAGAACATTGTGATTTCTGGCATTCAGAATCTTTTTTTGACGATCGGTAAATTCAATTGCCACAATCGTATCCTCCGAGTTTAAAAGCGGTAAGACGCTTCACCATCCCGCAGCTATCGCCGCGCCTTTCAACGATGCTCTGACGGTGCGGTCTCCTGCATCACATGCATCGCAGCAGGCATCACAGATCTCTGTACTCATACCCCGGAAGTCTCTTGTCAAATCCGCAGGAATTCTGGAAGGGACAGTACGTACAGGTACTGGTCTGAGGATTCAAACGAATCGGATTCGCATCGATTCGGCCGGACAGGATATCCTGCGACAGTCGGCAGATCGTCTCCTGCACGCTGCCCTCCAGCTCCTCCCATTCCTCCAAAGAGAGCGACTTGCTGCCGCTTTTGGAGATAGAGCCATCCTTATTGATCCGAATCGGAACGACCTTTGAGGTTCCTCCCGCGCCGAGACTATGATCCAGGTGTTGCAGGGCATCCTTTTCACAGCTCACATACCCGGTGGGCCGAAGGCTCCTTCGCACCAAGGTCACCTCCTTATCCAGTGCGCTCTTTTCCCCAGCCACTGACAGTTCCTGCAGAATCTCCTCCGCTTCCTTCGTACTCAGCATCGGATTGTCAAATCTGCTGTACAGCATCGCTGCAGGGACCGCCTTGCCGCCTTCTTTTTGCTGCAGAATTTTCCGCTCCGCTGTCATATACAGGGGGAGCTGCAGCTGCAGGCCGGCACGCACCTTTTTAAGATCCAGATCCTTACTGCCGGATTTATAGTCCACAATCTTGATATAGACCTGATCATCCTCTCTTGCCAGATCCACCCGGTCAATCCGTCCCTCCAGAATCAGCTGACCGTCCGGCAGTTCATATTGCAGTTCGCCTTTCCAGCCAAAGCCCTGTTCCAGAACAGCCGGATAAAAATCCCCCTGCTGCAGCTGGAACTGCAGAGCATCCACCGTCTGTTCCAGGATTCTGCGCATTCTGCCCAGCTGATAGGCACCTCTTTGCGTTGAATACAGGAGCTGTTCCCGGTAGGTTCCTGCCATTTCCTGCAGCGCCTCCCACACAAGGTTCTCTCCCATTTCTCTGGTATATTCCAGCCACGAGATTCCTCTTGTCTCAAGGAGCTGTCCAAAGCGCTGCACACTCTCATGCAGAATTGTTCCGGAATCGCTGGCTTCAAAGGTATAGGTCTCCCTCTCCCGAAGCCGCAACCCGTACTGCAGGAAATGTCTCAAATAACACCCGGCTGCCGTTTCCAGCCGGGTAACAGAGCCCCGGATCACACCCTGATACAAAAGGTTTGCGGTTTTCTGTGACAACGTAACCGGCGAATATCTTAAAAAGGCAGCATCTCTTAGCTGCCGGATTCTGTGTCTGCCGCCTCTTGCTCTGACCGCGGGGTCACATTCCTCCGCCTGCAGGCACACGCCGTATAGGGTCAGGAATTCATTCTGCTGTCCCTGGCTTTGCAGGAATCTGCCATCGGCATACTGCCGCAGCGCCCCCGAAAGAATTCCTGCCGCATCCTTCCGGGCAAACAGCTGCTGCGAGATCGGCCTTTCCTCCCATAGCTCCGGCTCCAGTCCCGGAAACATCTGTCGCAGAAGGCCCACAAGATAGGACGGCCGAAGACTGCTGCCGTCGGCCGCTGTTTTGGCATAGGAAAGGAACAGGAGCTCTGTGGGCTTGGTCAGGTTCATGTAGAGATAGAGTCTTTGTGTGTACATTTCCTGCCTTGGGGTCGGTGCCAGTTCAGCCCCGCTTTGCTGCAGAAAATCCGTCATCTGCAGGAATTCTCTGTCGTAATCCGACAAAAGGCCTCCCTTGGATGCGCTCGCCGGAATCACGCCGTCATTGACCCCCACAAAAAACAGCACCTTGATCTCTGACAGCCTGGTTCTCTCAATATCTCCGACCAGAATTCTGTCCACCTGCTGCGGCAGCGTTCCAAGACGAATCTCCGCAAAGCCAGCCTCTACCAGCTCCTGAAACTCCCTCGCAGAAACCTTCTCATCCCCCAACAGCTCATACAGCTGATCCAAAAGCCGTACAACTGCACCGTATATCTGTCGGTACTCCATTGCCGCAGCAAACTCCCCTGCTGCCTCAAACTCAGCAGCCAGAGCTTCCAACTGCTCCCCTGCCTTCAGTTCCACCAGAAACGTATAAAGCGCCTTCGTCCTCTCCTTTGCTGTTGCATGCCCCAGATCCTGAAGAGGACGCAGCTTTCCAAGGATCACCTGACGCATCCCTTCGAATTCCTCATCAAAGGCGGTTTCCCATCGCTTTCTCGAGGCAATGCCGCGTTTGAGACAATAATTCTCCAGCCGGTCAATCTCTTCTGTTGTAAGTCCCGACAAGCCGCTTCGAAGGAAACGAAATACGGTTTCGTAAGAATAATCCCCTGTGCCGATTTCCAGTCCGCCCCGAATCGTTTCTGTTAACGGATTCTGCAGAATTGCCCGGTTCATATCCAGATAGACCGGAATTTCATACCGTGCAGCCGCAATGGATATCTCCTCCCCATAACAAGACAGATCCCCTGTAACAATCGCAAAATCCCGGTAGTGATACCCCTTCTCCTCCATGAGCCGGCGAATCTGCAAAAAGACCTGCCGTACCTCCTCGCCGGGATTGCTCGCCAGCATCAGATGGATCGGCAGCTCTGTTCCCTCCGGATAGCTCTTTACCGGATAGCGGAACAGGCAGCTTTCCAGATGCGTCAGCGCAGGATTCCCTGCAAAGCGTCCATGGCCCTTTTCTTCCTTCGTTCGCCCGATATACCGATCTGTTTCATGAACAATTCCTGCCCTGCCCGCCATGCGGCTGATAGTAGCAACCGTCTTTCTCGTCAAATAGAACAGATCCTGCTCTTCATAAGGAGCTCCTGCCATGACCTCCTCCAAAGGAGTCCCACCGTCCTCTGCATAGTCCAGGGCAATGACAACCTTCTTTGCCGTCTGCATCAAGGCCAGAAGGACGCGATTCTGCACCGGTGTGAATCCCGTAAAGCCATCAAAAATAATCGTGCTCCCGGCCACCAGCTGCGATCGCGGGATTGCCTCGGCCAGAAGGTCCAGGGTCTCTTCCCCCGTGATGTAACGTTCCTTTCGATCCTCCAGAAAACGCTGATACAACAGTTGCAGGTCCGTCAGCCTTGCAGCCAGACTCCCCTGGCCGCTTTTTGCCGCACACGACGCCAGTTCTCCCACGTCCTCTGTGCTGATTCCATACTGCATGAACTCAGAAATGACCGACTTAATCTCAGCAATCATCCCCGGCCGCTCCAGCCCGGAATGTAAAACCTTCAGCTCTTTCCCGCATTTAGCAGCTGTCCTGCGCAAAAGGAGCGTCTTGCCCATGTCATCCAGAACGCCTCTCGGATCTGCCCCCAGCTCCTCAAAAATACGATGCGAGAGCCGTCCAAAGGAGAGCACATCCACATTCAGAATTCCCTTCCGGTCTCCTGCCTCGAGTACCATCTCCTTTTGTGTCTGCATCGTATATTGATCCGGAACAACAAGAATATAATTCTCCGAAAAATCCAGCCTCTTTAAGGCATCCTCTGCCCTTTTGATGATCCAGGTATGCAGCTGTTGGCTCTTACCGGAGCCGGACGGCCCCAGCCAGAATTGATATGACATAACAAATCCCCCGCAAAAACGATCGGTTAATACCTGCATCCATCATAGCATATCGAACACGCGTTTGTATACAAAAAACCGCCTCTTTGCAAACGCAAAGAGGCGGTTAGTGCTCACACATCTGTATTTAATTCAAGCTCTCTTCTCGGCCTCATCGGCAAAGTTCTCACCCTGATGGATCTGGAGATCAACACCGGTTGCATTCAGGCTGTTCTCTTCAAAGTTGTAATCCTTGCCGGGCAGGATTGCATTCAGCAGGATGCCGACAAGAGAACCGGTTGCAAGACCCGAGAAGCTGACAGCACCGATGACAATGGCGCCTGCCGAGGAGTAGTTGATTCCAATGGACAGCACCAGGATCATGGCTGCGATCAGGACATTGCGGCTCTTAGAGAAATCAACATGGGTCTCAACAAGGTTGCGGACACCGACAGCAGAGATCATGCCGTACAGCACCAGCGAAATGCCGCCGATGGTGGCAGAGGGCATTACCTCGATGATTGCTGCAAACTTCGGGCAGAAGGACAACACCGCAGCGATGACAGCAGCCAGACGAATGATCGCAGGATCATACACCTTTGTCAGAGTCAGAACGCCGGTGTTCTCACCATAGGTTGTATTTGCAGGGCCGCCGAACAGGGAAGCCAGTGTTGTTGCAAGGCCGTCACCTGTCAGTGTTCTGTGCAGGCCGGGATCCTTGATGTAGTTCACACCAACAGTGGAGGAAATGGCAGAGACATCACCGATGTGCTCCATCATGGTTGCAAAGGCAATAGGAACAATGGTGATCACCGAAGCTGCCAGAAGAGCACCGTCCAGGTTTCCGCTGGTAAAGATAGAGAATACGGTGTTCTCATAGTGAATCGGGAAGCCAATCCATGCAGCCTCCCTGACAGCAGTAAAGTCGATGTTGCCGGTAACTGCTGCTACCAGATAGGATGCAATAACGCCCAGCAGAATCGGAATGATCTTGATCATTCCCTTGCCCCAGATGTTGCAGACAATAACAACAACAATAGCAACCAGTGCAATTCCCCAGTTGGTTTCACAGTTGCTGATCGCTGACTGCGACAGGTTCAGACCAATGGCAATGATGATCGGTCCCGTAACCACCGGCGGGAAGAACTTCATGACCTTGTTCGCACCAAAAATACGGAACAGAGCTGCCAGAATCAGATAAACCAGACCTGCGCAGGCCACACCAAAGCAGGCATACGGCAGCAGTTCACTGGCAGATCCGTCTGCATTCAGCGGTGCAATCGCTGCATAGCCGCCAAGGAACGCAAAGGAGGATCCCAGGAAGGCCGGAACCTTTCGCTTGGTAATCAGGTGGAACAACAGCGTTCCAAGTCCTGCAAACAAAAGCGTGGTCGATACATCCAGTCCTGTCAGGAGCGGAACCAGTACGGTCGCACCAAACATGGCGAACACGTGCTGAAAGCCCAGAATGGCAATTCTGGGCGCTCCCAGTGAGGATGCATCATAGATTGGCTGATCGCCCATAGCATGTTTCTTTTCGTTACTCAATGATTTATCTCCCTCTACCCGTTACTCAGTAACAGGATTTCATAACAAGGGCCGGGGAGAAACTATTTTCTCCCTGGCCTTTGAGATGCACTGCTTATTGTTGATCCGGCCTTGCGCCGGTATCCGCTTTGCTCTGCCAACAGACGAATTTATTCTTCTTCGTCATCAAAGAACTGCTCAACCTTTCCGGCGTCTGCCGCATCCTTAAGAGCCTCTGCGGTCTCCTGTGCTGCCTCCTTAACCTCAGCAGCTGCACTCTTAAGAGTTACATAGGAGTTCTTGTCAGCATTTACGGTCTCCTGTGCTGCCTCTGCTGCAGGTGCACCCTCTTCTGCAGGAGCCGCTTCCTCTGCTGCAGACTCCTCTGCAGGAGCCGCTTCCTCTGCTGCAGATTCCTCTGCAGGGGCTACTGCCTCTTCCTCGTCATCCTTTTTCTGCAGAATGTCACGAATCCGGCTTGCAGAATCTGTTACGGTTTTGCCCATCTCTTTTGCTGCAGAGCCAACCTCATTGATCACCTCTTCGCCCTTGGGTCCAACCGCTTCCTTGACCTTATCCATAGCCTGACGGGAGCTGTGCTGAATGGTCGTATAGGCACGTCCTGCTGCCGCCTTAATCGCCTCAGCGGTATCCTCTGTCGTTCCCGCCTCGTCTGCGTAATAATCCTTATCGTCTCCTGCCTCGTCCTGATATTCAGACTCGTACAGATCCTCATCCTGTTCCAACTGATTCACCAACGTGTGAATTCCATATGCTGCCGCCCCCAGCAGTGCAGACCCAAATACCAGCTTTCCAAACTTCTTCATTGTGTTTTCCTCCAAGCAGATTTCTATCTGATCTTTCCAGTTTATACCACAATGCGGCAAAAAGAAAGTCATGATTGTGCCCAAAACCAATTTATGCTATTCTGATAGATAATAGACCGAATGAGTCAACAGTGTAATTCAGGAACATTATACTATGAATGAGAAATTTTTTGATCTGAAAAAAGAAAAACAGGATCGCATGATCAATGCAGGGCTTCGCATTTTTGCCCTGAACGGCTATCATCATGCCAGCACAGACGAAATTGTCCGGGAAGCGCAGATCAGTAAGGGCCTTCTCTTCCATTATTTTGGCAGCAAAGCCGGCTATTACGGCTTCCTCTACAGCTACATCTCGCGCTATGTCATTCTGGAACTCAAAGGGGCCATTCGTCTGCAAAATGACGACTCCCGGATCGATTTCTGGGAACTCGAGCAGCAGCTCCTTGAGGCCGAGCAATATCTGATGGAGCAGTATCCTGCGGTTTTCCTCTTTTTTGAATCTGTCAAAATGGAGGATGACATGGACGGCCTAACTGCCCTTGAGGAGCTCGATGTCACTGTTCCCGAGGTTTATGATTCCCTTCACGCGCGGGCAGATCTTTCTGCATACCCCCGGATCAGTGATCCGCAGCGCCTTGCAGAAACGCTGCACTACGTTAAGACCGGACTCATGCGCGAGTTCCTGTACGACAAGACCAATCCGCTATCGATGTACACCGCCCGCGTCCAGGGATATCTGAACACACTGAAAGATATCAGCAGGTAATATGCAGACTTGCTCTTACGGCATCTTCCAGGCCTTTTCAAGGCGAAGGACTCCCTCTTTCAGCTCCTCCTCAGACAGCGCAGCATATCCAAGGAGAATGGCAGGTCTGTCCTTTTCCTCTCCCGCATTTGCCGGCAGATCGATATCGGCCTGCACCTTATTCCGGAGCCTTTGCTCGGACATGGGATACACGAGAACCCCCTGCTGCCTTGCAAGCCTTGCCAGCTTTCTCTCGATTTCTGACACGTCTTCTTCTCTGCACTTGTGCGAATCCTTCTGTGAATCCTTTTTCGTGGCATTCCCCGAGGTGTTTTCACATTCTTCCCCGGGTGTTCTTTCGGATGCGTTCCCCGTTTCTTTTCCCGTTTTCTTTTCTGATTTTTTTTCTGATTCTATTCCGGATGTCTTGATAAAATTCCGCAGATACCCATCTTGCGGATGCAGGACCAGATGCAGACCAGCGCCTTGTCCTGTGATCTGAAAATCCGTTTCCAGGGGCTCCAGCAGCGTAAGGAGCCGGTCGTGTTTGGCTTTATAACGATTCCTCATTCGATTCAGGTACCGTTCAAAATAGCCATCCCGAATGAATTCATTCAAAACCGCCTGATCCAGTCGAGGTACCGTGCAGGACAAAAAGCCTGCCCGCTCATGGAACACCTTCAAAAGTCGCTTCGGAAGGATCAGATAGCTGATTCGGATGGCCGGAGCGATCGCCTTGGAAAAAGTTCCCATGTAGATCACACGCCCGTTTAAATCTGCAGACTGAAGCGAAGGGACAGGGCGTCCCCGGTATTTAAATTCCGAATCATAATCATCTTCAATGATATAGCCATCCTCCGCTGTCGCCCAGGCAAGGAGTTCGGCACGTCTTGGATACGGCATGACAATTCCTGACGGGAACTGCCTTGCCGGCATCACATAGGCCAGTCGGCACTCAGCGTCCCGAAGGGCTGCAACGCTCAATCCCTGCTCATCGCCCCCTACCCCGCAGATTGAATATCCCATCCCGCTCATTACCTTTGCAGCGCGAAGGTAGGTTACATCGTCCATCGCAATGTGGCGGTTCTCTCCCAGAATCATGGCCAGCAGCATCAGCAGGTAATCGTTTCCGGCTCCGATAACAATCTGCTCCGGCTCGCAGTGACACCCCCTCGACAGATGCAGATATCTCGAGATCGTTGTCCGCAGCTCCAGGTCGCCCTGCGGGTCTCCGCGGCGGAAAAGGTCTGCCCGGTCACCGGTCAGAATCCCGCGCAGAATCCGTCTCCACGTTGCATACGGAAAGGCACTCATATCAATGGTTCGAGGCGAAAAATCAATCCGGCCGCCCAGCCCTTTCTCCGTAGCAATTTCATTGCCGGAATCCAATCCCGTCAGGGCAGTTCCCTTTTCCTCAGGCATCTTTGCCACTCCCTCGGAATTGCTGCTGAATTCCTCCGCTGCCGCAGATGACAGCCCCTCTCCGCACTTGCTGCAGTCCCCTTGTCTTACAGGCAGCTGATTCCGGTTTTCTGTTTCTGGCGTATCTGAAAGATCCGTCATATTCGTAATCTCACAGACATACGCTCCGCTCCCTCTGCGAATCACGAGATACCCTTCCTCCTCCAGCTGCTCATAGGCCAGTTCCACGGTGGTGCGGGCAATATGAAGCGTACCGGCCAGCTGCCTTGTCGCCGGAAGGCGTTCTCCCGGCAGGAGTCTGCCTGTCCGGATCTCTTCACGGATATATTCATAGATTTGCTGGTAAAGGTGCCTGCCGTCTTCCGGCACCAGATTCATGCTCAGTTCCATGATGTCCTCGTTTTCTGCGATTTTTACTTTTCTAATCGGCGAATCCGGTCTCCTGCCGGACATTCGCACGCCAATCCTCTCTCCTGCAGGCGTGTGAACCGCAGCGATACAACAAGAGCACCCACAGAGTTCTCACTCCGGGGTGCTCTCAGTATTTGCAGGTAACCGTTTCGCATCCATTTTGAATTTGACAGGTGGCCAAAGGAGCTCTGTTTGCCGTCTGTTATTTTGGCAACTTGAAGGAGCTCTTCAAGGACACGATGCGGTTGAACACCGGTGCGCCCTCTTTCGAGTCCTTGCTGTCCACACAGAAGAATCCGTTGCGGACGAACTGGAACCGGTCATAGGCAGCAGCTTCCTTCAGGGCAGGCTCGCACCAAGCCTTCACGGTTGTCAGGCTGTTCGGATTCAGATTCAGGGAGCCGTCCTCGTTGTAAACGCCCTTTTCCTCATCAATGATGTTCTCGTAGAGACGAACCGGAAGAGAAACCGCATCCTGTGCATTCACCCAGTGAATGGTTCCCTTGACCTTGCGTCCCTCAAAGCCGCTTCCCGACTTGGTTTCAGGATCATACGTGCAGTGCACCACTGTCACCTCGCCGTTCTCATCGGTTTCATAGGAAACACACTTTACAAAATACGCATACATGAGGCGCACTTCATTGCCGGGGTAGAGTCTTTTATATTTCGGAATCGGCTCTGCCATGAAGTCTTCCTTCTCAATCCACAGCTCGCGCGAGAAGGTAATCTTACGGCTGCCAAGAGCCTCATTTTCCAGGTTGTTCGGAGCCTCCAGCTCTTCACTCTGTCCTTCCGGATAGTTATCGATCACGAGCTTTAACGGATTCAGGATTGCCAGCATCCGGCTGCAGGAGGGCTTCAAGTCCTCACGGATGCAGTACTCCAGAGCTGCCATCTCATTCACAGCCTGGCTCTTGGACACACCGGCCATATCCACGAACTTCTTAATAGAGGAAGGCGTATATCCGCGGCGGCGAAGGCCCGAGATGGAAACCAGTCTCGGATCATCCCAGCCATCTACGATGCCCTCTTCGACGAGCTTCTTGATGTAACGCTTGCCGGTGACAACGTTCTTAAGGTAAAGCTTGGCGAACTCGATCTGGCGCGGCGGCTGCGGGAACTCCGCCTCCTTTACCACCCAGTCATACAACGGTCTGTGATCCTCGAATTCCAGTGTGCAGATCGAATGGGTGATTCCTTCAATGGCATCCTCAATCGGATGCGCATAGTCATACATCGGATAGATGCACCATTTATCTCCCGTATTCTGATGCGACAGATGTGCCACGCGATAGATGATCGGATCACGCATGTTGATGTTGGAGGAAGCCATGTCGATCTTAGCACGAAGTGTCTTCTCACCGTCTGCAAACTCGCCGGCCTTCATCCTGCGAAACAGCTCCAGACTCTCTTCCACCGGACGCTCCCTGTTCGGATCGTTCTTGCCGGGCTCTGTCAGCGTTCCGCGATACTCGCGCATCTCATCTGCTGTCAGATCAGACACATAGGCCTTTCCCTTGAGAATCAGCTTCTCTGCGATCTCATACATCTGATCAAAATAGTTGCTGGCAAAAAACAGCCGGCCTTCATAGTCAGCACCAAGCCACTTCACATCCTCCTGGATGGACTCTACGAATTCTGATTTCTCCTTGGTCGGATTGGTGTCGTCAAAGCGAAGGTTAAACTGTCCGCCGTATTCCTTTGCAAGGCCGTAGTTTAAGAGAATACTCTTTGCATGACCGATGTGAAGATAGCCATTGGGTTCCGGGGGAAAGCGCGTTGCGACGTGGTCGTATTTGCCCTCCGCCAGATCCTTGTCGATCTCCAGCTCGATAAAATTCTTGTTCTCGCCGTTTAAGGACTCCACCTTTACGGCGCCGTCCTCACTGCGTTTGATGTCATCTGTACTCATAATCTTCTCCCCTCCGCAGGGCTTTGAACTCTGCGGAAATCGGTGCGGTATCCGCACACTTCGCATTACTGTCCACACGCCAGCCAGAAGCAGGGTGGCGGCAGAATGTCCGGCTGTGGGGCCTTTCGATAGCCTCGGCACTTGCGAGCGTGTTTTGCGAGCTTAGTGCCGCTAGGCCTATCGAACGGAGCTGCGAAGCGTCCCCACAGCGGACATCTCCGCCAGGACCCGCTGATTGGCTGATGTGAAGGCAGTAACCACTGCGCCGCAGATTTACTTTTCTGCCGCGCTGTAGTTGGGCGCTTCCTTTGTGATCTGAATGTCATGCGGGTGGTTCTCACGCAGCGATGCGTTGGAGATCTTCACGAACTTGCCGTTCTCCTGCAGCTCGCCGATTGTGTGAGAGCCGGTCAGTCCCATACCGGAACGGATGCCGCCCATGAGCTGGAATACGGTATCCTCCAGGGTTCCCTTGTAGGCCACACGACCCTCGACGCCTTCCGGCACGAGCTTCTTCGCATTCTCCTGGAAATAACGATCCTTGGAACCATTCTCCATGGCAGAGATGGAACCCATGCCGCGATATACCTTGTAGGTTCTTCCCTGGAACAGCTCGGTTGCTCCCGGAGACTCCTCGCAGCCGGCAAAGATAGAACCCATCATGCAGACATTGCCGCCTGCTGCCAGTGCTTTTACCATATCGCCGGAATACTTGATACCGCCGTCGGCGATGACCGGAATGCCGTAATTTTTAGCCACATTATAGGCATCCATAATAGCCGTGATCTGCGGTACACCGCAGCCTGTAACGACACGTGTGGTGCAGATAGAGCCGGGTCCGATACCAACCTTTACAGCATCCGCTCCTGCCTTGATCAGATCCTCTGCACCCTCGCCGGTTGCAATGTTGCCGGCAATGACATCCAGATCCGGATAGGCATCCTTGATCATCCGAAGGCTCTTCAGCACGTTTGCAGAATGGCCGTGAGAGGAGTCCAGAACCACGCAGTCAACCTTGGCATTGACCAGTGCCTCAACGCGGTCCAGAACATTTGCGGTAATGCCGACTGCTGCGCCGCACAGAAGGCGTCCCATGGAATCCTTGGCAGCCAGCGGGTATTTGATGGTCTTCTCAATATCCTTGATGGTGATCAGGCCAACCAGGTTGTAGTCCTTGTCAACAATCGGGAGCTTTTCCTTTTTAGAGGCAGCCAGAATCTTTTTAGCTTCCTCAAGGGTAATGCCCTCCTGCGCTGTCACCAGATTTTCGGAGGTCATAACCTCACTGATCTTCTTGGAGTAGTCGGTCTCGAACTTGAGGTCACGATTGGTAATGATACCGACCAGCTTCTTGCCCTCGGTAATCGGAACACCGCTGATGCGGAATTTGCGCATCAGATCCTCGGCATCGCCGAGCGTATGCTCTGCGGACAAAGAGAATGGATCCGTGATGACGCCGTTCTCAGAACGCTTCACCTTATCAACCTGATCGGCCTGATCCTGGATGGACATATTCTTATGAATGATACCGATACCGCCTTGTCTGGCCATCGCAATTGCCATGCGATCCTCCGTAACAGTATCCATTCCGGCACTCATCATAGGGATGTTCAGCTTGATCTTCTTGGTCAGATTGGTGGATACATCAACCTGATTCGGCACAACGGTCGAATACGAAGGAACCAACAGAACATCATCAAATGTAATTGCATCTCCGATAATTCTAGCCATACTCTTCTCCTTCCCTAACTTCTGCTCTACCTTTGTTGTCTGCAAAATAGCGTCTTTGGCCTGCCGCTCATCTGCCTTATGAGGAAACGCCGATGAGAGCCTCTCCCCGGCAGGAACAACCGGGCCCTTGTCCGAACGAATTGCTGCCGGACAGAACATAAGAAACAGGACACGAGCCTCCGGTTCGCTTTGGTTCGTATCCTGTCAATTATCTGTAATCTGTTATGCGTTAAAAACCTTGCGGGGAGCAAACATCTTGATTGCTCTTATGAGCTTCTCTCCGTCGCTGCCATCAATGTCGAGCACGAGCTTCTGACTGCCCTCAAGGTAACACAGATAGGTGGTTGCCTCACGGCCGGCCTCTCTGGTTGAATAATCCGATTCCTTTACGCCCTGACGATTCCGATAGCTGTCGAGCTCGTGAGAACGAATCGGTGCAAGGATTTCCATCTTGTTCAGATCATAGGTTGCGATTGCCTTCCTGCGCTCCTTATTCAGGATCTTGGCCACCCGCAGCTCACGGTCTACCAGTGAATACTCGTAGTCGATGCAGCTGTTCATCGTAGCAAACCAGGCACCCACCATTGCCGCAACACCAATGGCAATCGGAATCAGAGCCCACAGCCCGATGGTCCCCATCAGCATCAATCCGCCCAGCATGAAAATTGCCGCCAGAACAATGCACAGCACCTTCGCAACAATCATCAAAGGATTTCTCTTGCGATTCACAACAACTTCAATAATTCCCAATTCCATGTGTACACCTCTTTGCGGACAATGATTTAAGCAATCTTATTACTTTTCATACAAATATTCAAGGAACTGCTGAAAGGTTTCCGCATGCTCCCCACTTGAAACGCATCCCACAATGCAGGCCGTTGCGCTGTAGTTCTCATTTTCCAGAATATACGGAGCAGTGTTGCACTGAATACCGACCGGAATCGGATTCTCCATCGTATCCGGATCCGGCAGTGTAAAGTTCTCAATGGCCTCCGACTCCCGCGCCGCTTTCTCCGCTGCGCTCATCGTATATCCAAGGGTTGCCGTGGTGTCCTCTTCTTGTGTGTCCGCCACCTCTTCAGAATCTGATTCGGAATCCTCCGATGCCGCTGCATCGACTTCGAGCAGCTCCTCCTCCGTCATGTCCAGCAGTGCACCGTCCACATAGTACAGCTGATCCTTATGCTGCTCTAAGGTCTCTTCGTCCAGTACCTCTCGCAAATCTGCAAAATACCCCTCCAGCGAATAGTATTCAAAATACCACGAATCCATCACCGCAGCGTCGATCTGCCCCGCTGCCGTCCAAGCCATCAGCTTTTGCACCGTATACATGTCATACTGCGAGCTCGAAAGATCTCCGGGGGTCAGGCTCTCTGACAGATCCGCCGTCACGCCGCTCGTACTCGCATCAATTCCTGCATATTCCATAAAGCCATCCTCAAGATTATCATCCTGATAATCCTGCATATACGCATTCAGAAAAACAATGCTGTACGCCGCCGGCTTATAGGTAACGAAATGATAAATCAGTGAACCGACAACACAGACAGCAACAATAACACCAATTGTCGGCCACTTCTCATATTCCCAGAACCATGCCAGCTGTGCCTTCAGTCCCTTCCCCTTCAGCTTCTGACGCTGCTTTTTAATATCATCACTTACAGCCATAAAAATACCGTCCTCCCAAGATCAAAACTATACGAGTACAGCGCTTGCAAACGCCGAACCGGGATGCCCTGCCGCAGCAGAGCAACACCTCTATAGTATAGTTGCTTTCTCAAGAGGACGGTAATGAAATTTCTGTGAAACGGAGCTGCGAAGCGTCCCCGCAGCGGACATCTCCGCCAGGACCCGTCGCGGACCACACGTTTACAGCTGCGTATCTACAAAGATGGTGTAGATGGCGCGGATGGCCTTCTCGTAGTCCGAGTTCTCCACTCCGATGATGATGTTCAGCTCGGAGGAGCCCTGATCGATCATGCGGACATTGACGTGTGCATGTGCCAGTGCAGAGAAAATACGACCGGACGTTCCTCTGGTGGCCTTCATGCCTCTTCCTACAACAGCGATGAGCGCCAGGTCCGACTCAATCTCAATGGTGTCCGGATTGGCCAGACGATGAATGGCCGATACAACCTGCTGCTCCTTGTGCATGAACTCACTCTCATGGACCACAACGGTCATCGTATCAATTCCGGAGGGCATATGCTCGATGGAGATACCATTCTCTTCAAAGGCCTCCAGAACTTTTCTGCAGAATCCAACCTCGGAGTTCATCATCTCCTTGGAGATCAGCACCGCACAGAAGTCCTTCTTGCCGGCAACGCCGGTGATCGTGTAGCCGGATTTCTGGCAGGTACTTTCTACAATCCAGGTGCCGGCATCTTCCGGACGATTCGTATTTTTGATGTTGATCGGAATGCCCTCCTCGCGCACCGGGAAGATCGCATCCTCGTGCAGAACGCCGGCGCCCATGTAGGAGAGCTCGCGCAGCTCCTTGTAAGTAATGGTATGGATCGTCGCCGGATCATCCACAACTCTGGGATCGGCAATCATAAAGCCGGACACATCCGTCCAGTTCTCGTAGACACCGGCGTGGCATGCCCCCGCCACGATAGAGCCCGTGATGTCAGAGCCTCCGCGGGAGAAGGTCTTAACCTTTCCATCTGCGCCGCACCCGTAAAATCCGGGTACAACTGCATTAGGAAGTTCTGCCAGACGTTTTGCCGTTGCTGCCTTGGTTTTTGCCTGATCGAGCTGACCTGCCTCGTCAAAAAAGATAATTTCCGCAGCATCGACAAAGGTATATCCCAGGTACTCTGCCATCACATGGCCGTTCAGGTACTCGCCGCGGGATGCCGTGTAATCCGGATCCGGCGCATTCTTAAGCTGCTCATCAATCTTTTGGAACTCGTCCTCCAGAGAATAGCTCAGCCCCAGCCCCTGAATGATTGCATTATAACGGGACTGAATCTCCAGGAAAGGATCGGTATAATCCTTTCCGTCCTTTGCCAGGTTATAGCACTGATACAGAAGGTCCGTTACCTTCGTATCGCCCGAAAACCGTTTGCCGGGTGCAGAGGGAACCACATAGATTCTGCTCTCATCGGCACGGATGATTGCTCCAACCTTTTCAAACTGACCGGCATCTGCAAGAGAGCTGCCGCCGAATTTCACAACCTTTTTCATAATCTCCTCCCGGGTCAAGGTTCAAAGGAACCTGATTTCCATATTACGTTTCTTCATCCCAGCAGACGAATGCTCTTTTTGAGGGAGGTCAGCTGCGCTGCCTTTTCCTCGAACTCGGCCTCGGTAATCTTTGGTGTTACGAAGGCGAACTCCTCCGGAAGATCCTCGTTCACGACAATCTGAATGTCATTCCCAAAGAGCCCCGTTGCCTTCACCAGATCCGCCTTACTGCTGCGGACAAAATAACGATCCTCCCATTCCATCGGATCAGCAAGGTCTGCATCCTGATTGGTCAGGCCAATGTTGATGTTGCTGCCGATATTGCGGACACACTCTACAACATCTGATACTACTGCGCTGGCGGTCGGGAGCTTGCCGGCACCGCTGCCGTAGAACATCAGGTCGCCGACCATGTTGCCATGAACGAAAACGCCGTTATACACGTCGCTTACACTGTGCAGCGGGTGATTCTCCGATACCAGATAGGGTGCTGTGCGTACATAAACCTTTCCGGTTTCCGGGTCATGATGGCATACGCCCAGGAGCTTCACCACTCGGTGGAGCTGCGCAGCATACCCAAAATCATCGGTGTCAATCTTTGTGATTCCCTCACAGGGAACCTGCTCATATTTAACATTGCCTCCGGTAACCAGAGACGCCAGAATGGCAATTTTGCGGCAGGGATCGTGTCCTTCAATGTCTGCCTCGGGATTTCTCTCGGCATAGCCATTGTCCTGTGCCTGCTTTAAGGCCACCTCGAAATCCAGCCCTTCCTTTTCCATCTTGGTCAGAATGTAGTTCGTGGTTCCGTTCAGGATTCCCATGATGGAGGTAATGAATTCCTGCGAGAAGGAGGTACGCAAAGGACGCAGAATCGGAATACCGCCGCCAACGCTTGCCTCAAAGAGGTAGCTGCAGTTGTGCTCTTTTGCTGTAACCGCCAGGACACCGCCCAGTGCATCCACCAGCTCCTTATTGGAGGTGCATACGCTGATGCCCTTTTCCAATGCTCTCTTCGAGAAGGTAAATGCCGGCTCCTTGCCTCCCATGGTCTCGCAGATTACTCGAATCTCAGGGTCATTCAGGATGACATCGATGTCATGAACCACCCGGTCCCCGTACGGAGAATCCGGAAAGTCTCTCAGATCCAGGATATATTTCACATGAATTCCTTCCGGAAAATCCCGGCGAATTTCTTCCTGATTCTGGTCGATGACCTCTGCCACGCCGCTTCCTACAGTACCAAAGCCCAGTATTGCGATTTCTACCATAATTCCTCCTCATGCCGCTCTTGCGGCCTTTTGCTGTTATGACTGCGTCAGTCCCGTTGCCTTCAGCCTGCGGACCCCGCTTAAGGCTTCCAGCCTGCAGAGCAGACTACTGATGTCCTCGCTGCTCTGCAATACCTGAATGCTGATACTGACCGAAGCTACGCCTCCAATCGGAATGGATTGATGAATCGTCAGAATGTTGGCTCCGAACTCCGCAATGGCTCCCAAAATGTCAGAAAGAATGCCCGTTTCATCACTGATCTCCAAGGATAAAGTCAAGGTCATTCCAACCATGCTGTTATGAAATTCAGCGATATCATCCTTAAATTTATAATAGGAACTGCGGCTGATTCCAACCAGATCGACGGCATCCTGAATGGTCCTGCTCTTGCCGGTAGCCAAAAGACGGTTCACCTCTACCACCTTCTGCAGTGTCTCCGGAACGGCTCTTTTGCGGACCAGATAAAAATCAGAGTTTGTTTCAGAATTCATTGTTTCTCTCTCACGGACATTTGTGCGCCAACGTTGGATATCCTATCATTGTACCGTTGGGAATGCAATAGTAAAATTGTCGCGATCGCCACGCAGCAACAGTTACATTTACTTTACCAATGTAAAATGTTAAAATTTCACTACAGCGCAGTGAATATCTGCATCATCAGGGGGTACAATGACATGAACAAGAAAATACACACCGAAGCGGTGGATCAGCTGTTTGAGGGGATTTTGTCATTAAAGAGCAAGGAAGAATGTTACGATTTTTTTGAAGATCTTTGCACAGTCAATGAGATTCTCTCTCTTTCTCAGCGTTTTGAGGTTGCAGCCATGCTGCGCGATCATGAGACCTATCTCAAGATCGCCGAGCAGACCGGTGCCTCTACTGCGACCATCAGCCGGGTCAACCGCTCGCTAAATTACGGAACAGATGGATATGAAATGGTTATGGAACGCATCAAACACGAATAAATCTGCCATGAACGTATTACCTGGTGGTGCATGGGGCCGCACATGTTCCGATTCTGCGTCCTGCAGCAAGCCCACACGGCTCATTCGGATGTTCTTTCTGGGAGCTCTGCTGTATCTGGCAGCTGTGCTCCCTTTTATTGTTTACCGGGGCGGCATCTTTTTCTATTACGGGGATTATAATGTCCAGCAGGTTCCTTTCTATATTCTGGCTCACCGCGCCGTCCGCAGCGGAACCTTGTTCTGGAATTTTAATATTGACCTCGGCTCTTCCACCGGCGGCAGCTACGCCTTTTACCTGTGGGGTAGCCCGTTTTTCTGGATTTCCTGCCTGTTTTCAGAAAAGAGTCTTCCCTATCTTCTTCCCGTTCTCATGTCCTTTAAATATGGAACGGCACTTTGCACCTCCTATTCCTGGCTGCGACGCAATGTGCAGACAGAGCGCGGCGCACTCATGGGTGCCCTTTTGTATTCCTTTTCCGGCTTTGCCGCCTGCAACATTGTCTTCCAGCACTTTCATGAGGCGATTGCCTTTTTCCCGCTCTATCTCCTTGCCCTAGACTGCGCACACGAGAAATTCTCGTCCGCCTTTCCGGCTTCGACAGGACCTAACACCGCCTCTTTGGGAACTTCCTCTAGATCTTCTTTGGGAACTTCCTCCAAAGCTACTTCCGGAGCATCCCCTGTGCTCTTTGGGATCCTTCTCTTTGCTCTTGCCACAGCCGGTATGTCGGTCGTGAATTATTTTTTCTTTTTCGGACAGGTCATCTTCCTGATTCTGTACTATATCCTTCGCTACAGCCTATCGCAGCCTGCACGGAATACTATAAAGGAGATTCTGTGGTTTCTCCTTTCCGGCATTCTGGGGCTTTCTCTTGCTGCCTTTTTTCTCATACAGGTGTGGGACACCGTTTCCGGCAACTCCCGGCTTTCGGACGTTCTGACCGGCTACCGGCTGGTTGCGTATAACGAGTCAACAACGCCCCTTGCCATCCTGAAGGCGATGTTCTTTCTGCCGGATCTGGTAGGCCGCGGCACGTTGTTTACCAGCGACGAAATCCGTGTCAGCTCCCTCTCCCTTTATGTTCCCGGCTGTGCCATGACAGGCGTCATTGCCTTCCTTCGTTCCCGCCGGGGGCAAAAAGGCGACTGGAAAAAACGGATCCTTCTCCTCTGTCTGGTCATGATGTTCATTCCGGTACTCAATGCCGTCTTCTCTTTATTTAATTCTGAGTATTATGCGAGATGGTTCTATATGCCGCTCCTTGTCATCTGCCTCGTGACCGTGCAGGAGCTCGAGGCAAATGACACCAAAGGCCTTACCTCTGGTTTCCTTGTCACCTTCGCAGCCGACGCCCTGATCCTTGTGTGTGCCTTCCTGCCGGTGGACGCTGCGGATGCTGCAGGTGATGTATCTGCAGGCGGCCTTGCGGCCCTCATGCCGATTCTGAAATATCCTGCGCTCTTTGTTGTCGAGGCGATTATCACGCTCGTCTGCCTTCTCCTCTTCCTCTTGATTCTGAGGGTTAACCAGGCAGCAGTTGTTCTGACGGCTCTTTGCTGCGTCCTGACACAGGTTGGAGTCCTCTTTAACGGCAGCACGCTGATTTCTGCCTCCGGCAATACCAAATGGCGTTCCCAGCTCCTGGAAAGCACGCCTGAAATTCCCGGCTATAATGAGGCTTCCTTCCAACGGGTCGAAACAGACGGCACCTCCACCAACTATGAAATGGTCTGGGGATATCCCACGATCCACTGTTTCCAGAGCACCGTTTCCCCCGGAATCTTCCAGTTCTATCAGGGGATCGGTGTGCGGCGCTCCGTGACCTCACAGATGAATCTTTCCCATATCGGAGCCAGGGCCATTCTCTCTGCCCGCTATTACCTGGAGAACACACAGGTCAGTTCCGATAAGAGCTATGACGAACAAGGCGGTCTCCTTGGTTATCAAAGGGTTGGAGAATCCAGCGGATATGCCATTTATGAAAATCAGAATTTCATTCCCATGGGATTTACCTTTGACCGCGTCATGAGTGAGGACACCTATTCCCTCCTCCTGGATCAGGATTCCACGTTGGCAGACCGGATGCTGGTCAGGGACCTGATTCTTTGCAATGAAGATATTGAGACTTACGGAGCTTATTTTGAAGTGCAGGATACGGAGCTGAATCAGGATCCTATCACCGAGGAACAGTTTCAGTTAAGCTGCAGAGAACGTGCCGAAAGCGCCTGCACCTCCTTTACAACATCAAACAAGGGCTTTACCGCGAAGGCTTTTCTTGACAAAGAAAATCTCGTCTTTTTCTCTGTGCCTTACGAGAAAGGCTGGAGCGCTGCCATCGACGGGGAATCCACCACCATCGTAAAGGCCGACTACGGACTGATGGCCGTCCTCGTCCCAGCAGGAACCCATATCATCACCTTTACCTATGTTCCTTACGGATGGACCATAGCCTGCGGCATCAGCCTCGGAGCCCTCGCTGTCATCCTCGCGCTTGCGATCCTTTGCAAACGGATACGCTGAGCCTTTTTGCTTGCAAAAAAAGGCTCCGTCCCCTTTCATACAGAGGACGGAGCCTTTCTCATAACCGTAACACAGATGATCTAGTATGATGCTGTGGTCAAACGTTCTTATGACCTATGATATCTGACCTATGATATCCGGATTGCTCCGCGCTTTGCGCTCCCGCAATTCTTTCTTAGTTGCTTTCCGATTCTTCCTTTTTACCCTTCCGATATTTTACAATCGCATAGGCCTCCAATGCAGCCAGTGCAAGAACAATAACTGCATCCACGGCATAGGTTGTCTTCACCCAGTTAGGTACGTTCACCTCGCGTGTCGCCACAAAAGAATTTGCCAGAGCATACAAGCTTCCATGCGCCGCATTTCTCATGGCAGTTACCGTACCCGCAGAATGACCATCCAGATAAAAATCGTCTGTAATGTTGAAGGCCAGCATCTTTGTTCCACCGGTACGAATTGCCAGATTGCCATCCATGTACCACGCGCTGACAACTGCGTCAGTAATAACCGCTCCGTCAAATCCCCACTCGCCACGAAGAATATTCGTCAGCAGAGCCTTGCAGCCTCCTGCCCATACAGTACCAACAGCATTCATCGAAGTCATTACACCAAGGCCGCCTGCCTTGATCGGCTTTTCAAATGCCTTCAGGTAGATCTCGCGAGCCGCCTGTTCGCTAAGCCATGTGCAGATATTGTTCTGTCGGAAATTGTCCTGATCATTGAATGCAAAATGCTTCACATAGCAAATCAAGCCATTTTCTGTAGCACCTGCGACCTCTGCACCTGCAGTCAAACCAGTGAGCATACCGCATTCTGAATAGTACTCGAAATTACGTCCGCCGAATGCGCTGCGATGAATATTCACAGCAGGAGCATACCATCCCACGCAGTTGATCTCCTGGCACTCTTTGGCAATCTGAGCTCCACGTTCTTTTGCCAGTTCCTGATTCCATGTGCATGCCAGCATCACGGTTCCCGGATAACTCACACCTGCTGCCGGATTATAATTACTGTGTACTCCGGTAGGTCCATCACAGTCCTCCGTTGCAGCCAATCCGATGGATTCCACTGCCACAGTATGATATCCGCCATCTGCAGTCAGATTGAACAGGTCACTGTAGCTCAGTTCATCCAGCAACAGTTCCCATTTCGGATCGTCGTAGTCAATGCCTGTCATGTCCGACAATTTGAGTCCATTCTTGGCCTCTGTTGTTGGCATTTCCGCGTCAGGGTCATCGTAATCTGATGCGTCAAAGGTTGCTGTACTTGTATAGGCTGCAAGCGCCTCTTCGCTCATTACATGATCTTCCGGAGCTGCGGTTGCTTCCTCGTAGTTTGCAAATCCATCTGCCCTGCTCAGATAGGTAATATCACCCTCTGCGAAGGTGAGCTGATTCGTTGCTGCAATTTCATCTGTAGATCTTGCACCATCATGTTCATCATCATAGATGATATCTGCCGGCACATTTGCGACATAAGTGTCCAGTACTGTGTGAGAATCCGAGCAGAGATTAATTTCATAATCCCCTGCCTCCAGCACATAAGCACCATTCTCACTCTTAATGCAGTTCGAATCGTAAGACGCCATATCTTCATAGCTGAACGTGATCTCCAGCGTCTGTGATTCTCCAGGTTTCAGAGCCTCCGTTTTCCCATACTGAATAAGATTTGCTGATGCTTTCTCAATTCCGCCATTTGTATAAGGCGGATTATAGAAAATTTCAGCTACATATTTACCGGCAACATCACCGGTATTCGTCACATCGATATGAAGTGTAATGTTCATTCCGTCATCATCTACATCGGCAATCGATGCATCAAAGGTTGTATAGCTCAAGCCGTAGCCAAATGGATACTGTACAACCTCATCGTAGTCAATGAAGCCTTCTGCCGCTGCCGTCTCATAGTACTTATATCCGACGTAGATTCCTTCCGTATAATTTACGAACATTGCTCGATTGTCTTCACTGCCGGTAACCTCAGCATAATTCTCATAGCCAAAGCCGCCAAAATTATTGGCAGTAGGTGTTGCCAGTAAATCATATACATAGGTATCTGCCAGATGGCCGGACGGATTCACCTCGCCATTCAGAATCTGTCCCAGAACCTCGAACCCATATTGTCCGGGAGCTCCGCACAGAACCGCCGCCTTAATGCTGTCATATTCATCCACCCATCCAAGCTCCATTGCATTGGACGAATTGACGACTACAATAACATTCTGAAAGGTCTCGCAGACACGCTTAACCATGGCAATCTCGCGGTTGCTAAGTTCCAGATAGCTCTTGCTCGAATCGAGATCATCCTCCTGCGTCGTAAAATCATAAAACTGTGCCAATCCGCCATACTGTGCATTGTACTCATCCGCTCCGGTGATACTCATAGGAACATCAAAGCCTTCTCCGCCGGTACGACTAACG
This sequence comes from Lachnospiraceae bacterium, assembly GCA_963605745.1. Lineage (GTDB taxonomy): Bacteria > Bacillota > Clostridia > Lachnospirales > Lachnospiraceae > CAG-791. Next base: position 103,864 of record CAVCWT010000001.1, read on the forward strand.
AACACAATCGCTGTATCGGAATACTCTGCCGCATTCTCAAAAATTCCCGCAGCATCATATTCTTCCATGGTCGGCTCAGGAATGGTAAAATCACCCTTCTTACTGCCAATTTCGCGCAAACGGATCGTTCCTACCGGGCGTTCCGAACGGAATTCCTCATAAAAACTGATCAGATCTTCGTTAACCTCGAAGCCAGCATCCTTTAATCCATCAATAAAAGAGATCGCACTGCTCGTATCACTGTCACCGGAGCCGGTTCCTCCGTATAACGGACGTACACTCGACCAACCGAACAGATTCAGTTTCGTTCCGGATGCCAGCGGGAGTTCTCCCTCCTCGTTCTTCAGAAGAACAATTCCTTCTGCTGCGATCTGCTCTGCAATTGCCTTTCCGGATGCCATCGTTTCATCCGATACTGTCACCTCTTCTGCGAAAATACTGTTTACCACAGAATACTCTACCTTGAGAATAACCCAGTTAACAGAGAGCACAATCACCAGAGCAATGGCAATCGGCACCTGCATACGGACCAGTGCACGCTTTGGCTGCTTTAACTTGCCTGCAAGGACAGCAACAACGATTCCTATCACAATTACAGCAACAATCGCTATAATCGCCGGGCTGCAGGCAATAATACCGTTCTTCAGATCCTCTGTCGTTACAGATAATGATCCGCCAAACATCAGGTCATACAGGTTTTTCCCAATCCATCCCAGTGCCGCAATAATAACAACAGCAACCAGCCATGGGATCAGATGTTTTTTGTTTTTCATACCTTCCCTCTCTTCTATCGCAACTCAAATCCATAAAAATTCAAGATGCCGCTGCCAATAAATCGAAAATACAGCGGCCATGTCCCTTTCGGAACAGAAAGCGGTGTTTCATCAGCAATCTGCTCCCCGTTGATAATCGGAATATCCGCACAAAGTTCCGAGAAATCCTCCCCTGCAGAAACCTGCACATGTCCCTGTGCTGTTCCCTCTGCACGAATCGAAATTGCCGAGCATTCAGTGAATGCAAAATAACGAAACCCCGCCACCGCACCATCACGCATGTTCGCAACGTACTGCCGGGCCTTTGGGTCGCCGTCCTTGCCGTCTTGGGTGATGTACGGATGCTCTTTCAGACGCTTTTTCGGATTCCCGGCATCGTATCTTCCGGTTCCGTCCTTTGACCAGAGGCAGCAGGCGATCCGCGCCTCGTAGATGCCCTCGCCGCGCAGCGGACCGCCGTTTAATCCGCAGCTCGTCAGCTCTGCCTGCAGAAAATCCCCGTTCTCGCTTCTCCGAAGCGGTTCCGCACAAGTCTGCCGGGAATAGGAATTCTGATTCGTCTGCCGGTGATAAAAAATATAATACTGATCATCCAGCCGCAGCATTCCTCCATGATTATTCCCAATATAGTTCCTCGCCGGTGTCTGCCTGCCCTTCCCATCCGAAAAGATATCTGCATTGCTCACCAGCACACCCTTGTATCGGAAGTCTCTGTCCGGAAAATCACTCACCGCATAGCACAGCTCATGGTTGCAGGCCGAGGAATAGACGAAATAGAACTTCCCGTCATATTCCCGAATGGAACTGGCCTCAAAAAACTCATGCCCCTCATAGGAGCCGGGTCCCTTTTTCGGAAATAAGAGCTTCTCCGGCGTCCGAATCGTCACCATGTCCTGCTCCAGCTCCAGAACATAGCCGCCCTCCTGACGTAGCCTTCGTCCGCCGCATGCGATCGCCGGAATCGGTGTTGCAAATCCGGAGTACAGATACACCCTCCCGTCCGTGGTTACCAAAGCTCCCGGATCAAACGGGAAGGAATCCCCTTTTTTTCGTCCCCAGACAGCTCCGTCCGGATGATGCACATGCCCGTAGAATTCATACGGCCCTGCTGGTGAATCACTGACTGCCACACCCATAATCCCCATGAAATCAAAGGCATAATAAAGATAAAATCTTCCGTCTGTCCCCACTGCAACATCAGGTGCGAACAATAGCCGTAGTCCCAGCCGATTCTTTGGATCCTGATTTTTGCGGTAAATGACGCCCTCATATCGCCAGTTCGAAAGGTCATTCACCGGTGCGGAATAACAGACGTAGTCTTTCACACAGAACATCGGTGCATTGAAACAGTCATGGGAGCCATAAACATACACACGATCTCCGAACACGTACGGTTCTCCGTCCGGAACGTACTCATTCTGCGGAAGATATGGATTGAATACCTGTCTTTTCACGTTCCTCCTTTCTCTTACTGCAGCTACCTCACAATTTTCGGTGCCGTTCCTGACGTGGCTGTATCAGCAGAACCCTCTGATTCTAACAGTCCATATGTCCCGAACATCCGTATCATGAACGCTGTTTATTGAGGATAACTTACCACCAATCGTTTCTCACACCGCATCCATTTCCTAACCCGCCGTTTCATTTCCGAAACGGTTGTCCCAAAAAGAGCAGCAGAATGTCATAGGCTGCGCTGTATCTCTCCACAATCTCATCACCGTCCGTGAACACCGACACGTGCACCTGCTGCCCGGTCTCCTCCTGATACCTTTCCAGATAGCTGCACAGTGTATTCCGGTAGCTCTTCTCATCCTCTACAATTGCAATCTCTAACATGACAAACTTCTCCGGCATTTCCTTCATTTCCATACTGTATTTAACACTGAAAACCTTTACTTTTCAAATCCCCTGTGCTATCTTTTGATTGTTGCGGCACAGCTGCAGCAGTTACATTATTTTTTCATTCACTTGGAGGTAGTTTAGAATGAACAAGGGTACTGTTAAGTGGTTCAACAACCAGAAGGGCTACGGCTTCATTTCCGATTCTGAGGGAAACGATGTATTCGTACATTACTCCGGACTGAACATGGAAGGCTTCAAGTCTCTCGATGAGGGCGAGGAAGTTGAGTATGACGTAATCCAGGGCCAGAAGGGACCGCAGGCCGTTAACGTAACAAAGCTCAACTAATCTGAGACTGCGTTTGCGTATCGGTCACTAATAGATCAAGAACAGAGTGCCTTTTCTTTTATATACTTGTATCAGGCAAGATCGATGTTCTGCGAGAAATCTCGGCAGGAATTTCGGTTGTGCTAAACAATTACGTATATTTAAGTGATTGTACGAATGTAAATGAGCTAATTAGTAGAGAAAGGGGACATCCGTAAGGATGTCCCCTTCTTTTGTATGTGGTATATGTTCAGCACAGAACAATTTTCAGAGAGAACAGACCGTTTACGGGCTTGTTCTCGAATGAAATTGTTCTGTGGACAAGGCCCGAAGGGCCTCTGGTCTACCTCATCGATAATGCGCAGCATTTGAGATGAGGTGCTGAACATGATACATATCTATTCCTCAGCACAGAACAATTTTCAGAGAGAACAGACCGTTTACGGGCTTGTTCTCGAATGAAATTGTTCTGTGGACAAGGCCCGAAGGGCCTCTGGTCTACCTCATCGATAATGCGCAGCATTTGAGATGAGGTGCTGAACATGATACATATCTATTCCTCAGCACAGAACAATTTTCAGAGAGAACAGACCGTTTACGGGCTTGTTCTCGAATGAAATTGTTCTGTGGACAAGGCCCGAAGGGCCTCTAGCTGCAAGTCTCCTCCGAAAAGGTCCAGGGCGCTTCCTACGGTCACGTCCATCTCACCTCCCGAAAGCTCCCGGATCAGTTCCAGATCCTCATAGGCATGAACGCCTCCCGCATAGGTGATTGGGAAATGACTTCCCTTTTGCCAATCTCCCAGAATGCGAACCAGCTCCTGTTCCACGCCGGAGCGTTTCCCTTCTACATCCGCTGCATGAATCAGGAATTCATCGCAATATTCCGAAAGGAAATCCAGTGTCTCCTCCGTGATCTGCAGCTGTGTCCTCTTCTGCCAGCGGTCCGTTACCACAACGTAGCTGCCGTCGTCTTGTTTCCGACAGGAAAGATCCAGTACCAGGTGCTCTTTTCCGACCGTCCGCATCAGCTCCTGCAGGCGGTCCATGTCAAGTCTTCCCTCACGGAACACATAGCTCGTCACGATGACATGTGAGGCCCCCGCTTCCAGATAGTCTCCTGCGGTTCCCGGCGTGATTCCGCCTCCCACCTGCATGCCTCCGGGATAGGCCCTCAGCGCCAGCAGTGCCTGCTGCCGGTCCGCCTCATAGGCTTCCACCTCCGCCGCCGAATTCAGGAGAATGATATGTCCTCCGGGCAGTTCCTTCTCCCGGTAAATTCCTGCGTAATAATCTGCATTCTCCGATGCCACAAAATTCGTGGACGGATCCCCTGTTTCCTTCAGGGATCCGCCCACGATCTGTTTCACCTGTCCGTTATGAAGATCGATACAAGGCCGTATTCTCATGCCAGTACATCCTGCATATCATAGAAGCCTGCCGGCTTGCCGTTTAGATATTTGGCAGCAGCAATGGCACCTTTTGCAAAAATCGCTCTGCTGTAAGCCGTATGTGAGAAGGTCACCACCTCGTCCTGACCGGCGAAAATAACGTCATGGTCGCCCACAATCGAGCCGCCGCGAACAGCGCTGATGCCGATCTCTTCCTTCGGTCTTTTCTCTCTTCTGGTACTGCGGTCGTAGACGTAGTCGTATTTTGCCGGCAGTCCTTCATTGACCGAATCAGCCAATGCCAGGGCAGTTCCGCTGGGAGCGTCCAGCTTTTGATTATGGTGCTTCTCCACGATCTCGATGTCGAATCCAGCCTCGGCGAGCTTAGGTGCCGCCTCCTTTAAGATGTTCAGCAAAAGGTTGATGCCGATGGACATGTTCGCAGATTTGAGAACCGGGATTTGCTCGGCTGCTGCCTGCAGCTGTGCCATCTGGTCCTCGGAAAGACCGGTTGTGCAGACGGCTACCGGTGTCTTATGTGCCACACACCACTCCAGCAGATGATCCACTGCCTTTGCATTGGAGAAATCAATGACAGCGTCAATTTCCTCTGTCACCTCCTCCAGGGTGTGATACACCGGATAGTCCGTATACTGCTCACCCATCGCGTCCACACCGGCCACGATCTGTGCGTTTTCATCCTTTGCCACGAGCTCTGTAATCATGCGTCCCATTCGGCCGCAGCAGCCATGCATCAGAATTCTGGTCATTTCTATCTCCTGTCTGTTTGAATCCGTCCGCCCATCTCTCGATTTTCCTCTGAAAATCTCAATGCGGTCTGGTCAAAAGGAACTTTCGACCAATGTTTTCTTTTTATTTCATCGGAATTCCGAGCTTTTTCATTGCCTCTGCCAACTTATCAGCCTTAGCAGGAGTCATCTCGGTCAAAGGCATGCGAAGCGGACCTGCTGCAAAGCCCATCAGGTTCACAGCCTTTTTCACCGGAATCGGATTCACCTCAGAGAACAGGCACTCAAAGAGCTCCTCGCTGTCCATCTGCAGGCGTCTTGCCTTCACCAGATCTCCGGTCTCCACAGCTACGCACAGATCATGCATCAGCTGCGGTGCCACGTTTGCCACAACCGAAATAACGCCCAGGCCACCCATTGCCATAATCGGAAGGGTCTGGTCATCATTACCGGAATACAGATCAATGTTGCCATCTGTTAATGTCATGAGCTTGACCACCTGGCTGAGGTCTCCGGAGGCCTCCTTGATGCCGACAATCGCCGGAACATCCTTCACCAGTCTTGCTGCTGTCTCCGGCTGCAGATTTACGCCGGTGCGGGAAGGAACGTTGTACATGATCATCGGCATATCCTTTGCAGCCTTTGCGATCATGGAGAAGTGCTGATAAATGCCCTCCTGTGTTCCCTTGTTGTAATAGGGCGTCAGAACCAGTGCGCCGTCTGCGCCGTATTCGCGAACCTTCTCGGTCAGCTCAACTGCTGTTCTGGTACAATTCGAACCGCTTCCTGCAATCACCGGAATCCGATGTGCCACATGCTCGATGGCGAACTTGCACGCCTCGAGATGCTCCGCCTCGGTCATCGTTGCCGACTCGCCGGTAGAACCACAAACGACGATGGCATCGGTTCCGTTCTCGATCTGATAATCCAGAACCTCTGCAAACGCATCATAGTTGATGGTCATCTCCTCGTCGTTATGAAACGGCGTAACAATTGCTACTGCTGATCCTTTAAAAATAGCCATGATCTTCTCCCTTTTTCATTATGTCAGCCTTAGGAAAACACAAAAACCCGCGTTTCCGCGCCGGATCCCTGCTGCATAGCAGAGGATTCCTTTACAAATCCTTAGCTCCTGGATGCCTCTAAGAGCTTCGCCTTGAGCTCGCCCTCAATCTGTGCCAGATCGTTTTCTGCCGCCTTACGTTTCTCCTTGCCCTCTGTCTGGATCTTCAGAATCTCATCCATAGCAGAGATCAGCGTTGCATTCGTATTCTTCAAGGTCTCGATATCCACGATTCCGCGCTCTGCCTCCTTGGCAGTCTCCACGGTTGCCGTCTTAAGTGCTGCAGCATTTTTCTGCAGCAGCTGATTGGTCATATCGTTTACCTCGCGTTCTGCCTTGGCGGCCTGCGTCGAATGCTCGAGGCCGATGGCAATGACCATCTGATTCTTCCAGAGCGGAATGGTGTTGACGATGGTAGACTGAATCTTCTCTGCCATCACCGTATCCGAGTTCTGCACCATGCGAATCTCCGGAGCTGTCTGAAGAGCTACGGTTCTCGTCAGTTCAAGGTCGTAAATCTTCTTTTCGAAGCGGTCACACTGCTCTGCAAGGTCCTTGGCCTTTTGAGCATCCTCTGCAAGGCCGGTCTCAGCCGCCTTTTTCTGGAGTTCTACGAGTTCTCCGTTTCGAACCTCTTCGAGCTTCTGCTTGCCGGCAGCAATGTACATCGTCAGCTCATGAAAATAACTCATGTTCAGCTCGTACATCTTGTCCATCAGGTCGGCATCCTTTAGGAGCTGTACCTGGTGCTTTTCCAACTCACTGCTGACCGCGGCCACGTTGGTTTCCACCTTCGCATAACGGTTTTTGAGTGCCTCGACCTTGTTGGACTTTTTCTTAAAGAAAGCAGCCAGTCCCTTCTCTTCCTCCTCCACATCAAAATCCTTCAGCTCCGTCACGAGCCCGGAGAGCATGTCACCAACCTCTCCCATATCCTTGGTCCGTACGTTGTCGATGGCCTTCTGGGAAAAATCGGCCAGCTTCTTTTGTGTGCCGACACCATAGTTCAGAATGCCGCTGGTATTGGAAAGGTCGATCTGTTTGACAAACTCGTCAACCTGCGCCTGCTCCTCGGGGGTCAGAACATCCACCGGATCCGGCGCCGCCGCAGGCTCCTCTGCCTTCGGCTCCTCCTGCACGGCCGCTGCCCCGAATTCCAGCGTAGGTGCCGCCGGTGCTGTATCAAAGCTATTGAACTCGTCGCTCATTTCCTTTTCTCCTGCCATATGATGCTGGAGTAAGCCCTCTTGCAAGAGCAAACTCTCACCGCAAGTTTATACCTTTTGACTCTGGTATCAAGTCATAATTAAAGACATTATACCCTATCTCTGTTTGTTTGGCATCCTTTCGATCCATTGTTTCATGCGGTTTGGCACGTGCTTTTTTGTAAAATCAGGCTGAGATTTCTATAATGACACTATGATGTTTACGCGTGAACACTTACAGTTACTGCAATTTCAGTCATTGCGAGAGGAATAGAATGATATGAATGATGAGAAGATCATGAATGTCGTAATTGCAATCGATTCCTTCAAGGGCAGCATGTCCTCCATGCAGGCAGGACAAAGTGCCGCTGCCGGAATCAAACGAGTCTGCAAGGACGCCGAGGTTTCCGTTCGTCCGCTGGCAGACGGCGGTGAGGGAACCGTGGATGCACTGGTTGCCGGCTGCGGCGGCCGAATGACAAAGGTTCCGGTTACAGGACCTGCCGGAAAGCCCGTTGTCTGCTCCTACGGAATTCTGGATGAGACCGCAACTGCTATCATCGAAATGTCCGGAGCTGCCGGCATTACGCTGGTCTCCGGTGAAGAGAAAAATCCCATGACAACCACCACCTACGGCGTTGGTGAGGTAATCAAGGATGCCATCAAAAACGGCTGCCGCCACTTTATTGTCGGCATCGGCGGCAGCGCCACCAATGACGGAGGCGTAGGTATGCTCCAGGCCCTTGGCTACGGTTTTCTTGACCGAAACGGTCTGCCGATCCGCTATGGTGCCGAAGGACTCAAGGACCTGGAAACCATTACCACAAAGAACGTTCTGCCGGAGCTTTCTGACTGCACCTTCCGCATTGCCTGCGACGTAACCAATCCTTTGTGCGGCGAGAACGGCTGCTCTGCGATCTACGGACCGCAAAAGGGTGCGACTCCCACCATGATCATGCAGATGGACAAATGGCTTGCCTATTATGCTGCCCTTGCCAAAGAGAAATTCCCCGCCGCTGATGCCAAATATCCCGGAACCGGTGCGGCCGGCGGCATGGGCTTTGCCTTTCTCACCTTCTGCAATGCAACCCTTGAGCCCGGGATTGATATCGTCCTCGAGGAAACAAACCTTCGCCGCTACGTCGAGAATGCAGACCTTGTCATTACCGGTGAAGGTCGTCTCGACGGTCAAACCGTCATGGGGAAGGCTCCCATCGGTGTTGCACGCATTGCAAAGGAATACGGCAAACCGGTACTGGCCTTCTCCGGCTGCGTCACCAAGGATGCCGTTGTCTGCAACGAAGCCGGCATCGATGCCTTCTTCCCGGTTCTTCGCACCGTCGTATCCCTCGAGGAAGCGATGGATACCGAAAATGCCATGAACAACATGACCGATACCGTGGAACAGGTTATGCGCGCAATCCGTACCTTCCGCTGCATTTGATTCGTTTTTCCTTAACAATCAGAGATTCGAAAAGGAAATCTCCTATGGGTGCCTGCTTTCCGATTCGTGTTCTTCTGCGCGTTATTTTTCCAGCGGCGGAACGAATTTAGCCCGGTACAATGCAGCGCCGACCGCTCCTGTTACGAGCGTGGATGTGACCATCTCACACACCGCGTTTACTCCGACAAAGCCGCAGATGAACAGGATAATATTCTTACCGCCGATCAGTCCCTGCATATATTCCGTATTGCCGAACAGAACCACCAATGCCGTCATAAAGAACAGCGTATTCAGGAAGGCCGAACAGAATCCTGTCACAAGGCATCCCTTATAGACATCCGTTTTGCGACGGACAAAGCGGAAAATATATCCCAGCAGGAATCCGTCCAGAAGGCGCGGAATAAATCTCTGCACAAACGCAAGGAACGGATTGATGGAAAACAGGACCGCTCCCATGGCACTGCTGCCGCCGATTCCGATGCACTGCAGAAAGCTGGTCAGCCCGAAAACAGCGCCCACAATTGCGCCGCCGGACGGTCCGAGCGTGATGGCGGCGATGGCCACCGGAATCACATTAAAGCTGATTGCCAGCGGTCCGATATTGAGATACCCGAGCGGAGTGTAGGCCATCAGGAGCAGAATGCCCGTCATAAGGCCCAGAAGAACCAGTTTGGTCGTGCGGTTGGATGTGTTCATTTGAAATTCCTCCTTGTTATTATTCCCATCTGCGACGATCACCGGCAAAGTGTCTGTGAATAACCGTTCCAAAACGCAAAAAACGCAGAAAAGCTATTCGACAATCGCTGTACCAACCAGGCAGCAGGTCTGTGCAGAAACCGCATCTGACAAAGGGATATCGTCCGGAAGACTCCGGTACCATTCCGCAATGTCAGTACAGCAGTTCCGTTTCGCTGTACGCTGCAAACGTCTGATTCTGTCATCGCCGTTTTACGGGATACAATACAGATACCGCATTACTATATCATACCGTTTTGCGATCTGAAAGAAAAAAGAGCAGGTGCTTTGCCAGCACCTGCTCTTATGTCATCCTCTATGCATCCGCCATCCACGGCTCCCTACCAAAGTGTTAAAAGAACCACGGATCCTCTTCCACAATCTCGATCTCCAGATAGTCAAACGGAATCTCTTCCACAAAGCTGTCCGCAGTAAACCGGCATTTAGCCCGTCTCTGAAAGTCCTTGACATTCTGATCCAGCCAGATCGGCTCCGGCAGATCGAACTCGTGGCAAACCTTCGTCAATGCATGAAACACCTTATGGGTTCTGGTATCCTCCCCGGGATCCTCAATCGTAATCTCCCGGATCAAATGGCCGGACTGCCACTCTTTTGCCCATAATCGAAACATAGATCTGTCTTACTCCTCGTAGCCGTTCGGATTCTGACTCTGCCATCTCCAGGAATCCTCGCACATCTCACGAATGCCGTACTGTGCCTCCCAGCCCAGCTCCTCTTTGGCCTTCGCCGCCGAGCAGTAGCAGGTTGCAATGTCGCCGGCACGCCGGGGATCGATAACATAGGGAATTTCCTTGCCGGTCGCCTCTTCAAAGTTCTTAACAATATCCAGAACGCTGTAGCCGACACCGGTTCCCAGGTTGTAGATGTTACAGCCGGAGCCAGGTGCCAGCTTTTTCAGCGCGCACACATGGCCCTTGGCAAGGTCGACGACATGAATGTAGTCGCGAACGCCGGTTCCGTCCGGTGTGTCATAATCATTGCCGAATACGTGAAGCTTCTCAAGCTTGCCGACAGCAACCTGTGTGATATAGGGCATCAGGTTGTTCGGAATACCATTGGGATTCTCGCCCATGGTGCCGGACTTGTGTGCACCGATCGGGTTGAAATAACGCAGCAGAATCACATTCCATTCCGGATCCGCATGCTGAATATCCGACAGAACCTGCTCGAGCATGGATTTAGTCCAGCCATAAGGGTTGGTGCACTGTCCCTTCGGGCACTCCTCCGTGATCGGAATGAATGCAGGATCTCCGTAAACGGTAGCGGAAGAGGAGAAAATGATGTTCTTGCAACCATGCTGACGCATCACATCGACAAGAGTCAAGGTTCCCGTGATGTTGTTGTCATAATACTCCCAGGGCTTTCTCACAGACTCACCAACAGCCTTCAGGCCGGCAAAGTGAATGACAGCCTCCGGCTTCTCGGCATCGAATACCGTGTTCAGGCCCTCTCTATCACGGATGTCGACCTGATAGAATGGAACCTTTTTGCCGGTGATGGCTTCAATACGTCCCAGAACCTTTTCGCTGGCGTTGTACAGATTGTCCAGAATAACCGGCTCGTGTCCTGCATTCAGCAGCTCCACAACCGTATGACTTCCGATAAAACCTGCGCCGCCTGTTACCAGAATTTTCATATTCCTCTCCCTTCTGCAGATGCCTCATCTGCCTGCCAAACTGTGCTAACATTGCTTGTTCACCCGGGTGAACATCACTTAACTGCCCGCTGCCGATTGGCAGCGCGACTCCTTTCTTTTCTTGCTTCCTGCTCTGCACGAACTCTTGCCGCTTCGTCAAATTCCTTCTGCTGCTGCAGGATCAGCTCCTTGTCATCAAAATAATTGATCTTCATCGCATCCTTTACCTCGTGCAGGGTATTGGCTGCAGTCTCTTCCGCCTTCTCGGTTCCCTTTTTCAGGACCTCATAGACGTAGTCAATGTTCTTCTCGAACTCATGACGGCGGGTGCGGATCGGCTCAAGCGTCGTCTGCAGGACGTTGTTCAGGAACTTTTTCACCTTCACATCGCCAAGGCCGCCGCGGCGGTAATGTTCTTTCAGTTCCTCAAGGCCCGCATACTCCGGAAGGAACTCTTCGAAATGCTCCGGCTTTGCAAAGGCATCCAGATAAGTAAAGACCGTGTTGCCCTCAATCTTGCCGGGATCCTCAATCCGCAGGTGATCCGGATCCGTGAACATGCTCATGACCTTTTTCTTAATATCCTCCGGCTCCTCCGACAGATAGATGCAGTTGCCAAGGGACTTGCTCATCTTCTCCTTGCCGTCTGTACCGGGCAAACGCATGGATGCCTGGTTCTCCGGCAAAAGGATCTGCGGCTCCACCAGCACCTCACAGTTGTAGGTGTGGTTAAAGCTGCGCACGATCTCTCTTGTCTGCTCGATCATCGGCTCCTGATCCTCGCCGGCCGGCACGGTGTTGGCCTTAAAGGCTGTGATATCCGCCGCCTGTGAAATCGGATAGGTGAAAAAGCCAACCGGAATGCTGCTGCCAAAGCCGCGCATACCCAGCTCTGATTTCACCGTAGGATTTCTCTGGAGTCTCGCAACGGTCACCAGGTTCGCATAATAAAAGGTCAGCTCTGTCAGCTCCGGAATCGCAGACTGGATGAGGATCGTTGTTTTGTCCGGATCAATGCCTGCCGAGAGGTAATCGAGTGCCACATTGATGATATTCTGCCGAACCTTTTCCGGATTGTCAGCATTGTCAGTCAATGCCTGTGCATCTGCAATCATGATGTTGATCTCGTCAAAATCGCCGCGGTTTTGCAGCTCCACTCTGCGGCGAAGAGACCCCACGTAATGACCGATGTGAAGCCGCCCTGTCGGACGGTCACCTGTCAGAATAATCTTACTCATTCGTTATCCTCGATTCTGTCTATTGTCACTGCCCTGTCAAAACAGCGGTCAGCCCTACCATTATATCTCATCCCCAGCGTGCGGATCCAGTAGATGTTACAGCTTGCACACTTGCCATCGGCGGGTCCTGGCGGAGATGTCCCCACAGCCGGACATTCTGCCGCCACCCTGCCTCTGGCAGATGTGTGCGTGTGAACCGCACCTTACACGATCCGCCCGTCTACGTCTACGAAGGTCCACCCCTTCCAGTAGTCCCGCATCTCTTCCGGATCCGGAATCTGGTTGTTGCGGTGCCGCAGCGGCCGGATCAGGACCTTGGGTTCTCTTGCATTGAGTCTGCCGCCCCAGAAGGAAAACGTGGAATTCGCCGCAATCACACCGTTGCAGTGTGTCATCAGCTGCATGTCCAGAAGGTTATCCTCTTCCTCGTTCCAGTCGCAGACGGTTACCGGCTCCCCGTAATTGCCAAAATGGCAGGCTTTTGCATAGGCCGGATCGTCCGAGAAAATATAAAAGTGGATGTTCCGTCCGCTTCCCATGGCGGCAACTGCGCGTTCCAGATAGTCAATGGCCTCCTGATAATAGGCCTCCGTGCAGATTCCTCCCAGAAGGGGCGCATTGGCTTCGTCCAGATAGTCGCCCCTGCGCAGATGAATGGCGCAGGAGAAGGTATAGGCATCCTCCATCTCGCGGATGACAGCAAGGTTTCTCGCATTCACATCCGGCAGTACGCTTTTAGGGAATACGAACACGCCCCGCAGTTCCGGCAGAATATCCTCATAATATTTCGTGCAGGCAAAGTATCCATCCAGATACGCGTCCTCCAGATCAAAGATCTCCGGATGGTACATCTTACTCTCTGTAAATCGTTTTCCTGCACTCTTTCCGCCAATGTGGAGCTTTCTCGCCGCCTTTCCCAGGATGGAATTGCTGCCAACAAGCGCTGCCTTTTCCTCCGGCGTACATTCCTCAAAGGGAAGGTTTTTAAACCGCAGCAGCTCGCATTCCCTTGGTGCCAGCATTGTCTCCTGGTTTTCCGGCCGGAACCAGGAAAGATCCACTTTTGCCTCTTTGCCAAGGCTCCGTAATTTACAATACAGCGCATATTGCTGCATCTGATTTCCCAGTCCGCCCTTGATCTCAACAATAATCATCTGTTCTCTACTCCCTGGACCAATCCCCGATCCATCCGTTTCATTCGATCCTTTCGGTCCTTTCGATCCTTTCGATCCTTTCAGTCCTTTTGGTCTCTTCCGTCCATTTTGCTCCACACAGCAAGGAAGGCCAGCACCGCCCCCTGGCCCCAGGAATTGCAGCCGTATTCCTGCCTGTACTGGGCAAAATCCACGCACTCCGCAGACGACTGCTGTACCCTTCCGTTTTCATCCACCTTGTCCAGCAGAGCCTGTGCAAATGCATCATATAGCCCGGTATCATCGCCCTGCAGCATGCGCCCCTTGAAAAGAGCGTAAGCGATCATGCCGCTTGCCGAGGTATCCGCCGGGCCTTTCCTGCAGTCCAGCTGCCAGGAAAAGAGACCGTCCTCCCGCTGCCGTTCCAGAATGCTGTGAACCAATCGTTTCTGCATGCTGCTCACCATGTCCATCTGCATATCGCTGCTTTTTTTGGTGCGATGCGCAGTTTCCGTTTCGTCACAGCAGCAGCTTTTCTTTTCTGCGTTCAGTATCCCCGCAGCAGCTCTTACATCTTCGTTCTGCTCTGTCTCCCGGGTGCCAATCTCTGAGCATGCTGACAGTCCCAGCATGAGCCAGCCCACAGCCCGGCCCCAGCCAATGATCCCGTAGCAGGTGCCGCTTTGCGCATCATAGCCGTGGTAGGGAAGACCTGACGCCGCATCCATTCCATTCCGGGCAAAATTACACAGCTCCCTGCCGGCCTTTTCCATCTCGCCCATCTGCGCATAGAACATGGACGTCTGACCCGCGCCGTCCGCATAGATCCAGGAATTACAGCTCCTTTGTCCATATACAATGGAGCCCTCCGAATCCTTCCTGCAGTTCTCCAGATATTCCAGAATGCGGCCCGCTCCCTCCCGGTAACATGCCTTTCCGGTTTCCCGATACAGCCTTTCCAGAACAACTCCTGTCAGTGCATCGTCCGGATTGCGGACCGGCATTCCCTTTTGGATCCATTCTCCCAGATATGCCTCAATCTCCTCCAGATGCCCTGCCTCCAGAAGACCCAGCATCAGCAGTCCCGCCGGCCAGAAAATAACGTCTCCGGAATAGCCCGGGCGGCCGAGCGTTTTTTTGACGGTATTCTTGATGCGAGCTCTTACCGGCGGATGGGTCAGCGCCTGGAGCTGCCTTGCGGCCTCTGCGGCCATCGGATCCAATTTTTCTCGGACCGCATTCTGCAAAACGCTCAGATCTATTTTCCCTTGAACTGTACTCTGCAAGGCACTCAGATCCATTTTTCCTTGAACTGTACTCTGCAAAGCACTCAGATCCATTTTCCCTTGAACTGTATTCTGCAAAGCGCTCAGATCCATTTTCCCTTGAACTGTATTCTGCATAAAGCTGCTCATTTCAATTCTCGCTTCGTCACTTTCCTTAAGAGTCACTTTCCGACTTTCTTTCTCTGACTCCTTTTCTGACTCTTTCTCTGAATCTTCAGCCCCGGTGCAGTTTCTTCTGCAGGGTCTCCTTCAGATAGCTGAACTCCTTCGTCCTGCCATAGAGCAGCCAAAAAACGCCGTTATAGACCACCGTGATCAGGACAACCATGAGCGCAAAGCGCAGGATGCTCGGCTTTGCCATCACAACATTTCCCAGAAGTCCCAGCCCTCCTGCGAGGACGACGACGGTTCCCACATAACGAACTGCCTCTGCAAAATAGCTCCCGCAGGGCTTGTCAAAGCACACCCTGTAGATAATGACCGGTTTGGTCACATTGGCGATCAGCCCCGAAACCACTGTGCCGACATAGATACCGGCCAGTCCAATCTCCTGTACCAGCCAGATGGACAGCACCAAATTCACCAGTCCCTGAATGAGGGCGAGATATTTGTCCTGTTCAAAGACGCCTGCCGCCGTCTTGTAGTTCGACAAAACGATCCGGTCCCCCTTAAAATACAGATCAATCAACAGGAGTGTCACCGCAGACGAGGGCAGCACCCACGCCTCTCCGAGCCACAGACGAATGAGAGGCGTCAACAGAACGAAAAAGCCCGTTACCACAAATCCATACACCCAGCTGGCAAAAAAACGGTACACCTGAAACAGTTCATACTGCCGCTCTTTTGTCTCTGTTGCAATCAGATTGCCAAAGCTCGAAATCACGGAATTGAAAATGATATTGACAAAGTTCGTCACCGCATTGATGACCAGATTGTAATTGTCCACCATGCCGGAAACGGCAACGGCGATAAAGGACGAAATGATGAGAGAATCTGTCTGAAGTCTTGCAACATCACCTACCTTGTGCAGAACCAGGGCCCTGGTCTTGCGCCACACCTTTCCGGATTCCTCAGCGCTCAAGGGCTGAACGTTCTTGTCACACAGGTATGGGTACAAGCGGTTCAGATACCAGGAAACGAACACCTTCTGCAGCAGCTGTACCAGCATATCGGTCAAAAGGTACAGCAGGAAATTTTCTGTGACAATGATCACGACAATCTGCAGGACGGACACCACAATTTTGGTGATGGTATTGATGTTCGTCTGTATATAATTGCGCTGCTGCGCATTGCACAGGCTGTATTTGTAGGAGACAAAATACGTGCTGACCGTATTAAACAGAAAGATCAGATAATACAGCGTCATCTCCCGGACGGTAACCGTTCCGGGATCCTTGATCAGATAGCGCAGGAAAGGAGCAATGGACAGGCCGATTCCTGCCACCACCAGAGCAATCACCGTATAAGCCTTCCGGTACATCTGCATGTAGGACTTGATCTTCTCGGTATCGTCCTCTGCGACCGGCTTGTACAAAGCAAAATTCAGTGCCGTGCCGATGCCCAGCTCTGCCATCGACAGAATGGACAGAATGTTCGTGTACAGGGAATTCACGCCCAGCAGCTGCTCCGACAGGTGCAGAATAAAAATCGTGCGCAGCACAAAGGACATCAGGGCCGTTGCCGCCTGCCCGATGTATCCGAATGCGATATTCCTTCCTGCCAGCCGAACTCTTCCTGTCTTTTGATTCTCTGCCACGTTGATTCCTTTCGTTTCTTAAATCATTCCTGCGTACACATCCGCAGCCGTCAGGTCCCACAGATCTGCAACAGAGCTAGTCACTTTGCAGCAAGGCTGCGGCATGGGATCCGCAGCGATCTGCGGCTTCCTAAATCTCCTCCAGCACCTTGTGGAGCTCGTCTGCGTTGTGCCTCGCCTCTGCCCGGAACCGGATGGCGCTCTCTGCCAGCTGACACCGGATCTCGTCCTCATTTGCCTGCAGGAAATGCCAGGCAGCCAAAAGCTGCGATGGCTCTTTGAGCTCCTGTACCGGCAGGACGTATTGCTGCTCGGTCCCGAACAGATCTCTTGCAATGCCTCTTGCCTTGACAGAATACCCCACCACAAGGGTCGGAATAATCGTTGAATAGGCTGCAATCGTTGCATGGGTTCTCGCCCCGATAAAGAAACGACAGTTTGCAATAATCCCCTTCAGCTGCTCGGCCGGAAGGTCAGGAATGCGCTGCACGCGTCCTGTATCCTTGAACTTCTCATACAGCTTGTCAAGAGGGGTCCTGTCATTACTCCTCTCCCAGACAACATGCGGAATCAGAGCAACCTTCATATTGGTATGATCCAGAATATCCTGGATCAATGCAGCATAGCTCTTTAAAGGTGCCGACGGATCCGCCGCATACTCCTCCACCATGGGACTTAAATTGATCCCAACGGTATTCCCGGATTCAAAATCCTCCGGAAGCGCGCTCTCATCTGCCGGCAGAGAAAATGCAGGATCCGGGCAATAAACCACCTTCTGTGCGCCCTCCTCTCCATAACATCCAAGGAGTGCCTCCCGGATGGCATGATAAGAGATACTCTCTCTGGCAATGATCCTGTGATACCGGTGCAGATCCTCTGTCAGTGCAGCAGCTCTCTCCCCCTTGAGAAGGTCCGGCTCAATGGAGCACCCAAGGAGCACCGTGGCCGTTCCCTGGCGGCAGAACATCCGATTCGCCACCATCAGATCCTTTGTCATATTCTCATAGCAATAATTGTCACCGCCAATCGAGACAGCCAGGGCCGGCTTTCCGGAGCCTGTCAGCTCCCGGTAGCGATAGCGCAGAAAGGACTCTTCATCCCCTGTCACCTTCCGATATGCATAATACAGAACATGCCGTAGCTTATGCTCCCGGATCTTCTCCTCCTGCAGGAATCTGGTTCTCGCCCGAACCTCAGCAGGAAGGTATTTTTCATCCTCCGGGGCGCAGTTCGACATCAGTGCAAAGCGATCCAGCGGCATCATACGCACCAGAGAATCCACAATCGCTTCGCAGCCATGATTGCCGCTGCCGGCATGCATATAAAGTGCAATTTCGCTCATGAACTGTCCTCTCTAATCCTTACCCCTCATTTTCTCTGATTGCCCGAACGGTTCTGACGGCTGTATCGAAAGCCCCTCCCGGCAAGAAAACGTTCTACCTTCCCTTTCAGGAAATAATGTTGAGGTCAAAAGTCCTTTTGACCCTGGTATCAAGAAATGCGGGTGCTAAATAGTTACGTTTTTTTAAGCTGTGACGTCACCCTCACCAGGGCCTTGAATGCGGTCGGCAGGTACATCAGCATGAATGATTTTAGCCGATAATCCTTCGGAAGCACAGAGGCAATTCCGGGCTCGCTTTGATGCTTTTTCAATTTCATCCTGCACTGATAGAATTCATTTCCGTAAACCTTCAGCTGCTTATTGGGAAGTCTTGCCAGCTTGGTTGCCGTCAGAACGTCCGAAATGATCTGGAGCCTTCGCAGCCTTTGGATCACCACAGGATCCTGCAGGAGCTCCGGCAGATTCCCCGCAATCACCTTCTCTGCCTCTTCGTAACAGCGCAGCTGATCCATATAGGACGGCGTAAAGGGACGCTCCATGGCCCCCATCGGATTAATCGTATAAAGATACAATGGATCTTCGATCACTGCATAACGGGTATCCGCAGCAATCAGTGAGGTAACAAAGAGCATATCCTCCCCGATGCTAAGGCCCTTCCGGAATCTCTTTTTGCCAATGAGACTTCGGGTGAACAGCTTGCTCCAGACCCTGGTATCCCCGCTTAGAATGCCGTCACGGACAATGACTGTGCCGGTCAATATTTGAGGTGCCTTGCCCGCGGCATGGTCAGACTCCTGCCTTCTGGCAAAGTCCTGCGCCTTAGGCGACACTGCGGCAAACCCGCAGCCGCAGATCTCGGCCCCGGTCTCCTCATGCAGGGACAGCAGACGCTCCAGCATAGAAAGATCCAGCGCATCATCTGCGTCCAGAAAGGTAATGAGATCGCCATCTGCTGCCTCCAGTCCCCGGTTTCTTGCCTCCGAGACGCCCTCGTCCTCCATATGAATTACCTTAACTCGCAGAGCCCCCTTTTGCGGGACTTGATCTGTCGCCGTGTTCCAGTCAAGATAGGCATCACACAATGCGCCGCTCTCATCCGTTGAGCCATCATCTACCAGAATCAGCTCCAGCATAACCTCCCTGCGAAGGTGTCGAATGGTCTGATCGCATACACTCTTTACCGTGCGGCCCAGCGTCTTTTTGGCATTATGCACCGGAATGATGATGCTGATGATATGATGTTCTCCCATATTTCATTCCCTTTCCTGTCACAATGACCCTTCGCTCTTTTGTCTGCGGCGCATTCTGCGGAGTATTCTGCATATGAACGTTTCAGAAATTATTCTTCCTTCCTGTGCACCTTCATCTGTGTCACTTATTTGGCAGCTGCAGCTGCCTGCTGCAGGAAAATCCGCCGCACAATGCGAATGCGCAGTTCAGACGGTCTTACCATAACCAAGGCAAGGAGGCGATTTGCTGTATCCCGAAAGGGCGCCGGCATCTTCTTTACGCGCGCCTGGGTATCCATTTCACGACACATTCTCTGTACAGAGGTGATGACCTCTTCCGCCGGTACGCCAGTCCTTCGCAGCTCATTTTTGAGCACCAGACAAAAAAGGAACAGGAACTCCCGCTCCACCTGCATGGCACCGTTTGGAACCTTCTTTTCCGCCATTTCCTGCAGGAGAATCCTGCGAAGGTTCTGAATGTTCTCATACATCCCGCTGTCATAGCCGTGTACCATGGAGCTGTGAACAAACCGGTAGTGATAATCATAGTTGTCCTCCAGAACCACAATTCGTCCGGCATCCAGAAGGGCCGGAACCGTAATCGTCACATCCTCTCCCATGCGGATCTGCGGATCGCAAAAATGCAGGTTATCCAGGATCAGTTCCTTCGAGAACAGCTTCATGCAGCGGGACAAGATCAACGTCCTGTCTTCATTACCAAGGAGCTTGTCCTGAATTTCCCTTTTCAGCCGTTCCCCTTCATAAACGCCCGGCCGGGCTGCACTTTTTTTATTCTCTGATGTATGATTCCATTCCCGCTCGATGACATAACCGCCGCAGACCACCTGTCCTTTTTTCCAACGCAGTGTCTGCGGATTTTCGGCGGCCGACTTTGCACAGGTGCACTTCCCGGACTCTCGCACTGCATTCTGCCCATCTGCGCACGAGATCCCGGAATCTATCTCCTCCAGCTGCGCCGTCATCTTCTCCAGGTGATCACAGGAAAGCCAGTCGTCGCAGTCAATAAAGGCAACAAATGCCGCTCTGCTCTCTCGAACTCCTCGAATCCAGGTCGCAAGTAATCCTTCATTTTCTTTATGAATCACACGGACTCTTCGATCCTTTTCTGCCGCCTCATCGCAGACAAGGCCGCTCCCGTCCGTTGAGCCATCATCCACAAGGACCAGCTCCAGATCCGAAAAAGTCTGATGCAGGATACTGTCAATACACTCCTGCAGATAGCTACCCCCATTATAGACAGGAACAATCACTGACACTGCGGGCATGCCTTTCCTTCGTTCCTTTTCCTGATGTTCCTTTACTGTCTGCATGATTGCTCCCTCTTGATCTGGCATCTGCAACTCTCCGTGAATCGGGTACTGAATCTGCCATGCCTGCTCGCGCAGGTATCATCCTAAATAGTAACTGCTTAGCACGGCCTCGTACACGGCCTCAATCCGGTCAATATGCTGCTCGAACCCATACTCTTTTTCGGCTCTTTGATAGGAGGCTGCCGCCGCCTGTTCCCAGGTCTTCCTATTGCTGAGAAGCCTTCCGATGGCCTCTGCCATAGCTATGCTGTCACCAACTCCGCACAGCGCTGCCTGCTCGCCTTCTCCCGTCAGATTCGGAATACCGCCGATTCTTGTTGTCACCATCGGGAGTCCATACCCCATCGCCTCGAGAAGCGACATCGGCATCGCCTCCATATGCGAGGGCAAGAGGAACAACATGCTCTCCTGCAACAGTCTCTCCTTGTCCTCTCCCCGCACCCAGCCAGGAAAAACAACATTCTCCCGCACCAGTTCTTCCGGCAGTCCATTCGTCACAAGGCTCTGATCTCCAACGCCTCCCATCACAAACCGGGCCTTTGGATACTCTGCCGTCACCCTCCGGATCACCTCCGGCATCTCCTTCATTCCCTTCCCTTCTGTCAGAACGCCAAGGTACAGAATCTGCTGCCTTTGAAATCTTTCCTCCCGCACGGAAGGCTCTTGCGTTTCCGGATGCAGAACACTGTAGTTGGGAATGACCTCCATCCGCTCCTTTGGATAGCAGGCAGACAGCACGTCCCTCCAGTGCTCTGTTAGGACAACCATGCGCTGACACTTGCCGTAGATTCGTCGGACGAGTCGTTTTTTGCCTTCAGAGGCGTTGGTATACAGCTCATCAAAGGCAGAGCCGTGAATGTGATTGACAATCGGAATGCCCGCCCTGGATGCCATCTCAATGAACGGGAGCTTGCGGTAAAAGCTCGGACCGAATGAAGAGTGAACATGAACAAGTTCCGGCGGGTCCTTTTTAAGAACCCCCCGGAACTGCCTGTATGCCTTTAATGCTTTTTTCAGCTTGTCCATCTTGCTGCCGTCGCAATACGATTGAATATAGGTGATCCGATAATCCTTCTCCAGACGGCTCCCGTAATAGCCGGAGGTCACGGCGGCGATGCCGCCGTGAACCAGAGGATCCGGAACAATCATACAGATGTGATGCATGGCGTGCTCCCTATAGTTGCTGTTTTCCTTTTGCCAAAGACAGGGTTCTGGCGAAGGCAAACGCATAAACAAATCTACTTTGCGCCGCGGTGTCCCAGAACAACGATCACCGTCTGCAGCAGGATCTTGAAATCCAGTGTCAGCGACCAGTTGTCAATGTATTCCAGATCCAGACGCACCACCTCATCAAAATCCGAGATGTCGCTGCGTCCGCTCACCTGCCACATACCGGTAAGGCCCGGCGTCATGGACAGGCGCCTCCTATAATGCTCATTGTACTGCTCGAACTCATCCACGGTCGGCGGTCTCGTGCCGACAAGGCTCATATCACCCTTTAATACGTTAAGAAACTGCGGGAACTCATCCAGGCTCGTGCTGCGAAGGAATGCCCCGACCCTGGTGATCCGCGGGTCGTTCTCCATCTTGAACATAAGGCCCTTGACCTCGTTCTCCTTCTCCAGTTCTTTTTTGCGTGCCTCTGCATCCTGATACATGGAGCGGAATTTGTAGATTTTAAACCGGCGTCCGTTTTTGCCGATTCTCGTCTGTGCGAAAAAGACAGGTCCCTTGGAATCCAGCTTGATCGCCGGTGCGATAAACAGTGTCAGGATACCGGTCAGGATGACACCGACAAGACCGCCGAGAATGTCGAACACGCGCTTGACAAGGAGTCTTTTGTAGCTGGAGCAGAACTTGGTATAGGTAACGGTAATGTAATCGCCAAAGGTTTCCACTTTGGCAGATGCGCCGGAGATTTCCGGCAGCCCGAGATTATAGCGGCACACAACCCCCATTTCCTCGAAGCCATTGATCAGGGGCTGTATTTCCTGACGGTCAAGACCCGGCGCGTTGATAAAGACTTCGTCAAAGGCGATCTGCGTCAGCTTTTCTGTCATCTCCTTGAAGGCGGATTCCCGCTCCTCTTCACTCATGCCGTCCCCGCATCGGATTGAGGCAGAGCCCACCACCTGATAGGAGGCCCCCATCGTCTGCCGCAGTCTCGTAATCGTCTCATCTGCCAGCTCCGGTGGCGCTACTACCAGTACCTTCGTGACCTGTTTGTCATCCGAGACAATGCGCTGCATCACCTTTTTAAACAGGATGTGAACAACATACATCATCAAAAGGTTCATCCAGATAAAGTTGATGACGACCTGCCTCGACAGGATATTCCCCCAGCGGACAAAGAACACAAAGGCCAGTGACGCCAGGATCATGACACCGTTGAACTGCAGAACCGAAATAATCTCCCGGAAGAATCCTCTCTCCAGAAAATCCCGGTTCCACTCTGCAAAAAAACTGTAAATCGTATAGAACAGAAGGAAAACAACCAGCACCGCATAGTGCAGCGTCTTGTTGCCCCAGTCGTTGTTATGTGCGAATCGCAGATTCGTTGCAAGCCAGTAGCTCACCGCAATGCAGATGGAATCCATCAGCCACAGGCCATAAGTCAGAACGATTTTATTTTTCGGATTCATTTGCCTTCATCCCCTTTATGATGGCCGGCAGATACAAAGCTGCCAGGAATAAACCGTAGTTGCGGCCGATATAGGCCGACACCAGATGTGCCTCGAATACAGTATAAACAGACATACAAACGAGCATCATAAAGCCCGCCTTGTCCTTCGTCTTCCTTGCATGCTCCAGCATAAGGAACAAGGTCAGAACGATCATAATCGCCGGAATCACGCCGTACCAGTATATGACGCGCAGCCATCCAAGGTCAAAATAACAACGATTCCACCTTGCTGAGAACAGGTACCAGGTCGACAGTGTCCCATCATGGAAGGTCGTTGTCCACAAGGATGAAACCCTCCCGGTCAGAACCTGATCCAGTTTTTTCATCCAGTCATGTGCCGCCGGGTTATACAATCCGCACAGCACCGAAAAGCCAATGCCGCCAAGGACCAATGCCTCTCCAATATAGTAAACCGCATTTCCTGCTGTCAGCTTTCTGCCATAATGCAGCAGCACCGAAATCAGGATGGCCAGCATCGCAATGACCGTTGCCGTATTGCTGCGGGTCAACCCGTAGAGCAGAACATCCCCCACTGCCAGAAGAAGGTAGACATACAGCTTCATTTGCTTTTCATACAGGTACAATGCCAGGATCAGCAGCATCGCGGCCATACAATGCAGTGAGTTCGGATGCCCCAGCCCCAGATCCCATCTGGTTTCAATGCCATGTCCGTAATTGTAGGTCTGATACAGGTGCCCCATGACACCGGTCAGCGCCAGAACAACAAGAACAAGACACCCTGCGATGGTTCCATAGAAGGTAACCTTCATTGCTCTTTGGATATCCATTGTCTCTGCGCTGCGAATAAAAATAACGAGCCGGATCAGATCATTTCGTCCTCCGAAATGCCAGCTAAGTCCTGCCACCATCAATGCCAGAACGAGCACCAGATTCTCCCGAAGGCTAAACCTTCGAAGGCAGTACACGCATCGAACACCAAAAAGGAGAAACGCTGTGCGGTACATAAGTCCCTCATAGGGATTCGTCCAGCTGCTCTTATCCAGAATGACAACCGCCAGTTCCAGCAAAAGCCCCAGATAGAACAGTGCCTGCGTGCCACGATCCGCCAGCCACAGCACCTGCTCCCTTTGCGATATTTGATTGTTCTGATCGTTTTTTTTCATCAATTGCAATCCTGGCAGCAGAAGATTCCCGGCAAAATGACCTTTCAGAAACAAAAAGGTCAGTCGGTACAGCATTTGCAAAGTGCCCGGCGTTTATTCAGGACCTGCGGTTTTTCCACGCAACAACGGTTTTCTCGTAGAGTCTTGCCAGCATATAGTAGCGCTTTGGCGACTCGGCATAGAGCTTTAGTCTCTCTCTGTCTCCACGCCTCCCGTAGGAATGTTCACTGCACAGCTCCAGAATCCGTTCCTTGTGGGACAGGATCCTCTCTTCCAGCTCCTGTGCTTCCTTCTGCGTTTCGCTGCAGGACCGATAATCCTCTTCATAGAACAACATCCGGCGATAGAACCAGTATTCCGACTCCTCTGCAAGGTCATACAGTCCCGCATCCTTCAGCATTTCCATATGCACTCTCCAGGCCGGAATCTCCTGCGTCAGCGTGCGCACGGCACGCCCGCTGTTCATAATGCTCTCCTCGCGGTTATGCACATAATCATACAAAGGCGTCGGAATATACAGAACCTTTCGGGTGTGACACAGCGCACAGGTCGTAAACGGAATATCCTCCGCACTGGTTCCCTCCGGAAAGCGGTTTCCCTTTAGAAGACTCTTATGAAAGAGCTTGCTCCAGACGGCAGAATGCAGTACCACCTTCCCGTCCGTTCCTTCCATACCGGCACGGATAAAGCAAGCCACCGCCTCTCTTTGAGTTAATAATACACTCGCAGTAAGAGACGGGTCAATATTGACAGATTTTATCTCATTCTGATCTGTCTTTGTGATATTCTCTGCAGGATCTGTTGTCTTCATTGCCGCATGCGGAGTCCGGATCTCTGCGGTGGCTGCCTGCAAAGCCTTGCTGTCTGCTGCAGGCGCCTTGTTCCCGACTCCGTGTATCGCCGTCGTCGTAACCTCGCGGTAATTCACGGCTGCCATTCTGGCACCGGATGCTAACATCCCCCGCAGCATCGTCTCGTACATTTCGGGATGTGCCACGTCATCTCCGTCTACAAAACCGATGTATTCTCCTTTTGCATGCTCGATGCCTTCATTTCTTGCCGCCGATACGCCACGGTTTCCCGTATGAATAACCTGAATTCTGGCATCTGCAGCCACATACTCATCCAGAAGCGCAGCCGTCCCATCCGTAGAACCATCGTCCACCACAATGATCTCCAGATTCTTCCAGGTCTGGTTTCTCACAGAATCCAGTGCTCTTCCAATGTATTCCTTTACGTTATATGCCGTGATGATCACGGAAAGGAGGGGCTCCTCGGACAGTTCCTGACCGGCCGGGTTAATTCTGCGCATAAAGTCTGCATAGATGTCCACCCGGCGCAGCTCACTGCCATCCTTTTGATTGTTCCAGACAGACGGTGCGAACACAGTTTTCCCGGGTTCCCTGCAAAGCCACGCTCCCCACCAGGAAAAGCTCGAATTCGCAATAATATGATTGCCGCACAGCGTCATGAGATACAGGTCGAGATATCCGTGATCTTCATCGCTCCCCTTCACGAGAACAAAGTGCCCGCGTCCAAGGTTCTCCTGCCGCTCTGCCTGGAACCGAATCCACTCGCCTGCTTTCTCCTCATCGTTGGAGAACACGAAAAAGGTCATTTCACTGCTCTTATCCTTGAGCTTTTGAATCGCCGTGTTGTAATAGGCATCCGTGCAGATGCCTCCGTAGATATCTCCCTTATCCACATAATCGCCGAACCGCAGATGAATAGCCGCGCTGCCGCCGTTCTCATTGGCCTTGCGAATCCTCTCTGCATAGTGTGCCGCCTGCTCCAGGATGCGGCGTTCCTTTTTATTCGCATCTCCCGGAATTTCCAGAAGGTCCGGGGGAAATGTAAAGGCCTTCCGAACGGCCGCCTCCTCCCCGGCAAAATAACGAGGGCTCTGAAAACAGCCGCAATAATACCCTTCCGTCTCCTCCAGAAAGCCCGGATCATAGACAAAGTCCTCGTCTCTCTTTTCCAGACTCTTTCTGCCCGTCAGCTTCCTGCGAATTCTGCTGGAAACATTCATGGAGGAGTCGGTCATGCAAGTGAGGTCTTCCTGCGATACCTTCGGATAATGGATGCCAAAGATCCGTAAATGTTTCGGGCGCCTTTTCTGGTCAGAGTTTTTGAAGGCCTCCTTGTCATATTGCGAGGCATCGTCAAAACACACGTCTCTTCCCAGCGCCTTTAATTTAAGATACAGCGCATATTGGAACATCTGATTGCCGAGTCCACCCGACATTCTGATTATGATCATAACGCAAGCGATTCCTTCCAGTAATCTGCCCACTGCTGAAACACATAATAGCCCCACAGAAGCTTTGAATAATTCCTGCCTGTCCCGGCGCCGCCGTCTCCCTCTTTCAGGAACTGCTGCACCAAGCGGGAAACGGTCTCCGGATCAAAGATTCCCTGGCGCTTTACGAAGGATTCCTCGGAATAGGCAAGGAGCTGCTCTTTCAGGGGACCTGCCAGCCACTTACCAAGAGGAACGGAGAAGCCTTTTTTAGGCCGTTCTAAAAGGTCCTTTGGAATGTATTCCCAGGCGAGCCTTCTAAGGAGATATTTTTTATCCCAGCCCTTTTGATTCCGGTTCTGTTCCTGATTCGTTCCGCCGCACTCGGCGGGTCCTGCCTGTCGGACGGAGCCTTTTTGCCCGGATTCTGCGCCAGACCTTGGATGGTATTTAAGTGCGTGATCCACCCGGTAGGAATACCGCATCACCTCCGGGTCCAGGAACGGACACCGGCTCTCTAATGAATATTTCATCGAAGCGCGGTCCACCTTCGTCAGAATGTCCCCGGGAAGGTATGTCTCCATATCAAGGAGCATTCGCCGGATCTGCCAGTTCTCAGAAGGGTATCTGCTCTCCCACTCATAGTTAACAGGAAGGAAGCCATCACTCCCGACCTGTTCTGCTGCATCAAAAGGGAAGACATCCGTTCCGGACTGTCCTGCAGGATCCTGCAGCACCAGGCTCTTTGCCAGCTCTACGTAGCTGCCGGCGCCGAACTGCGTCTTTGTCTCAGGATTGCGATTGGCCGAGATCACGCGAACCTTAAACGGATACTGATCCTCCAGTCTCTTTCCTGCGCCCAATGGGATCTGTCCGATTCCATGTGCCAGTGCTCCAAGGGCGTCCAGCCTCTGGGCCAGCCGCACGTTGTCATAGATACCATAGCCGCAGAAGAGCTCATCCCCGGCATCTCCGGACAATGCCACTGTCACCTTCTGCCGCGCCAGCCGGGACACCAGCATGGTCGGAATCTGTGAGGAATCCGCCATCGGCTCGTCAAAGAATTTCGGAAGGTCCGAAACCAGCTCCAACAGATCTCCTTCGCTGATGATCTGTTCGGTATGGTCCGTTCCCAGATGCGCCGCAACGGCTCTTGCATAGGGAGACTCGTCATATTCCTTTTCGGCAAAGCCGATGGAGAAGGTCTTGAGCGGTGTCCCGCCGAGCTGCTCCTGTGCGACTGCACTGATCAAGGAGGAATCATATCCCCCGGACAAAAAGGCTCCCAGCGGGACATCGGCAATCATTCTGCGACGTACGGATTGCCTCAGGACCTCCCGCAGCTCCCCAAGTGCCTGATCTTCATCGGTGACAGGATCCTTTTGCATGTCCTGATACTGCTCTTTGATGTCCCAGTATCTGTGGGAAACCAGCTCATACTCTGTCCCCATGGCAGCACCGAATGCCTTTTCGGCCGC
>CAVCWT010000001.1:131945-189811 GCA_963605745.1 Lachnospiraceae bacterium
TGCCTTTTCGGCCGCCACCGCTCCGTCTTCCCTTCGCCGCCAGATCTTCACCGTTCCCGGCTCCACCTGATACACCTTCTCAAGGATGGTATCCGGTGCGTTGATATATTCCTGGAAGAGATACCTTGGCAGGATGTCTCTTCGGATCCTGCCCTTGAATCCGGGGCTCTTCAGAATCGGTGCCAGAACCGAGGCATAGATCAGCTCATCACCGTCGATCCGATAGTAAAGCGGCTTTTGTCCCATGCGGTCCCTCGCCAGCATGAGCTCATCCTTTTCGCAGTCATACAGTGCAATTGCGAACATCCCGTTAAAATGCTCCACGCAGGACACTCCCCATTTAAGGTATGCTGCGAGAATCACCTCGGTATCACTGTTCGATCGAAAGGAATACTCCGGAAGCTCCTTTTTCAGCTCTCTGTAGTTGTAGATCTCTCCGTTAAAAACAACATGCAGCCGCCCATTCGGTGTCGACATTGGCTGGTGTCCTAAGGGCGAAAGGTCGAGAATCGACAATCGCCTTTGTGCCATGCCAAGGGTTCTGCCTCCCGGCAGCTCAAAGAGCTCCACGCCGGCATCGTCGGGTCCTCTCTCCCGCATGGTATCGTTCATGACAGCGAGCTGATCCTTCGTGATCATCCGTCTGGATAGATATCCGCAAATTCCACACATAATTCCAACTACCCTTCACCCAAAGCCTGTCAAACTGTGCCGGTGAACCACGTTCCTTCGCCGCAGCAATGTGCGTGCTGCATCAGCGATTTTGTGAGCACTGCAGGTAGAATTCCTGCATCTTTGCTGCCGCTGCGGTCACTTCATATCCTGCCGTCTCCAGTTCCTTCATCGCATCGGCAGAAGCCTTGCTCCGAGATGCTTCTCTCTTTGCAGCTGCACTTTCCGTATTCTGCGTTCGCTGCAGGATTTCCTTTGCCCAGGCTCCGGCATTCTCCTCACCAAGAGGGAGCTGCACCACGAGATCCGTGATGGCCGCCTCTTTCGTAATCGTGTCTGCAATCACGCATGGCAAACCCGCCGCCTGTGCCTCCACTACTGTTCCCGGCATGCCTTCATAAAGAGACGGGAACACGAAGACATCAAACGCCTGATAGATGCCTGCCGTCTCCTCCCGGTTCAGCTGACCGGTCAGGATCAGACGATCCAAAAGGCCTGCCTCTTTAAAGACCTTCGGAATCTCATCCTGCAGGGAGCCTTTGCCGGCGAACAGATAATATACATTCTGCTCCGGTCGCATCCTGACCAGCTCTTTGCCGATCCTGGCAATATAAGCGTGATTTTTAACCGGGTCCAGGCGTCCGACATGGCCGATCACCAGTGCATTCTCCGGAATGCCGTACCTGGTGCGAACCTTCTGTCTCTTCGCCGGATCATAGGTAAAGGCCGACAGCTCCAGCGCATTCGGGACGCTCATGACCTTCCCGCTCTCATAGGCCCTTTTGCCGAACACCGAGATCGAGGCCTCCTTCGAGCACGACATCATTACATCGCATCGCTTTGCCAGAGACAGACGGAACACCCTCGTCATTACGCCGCGGATTCCCGCATCCACGCCGGCGCTCCTTGCATGTGCAATCGTCACCGGAACGCCTTCTGCCTTGGCGATCGGAAGGTAAATCGATGCCATGGAGGTCATATGGCCCTCCACGGCGGTGAACTCATGGTGCTGTGCAAAGAAGGTCCTGCACGCCCTTCGATAGCTCCCAAGGTTCGTCCCGGTAAAGCGCGGCAGCACATAGATTCTGCCGCCAAGGGAGAGGATCTCATCGTCCAGATCCTCCTTAGGGCGAAGGGCGTACAGCGTCTGCGTGTCAGTTTTTCCTTTTGTGCCGTTCTGACCTGACGCAGTCTCTGCCGCATCCGCTGCATTCATCTTATAATGCACCAGGAAATCGAACTGCACCTTCGTCCGGTCGATATGGCGATACAGATCCATGATTCTGGATTCCGCACCGCCCCGGTTCAGACGCCCCAAAACGTGAAGGATGCGGATCGGCTGACTGGATGCAGTGTCTTCGCTCATGCATTTCTCATCTTTTGTGATTTCATTCATCCGATCTGCTCCATCCTGCTCTGTAAATTGCTTTCGCGTCTTGCTGCGATGCCCTGCCGTTTCCTTCACTCAAGGACACTGCGCTTTTGCGCGCTCTATTTTGCCTTGTTTTGCTCATTCCGCTCACGTACCGCACGTTTTACGGCAGCCATGAGCTGCTCCTTGTTCTGTCCCAGTGTCCCTCGGCGTACCGGCTTTTCCTCTAACAGCTGTGCATACGGCATCATATCCTGATCCCGGAAGATTTCTTCATAGGCTGCGTAGTCTTTTTCCTCCAGCGTATTGCAATGCACAACAAAGGTTGTCACGCCGGAGGTTTTTTTCAGGCTGTCCGCCTTGCGGTAGGAGATTGGATAGAAGGTCAATCCTTCATACTGATACGGTCTGCTGCCGAAGCCATCCGTCAATGCCGTAAAATCCAACGACCGCAGCGCCATCAGCGTATTCATGTCATAGGAATGGGCAGGAGCCATGAACAGCGTCGTGTCAATTCCATGTGCATGCAGGATCTCCTTGCCTTTTCGCAGGCGATCCCGCTGTTCCTCGTAATCCTCTCCTGCGAATTCCGACTGCCGGTTCAAGGGCAGCATGCCGCCCTTGTCCGTTGTATAGACGTGATGGCAGCCATGCATGCACAGCGTCCATCCGTCCTTGTCTCTGCGCTCTTTGATGTAATCCCAAAAGTCGTCTCTTGCAGGGTCAATGGAGAGCTTTGGATCCCGGTTATCCGGTACGATTCCCAGAAGAGGCTTAACGCCGTATCGGTCCATCAGATCCTTAAAGCGCAGGAACTTTTCCCAGTTCATGTCGGCTGTGATGTCATCCAGCCGGATTGCAATTCTCATATCGTATCCTTTAGTGGAGTGTTGGTATTTATAAGTTTTCCTTATACCAGTCGATGGCCAGCTGAATACCTGTTGCAAAATCATATGACGGATCGTAGCCAAGGTTCTCTCTTGCCTTTGTAATGTCCGCATTGCTGTCGCGAATATCGCCGGCTCTGGTGGGGCCGAATTTCGGCTCGATGTCTACGCCAAGGGCCTTTGTAATGTCATGATATACATCGATGAGGAATTCTCTTCCACCGGCACCGATGTTGTACGCAGTACCTGCCGCATCCTCGGATGCTGCGCAGCACCGAAGGCAGCCCTCGATGACATTGTCCACATAGGTAAAATCACGGCTCTGCTGTCCATCTCCGTTGATCGTCGGCTGCTCACCGGCCAGGAGCTGCTTGATAAATTTAGGAATTACGGCTGCGTAAACGCCATTGGGATCCTGATGACGGCCAAAGACGTTAAAGAAACGCATGCCATAGGTATTGAGTCCGTAAATTTCCTTATACATCTGGCCGTACATTTCATCGACTTTCTTGGTCAGCGCATAAGGAGACAGCGGTTTTCCCTCATGTCCTTCCTTTTTGGGGAGTTGTGTGGAGTCCCCGTATACCGAAGAGCTCGATGCATAGGCAAAGCGCTTTACGCCGTTTTGCCGGGAGGCCTCCATCATGTTCAGCGTGCCGCGAATGTTCACTTCCTCATAAAAAAGCGGCATCTCAATGCTGCGGGGCACCGATCCCCAGGCTGCCAGATTAATGACATAATCTACACCCTCCGTTGCCTTCAGGCAGGCATCCAGGTCCCGGATGTCCTCCTGCAGGAAGGTAAACTTCGGGTTCTCCATAAAGGGCTGAATGTTCTCGATGTGTCCGGTGGACAGGTTGTCCATCACGCGCACCTCATATCCCTTGTTCAGAATGGCCTCTGCCACGTTGGAACCAATAAAGCCGGCACCGCCGGTCACCAGGAATACGCTGTCCTCCGGAAACGTTATTTTCTCAAAGCTCATGCTGTGTGATCCTCCAGAATCGATGTCATAAGACGATACAATCCGTATTATTATAGCAAATCCTCGATGTGGCTGGCTACAGGGGCTTCGCCCCTTGGCCACCTGCCTGTTTCATTCATGAATTCGTCTGCAAAGCAGCCGATTCATGTTGAAACAGGCTCCACTATTAATAAACATCTGCTCTCTGTTTAGCACCCGCATCTCGAATTTGCATTCGCAAATCCTCGATGTGGCTGGCTACAGGGGCTTCGCCCCTTGGCCACCTGCCTGTTTCATTCATGAATTCGTCTGCAAAGCAGCCGATTCATGTTGAAACAGGCAGGTGCTAAACAGATACAAAAAGAGGCCGTAAAACGGCCTCTTACTCAGCTGCAAAATATCTGCACTGTTCTTCATATTTTCCCGCTTCTTTTTCCATCAGGAATGTCAGCAGATCCACTTTATTTTCCGCACGAAACTGCTGCAAGCCTTCGATGTATTCGCTGCGGTCTTCGTCCAGGATTAGAAAGGGCCTGATGTTCGGACTCTTCAGGGCCTCACGAAAGAGGATCATGCGGCCGGTTCGCCCATTCCCATCCTGAAAGGGATGGATCGCTTCGTATCGTGCATGGAACCGGGCGAGCGTTTCCAGTGTCTTCTCTTCTCCATGGTACCAGGAAAGGAGCTCTGCGATCTGCGGTTCCACCTCAGCAGGCAGTGCCGTTTTATACATTCCGACCATATTGGGGCGTTTTTTGTAATCGCCGATGGCATACCCATTGGCACGATCCTCGAACACACCGGATTTCAGTTCATAATGAAGATGCTTGATGATCTCCTGTGACAGTTCCTCCTCCAGAGTATCCAGCATGTAATTGAACATCAGGAAATGTCCGTTCATTTCCTCGACATCCTTCGCACGGTAATAATCATCGCTTCTGGGCAATGTTCCGTCGTCAAACAAGGATGCCGTCTGTTCCGGCGTCAGCGTACTGCCTTCGATCTTGTTCGAGTTGTAGGCCATGGTTCGCTGTGTATAGGCATAGACTCCGGAACGGTCGAATCGTTTTTTTTCGATTCTGAATCGGCTCAGCAGCCAATCTTTGTCAATTTCCGCCATACCGGTCTCCTTTCCGCCCACATTGTTTAACGCTCCCAGACCCGTATTAACAATCTTTTCCATTCGTTTTCAGGCTGCGATTAAAAAAGTTCGTAACTATTTAACCTGCTCTTCCTCGGCCTGCATTGCAGCCTCAGCCACCTTGATCATGATGGCACACTCGATTCTCTTTCGGAAGATCTTGCAGCCGTACTCGTACGTCCCGTGGATGTCACCGGTCGCGTGATAGCCGTTAGCTGCACAGCCGCCGGAGCAATAGAGCCTTGCCCAGCAGTTGTCACAGTCATGTCTGGCGTAGACGTTGCAGAGCTTGAACTCATCCCGAAGCTTGGTATTCGTCACGCCGTCCCAGATGTTGCCGAGCTTGTACTCTGGATCGCTGACAAACTGATGGCAGGGATAGAGATCCCCCCAGGCCGTCACGGCCATATACTCTGTTCCGGAGCCGCAGCCGGAGATTCTCTTGTAAATACACGGGCCATGCTCCAGATTGATCATGTAATGATAGAAGGTGATCGGCTTTCCTTCCTGCTCTCTTCGGATCATATCCTTTGCCAGAATCTCATACTGCTCGAACAGGATCGGCAGATCCTCCTCCGTCAGTGCGCTCGGGCTCGACGGATCACAGACCACCGGCTCCATCGAGAGCTCCGTAAAGCCAAGGTCATCTGCCATATGGAAAATGTCCTTGGAAAAGTCCGGATTGAAATGCGTGAAGGTTCCGCGCATGTAGTAGTTTTTGTCTCCTCTGGCTTTGGCGAACTGCTGGAATTTTGGCACGATGGTGTCATAGCTGCCGCGTCCCATACGGTCCACACGGAACCGATCGTTGACCTCCTTGCGCCCATCGAGGGACAGAACAACGTTATGACATTCCTTATTGGCCCACTCGATGACTTCCTCGTTCACACCAACACCGTTTGTGGTCAGTGTAAAGCGGAAATTTTTCTTTTTCTCCTTCTCGATGCTGCGGGCATAGGCCACAAGGTCCTTGCAGACCTGGAAGTTCATGAGCGGCTCGCCGCCGAAAAAGTCCACCTCAAGATTCCTTCGAAAGCCGGAATTCTCCACCAGAAAATCCAATGCGCGCTTTCCGGTCTCATAGCTCATGAGGCCTTCCTTGCCGTGGAAGTTTCCCTGCGAGGCAAAACAATACGAGCAATTAAGGTTGCAGGTGTGGGTAACCAGAAGACATAATGCCTTGATCACATTGGAACGATTCTTAAGATCAAAGGCCTTTCCGGCAAACACGTCCTCGGTAAACAGCTTGCCTGCCTGAATCAGTTCATCAATGTCCGAGAAGGTGTCGGCAACGTCCTCTTGTGTCAGTCCGTTGTCTTTATATTTTTCCAGAAGCTCTCTTCCGATGGTCTCCCGATCCTTTCCGGCATCAAGACCTGCAATGGCATCGTAGGCCACCTCATCCGTCACATGGACGGCTCCGGAATAAATGTCCAGAATAATGTTGTATCCGTTCAGCTGATATTGATGAATCATAGCTTTTTCCTTTACCGAACCTTTTTTCAAAGTTTGTCTGCCGCATTTTCCTGCAGAACACCTTTAACCAGATCTCATAGAAAAGCCGGAACATCCGAAGATGCTCCGGCCGATCATATCATTATGTACTGGTACAGCGATTAGTTGTTCTTGTTCTCGCAGTCCTGGTTTGCGATGCCGCAGCTGGTCTTGCATGCGCTCTGGCAGGAAGTCTGGCACTCGCCGCAGCCGCCGTTCTCAGCGCTCTTAGCCATATCACGTGTATTCAGAGTCATAATGTGCTTCATGATGTAATCCTCCATCGATTTATTATTTTCCCGTATCTATTCAGCGCCTCCATCTCGATCTTCCTTCAGAAAACCTCGATGTGGCCGGCCAACGGTGCTCTGCACCTCGCCCACCTGTCAATCTCAATTGTGAAAACATCCGCAAGCGGTCGATCCACCTTGAAATCACCATGCGCTGAACATTATTCATATTGTACCGACACCATCTGCACCTTGTCAAGTTAACGTCGCAGGCAGGAAATCATCTCATTCATCGTCTCATTCACCGTTCATGACAGTCCCTGCAGCGGGCATCTCTGCCAGGACCTTCTGGTTGACTGATGCGCGGACTATGATCACTGCTTCCTACAGCTCGCCGCACCGGATGACTGCCTTAATCACATTGGCTGCGCAGAACTGCAAGTCACCCTTGGTCACGGTAAAGCCAGCCTTGCTGGATTTACCGCTCTCTAAGGCCTCCACAATCGTGTCCTCAATCCACTGACTGCCCGGCATCTGCACGTCGTTGCCCGCATAGACGCCGCCTGCAACATCGCCCACATCATAGCGAGAATCTGCACTCATCAGTCCTTCCATTCTCTGCGTGGAATACCAGTCGGTCATAATGAAGCCTTCGTATCCCCACTCATCTCTTGTTGCGCTCTGCAAGAGGTCCCTGCTGTTGGCAGTATGCACGCCGTTCACCAGATTGTAGGAGGTCATGATGGAAATCGGCTGCTCTTTGCGGATGCAGATCTCAAAGCCCTTGAGGTAAATCTCACGGAATGCTCTTTCACTGATGTGTGCATTCGTGCAATACCGGTTGTCCTCCTGGTTGTTGGCTGCAAAGTGCTTGATGCAGACGGCCTTCCCGGGATGAGACTGCACACCCTTTGTGATAGCTGCCGCGGTCATGCCGGACACCACCGGATCCTCGGAATAGTATTCAAAATTACGACCGCACAGAGGGTTTCTGTGGATATTCATCGCAGGTGCCAGCCAGATGTCGATGCCGAACGTCTCCATCTCCTCACCGACCATGTCTGCGACTTCTTCGATCAGTTCGGTATTCCAGGACTGTGCCAGGCCCCAGCCGATCGGAATGGCAGTTGTATACTGATAATAATCTACGACATCCTCCGGGTTCTCGTAGTCCGGGAAGGGCTCTATCGCATCCCCGAATACGGCGCCGCCCGGCAGGATCTGTCCGCTTCTTCTCGCCTTAAAGTGCGGCTGCAGGCGAAGACCCGCAGGGCCGTCTGCCATAATAAGAGGACGGATTCCCCGGCTCTCTTCGCAGATTGAAGAGGTATCGCCGGCACCGCCAGGCACCATGGATGCCATACCGATGACAAAATCTTCACCCTCTTTTGCAAATCGTCCGGAGCAGTAGGATGCGAGCTCCCGGTCTGTCAACTGGGACACCAGATCCTCCACGGTATATTTCCCGGCCTTCACATCCTGCAGGGTTACCTTCTCTGCCACTGCCGCTGTCAGCTCCGGATGCTCACAGACATAAACCGTTGTCTTCGTTGCCAGCACATCTTTCGAAAGCTCGATCACGCTGACATTCCCTGCGCTCTTTAATGCGGCATTCTCTAAGCCTTCTGCATTTGCGCCGCCTTGTCTGCCCTTTCGTTCCTCAAGGGGTGTCTTCCTTGCCGGATCTGCCGGGAACAGATTCCGATCCTGTTCTGCAACGATCTCCTGCGAAAGCTTTACCACACCGGCAGCCTTTACATTCCGGGAATCCTGACCAACAAGGATTGTATACTCTCCTGCCTCCAGAACCCAGGCTGCCTTCTCCTCACTGTAGGAGGCAAGGCTGCGTGCCGGGAAGGCAATCGTCAGCACCTTTGACTCTCCCGGCCGGAGAATCGATGTTTTGCCATAGGCCTTCAGTTCCTTAACTGGCTTATCGAGTGCGCCCTGCGGAGCCGACACATAGACCTGTACGACTTCCTTGCCGGCATAGGTATTGCCTGCATTCGTGACCTTCACAGACACCTCGATCTCTTCGCCATTTCGTGCAATGCCGGCCGGCTCCAGTTCGAACTGCGTATAGGAAAGGCCATAGCCGAAGGGATACAAAGGCTCCACTCCATAGGTGTCAAAATAACGATATCCCACATAGATGCCTTCTGCATAATCGTCATCATCGGTATTCCCATTGTTATGTGAGAACGTGGCAGACGACGGATAATCCGCATAGCTCTTTGCCCAGGTATCGGTCAGCTTGCCCGAGGGGGTCACCTCGCCGTCTAATACATCAGCAATCGCAAGGCCGCCGATATTGCCCAGCTGATTCATCAGGACAATTGCGCGGATGCCCTTGATCGCACGAATCTCCGAGAGGTCCATCACGCCGCCGATGTTCAGGATCAGAATGACCTTCTCAAAATGCCCGGTAAGGAGTGTCAGATCTCTTAGCTCTGCCTCCGATGCCAGATAATCGCCCCTCTTATCAAATCGGTCTGATCCCTCACCGGAATTGCGGGAGATGACATAGATTGCCGTATCCGTATCTGCTGCCTGCAGGTCCTCTTCGGTAATAGCTGCCGCATCCGGAATCACAAAGGGATAATTAAAGCCCAGGAGCACCACCGGCATGCCGGTCTCCTTAGAGCGAATCTCCATCTCCGCCAGGTAGGCCGCCTGCGCAGCCTCGCGCTTTTTTCGATTTCTCGAAAGCCAATCGCCGGTTGTGATCACAAATCCTTCCTGCCGAAGACCCTCCTCGATGGTTACCGAGGATCTGGAATTCACATCACCGGAGCCGGTGCCGCCCTTTACGGTGTAATTCGCACCCATGCCGAACAAAGCAATCTTCTGCCCTTTCTCTAACGGCAGAGTGCCGTCATTTTCGAGGAGAACCACACATTCTCCTGCTGCCTTCCGGGACAGCTCTCCATGCCGGGTCTCATTTTCTGTGACCTGATCCGTCTGCGGTGCATATATCGGTCTCATCTTCCTTTCCTCCTTGTCCTTTAAAGACTTTACTGTTATCCTCTTACTCTTCCACGATCAGAAGGTTCCAGGGCTCTATCGTCAGCTCCTCGCCCGCTTTCACAGGGGTCCCCCCGCCGGTCAGCTCGGTTCCGTCTGCCGGGCAGGAAACCTTCTGCTCCGTGGCTGAATAGTTCATCAGGTACGTGATCTTCCTGCCTTCTGCGTTTGTTCCCTTCCGAAGGATCACAGGGAACTGCTCCTTTTGCAGTTCAATTCCTGCATCCTCTGCAGCTTTCCGGATTACGGCAGCAAGAAAAGCATCCGAGCCATAGCAGCCAAGGTAAATAGCCTCGCCCTTTCCGTAATGGTTCTGTGTCACTGCGGCAAACCGGCCCCAGGAAGGATGCACATAGGACACCAGTGTTTCACAACCTTCCGGATTCACCAGCTCCATCACCTTCTCTACCTTCTCGCCGTTCACTCTCAGAACACTGCTCTGCAAACCGACATTCTGCGGAATCGTCACATGGCTGTAAGAGGCTCCGATCACCTTGCCCAGCGTATGCGGCGTTTCATCCGACCATACCTTAATGTTCTCATCTGCAAAGGCAGACTTGAAGGTCATCAGGATATGACCGCCTTCTGCCACGTAATGTTCAATGGTATTCAAAAGCTCCTGCGACTCTGCATACATGGCAGGAATCACCACCAGGTCGTAGTTACCGATGACCTCTCCGGCATTTTGCGGGAAGATAAAATCGCACTCCAGATTCATACGGTACATCTGGTTGTACAGCCCCATCAGAACATCATTGTAATAAAAGCCCTCCGGGTCGCCCATCGTCCCATGGTTGATCGAGAACCAGTCGAGTGCCTTCAACGATGTATTGCTGACAAGGATGGCCGCGCGGTTGTGTTTTTGCAGGTTCACGAGATGATCGCCGTAGCGTTCCCACTCGCTTCCGATGACCTGGCAGGCCCTGTAGGTTTCATTCTCCTTAAAATCGTGGGAGAGAACGCCCTTCCAGTAGGTCTCGATGGCATTGTGGATCGAATGCCAGTGCCAGTACTCCACCATGTTGGCGCCCTGTGCCACATGCGAATAGGCCTGCAGGCGCAGCTGACCGTCATAGGGCAGCCACTGCGGGAAGCCCTGGCACTCCGTCTCGAGAACAAGGTAGTTGTCTCTTTTGACTGATCTGGTCAAATCGCCACCGAAGGCAATCTCCATCCCCGTCAGCTGATCCTGCGACGGATGATAAATATCGGTCCCCACCACCGTCATGGCCTTCGCATCCTCGTAGACATCGACCTCACCGTTGAGGCCGTAGGAGTGTCCGATCCAGTTAAAGTCCGTATTGTGCGTAATAAACTGGTCCTTGCGAAGATAAGGCTCTACGATCTTCCTTTGCCACATCAGAAAGTCCGCTGCGAGCTTTCTCTGGAAGCGTGCGAATTCCGCTCCGAGGCTCCCGTTGATCGTTCCGCGCACATCCGGAAAATCCTCCCAGGCATTGATGCGGTTACTCCAGTAATCGAGTCCGAAGGCCTGATTCAGGGCATCAAGATCATCATGGAATTTCTCCCTCTCGTATTTGACAAAGGCGCGCTGCACATTCGGTCCTGCCGTGTCATAAGCCTTGGTCTCATTGTCGAGCTGAACACCAATGACATTGTCATAATGAACGCAGGTCTCCATCATCTTGCGGATGACACGCTCTGCATAATACAGATAGACAGGATGCGTGATGTCCATGATCTGGCGGGCGCCGTAGATGCCATGACCGCGATGTGTCGTTGCCAATACGTCCGGATAGGACTTCTCCATCCAGGTTGGAATCGCATAGGTCGGCGTGCCAATGATGACACTGATCCCGGCCTTTCCCATGGCCTCAATGACTCTCGTCACATGGTGAAAATCAAATACCCCCTCCTGTGGCTCGCAGGTGGACCAGGTGCTCTCCCCGATCCGGACCACATTCATTCCCGCCGCCTTGAGCATGGCAATGTCCTGATCCAGACGGTCATAGGGCATGTACTCGTCATAATAAGCTGCTCCATAGAGCAAATGCTGTTGTTTCATTGTTATTTTCCCCTTTGCTGTTCGTATCCATGATCCGTCAGTTTTCTCCCAGCACCAAGGTTGTAATGGTTCCTGCCGGCACGGCAAACCGCACCACGTCGCCATGCACGCGGAAGGCATAGAACGCATCCTCCTGTCCCCGGTTCAGAGCAACTACGGCAATCGTTCCGTCCGGATTCAGCGCCGCTGCGGTCTCCACCTTCTGATCACACCGAGAGCACCCGATGCGATGGCTGCCGGGCTGCAGATACTGTGAGAAATGTCTCACATAGTAGTATGTCATATTCTGACGTGCCTTGCCATCCGCAACAATGGTACTCGCGGTAAAGCCCATCGGAATGTGCCGCGGGCCGCCGTGCTCATCCACGCACAGATTCCAGTCGATCCAGCGATTCATGCCGCTGTTCAGATTCCCGATGATGTCATGTGCGTAGTCCCTTGCATCATCTTCCTCGGCATGCATGGGCGTTTTAGTCTTCGGAAGGCCCATGCTCTCCCAGAAACTTCCCTGTCCGGGGGTATGCAGACCGCAGCATTCCGACATCATGAGGGTCTTATCCGGATAGAGCTCCTGCGTCATCTGTACTGTTTCAAAATGATCGCCGGAATACCAGTGGAAGGCAATGCCGCTTACCATCTTACTCGTCTCTTCATCCAGCATCGCCTGTGCCCACTCGAGCACTCTCTCCTTGTTGTGGTCCCAGATAAAGATTCCAACCTTCTGATCCAGCCCGGCCTTTACGAATTCCGGATAGAGGTTTTCGATCAGGAAGGTCTTCTGATCTGCAGCGGTCCACACACAGGAATCCCAGTTCGTTGCCGCGATGGACTCGTTCTGCATGGTCATCATCGTGACCGGAATCCCCTCTGCCAGATATGCCTGTACATACTTCACCAGATATTTTGCCCAGGATGCGTAATACTCCTTTTTGAGCGATCCTCCGTTGTTACGGGAAGGCTTCGTGTAATCCACTGCCATCTCATGGCCGGGGCCGCCGTAGACGCCGGCGTCGTTTTTGGGCTTTTCCGGCGGTGTTTTCCACTGATACGGCGGAGACCAGGGGGAGAGGAGCACCGAGATCTCCTCGCCGCCCGTCTCCTTGCTGACCCGAATGGCCTCCCGGATCATCGGAATGATGTATTTATGATCCCGCTCCAAAGAGAAGGTTACGAGCTCCGGATCTGCAATGGGATCCTTCACGGCCTGATACTCCTCCAGGGCAAAATCACAGCTGTCCATGTGCGTCCGGATATAGCGAAACCTTGCGCCCTCTCCGCCATAGTAGGCTTCCAGGACTCTCCTTCTTTCTGTATCCTCCAATGTGGAGAGAAGGTAGGCGCTGGTCTCTGTCATTGCACAGCCAAAGCCCTCGATCTCCTGGTACGAAATCTCCGGATACAGATTGATGACACCGGACTCCAGGTGCGTGGCCTCATCGGCCTCCCTGGTTACTGCCAGTTCCTTTTCCTTCACCACAGCCTCTCCGTCTACGCAAAAGGTTGTAATCTGTCTGCAGGTCTTCATCGTCTGCCTCGCTTTCTGTCTATACAATCAAATGGTTCCGGGGCAAAGGTCCTTTTACCCCCGCGATACCCGGTTCAGGCCTTTTCAAACCATCCAAAGGCTGCGCTGCGGCCAAGGTCCCAGGCATCCCATCCCTTCCAGTCATCGCCGTTTACCGTATCAATGAGCAGCTTCCAGCTCCAGTAAAAATATCCGGATCCAGCCGTTGTCCATGCCTTTTTCTGTGCTCTGTCGAGACGGTTGTAGATTTCCTTTTTCTCTTCATCAGACACGGCATTTGTGATTGCGTCCATCTCTCCGTTTAACATCGTCTGTCCGCCGTGCGTATCTCGCCCGCAGGCCAGCGAATTGAACAGGCACCACTCACCGCAGATCACCGGGAAATATTCTGTCATCTCGGTGATGTCCTTTTCAAAATGTTCTCTGATAAAAGCCTCATAGGCTTCCAGCTTCTGCTCGCAGCCCATGCCCTCTGCGGTCATGAGATATTGATGCGTATCCAGGATGACATTGCTGTATTTGTCCTCCTGCATAAAGCCCTTCCAGAGGAACAGATCAAAGCCGTCATGGATCACCACATATTTGCCCTCAGCAAGGTGCGGCTGAATGCGGTCATAGGCTTCCAGATAAAAGGCCTTTAGCTGCTGCGGATCGTAGCCCTTGCTGCCGGCAGCCTTTTCGGGATCGACCGGCTTGTATCTCGACGGAATGTCCATGACCTTCCACATCATTTCCGACACCGGCTCATTCAGAATCTGAATTCCGAACAGCCCCTCCCTGTGTCCGTAGCGTTCTGCAAGACGCTCCAGAACGGTATAGACGAACTGAATCTCCTCCGGCTCCTGGAAGAATTTGCAGACGCCGCTGATGCCGCCGTTGTCAAAGCCATTCTGTGAATCCGGTGCCGTATGAAGATCGATCAGGATCTTCAGGCCATAGCGTTCTGCCCAGGCAAACGCTTTATCCAGTTCCTCAATGCACCCGATAAACGGCGGGCGATCTCCGAAGATAAAATACGGAACCGGAATCCGGACGGTATTCAGTCCCAGGGATTTGATCTGCACGAAATCACGCTCGGTAATATATTCAGAG
Source organism: Lachnospiraceae bacterium (assembly GCA_963605745.1). Lineage (GTDB taxonomy): Bacteria > Bacillota > Clostridia > Lachnospirales > Lachnospiraceae > CAG-791. The sequence goes on from CAVCWT010000001.1 coordinate 146,373, forward strand.
CGATGAATTCGGATCCTCGCCTCATAGACCTCCGGTGCCAGCTGCGTCGGAAGGTAATACTCGTCTTCCGCTGTCGTACCTTCAAAAAGAGCCGGATTCATCCATTTTTCCAGAACCAGCCAGTTGCCCAGATTCACTCCTTTGACGAGGGTGTCTAATTGTTTAACCATGGTATTGCCTCCTGATCTCTTTATGTTCTCTCATAGTCAGCAGATCGATTGATCGCCCGACAGCGAAGGTGTCCGCTTATGTATTATGGCGTTGCCTGTCCTATCCCGAGCCGATCTAAAAAGAGGGTGCCGGGACTTCCCGGCACCCTCCCGCAGGTTTGCTGCTGTGTCTGGTACAGTTACTATGCAGATGCTGTACCTGTAAATAATTGCTGTCTCTTACTGCTGTGCTGCAAGATATGCATCCAGCTGACTCTGGCACTCTGCGATTACCTTCTCGATGCCGGCAGACTCCATAGCACTCTTGTACTCTGCGATGGAAGCCTCTACATCCTCGGTGTAGCCCAGCTGCAGCGGCCAGCCATACTGCTGCTCTGCATTGGTGCAGGATGCAACCTCGGTTGTGATGTTGGTAGTATCCAGAACAAAGCCGGTGAAGCGCTCTGCGCCGGTATCTGCAGAGATCTCTTTCTCCCAATCCTCACGGATGGTGTCATACTCTTCCGGAACGCCTGCCTGGTTGCGGTTCAGATCCATGGTGCGGACTGCCCACATCGCACTCGTTGTGTACAGATCAGGATCGGTGATGGTGAACTGGCCTTCGTCATTCAGTGTGTAGGAGGTTCCCAGAACGCCATAGAAGAATGCATCATACACTTCCTGATCGGTGGTCAGAAGATCCCACAGCATCATGGCTCTCTCGGGATTCTTGGCTGTATTGGAGATAACCATGCAGTCCTGTGTGTAAGGAAGGTGTGCAACATCCGATGTCATGTTGCCGAACTGGAAGTTCCACTCCGGATGAATTGCGCAGTAGTTTGCCCAGGTATCGATGTTGTAGAAACGAAGGGCTGCCTTGCCGTTCTGAGTCTTGAGGGAATCGGTATCGGACAGTGCAGACTTGGACCAGTATCCCTTGTCAGACCACTCCTTCATCTTGGCATAGAAATCGCTCATTCCGTCTACATCATAGACTGCCTTAACGGTCGGATTCTCCTCGCTGGGATCAAAATAGATATAACGAAGACCGGAATCGATGTCCTTGTAGCCGACGGATCTGGTGTACTGCAGTGCCATCTCCGGATCCTTGGAATACATATCGATGGCTTCCATCTCCGGATGATTTGCCACGATGTAATCGCAGTACTCTTCGACCTCTTCCCAGGTATCAATGGTATCGGTAATACCGGCTTCCTCTGCAATGTCACCGCGGTAAACGGTTCCGTATGCGGTGTAGGTCGGCAGAAGTGTCGGAACAGCATACAGGCTGCCATCGATCGTTGCCTGAGACAGTGCGGACTCTGACTGCAATGCATAGTTGTTCGGTGCGTAGGTGGGCAGCAGATCATCCAGTGCCTTGAAGGCGCCCTTTCTCGCAAGGTTCGAGAAGTTCAGCCAGCCTGCGCAGTAAGCCATATCAAAGGACTCACCGGAGGAGTACAGCATCGGGTACTTCTGTGCATATTCAGCCCAGCCGATCCAGTTGATCTTCAGTGTGCAGTTGAGCTTCTCCTTCAGGAGCTTGTTGAGGTTCTCATCCACAACATCCTGTCCTGCCGGACGGTCGCTGACAACATACATTACCAGCTCCACCTCTTTGGAGGTGTCCACCGTTCCGGACTCACCGGAGGCACTCGCATCCTGCGAAGCGCTTGCAGACTCACTTCCGGAGCCTGAGCCGCCGCAGCCCGTCAATACGGTTGCCATGGTTGTCATTGCAAGGAGCACAGCAATCAGTTTCTTTTTCATTCCTTTTTCCTCCTTACCGCAGATTGCGGTTCTTTTTTATAAGCTTTATCGCCTGCCCCGCAGGCGGCTTACACATTTACCCTTTTACTGATCCTACCGTAATACCGGAAATAAAGTACTTTTGTACGAAAGGATACACAATGATGATCGGTCCGGTTGCAACGACTGCCATTGCCATCTTCAGGGAGTTGGACGGCAGGTTTGCTACCTGGATGCCGGCCTGTGCGGCAATTCTTGCCAGCGCCTGCGTTTGCTGCTGCACCGAATAGAGCATGTACTGCAGGGGATATTTGTCCTCATTGCCCATGTAGAGCATGGCATTGTACCAGTCATTCCAGTAGCCAAGAGCCAGGAACAAGCCGATGGTGGCGAGGCCGGATTTTAACAGCGGGAGAATGATGGTAAAGAAGATTCTCCACTCACCAGCGCCGTCGAGCTTAGCCGATTCAATCAAAGCGAAGGGAACGTTGTTCACGAAGGTTCTCATGATCAGCAGGTAGAACACATTGAACACGCCCGGCAGGATCAGTGCCCAGTAGCTGTCTTTTAAGTGCAGATACTGAATATAGAAAATGTAGGTGCTGACCATTCCGCCGTTGAACAGCGTTGTGAAGTAGAAAAAGAACGACAGCACGTTTCGATATTTGGCATCCTTACGGCTGATGACATAAGCGGTAAGGGAGGTCAGGAACAAACCGATCAGTGTTCCTGCTGCCGTGATGAAAATGGATACGCCGTACGCTCTTACAATCTTCTCCGGTGTCTTAAAGATGATTCCGTAGGCCTCGGTGGAGAACTCTCCCGGGATCAGGGAGAAGCCGTTGAACCGGATCCACTGCTCCGAAGTAAAGGAGCCGGAGATCAGCAGGATGAACGGAACCAGGCAGATCACTGCCATGAGTACCACGATGGCATAGCAGATCACGTAGAAGGTCTTGGAGGAAGCGCTGAGTTTGATTTTCTTGGGTGCGGATGCAGCCAGATCTTGATTGTTGGACATTGTAGTTTCCTCCTTTCCTTAGAACAGTGCGTAGTCTTCGTCGATGTGCTTGACAACGGTGTTGACGATCATGATGATGGCAAAGCACAGAACCGACTGATAGAGCGTTGCTGCTGCGGTCATGCCGATGTCCGGGTTATTCAGCAGGGAACGGAATACGTAAGTATCAATAACGTCTGTGGCATTGTAGAGCTGTCCGTTGCTGCCGACGATCTGATAGAACATTTCAAAGTCACCGCGAAGGATGCGGCCGACCTGCAGAAGGATCATCGTGATCAGTGTCGGGCGAATGGACGGCAGTGTGATGTAACGGATTCTCTGGAAGATCGTTGCGCCGTCGATGGCTGCGGCCTCGTTGATTTCGCCGTCCACGCCGGTGATGGCTGCAATGTAGATTACGGAGTTGTATCCGGTCCACTTCCATGCATTGAAGAGGCAGATGATAACCGGCCATGCCTCCGGCTTCATGTAGAAGTTGATCTTTTCCCCGCCGAGTGCCTGGATGATTCCGTTGATCATACCGGTCTCATAGTTGAACAGTGAGAATACGAATACACCGACAACAACCCACGAGATGAAATAAGGCATCAGGATCAGGGTCTGTGTGATCTTCTTGAAATGCTTTCTGTGAATCTCCGAAATGAAGATTGCGATGATCACGGCGATCAGCTGTGAGGTGATCAGGTTCAGCAGGTTGTAGAGAACTGTGTTCTTTGTAATCAACCAGCCGGTTCCGGACGAGAACAGGTAGCGGAAGTTCTCGATGCCGTTGAACGGGCTCTTGAACACTCCCAGGTCATACCGGTAGCTCTTGAACGCGAGAATAAGACCGCTCATTGGCAGGTACTGCATCACGATGATCAGGATGACTGCAGGAGCTGCCATGGCAAAGAGCGCTTTGTTCTTCTTAAACTCGGCAAGAAAGCCATTTTCTTTCTTACTCATTGTCTTCCTCCCTTTCTGCTGCTCCTTTGGATGAATTCATCGCCTCATGTACCCTTGCGGCCGCTGTGTCAGCCTCGTCATCCTGACGAATGAATCCCATCAAAGTTCGCAGCACTTGTTAGATTTGTTAAAAGTATAAAAAACATCGCCTGCAAAATGAACAGACGATGTTTCGAAAGGGTGGAAAATTTTAGGTTTTTTAGTGGAAATATTTTAGGTTTTTCGTCATATTTTTCTTTTTCGCATGATGGTGTCTTCTGAAAAGGTGGATAAATTATTTATTTTGCATCATCATGCACACCTTTGCATGATTTTGTTGTGCATCATGTCTGAATCGCCTTTTCCAGTTCCTCCAGATTCCACGCACGGATTCGAATCTGCACCTGCGTTCCCCGGACCGGGAGTCTTCGATTCGACGAAGGCTTCTTCTCGATGCTTTCTGCCTCCACGCTCTCTTCTGCATCGCTGCCGGACGTATCCGCTTTGTCTGTTGTCCCAGCTGCTGTCCCATCATTGGTCCGGTAGGTCACGCCGTATTCCTCTCCGTACGCAAGCTTAATGCGAAAGTTCACATTCATGATGCCAAAGCCCTTGCCGTGCTCACCGGAGCTCTGCGTCTCCAGTTTTCTGGCAGTTTCATCCGGCATTCCCGGTCCGTCATCCTGTACCGTGAGGATGACATCATCACCCTCGCGCCTTCCTGTAATATCAAGCCGGCAGCTCTTAATCTCTGCATGCTCGCCCATGCCATGGAGAATCGAGTTCTCCACAAAAGGCTGCAACGTGATATTCAGGCAGGCGAGCGTTTGAATCTCCTCCGCTACATCCACATGCAGTTCAATGACATTCTCATAATGAGCATTCTCAATATCCACAAAGGCCTTCACATGCCGCAGCTCATCCCGAATCGAAATGGCCGAATTCCCGTGATTTAAGGACAGGCGGTAGAACTGCCCCAGGTTCCTTGCGATCCTAGCCACATCCTCTGCACCGTAATCCATCGCGCCCCAGTTGATCAGATCCAGTGTGTTGTACAGAAAATGCGGATTGATCTGTGCCTGCAGCGCCTTCATTTCGGTCTGTGAGATGCTGCGGCCGAGGCGGTACTGCTCCTTCATGAGCTTTTGAATTTCATCAATCATGAAGTCAAAATTACTGTTCAGCTCATCCATCTCATCCTGTCCCCGGGGGATTCCCGGCTCCTGGATTCTGAGATTGATATTGCCCCTTTGGATTTCCTCCATCCGTCCGTTCAAGAGGTCAATGCGCTTTGTATAATATCTTGCCAGTTCAAAGGAAGCGAATAACACCACTGCCATGGTTGACAACGCCAGAATCGCAAAAGCCATCAATAGCCACGAGAGCTGCAGACGGAACTCTGTCACCGGTATTACCGCCGTAATGGTCCACGCCGGAATGCTCACATCATATTGAACAGCATAAAAATTCCGGTTTCTCTGAACTCTCTGCCAGTTGCCGGCCTCCCGATAGTCCGTAATAGAATCCTTTTGCGCTTCGTATTGATCCGGATCACTGACGCAGATTTCCTTCCCGTCGCTCCCTGTCAGGATGAGAAAGCTCCCCTTCGTCGGTGCTGCATTTTCCAGAACATCCCGAATCTGTTCCATCCGGATTTCTACCTTAATGACAAAGCTGCGCTGTTCTCCGTCTGCACATTGAACAGTCACATTCGAGAGCTTTGCAAGGTATTCCTGCGCTGCGCCTCCTCCTGTCCGCTTGTCCATCATCGTGCAGTAAATCGAACCGCCCACTGCCAGTGCTGCCTGAATCTGCGGATAATCCTCCCTCTCCTCCAGCTCAGACTCCGGGTAAAAGTAAAAATCGTTGCTGGCATACAGTTCCTCATCCGGCACATACATGCCGATGCGGTAATCTCCGTTCGAGAGCTCGATCTGCTGAACGACCTGATTCAGCCGGTAGAATTCCAGATAATTCTCTTTCGCATCCAGGTGACTCCCAAAGTCCGGAGCGGTCAGGATTTCCTGCAATGTATCATTCGTGCGGATCTGATCCGAAATATACAAAAGATTCTGCACATAACTGGACAGAAAGCTTCCGGCCTGCGCCATGGACTGTTCCGTGCTGTATTGCAGCTGCTGCGCAGAACGCTGCTGCAGATACATTCCTGCTACCAGATAAATCAGAAAGCTGACCGCAATGACAGGAACGGAGAATGCGACGGTCATCTTCTGCCGCATCGACCAGCCAAGGATCCGATTTCGAAGCCTTAGCCGGAGACTGTTGCTCTTGTCGTTTTTTGCTCTCATTCTCATAGGCTTTCCCGATATTCCTTGGGTGATACACCGACCACCTTTTTGAAGGTCTTGGAGAAATATTTCGGATCCTCGTAGCCAACCCGTTCCGCCACCTCATATAACTTACAGCCGGGATCTGCCAGCAGCTCCTTTGCCCTTCCGATCCGGCACTCTGTCACATACTGTCCTACGGTGCAGTTCATATTCTTGCTGAAAAGAGAAGAGAGATACGCCGGTGACAAGGATACCTGCTCTGCCAAAAGGTTCAGGGACAGCTCATGCTCTCCCAGGTGCTGATGAATATAATCGCAGACTGCGCGCAGCTGACAGTTGCTCTTTACCTTTGTGTCCGACTGCAGCACAAAGGCGATGTGGCGCTTTACATAACTGGTCAGCTCCTCAAAGGTCTTGCAATCCTCAAAGGTAATCTGATTTTTGGGATCCTCCAGGCCGAGGCTTCGCAGCTCTCCGTAGATTCCGCTCCCTCCCATGGATTCCTCAATCCGGAACCGTTCGTCATCGATGCCGTTTCTCTGGCAATACCGGCTCACAACACGGTCCATGTTGTAAAAAATCCAGGAGGAATGAAGGCTTAAAATGGTATGCTCACTCGTCAGCTTCTGATACCATTCCTCCACAAGGCGGTTCGCATTCTCTGTATCATTGTCACTGAGCATCTGGTAGAGGCAATGGAACTGGTCCTCCGGAATGCCGTTTCGCATTTCGGTCCACTCTTCTCCCTGTAATGCATAGGAATTCCATCCCTTATACCCAAGGTGTCTCTGAGCATCTGCCGCATCCCGGTATGCCTGCGGAATCTGATCTCTTCCCGCATATTCTCTGCCGGCCGATACGAACCAGTTCTGATCCTCCCCCGCATAGGAGAGAATCCCGCGGCACACCTGCCGAATCTGCTCCTCCTGCCAGGGAGACATGCGGCACACGAGAATTGCATAGTACTGCGTTGTAATATGGTCGGACAGAACCTGTCCGAAATCGCCGCCGTACTCTCTGGAAAGCCTTGCTGAGAGCTCTGCTGTGATGCCGTCAAAATCATCCACCTTGCGGCTTTTGGCGCGGAGAATGAACATGACATAATGGCGGTACAGCTCCTCTCCCTCGGTGTTCTCCCAGCTCCCGGGATCCATGATCAGCGCATGCAGGATGGATCGTTTCAAGTGCCTTGTTCTGCGAATCTCCTGCACCGCCTTCTGTAAAACTTTGGAGAGCTCCTCGGGATCCACCGGCTTTTCCACATAACCGGCTACGCCGATGGAGATGGCCGCCTGCAGATATTCCTTGTCGGTATATCCGCTGATAAAAATGATCTGTACATCCGGAAGGCGTTTTCGAAGCGCTGTTCCCAGCTGCGTTCCGTCCATTCCCGGCATCCTGATATCCGACAGGACGAGATCCGGGCGATAGTCCTCCAGCATCTCGAGTGCTTCCTCTGCGCTGCCGGCCGCACGCACCTCTTCAATATCATACTGTGCCCATCGAACGTGCCGCAAAAGGCCGTTTCGAATGGCCGCTTCATCCTCTACAATCAATGCCCGCATTCTGCTTCCCCCTCTTCTTTGTGCGTACCGTAGTTCCCGCCGTCATTCTGCCGCCCGGCTTCACCGCAGCAGCACTGCGCCGGCAGTATCAATGCATGGAATACTGCACGCTTGCTCCTCTTTGATGCAGGTCCCTTAGCTGCCGGACCTGTTCTGCTGTAATCCTTTCCCCGGGAACAAGGAGCGGAATCCCCGGCGGATACGGTGTCACATACTCTGCGCAAATACGACCGGCCGCATCCTCCAGACAAGCCTTTTGGGTCTGTCCATGCAGGGCCTTCTGCGCAGCAGCCGTCAAAGACAGTTCCTCATCTCCAGGCAGAAGATCCCCCGGCAGAACCTGTACGTACTCGCTTCGGGTTGCATCCTGGCGGACATCCGAGGATCCCTGGCACCTCGTTTGCTTTCCTGAGCGTTTTAACGAGAGTTTTAATGAGAGTTCTTTCGAGAATTTTCCCGGATGTTTCTCTGTCTGCTCTTGTGCCTGGCTTTCTGCGGATTCCTTCTGATCCCCCGGTGCCTGTTCATGAACTACTGCAGCGATCCAGCCGCACTGCTCCGGTCGTTTCAGTTCCTCGTTTAAATGCTCCAGAGCTGTCCTCGTCCTCATCCAGCCGTCCTCGGTATCGGCACAGGAGGTCATGAGGAGGACGTTTCCCCCACAGCTCATCTCAGTCTCGATTCCTTCCTCCTGCCGCAGGAAATCCTGCAGCTCCTTTCCGGAGCACAGCGCCTTTTTGCTGCAGACAAGGATCTTGCCGGGATCTCTTGCATAGCATCCGGCGGCAATCATCTGCCGACTCTCTTCCTGCCTTCCTTTCGGAATCTCACAGGGTGCCGATGTGACCCTATCTCCCGCCGTTTTGTGAAGCGCCGCTACGCCCATCGGTTCTGATCCCATGCGCGATTCAGATGCTGATTCCAATTTCACACCCAGAACCAACAGATTCTCCCAGCCACGTGCAGCCTCTTCGAATGATCGGATCTGTTCTCTCCATCTGCGAAAGCTCTCTTTCCCATGCTCCATGAGCCACCCGGTGCAGCCATCCAGCGAAGCCAGCAGCGGATAGGACGGCGAGCTGGTTTCAAAGATATTCAATCCCTGCTCCAGTGCCGTCTCCGAAACCCGGTCCGAGCACAGATGCAGGTAAGCTGTCTGTGTCAGAGACGGCAAGGTCTTATGTGCGCTCTGTACGACAACATCCGCCCCAAGGTGCACCGCACTGTCCGGAAAATCATATTCCGGTAAATCACATTTCAGTAAATCACGTTCCGATAAATCACATTCCGGGAAAGCATATTCTGGTAAATCACATTTCAGAGAACGATTTTCCGCCGTTTCCTCTGCAAACTCTCCTGTCTCGTTTTCTCCATGTCTGGTCTCGTCTTCCTGACGGAAGAGTCCCAGATGTGCCCCATGTGCCTCATCCACGAAAAGGAGCTTGCCGGCAGCATGCGTCACCCTTGCAATCTCCTTAATATCCGACAGGATCCCCTCATAGGTCGGACTGGTGATGACCACTGCCGCAGACCCAGGAAACCGTTCCAGCATTTCCTGCACGTTTGCAGGATCTATGCTGCCCGGAATGTCGAATTCCTCGATCCTTTCCGGGTAGATCCAGTGCACCGAGAGCTCCAGGAGCTCAATGGCATGGTAGACCGATTTATGGCAGTTCCTTGCGGCAATGATCTCGCCGCCCCTCGGAACCATCGCATAGATGGCTGCGAGATTCCCGCAGGTGCTGCCGCCCACGAGATACCAGGTCCTTTTGCTGCCGACAAGGTCTCTTGTTCGGTCCATGGCGGTCCTTAGAATTCCCTCGGCATCATGCAGATCGTCGGTTCCCTCCACCTCTGTCACATCCCATTCATAGGGAAGACCCGGCACCGGTGCCAGAGCCCTCTTGTGTCCCGGCATGTGCATCGGATAGATTCCGGACTGACCGTACTGTATGAGACTGATATAGAGTTCGTTTTGATTCTGCTCGTCCCGCATTTGTTTTGCTCGTTTTGTTTTGCTGCTCTTTGCGTATCTGTTTAGCACCTGGCGATTTCAACCATGAATTGGGCGCCTTGCGCACGGATTCATGATTGAAATTGACTCTCGGCCGCTTTCCAAGGTTCTCTCATCCTGCGCGAGCAGGCACCATTCATGCAGGCCGCGTCATACACTCTGAATCAGCTGCTGGAACACCTCGCCTCGCTCTTCAAAGTTCTTAAAATATCCATAGGAAGCCGCTGCATTGGACATGATCACAGCACCGCCCTTTGGAGTAATCTCCTTTGCCAGACGAACCTGCGCCTTCAGATCCTCCACATAATGCACGTTCGGGCAGTCCTTCACCGACTCCAGAATCCTCTTGCCGGATTCGTAGGCCAGAATGAATTCGTACTCCGGATGCTCGCGGATATAGTCGATCAGGATGTCATAATCGATGCCGCGGTCCATGCCGCCGACCAGGGCCGTCCTGGCATTCGCAACACTTCCCAGCGCCCGGATCGTTGCCTCCGGAATCGTCGAGATCGAGTCATCATAATAATCCACGCCGTCAATGCAGCCGCAGTTCTCAAGTCTGTGCGGGAGTCCGCCAAAGGACGCCAGCGCCGCACGAATGTCCTCATCCTTGCAATGATAAATACGACGTGCGATCTCCCAGACGAACCGGGCATTGAGCTGGTTGTGCTCACCGGGGACACGGAGCTCATAATGCTCCCCTTCCGGCAGGGTGACCGTTATTTTGACCGCTTTAGTCATCAGCTCCGGAACATTGGCACCGACGAAAAGAACGTCGTCTTCGGTCTGGTGCTTGGTAATGCCGCTCTTGGCATCCAGATAATGCTCCATGACGTGATAGCGGTCCAGATGATCCTCGTACAGATCCAGGAACACGGCAACGTGCGGATCTGCCTGGAGTCTCTGGCACTGATGGCAGGACAGCTCGAATACCGCAATGGAATCCTCATCCATGTCCGCCAGATAATCCCAGCAGGGCTTGCCGATGTTCCCCATCAGATATGCCTTGTGGCCGCTGCAGGCATCCAGGACCTTATACAGCATGGAGCTCGTCGTGGACTTGCCCTTTGTGCCGGTGATTCCTACCGTCTGCGGGCCATACTCCTCCAGGAACACCTCTGTCTGCGAGGTGAACTTTGCATTCTTGAATTCCGGCGCATCCTCTTCATAGCAAATGCCGGGACTCACAAAGATATAATCGTATTGATCGTCCTTTACGCCTTCCCGCGGTCCTTCATAAACCTCCACGGAGGCCGGGTGACAATACTCCTGTATGAATTTCTCTGTGGACTTGCCTTCCCGGCCATAGCCCCAGATCAGAATCTTCTTACCTTCAAGCTTCTCTATCGTCTTCTTCATAACCTTCTCCCATCGCCGTCACAGGTCACTTCTCTGATGACGCATTCGATACCGTTCACACGACTTCCACAGGCAGGCAACGGTATCGCATACCGCCTTTAATGATACCATGGATCCATTCGTTTTTTACATTGCATGACAGTGCGTGTTATGATAAACGCTACATCAAACATTGTGCTATACACTCGCCAAGGGCGGGTGTGAAACCTATGTCTATCGTTTTCCGGGAATCCACACTATGAATGAACGTCTTCTGAATATATTAATTGAATCCTTCCCCAAGATCCTGCTGCCGGGGCTTATGTACACCATTCCGCTCACCGCACTGGCCTTTGCTCTTGGCCTTGTGATTGCCATCCTGACAGCGCTGGTGCAGTTCGCCAATCTCAAGGTGTTAAAGCCGATAGCCAGAATCTACATCTGGATCATCCGCGGAACGCCTCTCCTCGTGCAGCTCTTTGTCGTCTACTATGGCCTTCCCAAGGTCGGTATCCTCATCGATGCCTTCCCGGCAGCGGTGCTCGTTTTTGCGCTCAATGAGGGGGCCTATGCTGCTGAGACCATGCGGGCCGCCCTCGAGTCCGTTCCGCACGGACAGATGGAGGCAGGTCTTTGTGTCGGCATGAGCTGGTGGCAGATTGTCCGCCGCATCATGCTGCCGCAGGCGCTTCGCACCGCCTTCCCGACGCTGTTCAATGAGCTGATCTCCATGGTAAAGGACACGTCCCTTGCCGCCAACATCACGGTAACCGAGATGTTCATGACCACGCAGCGCATCAACGCCGTCTACTATGAGCCCCTGGCGCTCTACCTCGAGGTGGCAGCCATCTACCTGCTGTTCTCCACGGTACTGACTAAGCTCCAGAACATCGGCGAGAAACGCCTTGGCTCCTATGGAAGGAGATGATTATGTCCATGTTGGAAATCAAAGAGATTCGGAAATCATTTGACGGTAAGACACAGGTTCTGAATGGAATCGATCTGACGGTGAATAAGGGCGAGGTCATCGCCATCCTCGGTCCCTCCGGCGGCGGCAAAACAACGTTCCTTCGCTGTGCCAATTTTCTTGAGACCGCAGATAGCGGGCGGCTTATTTTTGATGGTGTGGAGCACGACCTTTCTCACATTTCGAAAAAGGAGATCGCTGCCATCCGTAAAAAGACAGCCTTCGTATTCCAGAACTATAACCTCTTTCTGAATAAAACAGCTCTGCAGAATGTCACAGAGGGCCTTATCGTTGCCCGGAAAATGAACAAGGCTGCGGCGGAGTCCATTGCCGTCGCAGCCCTTGAAAAGGTTGGCATGCAGGATCGCATGCACCACTATCCGAACCAGCTCTCCGGTGGGCAGCAGCAGCGCGTTGCCATTGCAAGAGCACTGGCTACCGATCCTGAGATCATATATTTTGACGAGCCCACTTCCGCCCTCGATCCGGAGCTGACCGGTGAGGTCCTTGGTGTCATGCGGAGCCTTGCCGAGGACGGGATGACCATGCTCGTTGTCACCCACGAACTCGGGTTTGCCCGCAACATTTCCACGAGGACCGTCTTTATGGAAGGCGGCGTCATCGTTGAGGAGGCACCTTCCCGGGAATTTTTCGATCATCCGCAGATGGATCGGACAAAAGCTTTCCTGCAGGCGATCAGCAGTAAGGACAACTGACAATTTTCTCTAACCCGTATAGTACGATCAGCTGACCGCCCTCTCCCGTATATTTATCCTCTAAAAATTGAAGTTCCGTCTCTCTTCCGAGGAACATAGAATCCACCTCTGACTCCCATAACGTAATTATGCCAAATCACGATTTAGTAAATCATGATTTGGCATAATCATAAACTTGAATACAGGAAAAGCAATTATTCTACGGCCACCTGCTCTGCTATCTAATCCACCCGCAGGATCAGTGTCAGGATGTGCCGTGCAGCCAGATCGAGCTGCGCTCTCGTAATGAGGCCCTTGCCGAGTGCATCCATGATGCGATCCGGGAAGCCGCACCCCATCTTCATATCGTTGCCGGCTGCGCACTCCTTGTAATGCTCGCCATAGGTCCACCAGTCGGTGGTCACCATGCCGTCGTATCCCCACTCATCCCGGAGAATTCCGATGAGAAGATCTTTATTCTCCGATGCGCGGTGTCCGTTGATGATATTGTAGCTCGACATCACGCTCCAGGGATTGGACTCTTTGATGATGATCTCGAACTGCTTGAGGTAAATCTCACGGATCGCCCTCTCCGAAGCTCTGGAATCGGAATCCTTGCGGTTCGTCTCCTTGTCATTCAGTGCAAAGTGCTTGACGGTGGCGCCGACGTGCACGCTCTGAATTCCCTTCACCATTCCGGCGGCCTGTTTGCCTGCCAGGAACGGATCCTCGGAGTAATATTCAAAATTACGACCGCACAGAGGGCTTCTGTGAATGTTGACTGCAGGAGTCAACCATACTGCTATGTTATTTTCCTTCACCTCTTCGCCGCCGGCACGTCCTACTGCGTAGGTTGTCTCCGGATTCCAGGTGCAGGCAAGAAGAGTCGAGCACGGGAAAGCCGTTGTCTGAACGCCGACCTCCGGCAGAATGCGAAGGCCCGCAGGGCCATCTGCGGTCATGATGTTCGGAATGCCGTATTCCGGCTGGTTGCCGTAGCCGTAGGTATTGGCAACACCGACGTTGGGCTGTCCGCCGACCAGTGCCGCCAGATGCTCATCACTCATTGCCGCAATAAAATCATCCAGGCTCATGCGCCCCTCTGCGACATCGATGAGTTTCGGCAGGTTGTTGGTTTTGCCGGACCATTCTGTATAGCCGCTCGGCTGGTATCTGCTCTCCGGCGTACGTCCGTCCATTGTCTCGTAGGGAAGCCGCTCGAGGCCGTTCTCATTCGGATCATTCGGCTCGCCAAGAGGCAGGTTCTCAAAGGTGCCGTCTGCACGAAGGCGCATAGAGAGCTGCGTCGGAGCCATGCGGCTCACAAGGCGCTCCGCAATCCGATTCTCAGACACCTCGTAGTGGTACTCCAGTTCCTTTGCAGAATGTACATCCGTGCCCAGATAGAAGGCATAGCTGCCCTTCTCGAGAACCCAGGCCGACTTGCACACGCGGCCAAGGTCATCGTAGCTGGCAAGCGCTTTTGCCGAAACCTCAAGAGATACTCTCTGGCTCTCGCCGGGCTGCAGGAGCCTTGTCTTTACATAGGCCTTCAGCTCCTTTGCCGGCTTTCCGAGCAGTCCCTGCGGAGCCCCGCTGTAGAGCTGCAGAACCTCCTTGCCGGCATAGGCGCCGGTATTGGTTACCACGGCGCTGACGCGGATCACATCTCCGCTTTCACCGCAGGGGCCGTCTGCCGTTTCCGCTGCAGGATCCGGCTCTCCCGGCACGCGCTCTGCTCTCACATCCCTGATCTCAAAGGTTGTATAGGACAGACCGTAGCCGAAGGGATAGACCACCTTTTCAAAAGCCTCGGGCAGCGTTTCAAAATAACGATAGCCCACATAGATGTCTTCGGTATAATCCACGTAACTGCCGGACTCATGGAAGCCTGCGGTGGAGGGGTAATCCTCCAGGCGCTCTGCAAAGGTGTCGGAGAGCTTGCCCGAAGGCGTCCCGATTCCAAGGAGCAGCTCCGCCGCTGCAGGGCCGCCTTCCATACCGCCCTGCCATGCCATGAGAACGCTCTGGATGGCATCATTTTCTGCAAACCATTTGGTGGCTACCATGCCGCCGACATTCATAACGACAACCACACGGTCAAAGGCCTTCGTGACCTTGCCGATCATCTCCTCTTCCTGCGGTGTCAGATAAAAGTCGCTCTTTGCAAAAATACGATTCTGCAGGTCCATGAGTCTCTTGTCATCGCAGACATTCTCCCCGGGAGCTCCCAGCTCAGACTTGCGATCCCACCCTTCGCCCGAAAAACGGCTGATCGTAATGATCGCGGTATCGCAGACCGCTGCTGCCTCCTGCACCAGCTCATCCGGGAGCTCTGCCTCCGGAATCATGCCGGGGATTCCGCCCTCTTTATAGAGCTTGTCGACATAGCTGCGATAGTAGTCTGCTGTCTTTTCATGAATGGTGATCCGATCCTTATGTTCCAGAAAACCGTCATACAGATTTTTAACATACGGAACTGTCACATCACCGGAGCCGCCGCCGCCCTTGACGTAATCAAAGATTCCCTTTCCGAAAAGTGCTGCCATCGTGCCCTGCGGCAGTGGCAGGACGATGTCGTTATTTTTCAAAAGGACCATGCCTTCCTTGGCGGCATCTTTGGACAGCTGAATATGCTCCTTCGATGCAGTAACTCTGGTATTGCCGTAAAGCGGCAAACCCGGCAGATATGTCGATCTTCCCCATTTCTTCATGCAAATAACCCCTTCCTGAACAGATCTTAATCGATAACGGCGCTGCGCAGATTGCAATCTGCAGCAGTTACCCTCATTCTAAGCGACACAGGGACATTTTCAAGGTGGGAAATCTTTCGAAAAAGGTGTCAGGAGGGCGTCCGGTCACAGGATCTCGGCGCCTTCCGGGATGATGAATTCGCTTTCCTTGACCTGGAAGCGTTTCGTGTGGATGCGGTCTTCCTCCATAAAGTCGGATACATAGTTCAGGAATTCCTGCACAAGGGAGCTCAGGCGCTGATCCTTGGGCCAGACCAGAACGTATTCGACGTATTTAGCAGGGTTCGTGATTACCTTGGATACCACGTGGATATTGGGTGTGTAGGTCGTCTGGGGGAAGATGCTGATACCGACGTTCTGCTCGGTCAGGGCCACAGCATCAATATAGTTGGACATCTCGCAGATAATATCCGGCTCTCTGCCGATGCCGTCGAACCATTTGACAATGGCTTCGATGCGGGAGCTCCGTCTGGGAACAATCAAGGGATAGTCTGCCAGCTGGGCGAGCGTCACTTCATTGCCCTCCTCTTTGGCCAGTGGGTGATCCTTGGGAATAATCGCAATCCAGGGCTCCTTGCCGATGACAATGCTGTTCAGGTGCTCGTTGTCAAACGGATATGCGATGACAGCAAGATCCGACAGGCCTCTTGCCAGATGCTCCAGGACATCATCCGAGCTGCCGTTCCACATCTGGTATTTCACCATCGGATATTCTTCACGAAAACCCGCAATGAATCTGGCCGCAATATACGGCGCACGTCCCTCAACCATGCCAAGGGAGATGGTTCCGGAAAGACCGCTCTCCATATGGGCCAGGTCTGCCCTGGTCTTGTCCGCCAAAGAGAGCATTTGGTTCGTCCGGTGCAGCAAAAGGCTCCCCGCCTCTGTCAGCTGCAGATGACGCTTTCCGCGGATAAAGAGCTGTACGCCAAGATCCTCCTCGAGCGCCTTGATCTGGTTCGACAAAGGGGGCTGACTCATATTGAGCTTCTCCGCAGCCCGGGTAAAATTCAGCTCCTGCGCAACCACGGTGAAATACTTAAGTGAGCGAAAATCCATGCTGTACTCCTTTCTGCAGACATTAAATTTACTGTTGCGTCCTGACAGGACAATCCGTAATCTTAATGTCCCATTGCCTTCAGCACGCTGGCGGCGATGGCCTGCATGCCTGCGTTGTTCGGATGGAGCTTCACAGCATCCTTTTCGCAGGTGTGTCCCACGCCGTTGGCATCGTAGGCAAGCTCATTTCCGAATACATAAGGTGAGCTGGTATCTGTCACATACGGATCCACCGAAATGGCAGAAAGGTCGGCATAGGCAAGGCCGTAGGCGGCAGCACATTGGAGCTTGGCCGTTGTTTCGACGGCGTCGTTCCAGAAATTGCCGACCAATATGATCTGTGCGTTCGGTGCCTTTTTCTGAATATATTCAATGAGCTTTGGCAGGTCTGCGGCAAAGCCGGCTGCATCCGGAATTGCATTTTCGCCGAGCTGAATCGTCACCAGCTCGAGATCCTCCGACAGATACGGATCCAGAATGTACAGGACATTTGATCTTGTTCCGTAGCTGATCTCCCAGATTGCATAATTCAGTGCGGCGCTGTTGTAGCTTTTCCCCATGTAGTTCGCCGTCGCGTTAAGGTACGAGGACACAATGTGATAGTAGTCATTTTGCGGTTTGGTTGCTCCCATTCCCATGGCATCCGGCCAGTAGCTCTGCCTCGGATGCATGGTAATGCTGTTGCCGATGGCAAGGTAGTCATATCCGGAGCCCGCTCTCCAGGAGCCGCTGACAATCACAACAATCAGATATTGCTGGTCGCCGGCTGTCAGAATCGGCAACGTCATTGAAACGGCTCCGCCGGCTGTTGCCATGGGAACCCGGTAGTAAATCCCGTTCCCCGGATCATAGTAAGCCTGCAGGCTCTCGCCGTCCCGAAGGGTCCTCCCGGCCATGATATCCTTTAAGGTCATGTTGACTGCCATCGTCTGCGTTCCGTCCGCCTTGGTTCCTGCCGGCAGCTGGTAGGCAATGTTCCACACACTGGCCCGTTCCTGGCCGCCTGCCATGCTCAGGTAGCGAATGCCGGTTTCTGTGGCGGCAACGCCGCTGTAATCAATGATCTGGGTTCGATCCGTATTAATCACACCAAAAAGTCCCTGCTGGACTGTATCTGCGGTCGCATCGTCTGCCAGCGTAAGGGCTGCAACAGATGTATTTACCTGCGTTGCAGAGGGCACCGCTGTCTGCGACGTCTTTGCTGCAGTTGTCCCGGATGAAGTTGACTTTGAGGATCCCGTTCGGGAACCGCTCGAATTGGAGAAACTCGTATTGGAAGAGTTCGAATTGGAAGCGCTTTTTTTCGAAGAGCTGCCGGTTCCTGTTTTCTTACTGCCGGACGAACTGCCCTTTTTACTGCTCGTTGCCGCGTCCTTTGTGCTGTTCTTTGTGCTGCTCTTCTCGGTGCCCTTTGAGCTGCCGGCGGATGATCCGGAACTGTCCTTGGTCGTAGCTTTTGAGCTGCTCTTGCCGGTCTTGGTATTGCTGTCTGCTGCAGCTGTGGCCGTGGTCGTTTTTGTTTTGCTGTTCCCGGCAGCATAGACGTTCAGATTCCCGCTGAAGGCAAGCGTGCCAGTCAGAAGAAGTGCTGCCGCTCTGCCTGCCAGGACCGACAGCGAACAACGCATCTTGCCGTCTCGGAAGATCTGCGCATGTTCTTGCTGTGTGATGGTATGAAATAAGGAATGATAAAACACAAATGTCCTTTCGAAATTACGTTGCTGTTCTCTCAGAGTTGCTACTGATTATAATCGAAGCAGCTTTATGATACAACAAATGTATAATGATACCAGGGCCAAAAGCTCCAAAACGCCTCATGAGAGCTTGCTCTCATGAGGCGTTTTGAGGATTGCGGAATCACACCGCTGATTCGTTCTCAGACCTTATCCTTGAATTTCAGTCGTGACAGTGCTCTTGCCATGGCTGCCTGCGTCATGTGATATTCACGCATGCTCTGATGCTGACGCATACGCTCTTTGGCGCGCTCTAAGGCCTCTTCGGCACGGCGCACATCCAGCTCCTCCGGTGTCTCACACGTTTCCACCAGAACTGTTGCACGGTTATTGGCAAAGACCATGGACCCAAAGCCCGCTACCACATGAATCCATGTGCCGTCCGGCTTTTTAATGGACAAAGGCCCTGCACTCACGGCCACCATGCTCTGGCAGTGGTGGGCCAGAAAGGAGGTCTGTCCGTCCACGGTACTGATGATCAGACACTGAACATAGCCTTCATAGAATACTTTTTCTGCAGCAATCAAATGCAAATAAAACTGACTGGATTCTGCCATTTCTTACCTCTTACCTTCCGGCTGAATCAGGCCTGCTCTGCCTTTGCCTTTCTGACCACGTCATCGATGGTGCCGCAGTTAAAGAACGCACTTTCCGGATACTGATCTGCCTCACCGCCAAGGATTGCCTGGAAACTGTCAATCGTCTTCTCGAGCGGAACGTACTGACCGGGAATGCCGGTGAACTGCTCTGCAACCGAGAACGGCTGAGACAGGAAATTACGAATCTTTCTGGCGCGGTAGACCGTCTGTTTGTCCTCATCAGAGAGCTCTTCCATACCAAGGATGGCAATGATATCCTGGAGCTCCTTGTATTTCTGCAGTGCCTGCAGAACGGACTGAGCGGTCTCATAATGCCTCTTGCCGACAACGCTCTCCTCCAGAATACGGGAGGAGGACTCCAACGGATCCACGGCAGGATAGATACCCTGCTCTACAACCTTACGGGACAGAACCGTGGTGGCATCCAGGTGTGCAAAGGTGGTTGCAGGAGCCGGATCTGTCAGATCATCGGCCGGCACATAGACGGCCTGTACGGAGGTAACGGATCCGTTCTTTGTGGAGGCAATTCGCTCCTGAAGGGCTCCCATTTCGGTTGCCAGCGTCGGCTGATAACCTACGGCTGAGGGCATGCGTCCCAGAAGAGCGGATACCTCGGAGCCTGCCTGCACGAAACGGAAGATATTGTCGATAAAGAGCAATACGTCCTTGTGCTCCACATCACGGAAATACTCAGCCATGGTCAGGCCTGTTTCCGCAACGCGCATACGGGATCCCGGCGGCTCATTCATCTGCCCGAATACCAGGGCGGTATTCTTGATAACACCGGACTCGGTCATCTCGCTCCAAAGGTCATTTCCTTCACGGGAACGCTCTCCGACACCGGTAAAGATTGAATATCCGCCGTGCTCGGTCGCTACGTTGTGGATCAGCTCCTGAATCAGCACCGTCTTACCAACGCCGGCGCCGCCGAACAGTCCGACCTTACCGCCCTTTGCGTAGGGGGCAATCAGATCGATAACCTTGATACCGGTTTCCAGAATCTCCTGTACCGGACTCTGGTCTGTGAACTTCGGGGGCTTTCTGTGAATCTCCCAGCGATCTCCCTCTACCGGTCCCTTCTCATCAATGGCATCGCCCAGAACGTTGAACAACCGGCCCAGGGTTCCCTTTCCAACGGGAACGGAAATGCCATGTCCTTCGGACATCACAGGCATATCCTTCTGCAAGCCCTCACTGGCAGAGAGCATGATGCAGCGAACCATATTGCCGCCGATATGCTGTGCCACCTCCATGACGACCTTTTCGCCGTGGTTGTCTACCTGAAGAGCTGTATTGATGATAGGAAGCGGCTTCTCATCAAATTGTACGTCTACAACAGGTCCCATGACCTGTACAATCTTACCGATTTGCATCGATACCTCCATCTGATCACCACCATCTCACATCTGTCACAGAAAACAATACCGTAACGATTTCGTACCCGCATCGAGGTTTTCCTGCAGAAAATCGCTATGCGTCTGAAAAGAGGAGCTGCCGTGATGACCTGTCTTACTGACTCTGTGCCTCCAGAAGCCGCCTTCTCGCGGCCTCTTTGGCCTTTTGCTGCTGTCTGGCTCTTGCCTTAGCGCCGGCCGCAATTTCTGTAATCTCCTGCGTAATCTGTCCCTGACGCTGACGGTTATATTGAATCGACAGTTCCTGTACGAGCTGTTGTCCGGATTTGTTGGCCGCATCCATCGCCTGCATTCTCGCCGAATGTTCCGATGCATAGGACTCAACCAATGCAGAAAAGATGTAACCCGATACAAAATCCGGAATGATATTATCCAGCAGCACCTCCGGGCTCGGCTCCATCGCAAAATCCTCGCGGTGAACGCCGCCCAGACTCCGGAACAGCCCGCCGTTCAAACGAACCAGCGGCAGCAGCTGCATCACCTCCGGCACGAACTCCACTGAATTCTTCATTCTGGTAAAAATAATATAGACCTCATCCACTTCATCTTTACCGAAAAGATCCAGCATATAGGAACTGATCTGTCTGGCTCTGGAGAGTGTTGGCTTTTGTGCCGTGTAATGAAACTCACCGTCAATCTTAATATGACGGGATTCAAAATAATGACGACCGAACTCACCAACAACGAACAGCATGTCATTCGAATCAGGCCGAAGGCCCTCTTCTGTCATTTTCACAATATTGTGATTGTAGGCCCCGGCAAGGCCCTTGTCGGCTGTGACGCAGATGATGGCACGGCGCCGGTCCACTTCTTCCTTGCCGGTTCTGTCATCGATATAGGGGTGCGTGCACTCTGCCGGAAGGTGTCGAACGACTCTTTGCAGCATGGACTGCAGAGAGTAAAAATACGGTTCCGTTGCAGCCAGGGCTCGTTTCGCATTATTCAGTTTCGTCGAAGAGATCATATACATTGCATTGGTGATCTTCAGCGTATTCTGTACACTGGCAATGCGATCTCTTGTTTCTCGAATAGAACCCATTCTTTTTCTTCCTCTGATCGCACCGGTCGTTTTTTACGGAACGTGCAGATGAAATCAATATCTCCCCGTTCCCAATAAAAACGCTGCGGTGCAGTTACACATTATAAAAACGTAACTGTTCGCGCAGAAGGAATCAGCCCACTTTCGCCTGGAACTCATCCACTGCGGCAAGGAGGTGCTGCTGCAGATCCTCATCGAGCTTGCCTGTCTGCTCAATCTGGCTCAGGAGCTCTTCGTGGTTTTCCTTAATCCAGCGGAACAGGTCCTCGCAGTACGTCCCAATCTTGGCAGGCTCTACATGCAGGAATCTGCGGTTCTGCGCAGCCCACAGGGTGATCACCTCCTGAACAGGAGACTTCGGATGCTCCAGAGGCTGTTTGAGCATAGCCATCAGGACCTTGCCCTGCAGCAGCTGGTTCGTCGTTGCCTCGTCCAGATCGGACGAGAACTGTGTGAAGACTTCCATCTCACGGAACTGCGCCAGATCGATACGAAGTGATCCGGTTGCCTTCTTCATGGCCTTTGTCTGAGCTGCGCCGCCGACACGGGATACCGACAGACCGACGTTGACAGCGGGACGCTGTCCGGAAGCGAACAGGTCACTTTCAAGGAAGATCTGACCATCCGTGATAGAGATGACGTTGGTCGGAATGTAGGCTGACACATCGCCGTCCTGTGTCTCAATGATCGGAAGCGCCGTAATGGAACCGCCGCCAAGTGCCTTGGAGAGTCTTGCGGAACGCTCCAGAAGTCTTGAATGCAGGTAGAATACGTCACCAGGATATGCCTCACGTCCCGGGCTCCTGCCCAAAAGGAGCGACAACGCACGGTAGGCAACGGCATGTTTGGACAGATCATCATAGACGATCAGAACATCCTTACCCTTGTGCATGAAATACTCTGCAAGAGAGGTTGCAGCATACGGTGCAATGTACTGAAGAGGTGCCGGATCGGCAGCTGTCGAGCTGACAACAATCGTGTACTCCATTGCCTCATGACGGCGGAGTGTCTCCACCAGCGTTGCAATGGTCGATGCCTTCTGGCCGATGGCCACATAAACGCAAAGGCAATCTCGGTCCTTCTGATTCAGAATGGTGTCCAGTGCAATCGAGGTCTTACCAGTCTGACGGTCACCGATGATCAGCTCACGCTGTCCGCGGCCGATCGGGAACATAGAGTCAATGGCAAGGATTCCTGTCTCCAGAGGAACATTGACCGGCTGACGGTCGACAATGCTCGGGGCCGGCTGCTCAATGCTGCGGAACCCTCTCTCCGGGATCGCAGGACCTCCGTCAATGGGTGCTCCCAATGCGTTGACGACGCGTCCTAAGTATTCATCACCTACCGGGATGCCGGCTTTTTTGCCGGTTCCGACAACCTTGGTGCCTTCTCCGATTGTTCCGGCCTCGTCGAAAAGGATGGCGCCAATGGAGTCGGCCTCAATATTCTGTACCATGCCCTTTACGCCGTTATCAAAAAGGAGGATCTCTCCGTACATAACGTGCTCGAGGCCGTCGATCGTGACGATGCCGTCACCTGCGGTCAGAACCGTTCCAACCTCTGACTTTTGCGCCTCTACGCGAAAATCGTCGGCTGCAGTGCGCAGGATTGACATAATACCGTGATCCCCCGCCTCTTCCACTGGGATCATTGCAGGATCCCTTGCAGGTACATCCCGCTCTGCGAGGGCTGCATCGATACGGTTTGCAATCTGTCTGGCACGTCCGTTAACGCTCCAGTCATATTCCTCACTGCCGATGCTCAGAATAAAACCGCCTCCAATGGAAGGGTCCAGCTGAATCTCCAGCTCCACCTCTGAGGCAGCTGTTTGATACTGTTTTGCCAGGAAGCTCTGAAATCCTTCCTGCTGCTGCGCATCCGGCTGTGTCACACAGCGAAGGATGGCTTTTACCTTCTGATTTGTACTCATAGTTTGTCTTTCGTTAAACCTTGCTGCACATCATCTGCGTCATCGCGGCAGCTTTTGCACCGCCATTCGAATGACGTGTTAGTTCTTCTTGCTGCCGGTTTCCTTCAGGAACTGGTCATACAGCTCGCTGTCATCTGCATTCGCCGCCTGCTCATGTGCCACATTTTTGAGCATGTCTGCAATGTCGTTCTCGGCTCTTTGACGTTCCTGCTCTGCTGCGATTCTGGCCTTTTCTCTGGCCGCGGTCACAATACCCTCGGCGCGCTGCCCTGCATCTGCCACAATGCGGTCATACTCCACGTTTGCCTTAGCCTTAGCCTCTGCAATGCTCTTTGCATTTTCCTCTGCAACCTTCTGAAGATTCTCTTCATACTGGCTCTTGATCGCCTCTGCCTCTGCATTGGTGTCCTGTGCCTTCTGCAGCTGTGCAGCCACATCAGCCTTTCTCTTGTCCAGGATGTCATGCACCGGCTTGAAAAGGAAGATCCGGAGCAATGCATACAGGATCAAAAGGTTGAGAATGGTCCAGAGAATGTTGATATCATAACGTAACATTTGTACGACTCCTTATGCCATGAACAGAACGAGGATACCCAGAACGAATCCGTAAATAGCGGTTGCCTCTGCCAGTGCAGAACCCAGCAGCAGGTTCTTCATGATCTTGGAGTCTGCCTCCGGCTGTCTTGCGATCGCATCTACAGCGTGTGCTGTTGCGATTCCGATACCAATACCTGCACCAATGCAGGCCAGTGCTGCGATTCCTGCTCCAATTGCCTTCATAATTCTTTCCTCCTGATTGTGTGAAATAACTGTCTGCGTTTTTGTAAAGATCGCCGTTCATTGTCTGCCGTCCCAGATGAATCCACGAATCCCGACAGGCGCTGTAAACAGCAATGTTGCCTGAACAACTGTGCCATATTTCTGACTGCCGAATCCTGTTACTCCTCAGGAACTACATTGGCAGGGATGGCCTTTTTCGAATTCTTCCTGATCTTTTTCGGCTTGGGCTCTGCCGGCGGCAGCGGCTCAGCGGCCTCTGCAATGAAGAGCGAAGTCAGGAAAACGAATACATATGCCTGAATGAATCCATCAAAGATGTCAAAATACAGGCTGAATACCAGTGGCAGTCCAACAGGAAGGATCTGCTCGATGATCTCCATGATAACGAATGCGCCCAGGACATTACCGAACAGTCGCATGCACAAGGATAACGGCCGGATGAAAATCTCCAGAATGTTGATCGGGGTAACAATGGCAATCGGCATGGTAAAGCTCTTGATCCATCCGCCAAAGCCCTTGCTGCGGATTCCTGCCGCCTCAATCAGAACAATGCTCATAACAGCCAGCGCAACGGTAACATCCAGATCCTTGGTCGGCGGCTTCATTCCCAGAAGTCCCATAATATTGGACAATCCAATGAACAACAGCACCGTTGCAATGTACTGGCTGTATTCCTTCGCCTCTTCTCCCAGCATCTCAATGGTCAGATTATCCAGGAAGGTAACAATGGTCTCTGCAATCACCTGCCGTTTTCCCGGATTCCAAACCTTCATCCCCCTGGTCAGGAAAATCGACAACGCCACCAGAATCGCTATAACGACCCAGCTGACCACAACCGACTCTACTACATCAAGACCGCCAAAGATCGGAATCGTAAATACGACATCGACGTTCAGTCTCTCCTTCAGCTCTGCAGCCATCTCCAACATGATCTATACCCTCGCTTTCTACTCGCCGGGAACCTGTTAACATTTTCACAAAATACCCGAACATCCTGTACTCTACCACTCATGCCAATAAAAAAAAAGAGTTTTCCGTTTCCGGAAAACTCTTTTGCTCCGTTTTGACAGATGGACCGCAATTTTTGGCCAAATACCTATCTTTCGGAAAATGCGGTCTGAATCCGTTTCTTTCTCAGATTCAGCGCCAGTTTGTTGCAATATCAAAGGTAACTCTCGTTGTTTTGGCGAATGCTCCGGTATCACATACTATTCCGGTTCCAAGGCTCGTCTCGACGATGCTGCCGTAGTGATACCTGGAATAATTGGCTGCCACCATAATGTAATCACCGAACATCTTAACGCCATCGTTGCGAACCCAGTACTCACCTTCATAGCCGGCCTTTTTGAGATTGGCCACGACCTTGCTCATGTTAAGGTTGTAATAGGTCTCCCTGCCATTGGGTCCGGTAACAATGCCGCGGATTCTGCTAAGAACCGCTCCGTTCCAGGAACTGCTCTTCGTCTGGCTGGCCAGGTCCCCCCGGGCCTCCTCGGCCTTTCTGGCTTCCTCCTCGGCCTGGCGCTGCAGCTCTTCCACCTGTGCCATCAGCTGCTGATAATATTGCTCGAACAGATCCGGATCGCTCATGATGAGTTCCATATCTGCCTCTTCGACAGTCTCGGTCTCTTCGGCCTCTGTCACCTCAACCGTTGCATCCAAGCCAAGCCGCGCCATTTCTGCTGCGCTGCCATTCTTCTCATTCGCCTCAATCTCTGTGCTGTCTTCTGCTGCGGATTCCTCTGTGGTCTCCACATCCGCTGCCGCTTTGGCAGAATCCATGCTCGCAGTTTCCAGAGTGCCTGCCTCTGCGGCAGAAACCTCCATCACGGTTCCGGGACATCCTGCGGCAAAGCTCAGCGCTGCTGCACCGAGAATAACTGTCATCGAATTACGGAATAAATTTAACCTCAAACGGTACTCTCCTTTCGTTCTGTTTGCCGTTCGAGGGGAGATATTACAAAATTATTTCATTTTTGTCAAATTTTAATTTCCACAGTGTCACAAAGGTGCAAAATATTACCTCCGCACACAGGCTGGCCGGAAGCGGGTCCTGGCGGAGATGTTCACTGCAGGGACGCTTCCGGCCAGCCTGTGAACTGAGAAAAAAAACACCTCTGCCCATCTCCGGCAGAGGTGTCTCTTAATTACAACATTAGCATCTTTGTTCAGAAAGATTCTGACAAAATCAGCATTTTCAGCTCAATGAAGCTACGAATCTCAGGAACGCTTTCTTTCCTTCTTCGGTGGTTTTATAGACGCCTGCGTCCTCTAAAACCCTTGCAAAAACGAGGCCAATTTCTTCCTCTAAAAGGGTCTCGATGGCATCTGCTGCAGCGGTCTCTCCGGCCTTGTCAACGGTCGCTTTTATATTAGAAGAATTGTACTCCGGATGGGCTTCCAGGATGCCGTGGATCCAGTCTCCATGAGCAGCCGTTTCGGGCTCGCCGGCAGGGTCTTTTCCCTGTAAAATCAAGGTTTTCAGCGTTTCCATTTCCTTCAGCAGTCTTGCCGGAAGGACCGCAAGTCCCATCACTTCAATCAGGCCGATGTTCTCCTTTTTGATGTGATGCAGGTCCTGATGCGGATGGAAGATTCCCAGCGGATATTCCTCTGTCGTTCGGTTGTTGCGAAGGACGAGATCGAGCTCGAACTGTCCGTCTCTCATTCTGGCAATCGGCGTGATGGTGTTGTGCGGCGTTCCGTCTGTTTCGGCCAGAATATCAGCCTCAGGGTCGCTGTAGCCTCTCCAGGTTTCCAGAATCTTGTCAGCAAGCTCAACCAACCGCTCCGGATCCTCACCGTCCAGACGAATGACAGACATCGGCCACTCAACAATGCCGGCATCGATGTCCTCGTAGCCCGGAATCGTTATTTTCTCACGGATACCTGCGCGCTCCATGGCAAACGTATAACGTCCACCCTGGAAATGCTCGTGGGTCAGGATAGATCCTCCAACGATCGGAAGGTCCGCATTCGAGCCAATGGTGTAATGCGGGAAAATCTTGATGAACTGCATCAGGCGAACGAAGGTGTCATGCTCGATCTTCATCGGGACATGCTCGCCGGACAGCACGATGCAGTGCTCGTTGTAATATACATAGGGGCTGTACTGCATGTACCAGCGCTTGCCGGCCAGCTCCAAAGGAATCAGACGAATGGTCTGTCTGGCCGGATGATCGAGACGCCCGGCATAGCCCATATTCTGCGGGCACAGAAGGCACTTGGGATACTGAGCCTTCTGGCTCTTTAAAGCCGCTGCGATGGCCTTGGGATCCTTCTCCGGCTTGGAGAGGTTGATCGTGATATCCAGCTCGCCGTAGCGGGTTTTGGTCACCCACTTGCGATCCTTTTTGATGCGATAGGTCCGGATGTAATCACTGTCACAGGAGAGCTTATAAAAATAGTTCGTGGCAGACTCCGGGCTCTTTTCATACTCCTTGTCGAATACACGCAGAACCTCGGAGGGTCTGGGGGTAATGCAGCCCATGAGCTTTGTATCGAACAGGTCCCTGCTGGCAATGCCGTCCTCGATCACGCCGCGCTCTACAGCATCCTTCAGCAAAAAGCCAAGGATCTCTTCGAGTGCCGGCAGCTCCTCTTCATTAGGCAGCTCACCCTGGCCAAAATCCGACGACCCCTCCGCCTTCATCTCGTCCATCAGAAGGTTTGCCGCATAATAGCGGTCCTCTGTCGTGATCAGTCCCTTCGAAACGCCGTACGCCGTCAGCGCAAGGACAGCATCTTCTGTTGTCTGCAATGTCATTTTCTGCTCCTTTCCCCTTCTCTAATATAACCCCTGTATAACCATCGATCCTCTTCCATAACCATAGGAAACTCTATGCAGCTGCTGCATTTATCTGCAAAGACTCTCGTCTCTGATACATCACTTCCTGCAAGGATCGATCGCCACTCAACAATACTCCCTGCGCGGTCGCCAGTCCATGTCCAAACGTTACTCTCTAATGTCAAATCCGTGCGTTATCATTTACATCATTCACACAGCAGCCTGCGCGGTGTCCCCAAGCCCAGGCATTTTGCCGGCCCTTCCTCGGGCCGTCGCGAGCACATTAAATCAGTACTCTGCCTCGATTTCCTTTACTCTGCGGTACAGGAATTCATTGACCGGCACCTCAATGCCCAGTTCTTTCCCCATACGGATCATAATCCCTGCGAACATCTCCACCTCGGAATAGTGCCGCTGTCTGCGATCCTGCCCCATGGACGGAATGGCATTGGGATTGAGGTGATGCTCCAGCTCAATGTATTCTGAGATCTCCTTTTCACCTATCTGAATTCCCTTGGCCTGGGCTACTGCGCACACCTCGCGCATGCCGCCTACCATCATGGCAAACGCCTCGCTCCCGTGCTCCAACGCCTTTCCGTAGGGTGCGTCATACACCATGCAGGCCTGGTTGCAGCCAACATTCAGCATGAATTTGCTCCACTGGCGATAGAGAATGTCCTCTTCCCGGATATACGGCACCTTTGCTGCATCAAAAAAACGGCAAACCGTCTCCAGTCTCTCCATCCTCTTCGTATAAATCTCCTGTGATGCTGCATCCTCTCCTGCTGCCGGAACACCGAGATGGAGCTTGCCCGGCTGCGTGTAGCTCAGCGCCGATCCGTACCGCTGCGCATCCATTCCCTGGGCAATGGCATACACCACCTTTTCCTCCCCAAAGCGCTCTCCCAGAATCTCCTCACTGTCGATGCCGTTCATCATGGAAATGATGATCGTATCCTCTCCAACAGATGGTCCCACAAGGTCCAGCGCATCCTGAAGGCCTGGGTATTTGACTCCGACCAGGATGAGGTCTGCCGTTCCCTTTGCGCCGGCAGTTTCCGGTGTCTGCATGACAGGGTGAATCTCCCTTTCATTGATGGTCCAGGTCTCTTTGGAGTGGCGTGCAACACGGTCCTCATTCATCAGGTACACCGGCTGTTCACTCCCCAGATACTCTGCAATCGGTGCCCCGAATAACAGACCAAGGGCCCCCATTCCTACGATGTGTACGGTTTTGATGTCTCTCATAACTCCTTATCCTCTCTGTATGTACTCTGCTGACAACCAGGAAACCCCAAAAATTTTGATTGCAGCTGCATAATTACTGTCTACACGCCAGCCATCAGCGGGTCCTGGCTGATGTGTGGACAGAACCTTTGTGATCACAGCTACACGTCTTATTTTATCTCGTGAGCCGGTACGCCCACCAGATGCGCTCCCCTGGTCAGGCAGCTGTGGTTGACGACGGCATTCGCGCCGACCATGATGTCATCGGCCAGCTCAATGTCTCCGAACACCTTAGCTCCCGGTCCCAGATAGACATTGTCTCCAATCCTTGGCGGATTCCCTCCGTTTGCTCCCACGCAAACGCCGGGATGAATCCGGCAGTTCTTTCCAATCGTGCTGCCGGCATTGATGATAACAGGTCCCAGATGGGAAATGGAGAACCCTTCTCCCATCACATTCAGAGGAATTGACAGCGCGTATCTGGTCTGGATGCGAAGGAGCCGCAGCAGGTGGTAGTGCCGGTTCCATTTGCCTGTATTCATCGCATATTCTGCAAGGCGAAGGCGCCTTGCATGCTGGTACAGAATCTGCCCCTCTGTCAACCGAAACGGAAGGCGATAGTACCAGCGGTACCCGTAGACCTTCGCCTCGATTTGCAAGGTATTGTGCAATTGCTCTTTTGTAGTAATCATACTCTATGATATCCGCCTTGAGATGTCAGGCTCGAACGATTATGCGATTGAATCCATGCCGCATACACGTTATTATCTTGACATAAAAGGTGCTACCGATAGACGGCTAGCCCCCGAATCATTAAGACAAAACGGCCATCGTTCTAATCTTTGTTGGGGATTGTTTAACGGCGGTCGTTTTTGTGTGCTTCCTGTTTTTTATTGCTCAGCTCCAGCAGGAATTCCTGGTACCAGCGGCTCAACTCTTCGATGTCGTAGCCTGCTGCTGCAATGCGCTCTTTCTGGCAGGTGCGAGTTGCATTACCATGCTGCAACGTCGAATCCGGTTGTCTGTTGTTTCGTTCCGACTGAGTGCTTTCGGATGCGGTCTTCTTTGCGCCTTCAACCGCTGCCAGCTCTACGGCGCGCCTTGCCCAGATCATGGGATCGACTTCGATGGAGAACTGCTCCACCAGGTCCTCTGTCACAATGACATCCTTCGTAATGGTATCCGAAATCAAGGACGGCAGGCCTGCAGCCTGTGCCTCGATCAGCGTGAGCGGCAGACCCTCGAATTTCGAAGGAAAGATCAACACATCCATTGCTGACATGAAATCCGCTACGTCCTTGCGGATTCCGGTCAGAACGACATGCTCCTGCAGTCCCAGCTCCTGAATCTGCTGTTCAATGGCCGGTCGCAGGTCTCCCTCCCCCAGGCAACAGCACACCGCCTTCGGATCCAGGTCGACAATCGCGCGGTAAATCTTCAGCAGATATTCATGATTTTTGGATGTAATAAAGTTGGCAATGTGTCCGTAGACATGTTTCCCTTCCAGGTGGAATTCCCTGCGGATCCCTGATGCCTTTTCGGAACTATACTGGAACGCATCGATGTCAATGGCATTGTGAATGATCTGAAAATCCTGATTCCCGTACATCCACCGGCCGGCCTTTTCGGAGCAGGCAAGGCGCACATCTGCGGCCCTGCGCATCAGGAGACGGCCGATCTGGTGCAGTCGCACCTGCGGATCTGTCTCATTGTGGGAATGACAGATCGTCACCGCCCCGGCCCTTTTGGCCGCCAGGAGTTGTGGTGCCACCAGTGCATTCGCCGTATGACGAATGACCACGCGGTAGTTGTTTTGCCGGACAAGGCGCTGAATCTCACGGAGGTTCTCTGCCGGCTTTCTCGTCAGCCTCGGCAGCAGATAAACACGACCGCCCAGCCCTTCGATCTCCTGACAGAGGTCGTTTTCTCTTTTTAAATGGACGATGAAATCAAACTGAATCTGCTCCCGGTCGATGTGACGATACAGATTCATGATAAAGTTCTCCATTCCGCCGGGGTACATGGCTCCCACGATGTGCAGAACCCGAATCGGCTTCCGGGATTGCAGGCACGACTCCTGACCCTCTTTTCTGTTATTTGATCCCGTCCCGCGCTCTTTACTCAAATCGTTCTCTCCTACCCATCATGATCCGGCACTGTCGCAGGTATCGGCGCCGTTGTCACGGCCAGCTCGATCTTGCGCTTTTGCAGAGGGTCTGTCTCCTCGCCTCTGGCATACAGGGAATATACCGCCCGCAGCTCCAGGCGGTCCGCCGTTTCTTCTAATGTAAGGTGTCCTGCCTCCAGCTCGAATTCGAGCAGTCCCATCGGCGTATCGTATACCGCAAGGCTGCGCTTCCTCTTGTCCATCTCCATGCGGGAGGACAAGGCGCCCTTCCTCGTAACGCAAAGGTACCCCGGGCCGCACTTGATCAGATTCTTCGTATTGCCGCCGCCCTCCGGCAGCTCCTCTTCGTAAGATATAAAATGGTGCCCGCTGCGGAAGATATACTTCCCGCGGGCACTCGTAACGACCGGCTCCTGCCAGGAGCCGTCTGCATATTCATAACCTCGGATCGTGATCAGAACTTCATTTGTCATTTTTACAGTCTCCAGTAATCCCATGCGGGAGCCGGATAGTCTTTCTTGTCATACATTCCCTTGAGATCCACAAAGACCTTCGCCTGATGCTCCGGATTGTAGAAGCCGGCAATGTCCTCTGCCGTGTAGCTCTCGAAATCGGTGTGCTTGACTGCGATCATCACGGCATCCATATCCTTCACGGCATCCATGGTCTGGAACTCGATGCCATAGAGCTTTCTGGCCTCCTCGGCATCAGCCTGCGGATCCACGACAACCGGTGTGATGCCGTATTCCTGCAGCTCGCGGTAAATGTCGATGATCTTGCTGTTGCGGGTATCCGGGCAGTTCTCCTTAAAGGTAAAGCCCAGAATGGCAACCTTTGCATTCTTAACCGGCAGGTCGTTGCGGATGAGGAGCTTTACAAGGCTCTCTGCGCAGTATTTGCCCATATCGTCGTTGATCCGGCGGCCGGAGAGAATGATCTGGGAATGATATCCGAACTGCTCGGCACGGTAGGTCAGATAATACGGATCAATACCGATGCAGTGTCCGCCGACAAGGCCCGGACGGAAATTCAGGAAATTCCACTTGGTGCCTGCGGCCTCCAGAACAGCCTTCGTGTCGATTCCCATCTTGTGGAAAATGATGGACAGCTCGTTCATGAAGGCAATGTTAATGTCTCTTTGGCTGTTCTCAATAACCTTTGCGGCCTCCGCCACCTGAATGGACTCTGCGCGGTGTACACCGGCATCCACCACCAGCTCATAGACCTTGGCAATCGTATCCAGGGACTCCTCGTCCATACCGGAGACAATCTTCTTAATCGTATTCAGGCGATGCACCTTATCCCCGGGATTGATGCGCTCCGGAGAGTAGCCGATCTTCCAGTCTGTACCGCACTTAAGGCCCGATTCCTTCTCGATGATCGGAATGCAGGTCTCCTCCGTCACGCCAGGGTAAACCGTGGATTCAAAAACAACGATCGTCCCTTTTGTCAGATTCTGTCCGACGAAGCGGCTCGCGCCCTCCACCGGTGTCAGATCCGGTGTATGGTCATCATTGACCGGCGTAGGAACGGCGACGATGATGAACTTTGCATCCTTCAGGCTCGCAGGATCCGATGTGAATTCCACCGTAGATTCCTTTACAGCCTCATCACCCACCTCATTGGTGGGATCGATGCCGCTCTTATATTTTTCAATCTTCTCTTTGTTAAAATCAAAGCCAATGACATTGATCTTTTTGGCAAAGGCAACGGCGATCGGCATACCTACGTAACCAAGGCCGACCAGTGCCAGCTTCTCTTCTTTATTGACCAGTTTTTCGTATAAATCCATTTTAATTCTCCATCCCATTACACTCGAAGGATTCGCTACAGGGAAAATACCGAAAAGAAACGTGCAGAAAACTTCTTCCCTGTTCTGCGTTTTCCTATCCCTGCCGCCGGTAAAGCCACCCTCTAGTACAGCGTTTGCAAAATAACTAGCAGATAACGCAGAATGATTTTTGGCAAGTGCTGACCACGGCGGCAGCACCGCACGCTCCTGCTTAGTTTAACACTATTGTGCGTTTCCTTGTAGTCCTACTTAGTCAAGGCAATCAAATCAATCAAGGTGATTCAGGCATTGTTTTCTGTTCCTGCAGCCGCCATCGGTGATTCCTGCCAGGGAATCACCGCAGATCCTACGGATACAATATGCGCATCCCGCCGTCTGGCTCATGGATAATCTCCCCTAGGAGGATGTTCCGCATCATCCCCTTTTGGATTTCCATCTGCATCTTTTCAAAGGCGCGATAGGCTTCCTCGTGGAAGGCATATTTTACATTATGTCTCCCATATTGCCGGCCGGAAACCACCTGGCGCAGTTGCTGCAGATAATCCACCTGCTCCACCCAGGACTGATCAATGGCACGTAGAATCATCATCTGCAGATATCTTCGGATCGAGTTCTCTGTCCCCAGGGATTTCAGTTTGCTATCAAATGCAGCGTCTGCTGCGTCCAGAAGGTACGCCTGAATCGTTTTTTTCGTTCGGAGAACCTCCTCTCCCGGAAAATCCTGAAAGGAATAGCTGATGTGATCCATGATAAACCGTGCCACATCATCCTCTCCGGGGAGTTCTTCATGCTCCTGCTGGTGCTGTGTCACAAAACTGTCAATGACTCTTTCCCACAGATCATGATAATAGGACCGTTCCATCGGCGCGTTCTCCATAATCCGGTTTCGGGTTTCATAGACCAGATTGCGCTGTTTTTCGATGCTCTCGCCGAATTCTTTCGTGGCCTTTCGGCTGGCCCTCGCCATCTCGGCACAGATCCTTTGCGCATCGTGCACTGCATGCAGGATGACCGGATTGTGAATCTGCCCTTCTCCGGACCGGTGGCCGGCCAACCATTTTTTGCCATAATCTATGACAACCTCATCCTCCAGAGACAGATAAAACCTTGAAAATCCAGGATCCCCCTGCCGGCCGCTCCGTCCCCTTGACTGCAGCTCCTGCCGTTTATTCGAGATCAGGCCAACGCCAATGATGGCCAGTCCGCCCAGCTCTTCCACGCCTTCTCCCAGGCGAATGTCCGTGCCGCGTCCTGCCACTGTGGTCGCTACCGTCACAGCGTTTTTTTGCCCCGCCTCCTGAATAATGGCAGCCTCCTTGGCAATATTGTAGGCATTTAAGACATTGTGCGGAATGCCCTCGTGCAGCAGACGTTCCGATACCAGATCCGACATACGAATGGAGCTGGCAATGATCAGAATCGGTTGCTGTTTCTCATGCAGCTGCCGGATTTCCTCCAGAGCCGCTGCCAGCTGCTGCTCCAAATTGGGGTAGATCTGATCTGGCTGATCCACTCGCCGGATTTTCTTTCTCGTTGGAATGACCACCACATCCAGTCCGTAAATCTGACGGAATTCGTCAGCGTCGGTAATGCCCGTTCCTGTCATTCCGGCGACCTTTCGATACATATTAAAAAAGCTCTGATACGTCACAGAGGCCACCGTCCGGCTCTCCTGCGTAATCGGAACCTGTTCCTTGGCTTCCAGAGCCTGTTGCTGACCACCTCTTAGCTTGGTATTGGGCTGTACCCGTCCGGTCCTTTCATCCAGCAGCTGAACCGCATTGTCCCGCACAATATAGCGATCCTCCTTCTCGATCACCAGATGGGCCCGCAGTGCCAGACAGATATGGCGCACAATATCCTGTTCACTCTCCGTGTACAGTTCCTCTGTTCGGAAAAACCTCTTGGCCTTCTCGATCCCGGGCGGCAGCAGCCACACGTCCTTGTCTTCACACCGGTAGTCTGTGTCCGGTTCCAGAGTCGTGACAAAATAATCGGTAATCCCGAACAGATTTGACTGAACCCTCGGCATTCCGGATACAATCAGCGGAATCTGGGCACTGTCAAGGAGCACCGCATCAGCCTCATCCACAATGACATAATCCATTCCGCGCAGATATTGATTCTCCGTTCTGGACTCCAGGTTCTCAAAAAGGTAATCAAAGGCCAGCGCATCATTCGTGGTATACACGATGTCTGCGGCATAGATTTCCTTTTTCTGCGCATTGGTAAAGCGCCCGCCTTCCTCCTTCGGAACGCCGACGGCCTCCCGCAGTCCCATGAATTCATACAGCGGCGCCATTTCTTCACCGTCACGCGCTGCCAGATAGCTGTTGGTTGTGACCAGAATGCAGCTCTGGCCATTCAGCGCATTCAGATACAGTGGCATGGTTGCAACCAAGGTCTTGCCTTCGCCGGTCTTCATTTCGGCGATTTTGCCCTGATGCAGAACAATGGCCCCCAGCACCTGCACATCATACGGGTATTTTCCAAGGACACGCCTGGCCGCCTCTCGCATAGCCGCAAAGGCCCGGGGCAACAGCTGATCCAGTGTTGCCCCCTGCTGCAATTCTGCCTTGAACCGTTCTGTCATTCCCTGCAGATCCTGATCCGACAATTGTACCATGGCATCTGCGCAGGAATTCACTTCCCGGAGCGTTTGCTGCAGTCTATTCAATTGCAGATGATTGTGCCCTGATCTGTCCATACCACTTATCACTGCCTGTATTTAGCCGATGCCGCTAGTCCGCCTTTTCGCAGTCCCGGATGTCCGTTTTTTTGATCCGATCCGCACTGACCTTTTGACCTTCTCTTCTCTCACCACCTGCAGGTTCGTGTTCTGCCATCCTGACGCCCTGCAACATGGCCGGTCTTCCAGCTCTCCCAGTTCTCCTCCGGCACCAGTTCAATTCTGCGAAACCGCACGATTTTAGCACCTCCCTGAACCAGCTGCAGCGTATACTGATACGCTCCCTTGGGGTACGTCATGCGATTTTCGTTCTCCTTTAACAGCTCAAAGCCCAGGAGCTCCCCTTTTCGGTCATAATAATTGACTCGTACAAAGCTCCCGTGCTCTGGCTCATCACGCTTCATCACACGAAGGTAATAGGATTTGCCCTCCTCCAGAATCGGGAGCTGCGGTGCTACCTGCTGCCCGCCGTAATCGGTGTACGAGCGCCATTCCCGGATGACGAATCCCGGCGGCATCCCTTCATTTTCAAAAACAACGGTCCCATCCCATTCAAAGGTTACCTTGCTGCCATAGGCATACGCGTCCTGTGCATTCTCATCCCAGTAAATTAGCCAGCAGATATGCTCGTGCCGTTCTGCCTTGTCATATTGCTGCCCCGTTTCTCCCATACCGTTCCTCCAGGAGCCTGTCATACTGCAAACGCAGCCATTCCCGCACCGCTTCCTGATTGTCATTATGTCTTCCGGAAAAGCTCTTTCCATAGATGCGGCAATGCTGCCCGCGCAGATGATGCAGCAAATCCAGGTAGGCCTTTGGATCGTAATCGTCCTCTTCCATGTAGCCAATGGCCATTTCTGTCTCAGCGAAATTCCCCTGTGCGATCTGTTTCCACATTCTGTCATTCAGCTGCTCGGCGCTCTCCTCTGTAACATCTCCCGTCAGCTTTTGCAAAAGATCCAAAGAACCCGGAAAGCCACCCGGCCTGCGAATGCGTTCTCTCTCAGCCATCGTCCCGAGGTT
Source organism: Lachnospiraceae bacterium (assembly GCA_963605745.1). Lineage (GTDB taxonomy): Bacteria > Bacillota > Clostridia > Lachnospirales > Lachnospiraceae > CAG-791. The sequence goes on from CAVCWT010000001.1 coordinate 183,040, forward strand.
AACCACCGGTCTTCCCAGAACCATCGCCCCCGGATGAATCCGCGCACCATAATAAAGAGCTCCCACAGCCCCCATCGAATCGCCGATTACAATCACCTGATCCTCTGTGAGCTCCAACTGATCCATCGCTCCGCGAATGCGCAGCTCGACAGCCTCCTCATATTGTTCCGAGCCAAGGTAGCAACAACTCCCGCCGCACCGCGGATCGGCAATGAGCAGGAACGGCATTCGCTTCTCCCACATGAGCTCCACGCCGTCAAACCCTTCCTGCGGACGCCTTCCCGAGAAATACACGGTCAGAGGAGCCTTTCGGTCCATTGGATTAAAATACGTGAACAGCTCCTCCCGGTTCGCATCCGTCCTGCGAAGGCTCCCCGGCAAAAAGGCCGCTCCGTCCGGAATCTGCTCTCTTACATGCAAAGAACCCAGCTCCAGTTCTCCCTTCCCCTTTAACTGCAGCGCAATGGACAATCGCCGTCTCCACTTGCCGGCAGGAATCACCACAGCCTCCGTCAGGTTGTCGGTATCGAGGATATCTGCGCTCACCATGCCCGCAGTGGCATCACACCGCCGCAGATACAGGCGGAACCGCAGCTGCACTCCCTCAGTTTTACGAAACTCCGGCCAGAAGAGCATGGTCTTTCCTGCATCGATCGTCACGTTTTTCTTCCAGCTCAGGACCGTTTGAAATGACGCGCCAAAGTTCCCCTCCATATGCAGTTCATACCGGCCCTTCAGCTGAACAGTCTCCAGATAGTCCCGGCTCAGAATGGCCTGACTCGCCGGGATCTGTACTGCTACGCTCTGGCTCTGCGTCATTTGTCCCATTGGTTCTACTGTTGCTCCGTGTCGTTTTTTGTTTCCACTGGTCTACCAGCTGACCTCCTGTATGCTGAGAGACCTCCTGTACGCAATACACCAGAGCCTCATTCCAGTTGGCCAGGCCGTCCAGATAATATTCCAGTGCCCCGGTGATATAGTTGATGTTCTCGATGATATACCCGTCCTTTTGATGCTGTACATAGCGCGTGAATCGATAATTCACCTGCGGAATTCCAGAGCTGATCCCTGCAATCTGCAGATACAGATCCGGCTGATCGCGCACATCCACAATCAATCTCACATCATACAGGATTCGGATCAGGTCATTCTCGGAACGGTACGGCGTCATCACAATCCGTTCGCGCTTTGCCGTCTCCTCTGTCTCTGCCTTCTCTTCCTCCGACGAGGAGTTCCGGATCTCCAGATCCGTAATTCCGGATTCTGCCAGGATCGCCTGCATCTGCTCTTTCAGCGTCTCCTGCTCCTCCCGGTTCCCGGCCCGAACTCCTGCCAGCAGAACAACGTCCTCGTTGCGTTCCATATATTCGAACACCTGCTGCAGTGCCTTCCTGCGATAAACACCGTCCAGCCCGTCCAACGGCATGAAGACCTTCAGCTCCTTGATCTGCTGACTCTTCCCCAGTGACAACCGCGTATCAAACGGCGAGATGTCATAAATTTTCTGCTCCGGAACGCCGGCATCCTGAATTCTCCTAGCCGCCATCTGTGTGTCGGTCACCACCAGCATGGCATCTGCCGTATCCCGCAAGAGCTCCTCCGTATCCGACAGGTCGAACCGATCGCCAAAAAACGACAACGCCACATCCTGTTCGCCGCACTGCTGCAGAATGTCAACCAGCATCCGATTGTGCTGCGGACTGGATGCAATGACATACAGCTCGCGCTCCCATTTTGTATAGACGAACTCGCGCACTGCCTCACGGATCAGATCCGCCATACAGCGATAATGCACCGGCTCCATGTTCTTCGGTCTCCATCCGGTCCGAAGCTCTCTTCCTCCGGCCCCGTGCCTTTCCTCTTTCAGCATCCTTGGAAACAGACGTACCACCTCTTTGGTTCTCAGATCCTCATAGAACCGCAGTGTCCCTTCCGGCGAATAGTATTCCTGTCTCCAGGGTTCTCCCTTCCGGTACCAGATCATGCTGGAGCGAAAGCCGCGGTCATCATAGATGTCACGCCGCTTCAGGACTGTTTTGCCTTCATAGCTCTCATAGAACTGTACCCAGCACAGGGCGCCGCTCTCCTCGAATTCCACACTCGCATAGAGTTGGCCCTCATTGTAGGCCAGCACATTTTCCGGCTCATACACCCATTCCACATGAATCGGCCATGGCAGCTCTTCATAAGACAGTACGGCAGGCTTCTCCCACCTCACATCCTGCAGTTCATCAAAGGCAGACCAGAAAGGAATGGGATAGATATTCTCCCGGTGCAGAAAGCGGCGCAGATTCGGCATATAGGCCAGACAAATCAGCTCCGTCTCCTCTCCGGCATCCCGGAACATTCGGATCTGATTCACCGTGTCATCAAAGGTAGATGCACTTGTTTCCTGATACCATGGCACATACTGTGCGTTCCAGGTATTCTCTTCGTACCAGGACGGAATAAAATGATACATCCCATCACCTCACAGGAGCATCCGATATTGCTCCATCGTCCCGTAGACCTTCAGCTCCTCCAGAATGCTCATGACCATTCCCGCCAGAATCATGACGGTCATCGGCATGGTGTAAAAGGAAGAGTAGCTGCCCCATCTGGCATGGATATACAGCAACGGCAGCACCATGATACTCGCTGCCGTTGCACTGATCACCGATGCAATCAACGTCTGATGCCGGAGCTGTCGCATGGTCGCCTCCCCCGGCTCAATTCCGTCCAGATAACTGCCCTGGCGCTGCAGATCCTCCGCAATCTCCTGCGGCTGCACAAAGATCGCCGCCAGCACCATCGTCAGGAGCCACAAAATGATGCCGAAAATCACCACGCCGGGAACCGAGTTCAGATTCACCAGTTGCAGTCCCTTCTGTACCCATTCCCTGCCCGGCATCAGCCGATCTGCCAGCTGCAGCACATAATACGGCACAGTAAAAATTGACATTACATACATCACCGGCATGGTTCCCACGGGATTCAGCCGAATGGCCACATAGTCCTGCTCGGCATACTGATTATTGATCATCACGCGCCGCGCAACATTTCGAAATTCCGTTCCCTCCATCATCAGCATCACCACGATGATGGCCAAACAAACACATCCCCCTGACAGCAATTTCAGTACCACTGATCGGATGGAGCCGGCAACGAATGCGGTTGTCAGGTAGGCCACAACCATCTTAGCCAGGCTTCCCAGGGTATTAATCACAATGAGCAGCCCCTGTCCGCCGATTCCCCACTCTGTATTGCGGTCCGACAGCCACTTGATAACAAACGAACCAGTCAGCAGCAGTGCTGCCGTCAGTAGCTGCAACAGCCTTTGACTGCAGCCTGCAACCTCACGGTACTGCAGCTCTCCGGCATTCGTCCATGCCTGCAGGAGCGCAATGCCTGTTGCCAGGAACACCATCACCCAGTTGGCCCGTGCCTGTGACCGTTTTTCCTTGCGATCCTTCATCAAATGCTGGAATACCTGCACAATGACCATTGACGCAATCCAGGGCATCAATCCCAAGGAGAACACCGATGTCCGATCCCGACTGCTACCCAGAATACTCAGTACCAGCCCCTGCAGCCCTTCCTGCACATCAGCCTCTGTCGATACAGCCCATGGAATCTGAATCGTTCGCCCCAGCAGATAGACCGCCATGATCAACAGCGCATACCAAAAGCGTCCCCACAGCAAGCGATGTGAAATTGTCTTCGCTCCGATTGTCTTCGTCAGCTTCGCTCCTGCTCTTTATTCTTGCTCAAAAAAGGGGGCGCTGGAGCTGCCCCCTCTCTTGCCTTATTGCCTGTCGCCCTTACGGTTCCTGCGATTGCTAAGACCTGCAAAAAATCCCAGCAATCCACCGCTGGTAAGTGCTGCTAACAGCGAGCTGAAGAGGTGTCCTCTATCGCCTGTTCCGCGTCCTCTCGTTGCCCCCAGGACTTTGCCCCTGTTCGCTCCGCTGTTCTCTCCGCGCTTTGCACCCAGGACATCACGATCCGTGTCGGTGTCAGTATCGGTATCTGTGTCAGTATCCGTATCAGTGTCAGTATCCGTATCTGTATCGGTATCCGTATCTGTGTCAGTATCCGTATCTGTGTCGGTATCCGTATCAGTGTCAGTATCCGTGTCTGTGTCAGTATCCGTGTCTGTATCACCCTCACGTCTCGGTCTGCGCTCCTGCCAGCGACCCTTGTCACTGCTGCGCTCGGTACGTTCGAGGACAACCGAGAACTTTTTGTCGATGGAGGCTTCGCCGTGACGAGACAGGTGCTGTGTCAGTACTGTGGTACCGTTCTGTGCAACTTTCTTTGTCAGACTTGCACTTCCGCTCTGTATAGCTTTCTTCATCAGAACTGCGCTTCCACTCTGCGTAGCTTTCTTCGTCAGAACTGCACTTCCGCTCTGCGTAGCTTTCTTCGTCAGAACTGCACTTCCGCTCTGTTTGCTCGTCTTCGTCAGACTTGCGCTTCCGCTCTGTGCAACTCTCTTCGTCAGAACTGCGCTTCCGCTCTGTTTGCTCGTCTTTGTCAGACTTGCGCTTCCGCTCTGTGCAACTCTCTTCGTCAGACTTGCGCTTCCACTCTGCGTGCTCGTCTTCATCAGACTTGTGCTTCCGCTCTGCTCTTCCCTCTTTGTCAGGCTTGCGCTTCCGCTCTGCTCTTCTCTCTTCGTCAGACTTGCGCTTCCGTTCTGCTCTTCCCTCTTTGTCAGGCTTGCACTTCCGCTCTGCGTGCTCGTCTTCGTTAGACTTGCGCTTCCGCTCTGCTCTTCCCTCTTTGTCAGGCTTGCGCTTCCACTCTGCGTGCTCGTCTTCGTTAGACTTGTGCTTCCGCTCTGCTCTTCCCTCTTTGTCAGACTTGCACTTCCGCTCTGCGTGCTCGTCTTCGTCAGACTTGCGCTTCCACTCTGCGTGCTCGTCTTCATCAGACTTGCGCTTCCGCTCTGTTCTTCCCTCTTTGTCAGGCTTGCGCTTCCGCTCTGCGTTTTGCTTACCGTAAGCTCTGCAGCACTGTTTCCTTCATAAATTCTCCACGCAGAAGCAGACGAAGAACTTTCTGTATATCCCGAATTATGGAATTCAATTCCTGACAACTTCAAACTGTTGCAGATTGTCTGTCCGCCATTTACGGTACTGCCGGCGACCTCCACATTAGCATCCGGAGCGATGATAAACCCAGCAAAGGCTCCCACAATCTTCAACGTTCCGCTATAACTGCCAAAGTTAAATGCGATCCGCTGCGAATCTGAGTTGTGATCCATATTTCCGGAAGCCGTACTTCCAAGGTAAAACTGAGTCAGGTCAATGGTATCCGAGCTGTTTAATCCCGAAGTATCCACATTCACAACAATGATCTGAGTGTTGTTTGCATCAAAATTCAACCAGCCGTCCTGGTTTACTGTGTAGGTTGAACCATTATCCAACTGGAACGTAAGATAACTGTTGCTACCCCATTGATTTCTCGCTGCACCCGCGTTGATATGAACAACATCATAGACACTATCTGATGTGCTCACAACACTTTGGGTATTGATATGGATATGCTGATCACTTCCTTGTGTGATCGTTGTTCCCTGATCTGCCTCCGTCGCCGACAGTTTTGCTGCAAGATTCTTGGCTTCTTCACGTACCTCAGATACCGTCTGCTCCTGAACCTCAGGTGTCTTGCACGTTACAACAAATCCCTGATTGTTGCTTTCAAACAATGTTCTTGTGATCGATCCATCATCGTGAGTGATTGTCACAAGGTACTTGTTCTCATTAGGATTACCGGCTTTTTCTACCGTTGCATTCTTATTCTCGATGACAACCTCTGTGGTGATGCCATCCTTCACGCGCACATACTCAACTTTCGAAGAAATGTCTTCAATGGTGATCTTCGTTCCTACTCCTGTTGTCGAACCAATCCAGAGCTTCTCCTGAGTCTGACCAATCTGCTGCGCCGCACTCGTCAAAAGACCAATCTTAAAATTGGTCTCTGACTCTGCCGTCGACATATTCTGAGCCACAACACCGTACCCGCCCAGAAGCGAGCGAAGCGCCGACAGGTTCGAATCATCACCATAAGTTACACCATACGGATTATCATTATAAATCCATGTTTTGGAGCTAACATGTACTGTTCCATTCGCTTCCTTCTGTACATGAATAACTTTTTCACCGATAACATTTCCTGATGAATCCTTTACGTACTCGCGGTATGTCCCTGCGCCGTGAGAATCTGCAAATGCAAGGAGACCTTCTTCGTCATGTTCATTGACTAAAGTCTGTGTTCCATCCGGGCTGAATTTTCCCTGTGCTGCCTGAAGCAGTTTATTCTTTAAGGTTCCATCTCCCAGAGTGTTTTCATTATTATTTTTATCCTTATACTTCACGGTATATTGCCCGCCTTCGTATGTCACATAGAAGGTCAGGTTTTCAATATCACGAATTGCCTCGCTTTCGTCAATGGATACCTCTGTTCCATCGATCGTATAGTTGACCGTCTTTCCGGATTCATTATTTTCTGCAGCTGCAACAATCGCATCAAAGAGGGTTTGGTTTTCGATTCTTGAAATATGCGCAGTCTTCCCATCCGTTCCAACATAGGAGATGGTTTTCTCTCCCGTTGCGGAAGAGTACTCAACCGTGAACTGCTGATTATCAGCAAAAATCAGTTCTCCTACTGCAGACGTGATATCCGTATCGCCCAGCTTGTACGTAATCTGAGCCTGGCTCATCTGCGCTCCGGCTACAATCGCATCGTACAACGCCTTGTTCGTAGACGCACTTACCTCTTGCTGCTG
>CAVCWT010000002.1:0-104653 GCA_963605745.1 Lachnospiraceae bacterium
TCGAAGTTTTCCGAAGGAAAAATGAGATGATGCTGAACAATATCCCTGCAACTCATTCTGCGTTATCTGGCCAGTTATTTTGCAAACGCTGTACTAGTGATCTCCAATATAATACCCGTTTTCATCACAGAAATCAGCAAATTGCTCCGGCGTCATGAGAATCGCCCGGGCCTTCGTGCCGACCGACTCACCGACAACCCCTTTATCGCACAGCTGATCCATGATCCTTGCTGCCCGGTTAAAGCCAATCCGGTAGCGCCTTTGCAACAGGCCGATGGAAGCGTTATTTTTCTCAATAATAAAGGCTCCTGCACTGCCGAACAGATCATCCACATCAGATTCTGCAGACGAGCTGTCCATTCCGGTATTCTGCACGGCACCACCGTTTCCTGCCTCCATCGCATCAATTTCCTGCTGATGGCGCCTGGACTCCTCCTCAGAAACCGGATTGTTGGCAATCAGGAAATTCACAACATCCGTAACCTCATCATCCGATACAAAGCACCCCTGAACACGATTGGGTTTTGGCAGTCCCTGCGGAAAAAACAACATATCGCCCTTGCCAAGGAGCTTCTCCGCACCATTCATATCCAGAATGGTTCTGGAGTCGACTCCTGATGAAACGCGAAATGCAATCCGGCTCGGCATATTGGCCTTGATCAATCCGGTAATGACGTCCACGGAAGGTCTCTGCGTTGCAATGATCAGATGAATCCCGGCAGCTCTTGCCAGCTGTGCCAGGCGGCAGATGGCCGTCTCCACATCATTTTTGGCAACCATCATAAGGTCTGCCAGCTCGTCTACGATAATCACCAGCTGCGGCATAAAGTGCATCACGGCTTCCTTGCTGCCGGCACCTTCTGCCTGCTGATGCTGACGAACCAGTGCATTGTATCCCTTGATATCACGCACCTTGGCATCGGCAAAGGCACGATATCTGGCCTCCATCTCTGCTACGCCCCAGTTTAATGCTGCCGCAGCCTTCTGCGGGTTCGTGACAACCGGGATCATCAAGTGCGGAATGCCATTATAAACCGAGAGCTCTACCACCTTCGGATCGATCATGATGAGCTTGACCTCTTCTGGTTTTGCATGGAACAAAAGGCTCATGATAATCGTATTGATACATACTGATTTACCGGAACCGGTTGCGCCGGCAATCAGAACGTGCGGCATCTTTGCAATGTCACCAAATACCGGTTTTCCGGCAATATCCTTCCCGACTGCAAAAGCCAGCCTGGACTTTTGATTCCGAAACTCCTCGGTATCCACAATGTCACGCAGAGCAACCGGTGTGGCCTCTTTATTGGGAACCTCAATTCCGATTGCGGATTTTCCGGGAATCGGTGCCTCGATTCGAATATCCGTAGCTGCAAGGGCCAGCTTGATATCATCGGCAAGCGAGACAATCTTGCTGACCTTGACGCCCATCTCCGGCAGCATTTCATAACGAGTAACCGAAGGTCCCTGGGATATATCTGTAATGGTAACATTGACACCAAAATTGCGAAGAGTCGTCTGCAACAGCTGCGCCGTACTGCGCAGCTCCTCATCGGAATCCGCAAGAGAGCCGCTTCCCATGTGCAGAAGAGACATCGGCGGGAATACATATTCTCGCTTTGCCGGCTGCGGCGGCAAAGTGCCCTCCGTTCTTGCCTCCGGAGCCTTCTCCTTTTGTGCCTGCAAAGGCTCTTCCGATGCTTCTTCTAAAGGCGTGGGAGACGACACTGCAATCTCACGCTCGGTATGAACCGGCACATCCGCCAGAACATTTTCTGTCACGGCGGCACCCGGTCTCTGACCTGCAGGTGTCCCTGGAACCAACGTCCTTCTATGATCAGGAACGTTTACACTCTCCACCGTATCCTGCACATACGCAGGAGCCTCTGCAGGCACTTCCTGTCCTGCCGGCATCGGAATCGCATCCGAAACAACGTCCGGAATCGCCTCCGAAACTACATCCGAAATCGTATCTGAAACTACATCCTTCTCAGAACTCTCCGGTTCCGAGCTTATGCATTCCGTGCTCTTCACTTCAGATTCCATGGCTTCCGGTTCAGACTGTATCAGATTCATCGGATCCTGGTCCGAAGCCTTCTTCAGAACGCGAATATCCGGAACCTCTTCATATTCCTCCGCCTCCTGCCAGATTTGCGGCGCATTGGAATAAGGTTCTGGATCCATGGGCATCTTAGGCATCTGCTTTCCAGCGGGATCATGGCTGACCTCTTCGCTGACGTAGCTGTTTTTAGAGACTGCCTTCTCCAGAGCTGCAAACGGGTCCTCCTGCGGCGAGAGCGCCTCGCCGGCCTGTTCTGTGGCAGGATCAAATCCTGTCAGTGCCGTTGCCGCAGTTCCGGCCTCTCCCACAAACGGAGCAGCTACTGCTGCCTGCTGTGTCACCCGGTGTGTCCCTTCGTCAATCACTCCGCCTGCAAGGACACCCTCGAGATCCACATAATCCTCCGGACGAATCTCATGGAGTTCTTTGGAATTGCGCCTTGCCTCCTTCTCCATCTGAAGACGCTGCCGCTCTTTGCGGATCTCATCCTGTCGCTGTTGTTCCTCCTGAATCCGCTTTCGTTCCTGTTCCTTTCGGTATTCACGAAGTGCTTCCTCCGGATCAATGATGGTCGGCGGAATGTTATTTTGCTCTGCTGCATCGGAGGCACCGGACTCTGCAGCAGCAAATTCAGCCGTTTCTGCAGTGCTCTGGCTCGCATCATCCGGTATTGCCGCAAAGGTTTCTGCCTCTGAGGGGAAACCGCCCTCCATCGGTCGGTTTCCCTGCAGAGTCTTCCCTCTTCCGTAATCAAAGCCGGGAGCAAAGCCTTCCTCGTAGGACAGATCGGTGTTCCACATATTCGGAATTTCGGTTCTTCTCGGTGCCTTTGCCTCTTCTTCCTGTCTCCTTTTCTCTGCCTGACGCTGCCTTCGCTGCTGCTGTTCCTTTCGCAGCTCCTGATACCGCTTTTTGCTCTCTGCATAATGAGAAGGTTCTTCTTCCTCCTCATCTTCTTCCTCAAACTCCTCCGGATGCTCCTCGCGATACCTTTCTTCTTCCTCTCTTCTCTCCAGGCGGTGCAATCTGGCATCCATGGCCGTATCCCTTGCCATCTCCAGAATGGATCTTTGTACCAGAAGGTAAATGCAGCCTACCGCTGCAACAAGGAGGATCAGAACCGAACCAATCATCTTTAACAGCTGGTACATCGCATAGGCAATGCTGCCGCCAAGGATGCCGCCGCCGGTGTGATTTTCTGCACTTGCCTGGTAAATGGCCGCAGGATCGTATCCTGTCTGCGAGGCCAGATCCGTTCCCACCAGTCCTGTCAAAATACAGATAATAAGGTACAGACCAAGGATCGCGCCCAGCTTTACACCGATTGCATCATCGTTCTCCACCATCAGGATGTAATACAGGTACAGCCCGAAGACAAGAACCGGCAGAATATATGCCGTCACTCCGAAAATTCCGAACATGGCATTCGAGAAAAGACTCCCCACAATGCCAAGGCTCATAAAATTGCACAAGAACAAAAAGATCATAGCGGCAAACAGCGCAATCAGTGTAACGTCGCGCTGAACCACCATATCCTGCTGCTTTCTGCCTTTTTTGCTGCGAGCCGTGCTGCGAGAGCCATTTCGGGAGCCGGATCTTGCCGACGCACTGCGGCTGCTCCGGGGCGCACTGCTGCGAGAAGAGGTTCCTTTTCCCGAGGCGGAGCGGCTGCTGCCGCTTCTCGTCCCCTGGGATCTGCTGCCTGCGCTGCGGCTTCCTGCACTGGATGAAGTTTTTTTCTTACCTGTTGTTCCTGCCATACTCTCTTATCTGTATCTGTTTAGCACCTGGCGATTTCAACATGAATCGGCCACTTGTGTATTGCCGACTGTGTCGGCAATCACTCCAAACAAGTCGAAAATGCCATAAGGTATTTTCGAGTTGTGCCATAAGGCATTTTCGAGTACCAAAATCGAGATGGGTGCTAAACAGTTGCTCTTATCTTATGATGCTGGGTGTAAAAGTTATTTTAACCCAATGATACCCGGATTGCTCCGCACTTTGTGTGAATGTCATCAACGGAGCAGGATCTTTTTGTTTTCAGATTTGTTTCTGAACAGTTGCAGATCTCAGAGGTCGAAATCATCGTCCTCTGAGATCTGCACGTCAAAATCATCTGCATTGTTTCCTGACGACTGCATTGTTTCCGCTGCAGTCTCCATCGTCTGCTGCGCTTTGCCTTTCCAGTCCAAAGGCGAGACGTCCTGAAACGGAAATTCCAATTGCTCCCGCTTTCCCTGAACCGGGTCCGGGAGGGGATTGGGAATCCGCTCCGTGTTATGCTCACGATCAGTCATTGTCGTCTTGATTCTCCCAGTTGTGGTACACATTCTGAACATCATCGCTCTCATCGAGCTTGTTCATAATGATATTCAGGCCCTTTACAGCATCTGCATCTGTGACGGTAACATAATTCTGCGGGATCATGGTGATCTCTGCGCTGGCGGTAGCGATTCCGGCCTCAGCCAGTGCCTTGGAAACCGCATCAAAATCCTCCGGTGCCGTCAGAATTTCGAAAGAATCCTCTTCCTCCTGAATATCCTCTGCGCCGGCATCCAGAACAACCATCATCAGATCGTCTGCAGAGCCGTCATACTCTTCCTTGTCTACAATCAGCTGTCCCTTCTGATCGAACATAAAGGACACGCTGCCCTTGGCGCCCATGGATCCGTTGCCTTTGGAAAAGGCAGCACGTACATCCGATGCCGTACGATTTACATTGTCCGTCAATGTCTCAACGATGATGGCAACTCCGCCCGGGCCATAGCCTTCATAGGTGTTCTGCTGATAGTTGACATTATCCACATCACCTGCTGCCTTTTTGATACCGCGCTCGATGGTGTCATTCGGCATGTTGGCTGCCTTCGCCTTTGCAACGACCTGTGCCAGCTTGAAGTTGTTGGACGGATCCGGACCGCCTTCCTTAACCGCTACGGCAATCTCACGGCCGAGGATCGTGAAAACCTTTCCCTTTGCAGCATCGTTTGCTTCCTTTTTGTGCTTGATATTGGCAAATTTAGAATGTCCTGACATAATCTGTACTCCTTTTCGTTACAATCTCGTATTTTTCGTCATTTTCGTATCATTTCTTCGTGTGCATCTGCCACACATCCGGATGTTTTCCCAATCCGGCTTTCCTGTGCCGTCACAGTCTTCCGGCCGGAGCACCGGTGAGCTTTACCATGGATACACGCTGTACCTGCCGGTCCGCCACCGACAGCACATGGAACCGATACCCTCCATAGTCTGTCGTATAATGCTCGGACGCATCCGGCACCTTATCCATCTGTGACATGAGAAACCCATTTACTGTCTCAAAGCGATCATCCTCGAACACAATCTGAAAGCGTTTGGTCAGCTCCTCCAGAGGTGTCCGTCCCTCAATGATGTATTCATTTTTGTTGCCGGTCGGGGTGATGTGATTTTCATCCACATCATATTCATCCATGATGTTCCCGACAATCTCTTCCAGAATATCCTCCATGGCAATGAGTCCTGCCGTCTGCCCGTACTCGTCAATGACAATTACCATCTGGGTCTTTTTCTTCTGCATCTGCCGGAACAGGTCATCGATATCCTTTGTCTCCGGAACAAAATCCGCCTCCCGAAGGAGTCCATCAAGGCTCTGGATTGGCAGCAAAGCAGCCTTTGGATCCTCCTCCTTGAACCGCACAGCATCTCTGAAATGCAGGATTCCTATGATGTTGTCAATATTCTCCCGATACACCGGAAATCTGGAATTATGCATCCGCAGCATATCCGAAAGAGTCTCCGCAAGGCTCTTGTCTCCATCCAGCGCAATCATATCCTTGCGATGCGTCATGATGTCAGAGGCTTCCTTGTCCGAGAATTCAAAGATGTTCGTGATCATCTCCGCCTCGGCCTGATCAATGACTCCCTGCTCGTGTCCTTCGTTGACCATCGAGCGGATCTCTTCCTCCGTGACATCCCCCTGAAGCGTTGTCCCGCGAATTCCGAACAGATACAGACATCCCTTCACCACCAGGTTCACCACCCGTGTCAAAGGAAGTGTCAGCAGCATCAGCCCATGAAAAACCACCCCGGCCTTCAGAATCCACTCCTCCGGATGTGCACTCCCCAGACGTTTGGGGATCTGCACCCCCAGAACCAGAAGGACAAACAAAACAATCAGCCATGCCAGAACCGCCGCCAGAATACGCATCAATAACGCTGCCGGTCCTTCTGTGATGCCGCTTGTCAGTTTTTCCTGCAGAAAATCGGAAACAGCAATTCCGTACACTGCGCCGACAATCATATTGACACAGGCTGTCACAAGCTGCACCGTATCCACATAGTCCGACTGATCCTCCAGAACCTTCTCCAGAATTCTGTGTCTGCGTAGCCTTCGCCTTTTCTCCCGCGTCGTACCTTGTTCTTCCTGAGAATCGTCCCTTGTATCCTCCTCGGGCAAAGGCTTTGCCGCACGGATCGCCGAACCAAAACCATATACAATTGCATCCAGAATCAGCAAGACCGCCAGAAAAAACAACATGGCGGGCGCCGATATCTTCTCCATAGAGAATCATCACCTCCTGCAAAAGCCTGCCAATGGCAAAACAACGCCATTAAATACGTACTATACCACGGATTCCTTTATTGCGCCATCATCCGGATCAAATCCGTTGCCGTCATCGACCTTGCCGCATTCTCCTTTGCATAGGTTTCCGCAAGACGCCCGTGCAGGTATGCTGCGCTGCAGGCTGCCGCAAACCCTGTCATGTTCTGTGCAAGAAGGCCGCCGGTGATTCCTGCGAGCACATCCCCCGAGCCGGCAGTTGCCAGTCCGTCATTTCCTGTTGTATTCAGATAAACCAGCCCGCCTTCCGGCGAAAATACGCGCGTCCTGGCATCCTTGGCCATGAGAATGACATGTTGCTCCCGGGCAAACCGCTGCAGGATCCCATTCCCCTCTCCAGGATCCTTCAGCACAGTCGCCGCCTCCTGCAAAAGGAGCGAGGCCTCCCCCGGGTGCGGTGTCAGAACAACAGGGAAGCGCTTTCCCGCCTCCGAAAGCTCCCGGTAGAGGTTCTTTGCTGCCAGGAGACGGATGGCATCCGCATCCAGAATAACGCCCCGGATTCCGGGCTTTTCCCACTGCAGCACCCCTTTTAACAGTATTCCTGCGGCCTTTCCCGTGCCCATTCCGGGGCCGGCAATCACCGTATCCGCCCAGTCCAGTCCCTCCTGCAAGGCGGAATAGACAGAGGATTCCTCCTCATCAGAATACACCTTGCACATCGCCTCCGGAACCGTTTCCTGCAGGATTACCCGATTGTCCTCCTGTGTGATCACCTGTACCATTCCGGCGCCGCTTCGAAAGGCTGCCTGCGTGCACATTGTGCAGGCTCCCGATACTCCTTTTGAGCCCGCAATGACAAGAACCTTCCCAAAGGTTCCCTTGTTGCCGTCCGGACGCCTTTTGGGCAGGACCGTTATTTTTCCTCTTTGACGATCTGCCTGCATTCCTTCTAGCGGCCGGTAGGTGAACATTTCCGGCGTTTCCTTCAAGGACAAATCAGTAATCCCGATTCCCCGGCAGACAACCTCTCCGCAATACGTACATCCCGGATAGAAGAATTGTCCCCTTTTATAAAACGCAAATGTCACGGTGACATCCGCCCAAACGGCAGCTCCCAGAATCCTTCCCGTTGCCGCGCAGATTCCGGAGGGCAGATCCACCGCATACACTTTTGTACCGCATTCGGACCGTATTCGATTGATTGCATGGATATACTCTTTGATTCTTCCCGTAATAGCTCTGGAAAGGCCGGTTCCAAAGATGCCATCGATCAAAATCTCCGGATTTTTGTGCTCTAGCAGGCGCTTTGCCGATGCCTCACCCTCACCCAGATAAACCGTGCGCACCCCATAGGCTGCCAGGATCCGGAGCTGCTTTTCAAGAGAAGATCCGCAGAAAGTTCCTGCCGCGCTTCCTGACACAGAAGTTTCTCCCTCCCCGGATTGGCTGTCGGAATCCGTATTCACAGAAATGGCATCTTGTTCAAAGGTTGTGTAAAAGCTGACCGGATATCCGGCATCCATCAAAAGACGTCCCGCCGCCAGTGCATCTGCACCGTTATTGCCTTTCCCCGCAACCACTGCGATCTGTACCGGGCGCCGTTGTCCCTTGGTATCCTGCAGAATCCGGTCTGCTACAGCAAGCGCTGCTTTCTCCATCAGAACCAGCGACGGAATCTGCAAGACCTCGCTCGTATAATGATCGGCCTTTGTCATCTCCTCCCCAGTCAGCAAATATTCCCGTATCTCCATGTCACGCCTCCCTGCAAAATCCGCTATTGCAATCATTCCTTAAGACACCCGTTTCCGAAATGGTATCTGCTCAGCCATTTTCGAGTTGTGCCATCAGCCATTTTCAAATACCAGAATCGAGATGCGGGTACTGAACAGATATACGAAGTGCCTCCCTGACGGGAGGCACCGGATTTTACTGTTTTTTCTTATCATTCCGAGCACTGTTTTGCTTGATATTATAGGACAGCCGCATCAGAGAGTCCGACAGGTGAACATTCTCCACCTGAATTCTGGATGGTACATGCAAATCCGTGTGAGCAAAATTCCAGATTGCCTTAATCGGATATTTAACCAGCTTCTCAGCAACTTTAACGGCTTCCTGTTTCGGAATCGTCAGAACAACGATATCCACTTCATTGTCCAGAATAATGCTCTCGAGCTCATCCATGCTGTGGATCGTGATTCCGCCAACGGTCTGTCCCACCAGCTCCGGATTTCTATCAAATGCAGCCTTAAAGAAAAACCCTCGATTGCGGTAGTTCATGTAATTAATTAAGGCCGAGCCCAGATGACCCACCCCAATCAGAATCATGTTATGTACCTGATTGAGTCCCAGAATCTTGGCAATCTCATCATAAAGATACTGCGTATTATAGCCATATCCCTGCTGTCCGAACCCGCCGAAGTGATTAAAATCCTGCCGGATCTGAGATGCCGTTACGTGCATCAGCGAAGAAAGCTCCTGAGAGGAAATTCGCTCCACTCCCTGCTCCTTCAATTCGCCCAGATAACGATAATACCGCGGAAGACGGCTAACGACCGCCTGTGAAATCTCTCTGCTCTCCACCTTCTGTCACTCTCCTGAATGCAAATCTTTTCATGAATACGAACAAAAAAGATTCTATAAAATCATAAGTGATTATACATAATTGTTAAATTTTAGTCAAACAGATCCAATCCTTGTCCTGCCCCCGCAGCAGCCATCTGCAGGCATATGCGCTGCCCCAGGGAGGCAGGCATGCGGACACAAATCCTGCACAATTTCATTGCTGGATTATTTTTCCCGGACAGTGTAACATCATCCTGGTATCGCGATTTCCCGTGCGGTACCTGACAGACCACACTATTTTATGATATTGGGGTCAAAACTTCTCGTGAGAGCAAGCTCTTGCCGGCGTTTTGGACCTTTTGACCCTGATATCATTGGATCAGGAGCAGACATGATTTTATCCGTTCAGCATATCAGCAAGGCCTTCCTGGAGGTACCGGTGCTCACCGACATCTCCTTTCATCTGGAAAAAGGCGACCGCGCCGCCATTGTCGGCGTTAACGGAGCCGGCAAATCCACCTTATTAAAGATCATGACAGGAGAAATGGCAGCCGATGACGGCAGCGTTTCCTTTTCCCGGGATACAACCCTCGGCTATCTTGCCCAGAATCAGAACCTGAGCTTTGAAGGAACGATTTATGAAGAGCTCCTCACCGTCAAAAAGGACGTTGTGGAGATGGAACAACGCATTGCGCAGGATGAACAGCTGATGGAGCAGTTGACCGGCGAGGAGCTGAATCAGGTCATTGAAGAATACAATGATCTACTGATTAAATTCCAGAACTGCAATGGCTTTTCCTACAAAGGAGAGATCACCGGCATTCTGCGGGGACTCGGCTTTCAGGACGAAGACTTTGACCAGCAGGTGAATACCCTCTCCGGCGGTCAGAAAACCCGCGTTGCCCTGGCCAAACTTCTTCTCGAAAGGCCTGATATCATTCTGCTCGATGAGCCCACCAACCATCTGGATATTGCCGCCATCCGCTGGCTGGAGACTTACCTTGCCAACTATAAAGGGACGGTTCTCATCGTTTCGCACGATCGTTATTTTCTCGATAAGACAGTCAACCACATCATCGAGATTGAGAACACCCGGGCGCTCGTTTTTCACGGCAATTACACCTTCTATGCCGAGGAAAAACAAAAGCTCCGCGACCAGCGCTGGCATCAGTATCTGAATAATCAGGCCGAGATCCGGCATCAGGAAGAGGTCATTGCCAAGCTCAAACAGTTCAACCGCGAAAAGTCCATCAAGCGAGCGGAAAGCCGCGAAAAGCAGCTGGCTAAAAAAGAGGTCATTGAAAAGCCTTTTGAGCTGCGGGACGACATGCATCTGACGTTAAAGCCTTGTATCAAGTCGGGGCGCGATGTCATGCAGGTTCGCCATCTGTCCATGGCCTTTGACAACAATCGTCTTTTTGATGACATCACCTTTGACCTTTTGCGAGGAGAACATGTCGCTGTCATCGGCAACAATGGTACCGGTAAATCGACTCTTTTAAAGATCATCATCGGACAGCTGCAGAGTGTCTCCGGAACGGTTCGTTTCGGCACCAATGTGCATGTCGGATACTATGATCAGGAGCATCATGTCCTCACGGACTCCAACACCGTGTTCGAGGAAATCTCCGATGCACATCCGGACATGACCAACACCGAGATCCGAAGCCTTCTGGCGTCCTTTTTGTTCACCGGCGAAGATGTATTCAAGCGCATTTCGGACCTTTCCGGCGGCGAAAAGGGCAGGGTGTCGCTTGCAAAGCTCATGCTCTCCGAAGCCAATCTTCTGATCCTTGATGAGCCCACCAACCACCTGGACATGGTTTCCAAGGAGGTTCTCGAGAACGCCTTGAATAATTACGAGGGAACCGTTCTGTACGTGTCCCATGACCGCTATTTTATGAACCGCACGGCCGGCAGAATCCTGTCTCTGACGGACCATCTGATGTTAAACTACCCCGGCGGACACACAGGCGATCCTGCTCCCGGATGCTACCTTGGCAATTATGATTACTATCTTGAAAAGTCTGCGCAGGTCGAGAATGTTCTAAAGGCCGATGAGCTGCGCAGAATCGCCGGTGAATCTGCTGCATCGGCAGCAGGAAATGCAGCTTCCGGCTCTTTCGCTGCCGGAAACGCTGCAGCGCGCAGTGCTGACACTTCTTCTAAGGATCCCGGCCAAGGCTTGGGCCGTGCGGCTTCCCTGGCACAGCCTGCATCTACCGGCGGCAGCCAGGATTATAAACGCCAAAAAGAAGAACAGGCCAGACTTCGTAAGCTCCAGAATGACCTCAAAAAATGTGAGACAGAGATTGCACGGCTCGAGGAACGCAATACGGCCATCGATGAGGAAATGGCACTTCCGCAGAACTGTACAGACCTTGGTAAGCTCTCTTCCCTGCAAAAGGAAAAGTCTGCCAACGAAGCTCAGCTCGAACGCCTTTACCCTCAGTGGGAGGAATTATCCGAGACGCTGGGATAGCAGCAAGCAGCCTTTCGAAATTAAGCGAAAAAATCAAACAGGAAAATTGAGCAGGAGCTGTCATCTATCTCCGTTCTACTCTCGCACTCCTCGTAAAAGAAGTCCCTGCCGGCACACGCCGTCAGGGACTTCTTTTTTGTATTTGTTTCGCACCCGCCATAAATAAAAAGCAGCCGGCCGGGATTTTTGCAGCAACAGATATTACAGGTTTTTCTCCAGTTCTTCCTGAATCGCTGTGATGAATTCTTCGGTATCCAGAACCGTCACCTTGGGCAGCTTGCAGATGGCCGCAAGATCTCCCGTCATCCTGCCGGATTCAATGGTATCAAGGGTTGCCTTTTCCAGCTTGTCTGCAAAGGACACCAGGTTCATCAGCCCATCGATGCGGCCTCTCTTGCGCAGTGCGCCGGTCCAGGCAAAGATCGTTGCCACGGAGTTTGTAGAGGTCTTCTCCCCCTTCAGATGCTTGTAATAGTGTCTCTGAACGGTTCCGTGTGCTGCCTCGTACTCGAAGGCACCGGTCGGAGAAACCAGGGTAGAGGTCATCATGGCAAGGGAGCCAAATGCTGTTGCCATCATGTCTGACATGACATCTCCGTCGTAATTTTTAAGCGCCCAGATGAATCCGCCCTCCGAACGAATCACACGTGCCACGGCATCGTCAATCAGTGTGTAAAAATACTCAATCCCTGCAACGTTGAATTTTTCCTTGAACTCTCTCTCATAAACCTCTTCGAAAATTTCCTTGAAGGTTCCGTCGTAGGTCTTTGAAATCGTGTCCTTAGCGGAGAACCAAAGGTCCATCTTCTTGTCGAAGGCATAGTTCATGCAGCAGCGTGCAAAGCCGCGGATGGAATCATCCATATTATGAACACCCTGCAGAACGCCGGGTCCCTGGAATTCCTGAATCAGCTGTCTGTGCTCTACGCCGGTGTCCTTTTCCGTATAAACCAGCTCGGCCTTCCCGGGGCCGCCGATCTTCATCTCAGAGTTCTTATAGATATCGCCATAGGCATGTCTGGCCATGACAATCGGCTTTTTCCAGGTACGGACATACGGATCCACACAGCTTAGCAGAATCGGGCTGCGGAACACCGTGCCGTCCAGCATCGAACGAATCGTTCCGTTCGGACTCTTGTACATCTTTTTGAGATTGTATTCCTCGACTCTGGCACGGTTCGGCGTGATGGTGGCACACTTGACAGCAACACCGTACTTTCTGGTTGCCTCTGCGGCATCCTTGGTCACCTGATCATCGGTCTCATCGCGGTGCTTCAGTCCAAGGTCATAATACTCACTTTTCAGATCCACGTAGGGAAGAATCAAATGCTCCTTGATCATCTTCCAGATGACGCGTGTCATCTCATCTCCGTCCATCTCAACAATGGGTGTTGTCATCTGAATCTTTCCCATATCTCTCCCTCTCTTTTATAATTTATCGTAACTATTTAGCGCCCACATCTCGATTTTGGTACTCGAAAATGGCTGATGCCACAACTCGATGTGCTCACTTCTCGTTGTTTTCACTGTCGTAAAGGTCATACAGACCGTTTTTTACCATATTGCTGTAGGCATTCTCCATATGCTCATGGGCCAGCTTCTCTGCAAGGTCAGGATCCCCAGCCTTGATGGCCTCCATGATCCCTCGGTGCTCCTGATTGGAGGCAACGGCACGCTCCGGTGTTGCCAGCGTTTTTTTGCGGATGCGCATCACGTACTGGTGGTAATCCTCCAGCAGGTGCTCGAGCATCTTGGATGCACTCGATTCATAGAGAATCCAGTGGAACTGGTTGTCCAGCTCTGCCATCTGTTCCATATTGCCTTTTCTGGCATGGAACTCAGCAAGATAGACATTCTCCTCCATCTCATCCATCTGCTCTTTGGTGATGTGCTCGCAGGCCCAGCGGGCGCACAGACCCTCGAGCCTTGCACGGATCATGTAAATGTCATGAACATCTCCCGCCTGAATTCCGGTCACAAAAGCACCCCGATTGGGAATGATCCGAACCAGGCCCTCCAGCTCCAGCTGGCGCAGCGCCTCGCGGACCGGCGTTCTGGAAACCCCCAGCTCCTGGCCGATGGCCACCTCCTTGAGCTCTTCGTTTTCTTTGTACTTGCCATTCAGGATATCCTCGCGGATCTTATTAAAAACACGGCCGCGCAGCGAGTATTGGTCACTCATATCCCGCTTGACATCATAACTGCTCATAATGTGATTCCTTCCTCCTTGCAGACCCTGTCGATGACCGTCTCCAGCTCGACATCGGTAATCACCGTCACACGGCCGTTTGCATACTGCTCATCAACCCAGGTCTTAACAGCCTCCACAAGGCGGGACTTTTTATCCTGCTTTCTCTCTTCGGGGAGTCGGTAATAATTGTTGATCCACAGAGCGATTCCGGCAAGACCCGAGGTATTGGACACTGCAGAAATGGGCGGTCTGTTCAGGAATTTACCGGTATCAAAGATGTTGTAAATCTCCTCATTTTTGAGCAGGCCGTCTGCATGGATGCCGGCTCTTGTCACATTAAAGTTCTTGCCGACAAAGGGTGTCCTCTCCGGAATATGGTAGCCGATCTCCTTTTCGTAATAATCTGCAAGATCCGTGATGACCGAAGTATCCATACCGTTTAAATCGCCGCGCAGCTGTGCATACTCGAATACCATGGCCTCTGTCGGCGTGTTGCCGGTTCTCTCGCCGATGCCAAAAAGCGAGCAGTTTACGCCACTGCAGCCGTACAGCCAGGCCGTTGTCGCATTGACCACAGCCTTGTAAAAATCATTGTGACCATGCCACTCGAGCTGCTCACTGGGAACACCGGCATGCGTATGAATCGCGTACATAATGCCCGGTACCGAACGCGGGATAACGGCACCACTGTAATTGACACCGTACCCCATCGTGTCACAGGCACGAATCTTGATCGGAATGCCGTACTCCTTCTGCAGCTTCATCAGCTCCAGGCAGAACGGCACGACATAGCCGTAGATGTCGGCTCTTGTGATATCCTCCAGATGGCAGCGCGGGCTGATCCCCTGATCCAGGCAGTCACGAACCACAGACAGATAGTGTTCCATCGCCTGTTTGCGCGTCATTTTGAGCTTCAGGAAAATGTGGTAGTCCGAGCAGGAAACCAGAATACCGGTTTCCTTCATTCCCATCTCGTGTACCAGCTTGAAATCCTCGTGGCTGGCACGAATCCAGCTCGTGATCTGCGGAAACTCATAGCCGCGTTCCATGCACTTGTAAACTGCATCCCGGTCCTGCTTGCTGTATAAAAAGAACTCGCAGGCCTTGATCATTCCGTTCGGGCCGCCCAGGCGGTGGAACTCATCATAGATATGAACAATCTGATCCGTGGTATAAGGTGCGCGGGACTGCTGTCCGTCGCGGAAGGTAGTATCCGTAATCCAGATGTCCTTCGGGACATGTTTCGGAACGGTTCTGTCATTGAAAGGAATTTTGGGAATTTCAGAGTAAGGGAACATCTGCCGGAATACGTTGGGCTTCTGGACGTCATCCAGAATATACATGTGCTCTTCGATCTGCAGCAGATGATTTTCTTCATTCATTGAGACCGGACGATTTTCAAAAGGTTCTGTAACCATTTCTCCTCCTCATGCCCTCTGATACAGCATGCCGGTACGGCAAATCCTAACATGCTCGCTGTCCTTTGGGCGATTTATTCAAGCCTGTATAATTGTATACACTTCATACATTGACGTCAAGGCTCCCCGATAGACATTCTCGCATCCCAGACATCCCAGACATCAGAGGGTTTCTGTCCAAACATCAGCCATCAGCAGCTCCTGGCGGAGATGTTCACTGCAGGGACACCACGCTGACTTGCGTCAGCTGTAAGTGACCTTTGGCCACTCGAAAAAGTGTAGGTTGATGTCCGCCAGGCAATAAAACAAGGCGGCCGAAGCCGCCTTGCTGTTCCATTTCCATCCAGATCCCAGCTTCCCCTCCCAATAAAAGACTAAGATCCAAATGGATTGACTCTCTACTTTGTGTAATCTGTTCCTTACTCCTCCGAGAATCCTGCCGCAGCCTTCTCGGCTCTTGCAGCAACCTCCTTGCTCTGGATATCTGCAGGTGTCTGCTGATAGCGGGCAAACTCATAGCTGTACTCGCCGCGGCCGCCCGTCATGGAGCGAAGCGTTGTGGAGTAATCGAACAGCTCCATCTGCGGAACATCTGCCTCGATAACCTGTTTAGAGCCCGGTGCAGGATTCATGCCAAGGATGGATGCGCGTCTCTTATTGAGATCTCCCATGACATCGCCGGTGTAAGTATCCGGAACGGTAACCTTTAAGGTAACAATCGGCTCGAGAAGGACCGGTCCTGCCTCCATAAAGCCCTTCTTGAACGCCTGTTTTGCTGCCGTCTTGAAGGCCATTTCTGAGGAATCTACCGGGTGGTAAGAACCATCGTAAAGTGTTGCATGTACGCCGACAACCGGATAAGCCGCCAAAGGTCCGGACTGCACGGATTCTGCAATTCCCTTCTCAACAGCCGGGAAGTAGTTCTTCGGAACCGCACCGCCAACAACAGCCTCGTCGAATTCATAAGGAACTGTGCCATCCGCTGCCGGAGCAAAGCGAATCTTTACATGACCGTACTGACCATGCCCGCCGGTCTGCTTTTTATATTTATACTCCACATCGGAGCTCTTCTTAATGGTCTCGCGGAAGGCAACCTTCGGCTTCTCCACCGTAATCTCACACTTGTACTCATCCTTCAGCTCAGCCTGAATCACCTGCAGATGCAGATCTCCCATGCCATAGATCAGGGACTGTCCGTTTGCAGAATCGTTCACCGGCTTGAAGGTCGGATCCTCGGCTGCCAGCTTGTTCATGGCCTGTGCAATCTTGTCGATGTCCTGTTTGTTCACCGCGCGATAACGAAGATATGTGTACGGTGTGGAAATGTCCATCTTAGCATACTGGACGGGTGTTGCCTTCGTCGACAGTGTATCGCCTGTATTGACGCCCTGTTGTTTCGCAAGGGCTCCCAGATCTCCGGCATGGAGCTCCGAAATCTCGGTTGCCTTGTTGCCCTGCAGAATGTACAGTTTGCCAACCTTAAACTCGGTCTCTGTTCTCGTGTTGTAGCACAGGTCATCCGTCTTCAAAACGCCGGAACGAACCTTGATCAGACTGTAGCGTCCGATGAACGGATCTACAATGGTTTTAAAGACAAAGGCGGTCTTGGACTTCAGCACGTCAAAATTCGCCTCGAAGATCTCGTTGGTCTTCATGTTGATGCCGCTAACCTTGCGGGACTCTGCGGCAGGCATGTATTTTACAATATCATCCATCAACGCATAGACACCCTGTGCGATAATGCCGGCACCCATCTCAACCGGAACAATCGTTCCGTCCTGAATGGACAGACGTGCTGCCGCACGAATCTCTGCCTCTGAGAACTCTTCACCGGAGAAATACCGATCCATGAACTCTTCTGACGTCTCAGCCACAGCCTCCATCAGTGTATTGTGATACTGTTCGAGATATTCCTTGGAATACTCCGGAACCTCTGCCGGAACGGCCTCCTTGTTCTCCCACTTGAAGGCCTTCTGCTGAATGACATTCACGTAGCCTGTAAACTTTCCGTCCTCACGGATGGGCATGTTGAACGGAGCAATCTTCTTGCCGTACAGGGAGGTCAGATCCTCTACAACGTTACGATAAGAAACCTCATCGATATCCATATCTGTTACAAAGAACATGCGGGGCAGATGATATTTCTCACAGATTTCCCATGCCTTCTCGGTTCCGGCCTCAATGCCGGCCTTGGCGCTGACAACGATGATCGCACCGTCTGCAACAGAAATGGCCTCTTCCACCTCACCGACAAAATCAAAATATCCGGGAGTATCCAGAATGTTGAGCTTGTAATCATTCCACTCAATCGGAATCACAGAGGTGTGAATCGAAATCTCACGCTTCTGTTCCTCCTTGGAAAAATCGCTGACAGTAGAACCATCCTCGACCTTCCCCAGTCTGGACGTCAGACCGCCGAGATATGCCATTGCCTCAACAAGAGTAGTCTTGCCGCAGCTGCCATGTCCCAGGATCACAACGTTACGGATTTTGTCGGTTGTGTAAACTTTCATGTCAATATCCTCCGGTATGTTATTGAGTATTACAGATACTTTTGTCTGCAATCTCGTAAACTCAAGGGATATTTTACCAAAGCAGTGTTGTTATCACAAGCATAATTGTAGATTTTTAACAACAGTCAACTGATGGCACTGTTTGGACGTTCCTGGTTTGCGACAGGTCACCAAGCACGTGCGCCGCCCTTCCGAAAACCAGGAACGTCCTTTTTCAATACTCAAAAAGGAGTGCGCCAAAGCGCACTCCTTCAATGTCTCCATCTGACGATTCCTATTGAAAACATTCGATGCTAAGCAGCCATTATCTCTCCTCTCGGAAATATGCAACCCCTAGGCTTTCCGGCGGCTGGTTCTCACGTTTGTTGCGCATACTGGAAACAACCAGCACAACCAGCGTTACAACATATGGGATCATCTTGTAAATTTCCTGGTACTCCATGTGGTCCATGCCGGTCGGCAGATACAGATACAGGATGTACAATCCGCCGAACAGGAAGGAATCCAGAATGGCGAGTTTCGGTCTCCACATGGTGAAGATGACCAGTGCAATGGCAAGCCAGCCTCTGTCACCGAATGCATCGTTGGACCAGACGCCGCAGGCATAGTCCATAACATAGTACAGGCCGCCAAGGCCGGCAATCATGCAGCCGATGCAGGTTGCACCGTATTTGTAGGCAGAGACATCAATGCCGGCTGCATCTGCGGTGCTGGGACCTTCGCCGACGGCTCTTAAATGCAAGCCAACACGTGTACGATTCAGCACATAAGCCGATGCAAGTGCAATAATCACGGCCAGATATGCCAGAAATCCATAGGACAGGAAGACCTTGCCAAACCAGCCCAGATTCTTAGCAAAGGGCAGGCTCGTGCGAAAATAATTACTCGTCGCAGTCAGGGCAATGGAAGGAACATCACTGCCTGCCAGTTTGATGAGGGATCCGCCGAAAAAGTTTCCGAAGCCAACGCCGAAGGTCGTCATCGCAAGACCTGTTACATTCTGGTTCGCCCGAAGGTTTACAGTCAAAAAGCAATACAAAAGCCCCATAAGGAGCGCGCCCAGAAGGCAGCACACCGTCGGAATCAAAATGGCCAGGGCCGGATTCACATTGGCTGAACCAACAGCCGCTTCATACAAAAACGAGCCGATGACGCCGCAAATGCCGCCGACATACATAACGCCGGGAATTCCAAGGTTCAGGTTACCGGACTTCTCCGTCAGGATCTCACCGGTGCAACCATACAGAAGCGGAATCCCCTGCACAATCGCTCTGGGAATAAAAGCAATCAAAAAACTCAGCATGATTATTTGCCCTCCTCTTCTGTCTTCTTGCGGAACTGCAGCTTGTAGGTTGCAAAGAATTCACATCCGATGATACAGAACAGAATAATACCGGTCAGAATATCCGAGAATGACTGGTTCAGGCCAAAATTCGTTGAAATCTCTCCGGCACCTCTTTCCAGGAAAATAATAAGAAAGCTTGAGAGAATCATGGTGAAGGGATTGAATTTAGACATCCAGGAAACCATGACACCGGTAAAGCCCTGTCCGCCAACAACGGTCGTTGTGATCGTATGGTTGATCCCGCCGACCAGGAGGAGTCCTACCACGCCGCAAAGCGCACCGGAGAGGAACATCGTCCTGCGGATGACTCTCGGCACACGGATGCCGACATATTTTGCCGTATTCGGGCTCTCTCCGACTACCGAGATCTCATAGCCCATCTTCTGGTATTTCAGATAAAAGAACATCACCACCGTAATCACAATGGCCACAATGATCGTCAGAAGATACTTGGATCCAAAGATCTGCGGCAGCCATCCGGCATTGGAATCCTGGTTGATGATTCCGATCTTGCCCGAGCCCTTCGGCACTTCCCATACCACGGTATAGAACGCTACCAGCTGGGTGGCAATGTAATTCATCATCAAAGTTGAGAGCGTCTCGTTGGTATTCCATCTGGCTTTAAAGAAAGCAGGAATCCATCCCCACAGGCCGCCTGCCAGAATACTGCAGACGATCATCAGGCAAATGAGCAACGCACTCGGAATCTTGTCTCCCAGACAAATCATACATGCTGCTGCAGCAAGACCGCCGATGAGGACCTGTCCCTCGCCGCCGACATTCCAGAACTTCATCTTAAATGCCGGGGTCAGTGCAACCGCAATGAGCTGCAGGATGGCCAGATTCTGGAAGGTAATCCAGGTTTTGCGGCTCGAGCCGAAGGCGCCGAGGAACATCGACTGATATACCTCAATCGGGCTGATGCCGGTAGTAATCGTTGTAATGATGCCGCACAAAATCAGCGCCAGGAGAATCGCCAGAAGACGAATTCCGATGGACTGGTACAAAGGGAGCTCGTCACGTTTTACAACATGGAATAAGGGTTCTTTCTTTTTACTCTTCATGAGTTCCTCCCACGCAGCTCATCAGTCTGCCCACTTCGTTTTTGTCTGTTCTGCGCGCATCCACAATCCCGCTCATATGACCGTCACACAGCACCAGAATGCGGTCCGAGAGCTGCAGCAGAACGTCCAGATCCTCACCGACAAAAACAACTGCCACGCCTTTTTTCTTTTGCTCATTGATCAGATCATAAATGGTATAGGAGGAATTGATGTCCAGTCCCCGGACAGCGTATGCCGTCAAAAGGACAGTAGGTGCCGAGGCAATCTCTCGTCCTACCAGAACCTTCTGTACATTACCGCCGGAAAGTCTGCGCACCGGAGTCTCGATACTAGGCGTAACAACCTCCAGATCCTCCACTACCTTCTCTGCCAGCTTTCTGGGCTTTTTGCGGTTGGTAAACAACGACAGGCCGTCACGGAAGGACCGCAGCATCATGTTATCGCTAAGGTCCATGTTGCCCACAAGGCCCATGCCCAGACGATCCTCCGGCACAAAGGAAAGGGATACCCCCATCTTGGCAATCTTCAACGGATCCTTCCCGATGAGTTCTTCCTTACTGCCGTTATTCTCCACGTAGCAGATGGTTCCGGTTTCTGTCTTCTGAAGTCCTGCAATGGCCTCAAGGAGCTCCTTCTGACCACTTCCCGAAACACCGGCAATACCGAGAATCTCTCCTGCATTGGCGGTAAAATTGATGTCCTGCAGCTTCCAAACGCCATCCTCGCTGCGAACAGAAAGATTGGACACCTCCAATCTTGGTTTCGGATCCACAGGCTCCGGACGATCAATATTAAGCGTAATCGCATGACCAACCATCATATTGGTCATCTCCTCTACATCGGTATCCTTTGTCATCATACAACCGACGTATTTGCCGCTTCTAAGAACCGCTACGCGGTCGGACAATGCCTTTACCTCGTTCATCTTGTGTGTGATGATGACGATGGCCTTGTTGTCCTCACGCATCTTACGCAGAACGTTGAAAAGCTTCTCAACCTCCTGCGGTGTCAGTACCGCCGTAGGCTCATCCAGAATCAGAATATCTGCTCCGCGGTAGAGAACCTTTACGATTTCGACGGTCTGCTTCTGAGATACCGACATATCGTAAATCTTCTGGTCCGGATCCACATCAAAGCCGTATTTTTCACAGATTTCGCGGATCTTTTGGGAAGCCTCCCTCACGTTTAGCTTCCCCTCCAGTCCGAGGATGATATTCTCTGTCGCAGACAGTACATCGATCAGCTTGAAGTGCTGATGCACCATGCCGATACCCAGCCGCAATGCATCTTTCGGAGACTGGATGATCTGCTCCTTGCCGTCAATAAAGATCTGTCCCTCATCCGGGAAATAGATGCCGGCAATCATGTTCATCAGTGTGGTCTTGCCGCTGCCGTTCTCTCCTAAAAGAGAGAGGATCTCTCCTCTGTAGATGTCCAGATCCACCTTCTCGTTCGCAATGACACTGCCGAAGGTTTTGGTGATGCCCCGCAATGAAACTGCGGCCGTCCTCGTTTCGTTCTCCATCCCTCTGTCAACCTTTCCTGTTGTACGATGCACTGTGTTCCAATCTGCGTATCTGCTCAGCAAGAGACACTTGTATTCTCGGTATCTTTCGCACCCATATCTTCGAGGATACAAGGCCCCCTATGAGCTCTGAAAGTTATGCCTCCCCTGAAATGTCCCTTCCTGAATAGATACGAAGAAGACGGCGCATCCTTTCGGCTGCGCCGCCCCATCTTACTATGTCAATTGTTCATCAATATGCAGAATCCAGCAGAGTGATGCCGTCGATCTGAAGGTTGAAATACGGAGCAGAACGGAACTCTACATCAGACTCGTGGAAGTATCCATCCGATACAACCTCATGATCCGGTGTGTAATCTGCGTCAGTATCAACGTCAGCCTCGTAGCTCTCGAGCGTCTCGCCATCTACTGTGAAGGTAGCAGTATCGAATACATGGATCGTGCCAGCCTCGAGCTCAGCCGTTACCTCATCCAGCTTCTCCTGTGTGCCCTCAGCTACTGCATCACCAAGCTCGGACAGCTCAACAGAACCGGTCTCCAGAGTGCCAACCCAGTCCGTATCAATCGCCTCACCATTTGCTACGCAGGTAATGGCATACTCAAAATAAGGTGCCCAGTTGATTCTGGAGGATACCAGATAGGTGTTCGGGCAAGCGGAAGCGGTGCTGCCGTTGTAAGATACATCCGGAACGCCGGCTGTCTCACAGGCGGTAGGAGCACCCATGGAGTCTGCATGCTGGCTGATCAGAACGCAGCCGTCCTCGATGAGCTTGTTCGCGCCTTCCTTCTCTGCGGTCTCATCATACCAGGAACCCGTGAAGGTAACTTCCATGGTTGCAGACGGGCAGACAGAACGAGCGCCCAGGAAATAAGACGTATAACCAGAGATAACCTCAGCATAAGTATAGGCGCCAACGTAGCCCATCTTAGCCTCGTCCTCGGTGATCTCACCGTTCTCAATCATCTCATTGAGCTTCATGCCGGCAACAACACCTGCCAGATAACGGCCGTCATAGATGGAAGCGAATGCATTGTGGAAGTTGTCCAGACCCTCGGTGTGAGCCTTGGTTCCGGTTGCATGACCGAACTGAACCTCCGGGAACTCCTTTGCTGCCTCGATGATGTAATCCTCGTGGCCAAAGCTGTCTGCGAAAATGAAGCTGCAGCCGGCATCTGCCAGCTCACATGCTGCATCGTACGCTTCCTGTCCCTCAGGAATGTTGGTCTTGCTGATCATCTCTACGCCGAGCTTCTCGCAAGCTTCCTCAGCTGCATTCATGAAGTTCAGGTCATAGGTGGAGTTCTCGTCGTGAAGGAAGATAAAGCCAACCTTCATGCCTTCGAATGCGGATGCATCTGCTGTCTCGGTGCTCTCGGCAGCCTCAGCAGTCTCTTCAGAAGCGTCTGCCTCAGCAGCCTCTGTCTCCTCTGTGCTGGCAGCAGAATCTGCTGCAGAGCTGGAACCGCAGCCTGCAAGAGTAACTGCAGCAAGAGACATCGCAGCGATCAAACTAACGACCTTCTTTTTCATAAATCTCCTCTCTTTGCGCCGCTGACATTTTTGCAAAGCCGTGGGGCGGCGCAGACACTGCTTTGCTTGATCTTATAAACGATTACTAGATATAGTATCCGTTTTTTTACACAGTCACAATCATTCAATTTATAGAAATTTTACACGTTTCAAACCCTTTTTTTATGAAAATGACCAGAGGGTATAACCGATATGCTCCTGTCCGCTCGCAGTTCTAATCGCCGCAAAATTTGTTATTAAAACTACTATGTCTGCTCGCACATTCACGCAGCCGCTGTCCGGGACATTTGCAGTAACAACTGCATAAAGAAGGAGCACATGGATTTTCGAAGTAAAAATCCATGTGCTCCCTGAATTTATGACCGGAAGGTAATCTCTCCCGTCTCATCATTCATGCCATCTACAATAGCCAGAGACTCCAGGCGAATCCCCTTCTCGCGAATTCGACGTCCGCCCTCCTGGAATCCCTTTTCAACTGCAATGCCGATTCCCTCCGCGGTGGCGCCGGCCTGCTCTACAATTTCCAGAAGGCCCTCCAGTGCACAGCCATTTGCCAGGAAATCATCAATGATCAGAACATGATCCTCCGGGCTCAGGAACTTTTTAGAGACAATCACATCGTAGACTCTCTTGTGCGTAAAGGATTCAATCTTCGTGCTGTACACCTCGCCGTCGATGTTGAGGGACTGCGTTTTTTTGGCAAACACGACCGGAGCATGGAAATGCTGTGCGACCACACAGGCAATGCCGATACCGGAGGCCTCCACCGTCAGGATCTTGTTGATGGGACAGTCTGCAAAGAGCCTTGCCCATTCCTTTCCCATTTCATTGAACAATTCGATATCCATCTGATGGTTCAGAAAAGAATCCACCTTCAGAATGTTGCCTGCCTTTACCACTCCGTCCTTACGAATCCGTTCTTCCAACAGCTTCATAATCCTGTCTCCTTTATGCCCTTGTTTATAAAGAAAATGCCCTGATCGGCCGGGTTCCATCCCGGCTCGATCAGACCATTTTCTATCTAATACAGCGATGCAGGTACTGCGATTTATTTCACAATAATTTATTTCACAACAAAGTTCAGAATCTTACCGGGAACATAGATTTCCTTTACAAGGTTGCCCATCGCCAGATATTTGGCAACGTTCTCGTCCTTCTTGGCAGTCTCGAGCACCAGCTCTTTGTCTGCATCTGCAGGGATCTCAATGGTTCCGCGGAGCTTTCCGTTGACCTGAACGCCCATCTTTACGGTGGCATCGACGGTCTTCGCTTCATCATATACCGGCCATGCGGACAGTGTGCAGAAGGTCTTGCCATCCGGGTTCATGCCCAGCTGCTCCCACATCTCTTCCATGAGGTGCGGTGCAAAGGGGGACAGGAGCTTTACGAAGATCACAACATCCTCTTTGGTCACCTGGCCGGCCTTATAGAAATCGTTGGTCAGAGCCATGAGTGCTGCAATGGCGGTGTTGAACTTCATGTTGTCGATGTCTTCTGTCACCTTGCGGATGGTCTTATGAAGCTTAGACTCGAGCTCAGGGTCTTCTTCCTTGGCCGTTGCCATATCCACGAAGCCGGCCACACGCTCTAAAAAGCGCTTGCAGCCCTTCAGGGACTCATCGCTCCAGGGAGCTGCGCTGCCGTAATCACCCATGAACATCACATAGGTGCGGAGCGTATCTGCGCCATACTCTTCCACAATATCGACAGGATCAATGACATTGCCTCTGGACTTGGACATCTTCTGTCCGTCAGAGCCCAGAACCATTCCCTGGTAGGTACGCTTTGCATATGGCTCCGGCGTATTCACCTCGCCGATATCATAAAGGAAGCGGTGCCAGAACCGGGAATACAGAAGGTGTCTCGTGACATGCTCCATACCGCCGTTATAGTGATCTACAGGCATCCAGTATTGCAGCTTCTCCTTATCTGCAAAGGCCTTGTCATTGTGCGCATCGCAAAAACGAAGGAAATACCAGGAGGAACCCGCCCACTGCGGCATGGTATCGGTCTCTCTTTTCGCTGCGCCGCCGCACTTGGGGCAGGTGCAGTTTACCCAGGAATCGATGCGAGCCAGAGGACTCTTACCATCCTGTCCCGGCTCAAAATTCTCAACCTCAGGAAGCGTCAGCGGCAGCTGATCCTCCGGAACGCCGACGGTGCCGCACTTCTCGCAATGAATCAGCGGAATCGGCTCGCCCCAGTAGCGCTGACGGTTGAAGGCCCAGTCTTTCATCTTGTACTGAACACCCTTGTGGCCGATGCCCTTCTCCTGCAGGAACTCGCGCATTTTTGCAATGGAGTCCTTTTTGTTCGTCATGCCGTTCAAAACGCCGGAGTTCACCATCTCGCCGTCGCCGGTGTAGGCTTCCTTGGAGATGTCGCCGCCCTTGATGACCTCGATAATCTCAACGCCGAACTTTTTAGCAAAGTCATAGTCTCTCTGATCATGCGCCGGAACGGCCATGATTGCGCCGGTGCCGTACCCCATCATGACGTAGTCGGAAATGAAGACCGGAATCTCCTTGCCGGTAATCGGGTTAATGGCTGCAAGCCCTGCGATCTGTACGCCGGTCTTGTCCTTAACGAGCTGGGTGCGCTCGAACTCTGTCTTTTTCGCAGACTCCTTGCGGTAGTTCTCGATGTCAGCCCAGTTGGTAATCTGGTCCTTATATTTATCGAGAAGCGGATGCTCGGGTGCAACCACCATGAAGGTTACGCCGTACAGCGTATCGCAGCGGGTGGTGTAGATCTCCAGCTTTTCCTCCGGGATGGCCTCCCCTTTTCCGTTGGAAACCTGGAAGTCCACGAAGGTACCCTCGGAACGACCGATCCAGGCAACCTCCTGCTGTTTCACTGACTCCGGATAATCTACGTCATTCAGACCTTCCAGGAGCTTGTCCGCATACTCGGTAATGCGAAGGAACCACACGTCCTTGGAGAGCTGTACAACATCGCTGTGGCAGATGTCGCACTTGCCGCCCTGCGAATCCTCGTTGGAAAGGACAACCTTGCAGTGCGGGCAGTAGTTAACGAGTGTCTTGGAGCGGAACACCAGTCCGTGCTCGAAGAGCTTGAGGAAAATCCACTGGGTCCACTTATAGTAATCCGAGCGAGACGTTGCGAACTCTCTGGACCAGTCGAAGGAGAAACCTACCTTCTGCAGCTGATCCGAGAAATGCTCGATGTTCTTCTCCGTGATGATGTGCGGATGCGTATTGGTCTTGATGGCATAGTTCTCTGCCGGCAGACCAAAGGAATCGAACGCAATCGGGAACAGAACATTATAGCCCTGCATGCGGCGCTTTCTCGCCAGTACCTCGATGGAGGAATAAGCCTTGATGTGGCCGACATGCATACCTGCGCCGGACGGATACGGAAACTCCACAAGGCCGTACCACTTGGGCTTCTCGGAGAAATCGATGGCCTTAAAAGCCTCCGCTTCCTTCCAGGCAGCCTGCCACCTGGGCTCGATCTTCTTAAAGTTGTATTTCATGCTGCTACCTCTTTCATCTTATGTAATGACATATATCATGAAATGATAGACCCACGGTTTGTGGGTGTCAATCACAGCTTTCCCTCGTCAAGAGGCCATTCACCTTATTCTCAAACTCGTAAAAGAAATCAATATACCGGTCAACAAATCACGGCTCCTTGCCTCAGACAGAGCAGATAATGAATTTATGAAAGGACAACCCACAGCTACATCAATATCACTTCGTTCCAGTGCGGTCTTCTTTGCTCTGGAGCCAAACAGTATCACCTTCCGGGCTCCGCATGCCTTGCATGCTGCGCTGATTTGATCAATTACTTCTTCTACTTTCATGCATCTGCTCTCACTTCTGTCCGGAATTTTTACAGTAACAGATACCCGGTATTATACCGATTAAACAGGGTCAACGGTAGACCAATCGTTCGGACTGGGTTAAACTATGCCTTGAATCATTAAAAAACGTACTTATTTAGCACCCGGAGACAATATCATGACAGATTTTAATCAGTTAGAGTTCGGCTTTATCGGCCTCGGCCTGATCGGCGGCTCCATCGCAAAGGCGATCCGCAAGTACTGGCCGGACGCTCGTATTTGTGCCTATAATCCGTCCCGCGATACGCTGGAAGAGGCGATCCGCGACGGGGTGGTAAACAGCGGCAGCTGCAGCAAGGACGGCCCCTTAGACGGTGAGATGTTCGAAACCTGCGACATGATCTTTCTGTGCGCCCCCGTTCAGAAAAATGCTGAAAATCTGCGGGCGCTGCAGGGGCATTTAAAGGACTCTGCCATCCTGACTGACATCGGCTCCACAAAAAGAGACATTCAGGAGCATGTCGAGGCGGCCGGGCTCTCTCGTTATTTTGTCGGCGGTCATCCCATGACCGGCTCCGAGAGAACACGCTATCACAACTCCCGCGCATCGCTTCTCGAGAATGCCTACTATATTGTAGCTCCCACGAGCGAAACGCCGCAGGACAAAACGGGCTGCATGAAGGAATTTGTTTCCGAGATCAAGGCGATTCCCCTCGTGATCTCCTGCCCCTTCCATGATTATGCGGTGGCCGGCATCTCCCACCTGCCCCACGTGGTTTCGGCCTCACTCGTAAACCTCGTGAAGGCTTCCGACTCGGAGGATGCCGTCATGCACGCGATCGCAGCCGGCGGCTTTAAGGACATCACACGCATTTCCTCTTCCTCGCCGGTGATGTGGCAGCAGATCTGCCTCACCAACGGGGACAACATTACAAAGCTCCTGGATGACTACATTAAGAGCCTGACCCAGATTCGAAGCGCCATTGCCGGGAAAAATACGGATCAGCTCTACCAGTTTTTTGATTCCGCTAAGACGTACCGCGACAGCTTTGATGGCACCTCGTCCGGTGCCCATAACCTGCTGCATGTCCTCTTTGTTGACATCGAGGACCACCCCGGTATGCTGGCGGAGGTCGTCACACTCCTTGCTGTCAATGCCATCAGCATTAAGAACATCGGCATCACGCATAACCGTGAGTACCAGGAAGGTACCCTGCGCGTCGAGTTCTACTCCGAGGCGGATCTGACAGAGGCCAAGGACATTCTGACGACAAGAAACTATACGATTCACTGATGTCTATTCAACACATGAAGGTTTCCATCATGAATCCGTCCGCAGAGCGCCCGATTCATGATGGAATCACCAGGTATTGAATCATTTCACCTATGAGGTAACCCATGAGCAACGCTTCGATTCATTCCATGACCTTATCCCCCGCCGCATCGTTAAAGGGCGAAGTGAATATCCCCGGCGATAAGTCCATCTCTCACCGCGCTATTATGTTCGGCTCCCTGGCAAAGGGTGATACACAGGTCACGCACTTTCTGGAAAGTGCCGACTGCCTGGCTACAATGGACTGTTTCACACGACTCGGTGTCACGATTGATCGCGATAACACAGAGCCCGGCAGACTCATCGTTCACGGCGCAGGGCTCCATGGCCTCAAGCCTTCCCTGTCCCCTGTTGCCGAGCTCTGCTCCCAGAACAGTGGAACCACAACCCGTATTATGAGCGGCATTTTGGCCCCGCAGGCCTTTACCAGCTGCATCAGCGGCGACGAATCCGTCAACAAGCGTCCTATGAAGCGTGTCATCGAGCCCCTTACCCAGATGGGTGCCGATATTGTCAGTGTGAACGGCAACGGCTGTGCACCTCTTCAGATCACAGGACGTCCGCTCCATGGCATTACCTACCGCACCAAGGTTGCCTCCGCACAGGTTAAATCCGCAATTCTATGTGCCGGACTCTACGCAGAGGGCAGTACCACCGTCATTGAGCCTGCCATCTCCCGCGATCATACCGAGAAAATGCTGACCGCCTTCGGACACGCTCCGCAGATTACAGAGCTTGCCGATGGCACCGGCCATCAGGTGTCCGTTACACCGGCAGATGAGCTCATCACTCCCGGACAGATCGTCGTTCCCGGAGACATCTCCTCTGCTGCATATTTTATCGCTGCGGCCTGCCTGGTTCCGAATTCCGAGGTTCTCATTCGCAATGTCGGCATGAACGAAACCAGAGACGGAATCCTTCGTGTTGCCAGAGCCATGGGTGCAGATATCACCGTTCTGAATGAGAGCCATGCTGCAGAGCCTGCGGCCGACCTTCTCGTCCGCACTTCTTCCCTGCATGGAACCGTTGTCGAAGGGGCACTCATTCCTACTCTCATTGACGAGATCCCGATCATTGCCATCATGGCAGCGGCCGCGCAGGGAACCACCATCATCCGCGATGCCGCAGAGCTCAAGGTCAAGGAATCCGACCGCATTGCTGCCATGACGGAGGGCCTTTCTGCCATGGGCTGCCGGATTACTCCCACCGATGACGGCATGATCATTGGGGGCGGCGCTCCCCTGCACGGAGCCTCCATCCGCACCTTCAAGGATCACCGCATCGCCATGTCCTTTGCCGTGGCCTCCCTCATTGCAGATGGGGAAACCACGCTGGACGATGCCGGCTGTGTGAACATCAGCTACCCGACCTTCTATGCAGACCTTGCACAGCTGCGGCAGTGATGTTTTCCAAAAGCGATTCCCGCGGCCGGCACGCATCTCCAATCACAGATTACAGCATACGAAAAGGAGGCGGATTGACATCGCCTCCTTTCCTTTATGCCTTGCTGCGGTCCCGATCTGACAAGGGCACCTCGTTTTTTTCATAGGTTTCCCAGGAATGCATGCGGTCCTTTTCGTCCAGCATTCGAATGACTCTGGCCGGAACACCACCCACCATTCTGTCCTATTCATTGATGTTGTTCATCGTCTTTTCTCTCTTTTTCCTAAGGTTTATTTTCGTTCAACCCACTTCTTGCCGAAATTGATTTCCTGACAATTTGGGCGCTGCTCGGTATGCACATCAATGCATCCGCACAGCGCCCAATCACACATGATTCCGACCTGGCCATCCTAAAAAGTATGGTCGTCTTTATTCAGCATCCCCGAAATCGCCCAGGCTGTCGGCTTTAATGGCAGCAGCTACTACACCGCTGTGTTACGAAAGGCTTACGGTGTAACCCCGTCTGCCTATCGAAAAGCGCACCTTATGCCTCGAAGGCAGCCTTGAGAGCCTGATCCAGATCCCAGATGATATCGTCGATGTTCTCGGTTCCGATGGAGAGACGAATCGTGGAGGGCAGAATGTTCTGCTCGGCAGCCTCTTCCTCGGACAGCTCAGCGTGAGTTGTAGTCAGCGGGTGAACAACCAGAGACTTCACATCTGCAACATTTGCCAGCAGGGAGAAGATCTGCAGGTGATCAATGAAGGCAAAAGCCTCCTTCTGTCCGCCGTTAATATCAAAGGTAAAGATCGAGCCGCCGCCGTTCGGGAAATATTTCTCGAACAATGCATGATCCGGATGATCAGCCAGTGCCGGATGGTTCACACTCTTTACATACGGGCTTGCCACAAGGTAATCCAGGACCTTTTGGGTGTTCTCCCAGTGACGCTCCAGACGAAGGGACAGCGTCTCGGTTCCCTGCAGCAGAAGGAACGCATTGAAGGGAGAGATCGCAGCACCTTCATCGCGAAGGATGATGGCACGGATGTAGGTTACGAATGCAGCCTTTCCGGCAGCCTGTACGAAGGATACGCCGTGGTAGGACTCGTTCGGCTCTGTGAACTGCGGGAAGAGCTTGCTGGAGGACCAGTCAAAGGTTCCGCCGTCTACGATAATGCCGCCGAGGGTCGTTCCATGTCCGCCGATGAACTTGGTTGCGGAATGTACCACGATGTCTGCGCCATATTCAATTGGACGAATCAAATAAGGTGTTCCGAAGGTGTTATCAATGACAAGCGGCAGGCCGTGACTGTGTGCAATCTTTGCGATGGCCTCGATATCCGGAATGTCTGCATTGGGGTTTGTCAGTGTCTCGATATAGATGGCACGTGTATTCTCGTCGATCGCTGCCTCAACCTCTTCCAGGTTTCTGGTGTTCACGAATTTAGCCGTTACGCCGTAATTCGGAAGGGTGTGCCGCAGCAGGTTGTAGGAGCCGCCATAGATGGTTGTCTGAGCGACAACGTTCTGCCCTGCATGAGCCAGTGCGGTGATTGCATAGGTAACAGCTGCTGCACCGGAAGCAACGGCCAGAGCACCGACGCCGCCCTCAAGGGCATTGATTCTCTCCTCGAAAACGCTCTGTGTGGAATTCGTCAGTCTCCCGTAGATGTTGCCGGCATCGCGCAGTGCGAAACGATCTGCGGCATGCTGTGCATTGTGGAACACATAAGAGGTTGTCTGATAAATCGGAACGGCTCTGGAATCGGTAGCCGGATCTGCCTGCTCCTGTCCTACGTGCAGCTGCTTGGTCTCAAATTTGAATTCATGTTCGCTCATGGTCTTATCTCCTTTTTAATCGAATGGTTGATTGTATGAATGCTCCGCATTTTGTTCCCTATTCCTATTTGTTTACTAGGTATTTGTGTTGTAGATACAATACTACGTCCCCATAGGACTGTCAAGCACCGATTTATAAATATCATTGTAACTATTTAGCACCCACATCTCGATTTTGGTACTCGAAAATGGCTGATGCCATTTTCTCCTTGCATACAGAAAACCTCGATGTGGCTGGCCATGAGGCCGACACTCGAAGGCAACTGCGCTGCCTTCGAGTGTTTAGCCTTGGCCACCTGAGGGTTTCAATCATAAATCTGTCCGCGGGGCGGCCGATTCATGTTGAAATCGCCAGGTGCTAAACAGATACATATCATTTTTGCTTGTCATCCTCCTTTTTCTTACGCTTCACAAGGAAGAGGAGCAGGAGCAACACAATCGCCAGAATCGCTGCAATCGTCCCGTATACGATCAGACGGTTGTCCGGCCCGTTTCCTGTATCCTCCGAATCCTTTTCCATCTCATTAACATTCTCGTTCTGCAAAAGCTCTGCCCTTGCCTGTTGGCTGGCCTGCGTTTCATGGACAGACGTCACTGTGAACAGCTCGCCATCTGCAATACTGCCCTGCTGATACGTCAGAGAATATTCCTCCCCGGCCTCATCTGCCGTCACTGCGTAGCAGATATAGGAATTCCCGTTCATTTTGGGTCGTTTTCCAAAATCTGCAGCCCAGTTCGTTTCTGCAGACGCCTCCAGCATCGCAATTTCTTCTCCATCGGCATACAAATGGAATCGAATGCTCGTCGGACGAATGCCGTCTTCGTCATCCTCATCCTCCCAGACAATCACCGCTCTAAGGTGAATCAGGTCTTCCTGCGGCTCTTCGCCTTCGTACCCCGATGCTCCGTCCAGAGCACTGTCAGAACTTCCCTGGCCGTTTTCTTGTGCTGTGCCTTCGGATCCTGACGCCTTTCTGGGAGTAATAGTCTCCCAATATCCGCTGGATGCAGTCCCAGCGCCGGCATCGGTCTGCTGCTCGCCTGAGCCTGCAGCCGCGTTTTCTGAACCAGATTTCGAGGACACAGAGCTTCCTGAACCAGACTCCGAGGATCCGGAACTGCCCGAACCGGACTCTGAGGATCCAGAGCTTCCTGAACCAGACTCTGAGGATCCAGAACTACCCGAACCGGACTCTGAGGATCCGTAGCTTCCCGAACCGGACTCTGAGGATCCGGAGCTTCCTGAACCAGACTCCGAGGATCCGGAACTGCCCGAACCAGACTCTGAGGATCCGGAGCTTCCCGAACCGGACTCTGAGGATCCGGAGCTTCCTGAACCGGACTCTGAGGATCCGGAGCTTCCTGAACCAGACTCCGAGGATCCGGAACTTCCCGAACCAGACTCTGAGGATCCAGAGCTTCCCGAACCGGACTCTGAGGATCCGGAGCTTCCTGAACCGGACTCCGACGATCCGGAACTACCCGAACCAGACTCCGATGATCCGGAGCTTCCCGAACCGGACTCTGAGGATCCGGAGCTGCCCGAACCGGACTCCGACGATCCGGAACTACCCGAACCGGACTCCGATGATCCGGAGCTTCCCGAACCAGATTCCGATGATCCGGAACTTCCCGAACCAGAGCTTCCGCCATCCTCCGGCTTCTCCGGGTCGATCTGCACATCCTTATAGGTTGCTGTCAGGGTCACATCATGCGCCGGCATCTTGAAGGTCATCGAACTGCTGCCAAGGCTGCCAATTACAATATTCAGTTCTCCTCCGGACACCTGCCAGCCTGCAAAAGATTGCCCGGCAGGTGCTGCATTCGCCTCGACCTTCACGGTTGCTCCAGCCTTGTAGTTTTGGCCGCTGCCAGTTCCGCCGGAAACCGTCAGGCTATAGTAGACTTCCTCCGGTGTCTCCTCCACCTTTGCAAACTCTGCATGAATGGTATGATCCTGTTCTATGTTCCGGAACTCATAGCCATAGGTCTTAACCTCCTCCAGCACATCGCTTCCGTTCCCCTGACTCGTTGTTCCGCTTCCGGTGTCCGTCTCGACAGATACCTCTTGTCCGTCCACCAGCAATGACTTCAGATAATAGCCCGTTCCCGGTGTGATGGTGAAGGAGCAATTCTTCCCTTTTACCACGCTCAGATCGCCATTCGGACTGATGGTTCCACCTTCTGATGCAGATGCAGCAATCGTGTAATAGGTCACCTCGTTCGCTTTTCTAAAGGAAACATACACTCTGCGTTTCGTTGTCACATTGTTCAGCGTGAAGGTATAGGTTCTGCCGGTTTCTGCAGGTAATTCCACCTTTATGCCGTCAATTTCCAGCCTGTCAATAACATAGCCCTCATCTGCCGTAATGGTAAAGGTCTGGCTGCCTCCGTCTTTCACTGCTATCTCTTTGCCGCTCGGAGAGATGCTGCCGCCGTATCTAATATCCACCATTATAATGTGGTTTAGCTCCTTTTTCTTATAGGTTGCCTCCACATTCAGCGTCCTATTCGGCATCTTAAAGCTTACCAGACTGTCCTTGCTGGTTCCGCTTGTAAAGCTCACATTGTCAAGTCCTTTCCAACCATCAAACGCATACCCTTCGGCTGCATCCGGAGCCTGAATGGTAACAACAGCGTCTTCCTTATACTGTCCCATTGCTGTTCCATTCACAGTTAAGGTGTACACTGTCTCCGTTTCGGATTCCTTTGTTCTGGCAAAGACGGCCTCAATCGAATGGTTATCCTTCACCTCCCGGAATTCATAGGTGTAGGTTTTGCTCTGTACGACCGAGTCACTGCCGCTTCCCTGTCCTGTCATCGTGCCAATGGTATCCGTCTTAATGGGAACCACAGCGTTGTCTACCTTCAGCTCCTTCAGATAGTATCCTTCGTTCGGTGTAATCGTATAGCTGCGGCTGTTGCCTGCAGCCACCACCTGATCTCCGCTCGGACTGATCCTTCCTCCCGCAGACGCTCTCGCCGTGATGATATATTGGAGTTTCTTCTCCTCTGCCTGTTTAAAGGTTACCTTAATCGTTCGATCCGTTGTCACTCCGTAGAGCGAGAATGAATACCCGCCGTTAACCAGCTCCGAATGCTCGGTCTCCATTCCATCGATCAGCAATTGGTCAATTTCATAGCCCTCATCCGGTGTGATGGTGAAGGTGACGTTCCCGCCGTTTGGAACTGTAACAATTCCGTCCGTTCCCTTCGGTTCAATGGTTCCGCCCGTCTCCGGTGCCGTCACAGTAATGCTGCAGGTCTGGACCTTGTCTTTGTAGCTGGCTCTGGCCGTCACATCCGTAGCCGGCATCTTGAAGCTCACCGTGGCATCTTTGCCGGTGGTTCCACCGGTGAACTCCTCCACCTTATTCAGGCCTTTCCAGCCATCAAACGTCTTTCCGGCATACTCCTTTGCCGAAATGGTGACAATGGTGCCTGCCGGATAGCTGCCTCCTCCGGTTCCGTTCGTTACGGACAGCGTATATTTTTTCTGTCCATACACTGCAGTGACCGTAAGATCACGATCCGGCATGTAGAAGCTGACCGTAGCATCCTTGCTGCTGGTGTTATCTGCAAAATTGTCCGATTCCAAATCCTCCAGACCATTCCAGCCGGTAAAATCAACCTCCTTCAGCTTAGCTGCCGTGATCGTCACCAGATCCCCGCATTCATAGCTCCTGACCTCCGCTGCTCCGCTGCCGTTATACAACGTCAGTGTGTAGATGACAGGCTCCGGGAGCTGCGCGAACTCAGCATGGATCGTGCTGTTCTTTATTACGTTCTCAAACGTATAGTCCTGCGCAGATGTGCTTCCCGCAGTGCCGACCTTAAGCGGCACAGATTCACCATTTACCGACAAGGACTCCAGAGAATAGCCGTCATTGGCCGTAGCCGTATACGTAAGCGTACCTCCCTCCTTTACCGTGCTCGTTCCGCCCGGTGTGAGGATGCCGCCTGCACTTGCCGAGGCTGTAATGGTGTAGTAGATTTCCTTCTTTTTAAAGGAAACCTCAATGCTCGACGAGTCGTCCGTTACATTGCGGAAGGTATACGAATACAATCCATCCGTTTCTTTTGTCAGGACCGATTGATCCACTGCTGCACCGTTGATCTTCAGCGAATCGATTTCATACGCGCTATCCGGTTTGATGACAAACCGAAGATCCGTTCCCTCCTGAATGGTTACCTTACCATCTTTTATTTCTGTTTCATCTGCCGGAGCGACACTTCCGCCCTTTCCGGCTCCCGGTGCCGTCACCTGGATGGTGTGAGTCTTGACAGCGTACTTTGCCGTAACCGTCAGAGCATACGCCGGCATGCAGAAGCTGACCTTAGCATCCTTACTGGTGGTTCCATCTGTGAAAGCACCCTCCGTAAGGCTCTCCAGGCCTACCCATTCTAGGAATTTCTGATGCTCCGGTGCCTGGTCTGCAGATATGGTCACCGTTACTCCCTCTGCATACTCTCCGCCGCCGGTGCCGTTTGTCACCGTTACAGAATACGTTTGCGCTGACTGCGTTTTTTTTGCAAACGTAGCCTCAATGGTATGATCCTCACTGACCTTCTCAAACCGGTAGGTGTAGGTCTTCACCTTCTCTGCCGTATCTCCTGTACCCGTCTGTCCGGATTGCGCGGTATCTGCAGGAAAGACCTGCTTCTCGCCGGCCTTTCCTTTGTCTACGATCAGCGATTCCAGATAATAGCCCTCAGCTGCCGTTGCCGTGAATGCAAGGCCATCCCCCTTCTTCACACTGCTGGTTCCACCGGGTGTAATCGTTCCGCCTTCGTTTGCCGTGCCTGTGATCGAATAGAAAACCGCCTTTTTTGCAAAGATTACTGCGATGTAGCGATCTTCCTGCACCTGAACGAAGGTATACTTGCCATTCTTCAACACAGCAGGATCCACCTGCTTTCCATCGACATAGAGAGAGCTGATCTCATATCCTTCATCCGGCGTGATCGTTACCGTGCAGTCCGTCCCTTCCGTCACTGCGATGCTGTCATTCTTCCCCCGTATCGTTGTTCCCGTATCCGATGTCAGCGATCCGTTGGCGCCTACGGTGCAATGAATGGACCAGTTCTTCGTTTCTTTCTTGGTCTCTTCGTACTCAGCCTTAGCCGTCAGGTCATGCGCAGGCATGGTAAAGCTCACCTTTTCATCCGTAACACTGCCTTCTGAGAGGGTAATGTTCTCCAGTCCGCTCCACTCCTTGAATTTCATGTTCTCTGATGCCGCATTGGCTGCAATCGTAACCGTTGCTCCGTACAGGTAGCTTCCCGTTCCGGTTCCATTCTCTACGGTCAGCTCATAAGACCTTCTGGCGTACCTTACATTGACCACCAGATTCTTGGCCGGCATAGTAAAGCTTGCATCTTTTGATGCACTGCTCGTACCATCGTTAAATTGTACTTCGTCCAGGCCGGTCCATTCTGCAAATTGATAGCCATCTGCCGGCTCCGCCGCATGGATTTTGATGATGTCTCCTTCTTCATGCGTTTCTGTGTATGACGGTTTTCCGCTTCCGTCATTTACCGTCAGGGTATAGGTACTGGTTTTTCCGGACTCTCCGTAGGCCGCGATCACCGTCAGGTCCCTCTCCGGCATGACAAAGCTTATCGTCTTGCAGCTCTTATCGGTTCCGTCCATGAATTCCACATCGCCGTCCAATCCGGTCCATCCAGAGAACACCTTCCCTTCCGGCGCGTCCGCTGCAGTAAGGGTTACCTTCTTACCGGCTTCTGTTTTTCCGGTTTGGGTCGTGTTTCCGTCATTCACTGTCAGCACATACTTTGTCGACTCCTCCGGGGCAAACTCAGCACGAATCCGATAATCCTGATCCACGTGTGTCAGCTTATAGGTATAGACTTTCACCTTATCTGCCGTATCGTCCTGTCCGTTCTGCGTATTCGCACGAAGAGAAGCCTTGGTTCCGTTTACATACAGCGATTCCAGATAATAGCCGGTATTGGCCGTAGCTGTAATACTGTAGTCGCTTCCCTTCGGCACGTTGACCGTTCCGGAGGGCTTAATAGAGCCGCCGTCCGATGCGCTTGCATCAATGGTGCAATAGACAGTCTTTTCCTCCGCCTTTTGGAAGATTACTCCCAGAACCGTCTCCTTCGTTACACCGGTTAATGTATATTTTCCGTCCGCATATTTTGAGGCATCGAT
Source organism: Lachnospiraceae bacterium (assembly GCA_963605745.1). Lineage (GTDB taxonomy): Bacteria > Bacillota > Clostridia > Lachnospirales > Lachnospiraceae > CAG-791. The sequence goes on from CAVCWT010000002.1 coordinate 37,773, forward strand.
CTCCTCTCCATTCACCTTCAGCGAGCTGATTTCATATCCGGCATCCGGTGTAATGGTGAAGTTCACCTCGTCCTTACTTGCTGCTGACAAAATGTTATAGCCGACTCCCTGAATCGTCCCCTTGTCATCATCACCGCTGTTCTCGTAATCGATCTTGTAATCGATCTTACCATGTTCACCCGCTACAGCATAAACGCGGTAAACTTCTACCCAATTTGGTGCAATCGTCAGATCATAATCCGGCATAATCAGGGTCAGTTCCTCATCGTCCATCCCATACCCATACGGGAATATCGCATCCAGTTCTTCTTTAGTCAGCTCCTTTCCGGTAGCAGTAACACTCCATCCTGTAAATCTATATTGTGCCCCCGGCACTTCCGCATCAATATTGATCCGTTTTCCTGCTGGATACTTTCCTGTTCCTATTCCTGTTCCGCTCTGAACATACAACCAATGCGCGTTCTCGTCTTCATCCGAGATCTGCTTAAATGTAGCCACAATTTTGTGGTTTTCCTTTACATTTTTCAGTTCGTAGTCATACGACTTGACCGCCACTTTAAATTCTTTCCCATCTACGGTCAATTTATCAATGACATATCCCTTATTCGCCTCAATTCTAAACGTACAGTCCTCTCCATCCTTCACAGACACGTTCCCATGGGGCGATATCGTACCTCCCATGCTGTCGTCCCAGACAGAAATCGTATGAAGGTTCGGTTCATAGAGCGCAATCAGCGTCACATCATTTGCCGGCATTGTAATCCCCAATGGATTCGAGGCTTTTTCCAGACTTGTCAGCTCAACGCCATCCGCAAACCATCCGGCGAAACGGTACCCTTCCTTTGGTTCATCTGCAATAACGAAAATTTGATCTCCCTCTGCAAACCCATCTCTGTAATAAAATTGATTTACATGTCCGCCAATGACCTTTAGCTGATAGGTCGGAGAGAACACTGCCAGCAGGTCATACTGTCCCTCTGCACCTACTGTATATTCATACGTGCTCACGTCCTCCACGTATACCGAGTTATCCAGATCCACATATTCCCCGGAATCCGGCTCCAGGAATCTCCATTTGGTGAAACGGTATCCTTCCTTCGGTGCGGCTTCGATTGTGAGCTTCGTCCCCAGCGGTGCAATGATCGTTCCGGTCTCATCCACTCTGACTTCCGCATTCGTGCGGAAGGAAACATCCCCCCAGCCACCGTAATTAGTGTGAAGCTTCACAACTCCTTTTGGCTCATATACTGCGACAATCACTGCATTCTTGCTCGCGATTTGATCATACGAATATATGTACGCTCCAAGCTCCGACAGGGTCACATACTTTTGGGAAATATCATCTGATGTCTGATCTGTCTGTTCGCTGCTCCCTTCCTGGCCCTCGTCGGTGCTGCCATCCTCACCGGCAGCCTCTCCATCGGAGGTCTTGATATAGTATCCCAGCAGCTTTCCGTACCTGCCTGTTAGCTGCTCCTGTTCCAAATTCAGCGGAAGGAGATCCCCTAAATTCTCACCGGGATAGATCTTGCTACTGCCAGACCGCAGTATGGATTCCGGTACGTTCTCCGCCAGCGTTCCATCCCCGTAATCAACCGTCACCCACTTGGGCGGATTTTGGTTTTCTTCGTAGACAATCGCAATGTATTGATCTGCACCGCCGTCCAATGTTAACTCGTACCCATCGAATGACGAATCATCGGTAAGGATTGCATCCCCCTCCTTGATCACGCACGTCCCATCTTCGTAGGAGAAATGATAGAATCCCAGCATCGACCAATCATCTGTCCATGACTCCTCCGTCCGCGACGAAACAGCCTCCGGCGCAGAGAGTCGAATGGATTCCGATGCATCCAGAAGGTATGCGGTCTCTTCACCGAGTGCCCCCGCTGTCTTTGCAGCATCCTCTCCATTGAGCCGTTTCAATGTTCCTTCCGGCAGGGAGGAACTGCTCCTGTAGGAGATGGTTGTTTCCGTTGATCCATCTTCTGCTTTTGTTTCCGTTGTCACCTTTTCCAGCGCAATGAAGGTGATCCTAGCCTTGTCCTCAGCTACGCGGAAGCAGGCCCGCATGGTATAGCGAGAGCCTTCCGCAATCGCATCTATTATTTCCTCGTTTGAATTTGTCAGCTTCCATGCAGCGCCGGCCTTTACTGTAATCTGTGCATCATCCGAGTAGTAAAGCCAGTCCTCTGTGCCGTAGATTTCCCAGTGATCAAAGACGTAGCCTTCCTTGGCCTCTGCGCTCAGCCGAACCTCCGTATCCAACGGAACATAGCAGATATTGGAATTCTGCTGAGACTCCTCTGTCACCTCCTCAGAATCCGACACCTGTGCAATGGCTTCACTCTCGGAAGAATCGACAGTAACCTCTCCCATGGAATCATCCGCCGCATCTGCCTGCAGATATACCATCAGATAGTCGCTGTAATTCTCATGTCGTATGGACTCCGTAATCGTATATGCATTGTTCAGCGTGATGTCATTCTGACCAACCAGCGTAAACCGTGCCTCGACGACATCCTCATCGTTCCATATGGTCCTAAGAGGAACGTTTACATTCATGACCTTAGCGTCTGCCCCCGTAGCATTCGCATCGCTCAGGCTGCTAAAGTTATACTCCGCCGCCTTGTACCAGTTGCCGTTTAATTTTTTCTTCTCTACGAGCAGCGCAACATTTTTAAACGAAACCATGGAATGGTTTTCGATGGTTACATGCGCCACAGGATTCTCTCCGCGTCCTTCCTCCTTCACCGAAATGCTGAACGCACCACTGTCCAACAGCGAATCGGCCTCCACCCAGTTAGGCGTAAAGCCATCGGATGTTTTTTTGTCATTTACCTTGATAATCTTCGCATAGAGCGTCGTTGTTCCGTTCCAGCCGCTCTTGATGTCAATGTCCTGTTCGATGGTCGCTGTGCTCCCCAGTCCGATTCCATTTCCCGGAAGCGTCACCGTATAGGTGCCGTAATGAGCATCATCCTCACTGTTCTTATCATCGGTCACACAGAAGGTAACTGATTTTACGCGTTCCGTCCCTACATTCTTCAGGGACAGACTGGCCTTAAAGGAACCGTCTGATTTTCGGATTACGGTGTCCTTGGCAGACATGCTCGTGAGCTTGGCTGCTCTTCCTCCGTGAAGCTCCCACATATACAAATTACAGGTAGCGCTGACCGTTCCCGGAATGTACTCCTCTGCACTGCTGCCCTCTTGATAGGTAGAGATCTGTTCCTGCTTTTCATCCGCAAGATACATGACGCGCAGAACCCAATCGGTATCTTTTTTTCCCGTTTCAATCGCAGCACACAGCTGGAACATCTGCCGGTTCTTGATCGTATAGTTAAACGGACCACTAATCACCGGCTGGTCCGTATGAATACCAGAAACAGGATAAACCCGGATCAGCGTATCCTGTGACATGTTGCCATTTGCGTCCATGCCGGTCGATGTGCTCGATGCAACAAGGCAGTATAATGCCTCCGATTCCTCGTCATACAGAATTTTCAGAGTATCCGCCTCCGGCATAATTACCGCTGAGCCGTTTTCTGTACTTTTTCCGATTTCCTTTTGAGTTACGGTTACCTTATATTCATTATCATCTGCAAAGGACAGCTGCAGACGGTTCAGTACGCCTCCAATGACTGCAAAAACGCTTCCCTTACCGCCATCCTTGCAGTTCTCCACCTGCTGCAGGCTGTACACATCTCCTGACATCACAATATCCGTGCATTCCGAACACTGCAGACTGAAAGGATACTGTTTGTTGGTACACAGACCAATGACATGCAGCATCTTCGTATTTGACTGCTCTGTAAAGAGCAGCTGCGGGTTTCTGGCGTCGGTATTTGCGAAAGCGATCTGGCGCGGTGCCGACTCACCAATGTACATATAATCCTGGAATGCATCCGGATTGCTCAATTCATAATTCCCGCCGCGGCAAACATACAGACCAAGGCCAAGATCTTCCTCGGTCGTCTCGTTTTGTACCATTTTCACGATGTTCGAGGGCTCTGTCATGATGATCGAGGCAATATAATATCCGCTCTGATCCAGATAGCCGGTCTTGCCATTCAGAAGATTCTTCTCCTCGTCTGTCAGCTTGTCTTCTGTCAGATTGTCTCCGGTGATAATGGGAGCAGTGTACAGATAATCCGTTCTTCCCTGGCTGGTGCTGTCCTTTTTGTACTCACTCTTTTTAAGGACACTCTCCCGTTTTATCTCCAGTGTGTCCTTATCCAGCAGGATCAGACGAAGGCGGTTTGCCTCCGCAATCTCCGGAATCGTATGATTTTTCGGCATGATGTTAGAGCTCGAGATCACAAGGAAATAATATTTCTCTCCCTCATACACATCGAATGCATAGTCATATCCATACCAGTAGTCGCCTTCCTCGTCGTCCGTCTTCGTTGCCGGGATCACTATGGGATCGGAAATGATTCCCGTTGCATCCGTTTTGGCGATTGTCACACGCGGAACCACGTTTCCGTCAAAATGATCCTCGTCCTTGACATTTGCAACGCGCACGAACAGCCCCGGAACATAGGCGGTCGAGCTCGAACTCGTCACATTTTCCAGTACTGTCTGTTCTTTTTCATTATTGTCAATTTGGGGCTTGGTTGTAATCTTCGAATCCTTATTCACCACCGCCTCTCCGCCGGAAGCGATCGTTACCTCCTGATCTCCATCCTTTGCCTCGACCACAGCCAATCCCGAGGATTCCTCTGTCTTTTGCTCCACCGGTGCCTTTTCATTCAGCGAGTCAGTTTCATTCTCCAACGCAGCAGGAAAAGGAACATAGCCTCCGATAATCGACGGAGATTGATCGGTTGGATCATTTAATTTATCCTTCTCTGTATCAAAAAGCTTGTATGTTTTATTCGATATGGTCCAGGTGGCCTTAAAGAAAAAGGCATTTAACTGGGCTCTTAAATTCCATCCCCAATACGCTCGAAACCTCGTTGGCACTAAAAGATTAATCAATGCAAAGACTCCGATACTCCCCGATGCCTCTGCGCCCAGAACTCCATGAGCACCAAATCCGGCGAAAACAGAAACGGTAGCGGCTAATAAGATTTCAAGGCCGCCCTGGAAGTGCCAATCCCCCTTTCCATCGATCTGAACCCCCAAAACAGTAGCGACAACAGCCTCCCCCTTTACTTCCAGACCTATATAGAAAGGAATCGCGAACAGGTACGTGTATGCCGTACCCGAAATATTCGCATTAAGCCGAAGGCCAATCTTTGCCTCCGCGCCTCCATCAGCAAGGTTCCATCTCCCGCCCAAAAGGATAGACAGCTCATACGACCAGTCCCATGTTTTCCCAAACGATGCATACTTCCAGCCGCTGCTTGTCGACGACATTTTTTTGTATTTTTCGTGAACCTTCTGCTTCAGCTCGCTGTATTTCCATTGCTTTGCCGGCGGCATCTGGTCCAAATCCTGCTGCACAATCTCACCCAGCTCGTCCAGCTCATCGGCCTGCCCTGAATTCTCCGAACCGTCCAGCCCATCGCCCTGTTCCGAATTCTCCGAACCGTCCAGCGCAGCAGGCTGCTGCGCGCTTTGATCCTGTTTTCTTTTATTGTACTTATCGCGATCGTCCGAGCAAAGACGGATCTGTGCCCAGAAAAAGCCGTTTGGATCCACCGTCACGTTCAGGCCCGTATTTCCCAGATCAAAAATACTATACGGAATAAGCGCGGAAAGGTTCACTGTTCCCCATTTTCCTTGATCAATGGCAATGGTATCCTGAATATTGACTCCGTTTGAGCTAAGGCCTACCCCTACCTTTTTTAACCAGGTCGACATCCAATTATTGGTACTATAGGACTCCAGAACATTGATCTTGGTTGCAATGGATCGTCCATCCTCGGATGCATCGGCATTTTTCCACACTGCGCCTGCATTCTCCGTCCACTGCAGAGAAACCGCCTTACCAATGGCCAGCACAGGCTTCATATCTGTACTGGTACCCTTAAAGGTATCATAAACCGTTTTATAACTGCTCCATTGTCCCGTGAAAATATACGCGCGATATCCGCCGGCTGCCGCAGAGGAGTCCGTCTGGCTTTTCCCAAACGGAGCATCGCTGCATTCGATAACCGTTCCATTGCTGCATAGCTCCAGGGTATTGACATCCGGTAAGGTTGACGGCGCTTTTCCTGTCATTTCTACAAAGGCTATAATATTGTAGGTGGACAGATTCTTCTTGGACACATAGAGATCATAATTTGCGTCATAGCAGTCCTGTCCATCGATGGAAACACCGCGCAGATAAACCTCTCCTTCTGTTGCCTCCTTCAGAGAAAAGGTAAGGACATCACCTCCCTTAATCTCCTGCGACACACGCGTTACTCCGCGATATCCCTGTGCGCTGATATTAATAAATGCAGAATGGGTCCCGGAAATGTTATTGATAATGGCAACGCCATCCCCCACGGTTTCTCCATCCGTCATCCCGCTCGTAGTCATCGTGATGGGATCATTCTGATCAATTTTAACCGTTACCGAGGCATTATTAATTCCCTCTCCAGCCTCGTTCGTTACGCGAATGGCCACACTTTCGTCAGATACAAAGCATACTGTGGTGGACACCCATGTATCATCAATGGTTTCTGCATTCTCTGCCGCTGTCTCTTCATCCTCCGATATCGCAGCGATATCCTCACCGCCAAAGGCTGCCGCTGTAGAAACACTGCTAAAGGAAATCTTGTCGGTATAGGTCGGTTCCATGTCCTGATACTCTTCCTTCAGCACATAGCCCACCGGCTCTGCAGTCTCTTCCTCCTCAGCTACGCTGCTCTCCTGGGTGCCGGTTTCCTGCGTTTGCTCCTTAGTTTCCTCATCATCCAGCAGATCTGCTGCCATCACGGCATTCTCGTCATAAACCGCATCGTACCGCTCCTCCAGTACCTGCGCATCCCAGGAAGAGGCCGCAGCCATGACACTCGACAGATCGTCCCCGGACAGTGTCGGCATCTGTGCATACTCTTCTAACTGCTCCAGCTCCTCCTCGGTTTCCTTTCCCTCTGCCCAGTATTCCAGCTCACTCTGAACCTTCCGATACATTGCAATACCGGTACTCTCCTCTGTACCGATATACTCTGCTCCCTCCGGAGTACCAGCCGCATCCTTCTCGTTGTAGACATAGTTAGGGTTACTGCCCGATACGTCAACACTGATCTCTCCCGTTTCCTGATTGATCGTTGACTTTCCGCCCATTTTGTCCGTAACGGTAATGGTCCCATCTTCATTCTGTTTCACATCGGAAATGATAGAATTTCCCGCTGATGTCGTCCCTGTCTCGCCGGCACCTTGCCCGCCATTGTCCACGGCAACGTTCTCTTTGGAATTCGATGTTCCGGAACCTTGTGCAGCGTCCACCGCATCACTCTTTGTGGATTTCGACGTTTCGGAATCTGCTGCAGCGTCCACTGCATCACTCTTTGCGGATTTCGACGTTTCGGAACCTGCTGCAGCGTCCACCGCATCACTCTTTGCGGATTTCGACGTTTCGGAACCTGCTGCAGCGTCCACCGCCCCCGAATTCTGTGCATCCGAAGAAGAAACGGCCGATTCCGAAGCCTTCTCCTGCCCTACCGTTTCCTGTGTTCCATCCTCTGACGGTGTTACGCTTGCGGATGCACCGTCTGTCGCAGTACTGTTCTCGTTACTGTTATTTGCTTCCTCTGCAGCAATGTCTGCCGTTGCCATCTGCTGCGCTGCCTGCGTCAGCAGATCCATCGATGAGAGCTGCGAATCCTGCACTGCAGATGAAATCGCTACATTCTGGGCTGCATAGACATTGTATGCAACATTGCTGAATGTAGTAACAACCGCTAAAGAGGCACTGATCAAACGACACAACACTTTATGTTTCATACGACACAACCTTCCTGAGGGAATCGTTCTTTTCCACGCATCGGCCAGAGACGAACCGTGGAATGTGTTCGGTAACGAAAATGATAGATATTCAGGGTCTATTTTACATCTCGAATCGGGATCGAAACAATAAAGTGCATAAAAAAACACTGCCCTGCCGATGTTACCGGCAAAGCAGTGCTCGTTGTTTCACTTTTTCTCTGATTACCATCTCTTATATGGGCACCTGCTGCCTTTCCCGGCAGCTCGCAGCTCCACATAGCAGCCGCAGGCATTGCAGGTTCCCTTGGACAGATATTCACATTCCTTACAGGCATCCAGCCGCGCTTCATACACCTTTGGATCCGCCTTTTCCCGGCGGTCCATCAGCTGCAAAAGGCGTCCGATTTCCTTCTCATACTGTTCTGGGTTGATCTCCTCCAGAAGGCAGCGAATGCAGTGCTCTTTTGTACTCATGCTATTTCATCGCGGGTAAAGCGCCAAGGAAAGCGTTTCCTCGGATTCCCTCTACCGTTACTCATGTAACTAACCGCCCTGCGTGATGCTCAGCATCACTGGATCGTGAGCTTTACAACAGAGCAGGAAGGAACTGTCAGACTGCAGCCTCTCTCGCCAATCTCGATACCGGTCAGTTCCTTCTCGAAAACCACATTGGGCTCTTCGAAGGTATTGTGTGCATGCATCTCCTCGGTTACGACGCGGCCTTCCACCTTTACTGGTTTTCTCTCTGCCAGCTCCAGCGTTACCGGATAGCTCTTTTCTGCATCCATATTGGCAATGGTCACGGTGATGACACCGTCCTTCTCCGACACCGATTCCGATAATGCCGGGACAGGATGCTCCTCGGTTCCTGCATCGCCATTCTCGAGGATCATAGAATCCAGCAGCTCACCGTCCTGATGATCCTTGTACATATGGAACACATGGTAGGTCGGGGTCAGGATCATCTTCTCGCCGTCAGTCAGAATGACAGACTGAATGACATTGATCATCTGTGCCAGGCACGCCAGCTTCACACGGTCACAGTGCTGGTTGAAGATATTCAGTGTCACGCCGGCAACCAAGGCATCACGCATGGTGTTCTGCTGATACAGGAAGCCAGGATTGGTTCCGGGCTCTACATCATACCAGCCGCCCCACTCATCAAAGGAGAAGCCGATCTTCTTCTCCGGATCGAAGGTATTCAGAATATCGCCGTGCATCTTGAGCAGATCTTCCGTGTACAGCGTTTTTTCCATCGTCTGGTAGAACATCTCCTCCGTAAAGTCGGTTGCCGACCCCTTGTTCTCCCATCCGCCCGGGTGCACATAGTAGTGAATACTGATGAGATCCATGAATCCATGAGACATACTGCCGCCCGGCTCTGCAAAGCAGGTCTCCAGAACCTTCTTTGTCCAGTTGGTATCTGACACATTGGGACCGCCGCAGACCTTTTTAAACGGCTTGTCCGGATGATACTGCCGGCAATAGGTCTGATAGCGGCGATACAGATTCGCATAATATTCCGGCGTCATGTTGCCGCCGCACCCCCAGTTCTCGTTGCCGATGCCAAAATAATCCACCGTCCACGGCTCTTTATGGCCGTTCGCCTTGCGCAGCTCCGTCATAGGGGATACGCCGTCAAAGGTCATATACTCAATCCATTCGGACATTTCCTGTACGGTTCCCGAGCCAAGATTCCCGTTGATATAAGTCTTGCAGCCCAGCTGCCGCACCAGTTCAAAAAACTCATGCGTGCCAAAGCTGTTGTCCTCGAGCACTCCGCCCCAATGAGTATTGATCATTTTCTTGCGGCTTTCCTTCGGTCCGATGCCATCCTTCCAGTGATACTCGTCGGCAAAACAGCCGCCCGGCCAGCGAAGGAGCGGTACCTTCATCTCCTTCAGCGCATTCACCACATCCGTGCGCATGCCGTTCACATTCTCAATGCCGGAATCCGGGCGAACATACAGCCCCTCATAGATTCCTCGCCCCAGATGCTCTGAGAACTGCCCCTGAATCTCCGGGTTGATGTGCCCCTTTTTCTTCAACTCATTGATTACAATCTTTGCCATACAGCCCCTCCTGCTGATGATGCGGATTCCGTATAAAGAATCCTTACTGTGAAACAAGTCGCAATACAAAAAAATCCGAACCTTCCTTCCACCCGGGGAAGGTCCGGTTCGGACCACATATATGCAATGCCGGAGAAGGGACTCGAACCCTCACACCCTTTCAGATAACAGATTTTGAGTCTGTCGCGTCTACCATTCCGCCACTCCGGCAAAACTCACCTGCCCGTTGTCACACGGACAGATGAATTATAGCATTCAGACCGCTATTATGCAAATAAATCTTTATAGCCACAACCACACATCTGCCATAGGTAATTCTCCACAGGCATGTGTGCGATAACATTTACCCCAGCAGCTTGCCGGCAAACTCCGTCTGATCAAAGGTTGCAAAATAATCCTTCAGCGTCTCAGCTCTGCGAATCTCCTTCACCGAGCCGTCCTCCTTCAAAAGGAGCTCTGCGCTCCAGAGTCTGCCGTTGTAGTTGTAGCCCATGGCAAAGCCGTGCGCACCGGTATCATGGATATATACATAATCACCCATTGAAATCTCCGGGAGCTGCCTGTCAATGGCGAATTTGTCGTTGTTTTCACACAGGCTCCCGACCACATCGTAGGTATGATCCAGAGGGGCCTCTTCCTTTCCAAGGATCGTGATGTGATGATATGCACCATACATCGCAGGGCGCATTAGGTTGGCTGCGCAGGCATCCACGCCGATGTACTCCTTGTAAATGTGCTTTTCATGAATGGCTTTGGTGACCAGTGCACCGTAGGGAGCCAGCATAAAGCGTCCCATCTCCGTATAGATGGCGCAGTCACCCATCCCGGCAGGAACCAGAATCTCGTCGTAGACCTGATGTACCCCATCACCAATCGCACGAATGTCATTCGGGGTGTCCTCCGGGCGATAGGCAATGCCGACGCCGCCGGAGAGGTTAACAAAGGCAAAATGAATCCCCAGCTCCTCATGAGCCTCTTTTACAAGCTCAAAGAGCTGCCCTGCCAGCTTTGGATAATACTCGTTGGATACCGTGTTGGAGGCAAGGAAGGCATGAATTCCAAAATTCTTAACTCCGTGTGCCTTCATCTGACGATAGGCCTCGAACAGCTGATCCTTGGTCATGCCGTATTTAGAATCGCCGGGATTGTCCATGATCCCGTTGCTGAGCTGGAACACGCCGCCCGGATTGAAACGACAACTCATCGTTTCCGGGAACTCGTCCCCGAACAGTCTCTCAAGCGTTGCCACATGTGTCACATCATCCAGATTGATGATCGCTCCCAGCTCTCTTGCCTTGAGGTACTCCTCATCCGGCGTCTCATTGGAAGAGAACATGATGTGCGCACCATCCGCACCGACAGCCTCCGACATCACGAGCTCCGCCATGGACGAGCAGTCAAAGCCCATGTCATAATCCTGCATGATCTGCATGATATACGGATTCGGTGTCGCCTTCACGGCAAAATACTCACGAAACCCGGGATTCCAGGCAAAAGCCTCCTTCACGGCCTTGCAGTTCTCCCGAATGCCCTTCTCATCATAAACATGAAACGGTGTCGGATGTCCGCCTGCGACAATCTCCTCCACCTTCTCTTTTGTCAGAAATGCTGTCTTTTTCATAACTCCTCCTGCTGTCCGTAATTTGTATCCTTGTATACAATTATTAGACGTCGCTAATCTTACCATCCATGCAGTACTCTTGTCGAGTGCCTTTCCGTAAATCGGTACCTGACAACGAAGGATGTTCAACTGCGGGGCCTTTCGCAATCCGCTCACACATCCGGAATCTGCCAGTCAATCGGCGTCTGTCCATTGGCCTCGAGAAACGCATTGCACTTGGAAAAGTGCCGGCATCCAAAGAATCCCCGGTACGCCGACAGAGGACTTGGATGCGGGGCCTTCAGAATCAGATGCCTTTGATTGGTCAGCATCGGGGTCTTCGCCTGCGCCTGAGATCCCCACAGCATAAATACGACCGGCCGGTCCTGTTCATTCACCGCTTCCAGCAGTGCATCCGTGAACTGCTCCCAGCCTCGTCCTTTGTGGGAATTGGCTGCATGAGCCCGCACGGTGAGAACTGTATTCAGCATCAATACGCCCTGCTCGGCCCAGTGCACAAGATACCCATTGTTCGGCATATGGCAGCCAACATCATCATGCAGCTCCTTATAGATATTCACTAAGGACGGCGGGATCGTTTGCTGCGAAGGCAGAACAGAGAAGCACAGCCCATGCGCCTGGTTGGGCTCATGATACGGGTCCTGCCCCAGGATCACCACCTTCACCTTCGACAGCGGCGTTAGATGAAGTGCATTAAAGATATCCTGCGCCGGAGGATAGATGGTTCTCGTCTGATATTCGCTTTGTATGAATTGATAGAGCTGTTTATAATACGGCTTTTTAAATTCTTCATTTATGGCCGGCAGCCAGTCATTGGTAATTCCTGCCATCTATATTCCCTTCTGGGTTTCTTTTTGGGTAACCCGTAAAGCCTCCTGCGCCGCATACCTGTGATCTTTTCAGACGATGTTCTACATCTCCTTCAGTGCAGTCAGCAGGAACTTCCAAAGCCGCTCTGTCGAAGGAATAGAAAGCTTCTCATTGGGTGTATGAATTTCCTTCATATCCGGTCCCATAGAGATGCAGTCAAGGCCTTTGATCTTATCCGCCAGAATCCCGCACTCGAGCCCTCCGTGAATCACCGCAATCACAGGCTTTTTGCTAGTCTGTGTCTCATAAATGGACGTCAGCATATCGCAAAGAGGCGAGGTATCTGCCCGTTCCCAAGCAGGGTATTCTCCGCTGGTTTCAAAGCGGCCGCCCAGAACCTCCACCAGAGTCTCCACCTTTTTCTGAATATATTTTTTCTGAGAGTTTACACTCGAGCGAATCATGCTGACTGCTGTCACCTGATCCTCTTCTGATTTCAGAATGCCCAGATTCAAAGAGGTCTGCGGCAGAGTCGAATCCACCGGATCACTCTCAATCAAACCATTCGGTACCAGCATCAGGAACTGAATGAGTTTTTTCGTATCACTCTTACTCATTGTCCGCACTGGCGTTTCCTGTGCGCTTTCCCATTCTACGCTCCAGGTGATTCCGCCATCGGTTCTGCTATACTCTCTGCCGATCTGTTTCATCAGCTTTGACACGGTCTTTTCTGCCAATGCCGTGTCTGCCGTCCCCTCCAGCAGAATTTCGGCCGTGCAGTCTCTTGGAATGGCATTGTCCTTAAAGCCGCCCTCAATGGACACAAGGCGCAGCGGGAACTTTTTACTGAGCTTGTACAGGACCCTTCCCATCAGAATATCCGCATTGGCTCTTCCGAGATTGATATTCGTTCCGGAATGTCCGCCAAGGAGTCCTCCGATCTCAAGGCGCATCCGCATTCCGGTGTGCTCCTTTCGTGTAACCGGGAAGGTACAATGTTCCTCTATCCCACCGGCGCAGCCAACGGTAAAGATTCCCTCATCCTCGGAATCCAGATTGATCATGCGGCGTCCCTCCAGGGCACTGGTATCCAGCACATTAGCGCCCAGAAGGCCAACCTCTTCATTTACAGTAAACACACACTCCAGCGGAGGGTGTGGAATCGTATCATCATCCAGAAGTGCCATCATCATGGCAACGGCAATGCCGTCATCACCGCCAAGCGTCGTCCCTTCCGCCTCCAGATACTCACCGTCCCTTTTGAGAACGATCGCATCCTTTACAAGGTCCAGTGTGCACGTTTTCTCCTTTTCGAGCACCATATCCATGTGCCCCTGCAGGATCACAGGCTCCTTGCTTGCCGCGCCCTTTGTCGCACCCTTTTTGATGATAACGTTGCCGGCCTCGTCCTGAACACAGGCCAGATCTCTGTCCTTTGCAAACCTCACCAATGCATCACTGATTTCCTGCACATGGAAGGATCCGTGCGGAATCTTACAGATCTCTTCGAAAAAGTGCCATACGAGTCTTGGCTCTGCATCCCCGCATACCGCATTACAAATCGTGTTCTGTTCTAACATCTTTTCTCCTTCCCGGAGCTTTGGCCCAGGCTTTTCATCTTTCGGTTGATGCGGCTGTTTCAGTACTCACAGCCGTACCGGCACGTTGTTCTCTCTTAAATATTCCTTCACTTCGGCAATCTCCAGCTCCTTGAAATGGAAGAGCGATGCCGCCAGTGCCGCATCGGCACCGCCTTCTGTGAGCGCCTCCAGGAAATGCTCCTTGGTTCCTGCTCCGCCGGATGCCACAACCGGAATGCCGACCGCATCCGATACCGCACGCGTCAACGCAATATCATAACCGCTCTTCGTCCCGTCGCAGTCCATACTGGTTAAAAGGATCTCTCCGGCCCCCAGCTCCTCGGCGCGCCTTGCCCATTCCAGAGCATCGATTCCGGTATCGATGCGGCCGCCTGCAATATAGACCGTCCACCCATCCTCCGGTGTCCACACACGCGAATCCTTTTTTTCTTCACTTCCCGGATCCTGCGCTGTCCATTCTGCAGATCCCTTGACGGCCGGTGTGCGGCGCCTTGCATCAATGGCCACGGTAATGCACTGACTGCCGAATTTGTCCGCACCCTCTGCGATGAGGTCCGGCCGCTTGATCGCTGCCGAATTCACGGAGATCTTGTCGGCTCCCTCCCGCAGAATGGCCTTCATATCCTCTACGCTGCGGATTCCTCCGCCCACAGTAAACGGGATAAACACACGCTCTGCCACCCGTCGCACCATGTCCGCAACGGTATCTCTTGCATCACTGGTTGCCGTAATATCCAGGAAAACCAGTTCATCCGCACCGGCTTTGGAATAGGCTTCTCCGGCCTCAACCGGATCTCCCGCATCCCGCAGCTGTACGAAATTGACTCCTTTTACAACCCGTCCGTCCTTCACGTCCAGACAGGGAATGATTCTTTTTGTCAGCATTCCGGACTCTCTCCCATCCTCTCTATCGTTTTCATCTGCCGATCGCATTCAAATATTGTAACGATCCGGCACCTGAGGCTTTCAATCATGAATCTGTCTGCGAGGTGGCCAATTCATGTTGAATCCCTCAGGTGCTAAACAGATATTAAAAAAAAGCAGATGAATGCGTTTCCAGAAAATTCTGCAGAATTTTCATTCCTACCTGTTCGGATTTCTCCGGATGGAACTGGCAGGCGAACACGTTGTTTTGCTCTACACTGGCATC
This sequence comes from Lachnospiraceae bacterium, assembly GCA_963605745.1. Taxonomy (GTDB): domain Bacteria; phylum Bacillota; class Clostridia; order Lachnospirales; family Lachnospiraceae; genus CAG-791. The sequence goes on from CAVCWT010000002.1 coordinate 52,893, forward strand.
AAAGGTGATGCCGTACTCTGCCCTTGCCTTTACAATCTCCGGGTCCTCTGCCTGCAGATAATAGGAATGGACAAAATAAACGTGGCTGCCTTCCGGAACATCCCGGAACAGACGCCCTCTCTTTTCCAGATACTGCAGCGCATTCCAGCCAATCTCCGGCACTTTCAGCAAGGCATCCGGAGCACCGTGTGCTCTCCGGAACGGATCCGGCAGATCCGAGGGGAAACGTACAACCTTTCCCTTCAGAATGGACAAGCCTTTGATGCCCGGACTCTCTTCACTTTCCTCGAACAGGATCTGCAGTCCCAGGCAGATTCCAAGGAACGGCGTCCCCTTGTCGCATACATGATGAATCACATCCTCGAGGCCACGCTTTCGAATGTTCGACATCGCATCACCAAAGGATCCAACGCCCGGCAGGATTACATGATCTGCTGCTGCGATGACATTCGGATCACTTGTCAGAACCGTCTGCTCTCCCAGCGCCTGCATGGCATTTTCCACGCTCTTAATATTCCCTGCCCCATAGTCAATGATTACCGTTCCCATGGATTCTCCTTATCGAATCTTTCCTGCCCTGCAGTCAATTTCTCCTTGCATTCGCATGTCCATCATTACCTGATCGAAAATTCATACCAGAACTCTACGCCGTTGTCATAATTGCTGACCCCGTATTCCTCGTGCATCAGCTCCATGATCGCCTTGACGATGGAAAGCCCCACGCCGGATCCGCCGTATTCTCTGGTTCTTGCCTTGTCCACCTTATAAAATTTATCCCAGAGTCTCGGAATGGATTCCTCCGGAATCGGAGATCCTGTGTTAAAGACACAGACTCGGACTTTATTTTCCTTTCGTTCGATACGGATGTCAATGACTTTCTCTCCGTTGCAGTGATTCACTGCATTGGTAAAGTAATTCTGAAAAACCTCCTCCGCATAAAAGGAATCTCCCCAAACGTACACCGGCTCCGTCTCCTTCATTCGAACCTCGATGCCTTTTTCTCTGGCCAGGAGTCCGGAGGATCGAAGGTATCCCTGAATCAGCTCCACGATGTCAAAATTTTCATAATTCAGATCATTGCTCTGCCCATGTTCGAGATTCGCCAGTGCCAGGAATTTCTGAACCATATTGTTCATTTTACGGGCTTCATCGGTAATCACACCGCAATAATAGTCGCGATCCTCTTTTTCCTCAGCCATGCCATCCTGCAGTCCCTCTGCATAGCCCTGAATCAATGCAATGGGCGTTTTGAGCTCATGTGTGACATTCGAAATGAATTCCCGCTGCATAGCCTCGGTCTGGTCTCTGCGCTCAATGTCCTGCATGAGCTTTGCATTCGCACTCTTGAGCTCCGAGATCGTATGCTCCAATGTCTCCGAGAGCTCATTCATATTCTCGCCCAGAATCTGAATTTCATTCCGATCCTTTCCTTCATACTTTGCCGAGAAGTCAAGCCGCCGCATCCTCTGCGAGAGCTCTGTCATCCGCAGAATCGGTCTCGTGATCCGGCTGGATAAAAAGAGTGCAACGAGAAATCCCAGCAGCATGACACTGCACCCCACCAGCAGAATAAAACGATTCGCAATACCGGCACTGGTCCTCATAGAATCCATAGCAGTTCGCAAAAGGTAATAGGATCCATTCGTCAGAATTCCCCATCGCTCCATGAACTGCGTTCCCGTCGACTTATCCAGGACAATCTGGACTTTTTCATCCTTTTCATCGATTAAGGTTCGGACGATATAGTAATCCGGTGCCTGCTTGTCTGCCTGCCAGTGCGTCACCTCATCCTCGTCAAAATCATCCGGCAGGTGGTTGGTGTTCTCGAGAATGTTATCCCACATTCTTGCCATCATCACATCAATGTCCTGCGTCATGGAGCGAATGGTTTTGGATTCCTCATCGATCACCAGAATGCTGATATTGTCCTTGTTCGCAATCTGCGTGAGCTCACGTCCAAAGGCAATGGACTCAATGGAATTCGACCCGGCCGCTTCATTCAGCCGCTCGAAGGTCTCCTCCAGCGCCGCCTGTTTAGCACTGTTGTAATAGCGCTCCAGAAAGGCATTGTTCGCCAGAAAAATAACGAGAATTGCCCCCGCCAGCATGGCAAAAAAAAGCGCCGCAAACTCCAGCTGAAGAGAGAAAAACCCACGTCCTCTCTCCTTGCGGTTTGCGACAGCTTCCTTGCCGGTATGTGTCAGATTATGTCTATGCTTCATCATCACCAGGTTCATTCCATGGGGCTGAATTTGTACCCCAGTCCCCATATTGTCTTGATCAGTTCGCCCTTCTCTCCCATCTTGCTGCGGAGCTTTTTGACGTGCGTATCGATGGTTCTCGCATCCCCGTAATAGTCGTAGTTCCACACATGATTCAGGATCTGTTCTCTCGAGAGTGCACGTCCGCTGTTCTCAACAAAATACGTCAGGAGCTCGAATTCCTTGGCTGAAAGATCAATCGGTGCTCCATCCACGGTTACCTGATGCGCCGCCTGGTCGATCACAATGCCGCTGCTCTCCATTCGTTCCTTCTTGCTGCAAAGGCCTTCCCGGCCCAAAAGCGCCTCCACACGGGCAACCAGAACCTTTGGACTAAACGGTTTTCTCACGTAATCGTCCACCCCCAGCTCGAACCCCTGCAGCTCATCCTGTTCTTCGGATTTGGCTGTCAGCATAATGATCGGAACCTTGGAGGATTTACGAATCTGCCGCGTCACCCCGTAGCCATCCAGCTGCGGCATCATAACATCCAGAATGATCAGCGCAATGTCCGGATGCTCGTCAAACACATCCAGCGCCTCCATCCCGTTTCCGGCCTCCAGAACCTCGTAGCCGGCGCGCATCAAAAAGTCATGCACCAGCTTGCGCATTCTCTCTTCATCATCAACCACCAGGATTTTCTGCATCGCACAACCTCCCGCCGCCTGTCACAGCTTCGTACCTATGAGTTTCAATGTGAATTGACCGCTTGCAGGGACCTATTCACGATCAAAACTCTCCTGCGGCCTTTGTCCAGCCACGATCGACTCTGTCATCATACAACGCATCTGTGAAAAAACCGTGTTTTCTCTCTTATTACCTTACCTGATTTTCGAGATAGCATACATCAAGAATTCTCAGCATGCGAGGGCGCGCAGCCCGGTAAGAGATCAACCGGATGGCTGATTCATCGCCTCTGCAAAACAACGACGCTCCGCCCGGCCAGCTGTACCCGGTCTGCCTCCACGGGAACTGCGGGATTATTGTAGTACAACGGCACATTGGTGCCGACCGTATCCACCACCAGCTCCCAGGACATGCCTCCCGGCAGCTGCGGCAGCCGTGCCGTCGTCCCTTCCCAGTGCGGATTCAGCAGAACATAGACGATATCGTCCCTCCCCTTGCCTGCGTCATATCCTGCAAAAAGAACACCAAGGGTCTTGGTCTGGTCATTGACCTCTTTAAAATCCGGGTCTCCGCCGTTTACCGTGACATCCGGCAGTCCGCAGTGCGCCGGTTCGAGCTTGCGGCTGATGCAGGGATGTGCTTTCCGAAAGGCAATGACCCCCTTATAAAACTCAAAATAGTCTCTGTTTTTCTCCAGAAGCTTCCAGTCCAGCCAGGAAATTTCATTGTCCTGACAATAGCCGTTGTTGTTCCCGTACTGTGTATTGCCGAATTCATCTCCGGCAAGGATCATCGGCGTTCCGCGGCTGCACATGAGTGTCGTGATGGCATTGCGCATCATCTGGAACCGAAGGGCCCGGATGGCCGGATCGTCTGTTTCGCCTTCCCAGCCGCAGTTCCAGGAGCGGTTGTCATTGGAACCGTCAGAGTTCTCCCAGCCGTTTGCCTCGTTATGCTTTTGATTGTAGGCATACAGATCGTACAACGTAAAGCCGTCATGGCAGGTGATAAAATTCACCGAGCTGGTATACCCCATGTAGACGCCGTAATACAGGTCCATGGAGCCGGTCATGCGAACAGCTGCCTCCGGTGCGTTCCAGAAATTCCCCTTCAGGAAATCACGCATGCAGTCGCGGTATTTGCCGTTCCACTCGCACCAACGGTTATAGGCCGGGAAGGAGCCGACCTGATAGACGCCGCCGGCATCCCAGGCCTCCGCGATCAGCTTGACATTCCCAAGGATCGGATCGTACGCCATCTTTTTGAGAAGGGGCGGATCCTGCAGCGGTGTTCCGTCTGCTGCCCTTCCCAGAATACTGGCCAGATCAAAGCGGAACCCATCCACATGGAACCGGGTCACCCAGTACTGCAGACATTCCACAATAAAATTCTGCACGATGGGATGATTGCAGTTCACCGTATTGCCGCAGCCGGAAAAATTATAATATTTGCCGTCCGGTGTCAGCATGTAATAAATGTTGTTGTCCATTCCCTTAAAGGAAATGAAGGGACCGCCTTCGCCGCCCTCTGCCGTGTGATTGAACACGACATCCAGGATAACCTCAATGCCGTTCTCCTTCAGCAGCTGAATGGTCTCTTTGAGCTCGCGCCCCTCGCGGTTGTACTCTGCGGATGCCGCATAGCTCGTATTCGGAGCAAAAAAAGCGACCGTGTTGTAGCCCCAGTATTCATACAGACGCTTATCATTATAGGTATGGCCGTTTGCCACCTCATCGAATTCGAAAATCGGCATCAACTCCACGGCGGTTACGCCCAGCTCCTTCAGATACGGAATCTTCTCAATGATTCCGGCAAAGGTTCCGGGATACGTCACTCCACTGGACGGATCCTTGGTAAAACCACGCACATGCATCTCATAAATAATGGAATCCTCCATTTTGGTGTTGGGGAATTTAGAGGTATCCCATACAAAGTTATTCTTGACAACACGTGCATGATAGGAGCCCGCATGCTTTTTTTCCTCGCCCCAGTTGCGCTGTCCGACAACCGCTCTTGCATAGGGGTCAAGGATTTCGTTCTTCTTGTCAAACAAAAGCCCCTTTTCCGGGTCCCATGGGCCATCCATGCGATAGCTGTATTCAAAATCCTCAATATTCAGGCCGAAAACAATGATTGACCACACCTTTCCAACGCGGTAACTGTCCGGAATCGGAATGACCGCATAGGGTGTTTTGCCTTTTCGATGATACAGGAGCAGCTCGCAGCTGGTTGCCCCCAGTGACGCAATGGTGAAGATCACACCGCCCGGAATCTGCGTCGCTCCGTTCAGCGTATAGATTCCCGGACGAACCCGGTAACCGGAAATGGTATCTGTCGGCTCCCAGGATTCCATGGCCAGTTCTCCCTGCGATTTGAATTCCTGCTCGACCTCTTTTTTATATTCCTTATTATGTTCCTTCTCAGCTCTGGATTTTGCGATCAGATCCTGTACCGCATCGTTCAGCTTCATGAAATTATCCTCCTGCACACATCATAATCTCCAAAAAGCTAAACTTTTCTACGACCGATCATGATATGTTTATCGTTTCACAGATATTCAACATTGTAACACGATATAGAACTTCTGTAAAAACAAAACGAGCAGCCGCTCAACGGAGTTCTTGATTCATGTTGAAATTGACAGGTGCTAAACAGATACCAAAAAGGAGCTGCGTCATATGACGCAGCTCCTTTCCTGAAGTGAATTCGTATCTATGAGACGCAGAACTTATGCAGGATAAGCACCGTTCTTGGTGTCTGCCTTGGACAGATCCACACCTGTCTTCTGTGCGGTTCTCCACTGGAAGAACTCCGTAGCAACCTGCGGGAACAGAGCGTAGGACAGTACATCCTCTTCGTTCTCGGCGCCGTGCTCTCTTGCTTCCTTGTCGAACTTGTCCATGGAAGGATCGATGAGATCTGCAGGTCTGCAGGTAATTCTCTCGGCATCGCCGATGACCTTCTTGACAACCTCGGGATCCATCGGCTTGATGGTCTGGCCATACTTGCCGGCAACAAGATCCTTGGTCTGACCGCTGCACATCTTGTAGCGCTCGCCCATCAGGACGTTCATAACAGCCTGCGTTCCAACGATCTGAGAGGACGGGGTAACCAGCGGGGGCTCACCCAGATCCTTACGTACGCGCGGAACCTCCTCCAGAACCTCGTTGAGCTTGTCGCCCTTGCCCTGGTCGTTCAGCTGCTTGATCATGTTAGAGAGCATGCCGCCCGGTACCTGATACAGCATGGTACGAATGTTAACACCCAGAACCTTTGTGGACAGAAGGCCGTTCTCGATGCACTCCTCACGATAAGGTGTGAAGTAATCGGAGATCTGCTTCAGAAGTCCCTGATCCAGACCGGTGTCATAAGGTGTGCCGCGGAATGCCTCAACCATAACGTCAGTAGACGGCTGAGAGGTTCCGAGTGCAAACGGGGTGCTCGCGCAGTCGATGATATCAACACCTGCCTCAGCTGCCTTCAGATAAGTCATGGATGCAACACCGGAGGTGTAATGTGTGTGCAGATCAACCGGCAGAGAGGAGCCCTTCTTCAGAGCAGTAACCAGCTCATACGCATCGAAGGGACGCAGCAGACCGGACATATCCTTAATGCAGATGGAGTCAGCACCCATCTCCTCGATCTGACGGGCGATGTTCTCCCAGTACTCCATGGTGTATGCATCACCCAGAGTATAAACCAGAGCGATCTGAGCGTGTGCGCCAGCCTCTTTGGTTGCCTTTACTGCAGTCTTTACGTTGCGAAGGTCATTGAGGCAGTCAAAAATACGAATGCGGTCAATACCATTCTCAACAGATTTCTTAACGAAACGATCTACAACATCATCTGCATAGTGAGAATAACCCAGAATGTTCTGGCCTCTGAGCAGCATCTGTGTAGGGGTGTTCTTGAAGTGGCTCTTCAGAACACGAAGTCTCTCCCACGGATCCTCATGCAGGAAACGAAGGCAGGAATCGAAGGTAGCACCGCCCCAGCACTCAACTGCAGCATAGCCAACCTTATCCATCGTATCAACGATGGGCAGCATCTCTTCAATGGGCATTCTGGTTGCGATCAGCGACTGACCGGCATCACGCAGAACGGTCTCCATAATCTGTACTTTTGCCATTGTTAAACTCCTTATGAATTAGAATCCATTCGGCACGTGCCGGATTTCTTTGTGAATGGACTGCTCGCAGACAAATTCACGAAAGAAACCGGCGTGCGGTCAAAGAGCAGCGCTCTCTTGACCGGAAACCGTGCAATCACTGATAGGAAATTGTGCGGTCTTGAATGGATGGTTAACCATTATATTCCGAAAACGGCCATGAATACACCGGCTACGACTGCAGTTCCGATAACACCTGCTACGTTCGGTCCCATTGCATGCATCAGAAGGAAGTTCGTAGGATCCTCCTTGGCACCAACCTTCTGGGATACGCGGGCAGCCATAGGAACGGCCGATACGCCTGCAGAGCCAATCAGAGGATTGATCTTGCCGTGGGTTGCAATCTTCATCAGCTGACCGAACCAAACTCCGGCAGCGGTACCGAATGCAAATGCAATCAGACCAAGAGCAACGATCTTCAGCGTTGTTACATTCAGGAATGCCTCAGCAGAGGTGGTAGCACCTACAGAGGTACCCAGCAGGATAACAACGATGTACATCATTGCATTGCTGGCTGTTTCCTGGAGCTGACGAACCACGCCGCACTCGCGGAAGAGGTTGCCCAGCATCAGCATACCGATCAGCGGAGCTGTGGTAGGCAGGAGCATGCAGACAACGATCGTTACAACGATAGGGAACAGGATCTTCTCCAGCTTGGACACCGGACGCAGCTGCTCCATCTTGATCTGACGATCCTTCTTGGATGTGAACAGGTTCATGATCGGAGGCTGAATGATCGGAACCAGTGACATGTAGGAATACGCTGCCACGGCGATCGGTCCCATGAGCTCGGTCTGTCCCAGCTTAGAGCACAGGAAGATGGAGGTAGGACCATCGGCACCACCGATGATGGAAATTGCTGCTGCAGCCTTTCCGTTGAAGCCAAGAGCAATGGCGCCAAAGTATGCTGCAAAAATACCGAACTGAGCGGCAGCTCCCAGAAGGAAGCTCTTCGGGTTCGCAATCAGCGGACCAAAGTCTGTCATTGCACCGACGCCCATGAAGATCAGGGACGGCAGAATGGACCACTCATCCAGAATGTAGAAGTAATACAGCAGTCCGCCGTTAGCAGTCTCGGTGGGAGCTACGATAATATCCGGATAGATATTTACCAGCAGCATACCGAAAGCGATGGGAACCAGCAGCAGCGGCTCAAAGTCATGGGCAATTGCCAGGTACAGGAATACGCAGGCAACAGCAATCATGAGGATGTTTCCCCAGCTCAGGTTCATGAAGGCGGTCTGATGGATTAAGTTTGTTAATGTATTTGCAATATATTCCATAGCTTGTTAAGACCTCCTGATTAAGTCATTGGTTACTGTTCAACAACTTAGTTCAGAGTAGCCAGAACAGCGCCTGCCTCAACAGAATCACCAACTGCGCAGTCGATGGATGCAACGGTTCCGTCCTGAGGAGCAACCATCGGGATCTCCATCTTCATTGCCTCAACGATTACAACAGCGTCGCCCTTCTTAACGGCAGCGCCAACCTGCTTCTCGATCTTGAAGACCTTTCCTGCTGCACCTGCCTCAATCTTAACAGCGCCTGCGCCTGCGGATGCTGCTGCCTTGGGAGCTGCTGCAGGAGCTGCTGCCTTCGGTGCTGCTGCCTTCGGTGCTGCGGGAGCTGCTGCTACTGCAGAAGCGCCGGTCTCTTCTACGGTTACATCATAAGCTGTGCCATTTACAGTAATGGTATAGTTCTTCATGTTATTTTCCTCCGATTAGAATTTGCTACGTGCCTTGCGGATGGAGCGTACCACGAATCCGTCCGTAGTGGTCTGTCCTTCACTTGCCGCAACAGCAGCAGCGATAACAGCAATCAACTCTGTGTCATCTGTGACAGTCTCTTCAACAACAGGTGCTGCGGCCGGTGCAGGTGCCTCTGCCTCCTTGACTGCAGCTGCCTTTTTGTTCTTGTTCTCCTGAGCCTTGCCGATGAAAGCAAAGCAGGAAATGATCAGTGCCAGCAGGATCAGGATGACAAATGTCGTTCCCATACCCAGAACAGTATTCAGGGCAGCCTGCTCCATCAACTCTCCAAAGCTGTAGCGAACGTTGGTTGCTACATTGCTCGGAGAACCTGCAGCAGATACGGTAATGACAACGTCAGCATCATGATCGGATCCATCGATTCCGATGTTGATCATGTAATCGCCGTCATCTGTGATCACCGCCTGCTCGTTGTCATAGCCCTGAATCTCACCGATGTCGCTCAAAGAGCTCTCATAGGTGCTCATGGCAGGACCGAATACAGCGTCGTCTTCATACTGCTCTGTCTGTCCTGCGCGAACAATGGTATCAATCTCGGATACCAGCTGCTCGCCGTAGGAAATAATGGACTCTTCCATGGAAGCATCCACAGGAGAACCGCTCAGCGTGTTCGCCTCGGTACCGCCGCAGGCCGTAAGAGCAAAGACACAGGTGATGACAGCTAAAATAGAAGTAAGTTTCTTCATCTTATAGATGTCTCCTCTCTAGAATTAAACGGTCTGATGCTTCTTAGCGGGAATATCCTCTCTCTTGGTGTAGAGCATTTCCAGTGCGCCGATCAGATACTTGCGCAGGTCAGCAGGCTCTACGATCTGGTCTACATAGCCATGAGCTGCTGCACTGTCAATGCTGTTCTGAAGCTCATTGTAAGCCTTTGCTGTCTCAGCAACCTCAGCTGCACTCTTGCCGCTTGCAATGATGCCTGCAGCGAGTGTGCCGTCCATCATACCGATTCTGGCATCCGGAAGAGCCATGGTGATGTCTGCGCCGAGAGCCTTGGAATTCATAACAGTATATGCGCTGCCGAATGCATCGCCTACTACTACGTTCACCTTCGGAACGGTTGCGCCTGCAAAGCAAGCAGCCAGCTTTGCAGCAGCCTTTGCGATCTTCTTCTCAGAGCACTCGCAGGTTGCAAAGCCGCTGACATTGGTCAGAGTAACAACCGGAATCTCGAATGCATCACAGAAGGTTACGAAATCAGCAGCCTTTTCAGCGCCTGCAACGGTCAGTACCGGCTTGAACTCCTCTGCCTTCTCGCCCTTCTCGTTATAGGAAGCGGTGCGGTTTGCAACAACGCCAACGGTCTCACCGTTGAGCTTGATAAAGCCGGTTGCCATTTCCTTCGCATAAGAAGCCTTCGTCTCAACGAACAGATTTCCGTCAGAAAGATCTGCAGCAGCAACAGAAGGATCTGCAACACCGTTTGCAACATTTGCGCTTGCGCGGTTCAGATCGTCGTCACACTCAGCAGCTGCCTCATCCTCGTTGTTGGAAGGAAGGATGGAAACCAGCTCACGGATCTGCTCCAGAACCTCTGCCTCTTTGCCGTATGCGTCAACTGCACCTGCCTCAGCCTTATATGCTGCAGCTGCGGTATCCTTCTTGTCCTCCGAGTTGCCAGCCAGAGCGTTCGGGCTGTTCACGAACAGCTTTGCATCCTCTGCCATGAAAGCAAAATCAGCCATGCCTGCTGCAACGGCAAGACCGCCGCCGCACTTTCCAAATACTGCTGCGATCTGCGGGATCACGCCGGAAGCCTCAGCTTCCTTCGCATAGATGGATGCGAATGCATTCAGTGCATCCGTACCTTCCTGAAGGCGAAGGCCTGCGGAATCCAGGAGTCCGATGATCGGAGCGCCTGTCTTGAGTGCAAGATCATACAGCCCGGTGATTTTCTTAGCATGCATCTCACCGATAGATCCGCCCAGCACAGTGGAATCCTGGCTGTAAACGAATACGAGGCTGCCATCAATGGTGCCATATCCGGTGATAACGCCGTCAGACGGAGTCTGCTCGGGCTTTACGTTAAAGTTCGTGGAACGCGCGGTAACGCGAGCACCAACTTCAACAAAGCTGTTATCATCGAGCAAGGCATTGATTCTCTCACTCGCTTTTGAAGAACTGCTCATACTTTGAACCTCCATGTATTTTATGTCGTTGAAACACAGGATGTCTCATGTCCTTTCGGGCATAATACGCCCCATGTCACTGCGCTATTTCGCATTTTAGCATAACTGATGAAAAAAACGAACCACATTATGAAACTTTTTCAGCACCTGAGAGTTTCAACATGAATCGGCCGCCCCGCGGACGGATTCATGATTGAAACCCTCAGGTGCTGAAACACACCAATCCATCATATGCAAGGAGAAAGCCGCAAATGTGGTTTCTCCGCAGCAGGGAGTGAGCGAAGCCACTCCAAGATAGGAGAAAATGCCATCAGGCATTTTCGAGTATCAGATCCCCAGCCGGTCATCGATCTCCGCTTCGGCTTCTTCCTTGAACTCTTCCACCTTCACCGTATTCAAGGACGGCAGCTCCGCCAGATTCTTGACGCCGAAGGATCGCAGGAACTGCTCGGTGGTTCCGAATAAAATGGGGCGTCCCGGTGCATCCTTTCGCCCCAGCTCCTTAATCAGGTCATATTCGAGGAGCTTGTTGATCGCGTAATCACAGGAAACGCCCCGGATGCCTTCTACCTCAATCTTCGTGATCGGCTGCTTGTAAGCAACGATGGAAAGGGTTTCGATGACGGAATCCGACAAAGTCATCTTCTTTGGCACCTTGGCGATCTTGATGAGATTCTCATACTGCTCCGGCTTGGTGGACATCTGCACGGCATCATCAAACTGCTGGAGCGTGATGCCCCGGGAGGGGGCGTCGTATTTTTTCTGAAGCTTTTTGAGTGCCTGTTTGATGCGATTCGTCCGAACCTCCAGTGCCTTGGCCAGTGCAGAAATCTCAACGGATTCTCCCATAGAGAACAGGATCGCCTCGATGGCTGCCATCAGCTGCTCATCCGTAATCTCTGCATCGAATAAGGTTGGCTGATCCGCATCCTGCTCCCCGGCCGCAGTCACCGCTTCGTCCGAAGCCGGCACGTCTGTTTGCTGTGCTTTTTCTGTGCTCGCCGCCTGCGGTTCTGTATTCTCCGATTGCTCCTCTTTAGAAGCGGTCAGCTCGGACCCTGTCGTTTCTGTATCTATGATCTCTTTTGTTTCCTCTGCCATAACAACCGGCACTCCTTTTTGTCAATTCATCACCCCAAACAGTGCTTTTTAAATTGCAGGCCCATCGCCTAGCCGAACTCACCGGTCAGATCCGACTCTGCCGCAATATCCTTTAGCACGCGGATCGAGATCTTCCCAAAGGTCTCCTCCTGCGTCACCTCAATGTTGCCGGTCTTCATGAGCTCCAGCACCACGAGAAACGTGACAATCACCTCATCCTTGGATCCCTGTGCCTCCAAAAGCGTTCTAAAATCCGTATTACGGTGCGTATTCAGGTAAGCCTTGATATACAGCTCCTTGGCCGACAGATCCACCTCTTCCTTTTCAATTCGTCCGAACTGGGAACGAACCGGATCCACGCGGTATTTCTGTCGCTTCAGGATGTCCTGAAAAATATCATTCAGCCTCGCCAGCGTTGTATCACCGATCAGCTCCTCATAATTGATAGGAGGCATATAGTTGCGCACCTCCTTAGGGAGATTTTTTTTGCGGTATACCGTCTGGTCAGCGCCGTCTGACATCTCCCGCAGCTCGGCCGACATATATTTGTACATCTTGTATTCCAGGAGCTTTTGTACGAGCTCTGCTCTGGGATCCTCTTCCTCGCCCTCTTCGTCCACTTCCTTGGGCAGGAGCATCCGGCACTTGATATCCAGGAGCGTTGCTGCCATTACCAGGAACTCGCTCATGACATCCATGTCCTCTTCCTGCATCTGCCGGACATAATCCATGTACTGATCCGTGATCTGTGCAATCGGGATGTCATAGATGTCAACTTTATTCTTGTCGATAAGGTGCAGCAGAAGGTCCAGCGGTCCCTCGAACTTCTCCAGTTTGAACTCTAATTCCATAGTTTCCTCTTACCGTGTCCCTGCAGCTGACCACCCGCTGCGAACCTGCGCAGTGCGCGGCTCCATTTGCAGCAGAACCGGCCCGGCAATGCGAAACGCCTTTTCTAAAAGGACACACCCCCTTAAAAACAGTCCCTACGCCCTCGCTGTACCAGGCATCTCAGAATCCTGCATACACGAATTTTACAGCATCGTACCCCGGTCCGTAGATGCCAAACAGCACAATCACTGCAGCGCACAGCAGCACCAGCAGCCACTCCTTCATAAAGCATCCGCCGTCAATGCGATTGCGAAGCTTTTCTCCATCTCCGCCAAGGTGACTATCATGCCGCTCATGATACAGGTCCACCCAGATCATGAGTCCCGTCACGCCCAGAATGATCGCAATGTTCCAGGTGTTAAAGCCTGTAAACGTTCCTGTCAGTTCCTCGAAAAGGAGGACAATGCTCTTTGGCCGGCACAGCAGAATGCTCCCGGCAATTCCCATTGCTGCCCTGAAATTCTGCGCCACGTCAAAGATATATCCGACATAGACCAAAAGAAATGTCCGCACAATCTGAAACCACCGGTACCACACCGCGCCGCTCGAGATATGCAGTGCCTTCTTCCACGCAGGGAACACCGGCTCCAGCATCATGGAAAGGAAAATAACGATTCCGTTCCACAGTCCGAAGGCAACATAGCGCATTCCCGCCCCGTGCCATATTCCAACAACCAGGAATACAACGATGCAGGACATCGCTGCCGGCAGAACACGTGCAGCGTGCTTGCCATAGTCAGATTTTCCGAACGTTGTTTTGCCAAGGCGCTTTCCGGCACCGGCAAAAAGCGGCGTCAGAGCCAGCGGATAAAAGATATACTTTTTCATCCAGGCGCCCAGGGTGATATGCCAGCGCCGCCAGTAATCGTTGATGGAGGTGGCAAGGTAAGGCTGGCGGAAATTCTCCGGAAGGCAGATTCCAAGGATCTGTGCAATTCCGCGGGAGATGTCAATGCCGCCGGCAAAATCCGCATAGAGCTGAATGGCATACAAGAGAACCGCAAGCGCAATGACAGGGCCCGAATGCTCCGTATAGGAATCCGTCACCAGATAGATCTCGTTCACAATGCGGTCTGCCAGAACCATCTTGCGAAGGTATCCCCACAGAATCAGCTCAAAGCCGTGCTTCATCCGGCTCCACTCCGGTCTATGACAGGCAAAAAGGTCTCCTGCCACCGGATCCCAGAAGCCGATGGGTCCCTGAATAATCTGCGGGAAGAAACTAATGAACAAAAGGACCTTGAAGGGGTTCCTTTCTGCCGTCACATTGCCGTTATAAACGTCAATGAGATACCCCGTTGCCTGGAAGGTGTAAAAGGAAATCCCAACCGGGAGTATAAGAGAAAAAGAGCCTTCCGGCAGCAAACCGCTCACCACGCCGGGAATGTATTTGTAAAATGCCAGAATCCCAAAATTCAGGAGCAGAACACTCCACAATACGAAACGCTTTTTCCGAAGGAACCGCTGCTTGATGCTCTTTTTCTCCTCCCGGGAAAGCTTTCGAGGCGCTTTTCCTGCAATTGCCGCCTTTTGCTGTGCAGACAGTGTTCCCAGCCTTGCCGCCCCAAGGTAAATGCTTAGTCCGGACAGCAGGAGCAAAATGAGATATTTGCCGCTGCAGATGGCATAAAATCCAAGGCTTTCAACCAAAAGAACCGCCCACTGCTGCTCCTTGTGCCTGCGAAAAACAACCGGAAACAGAAAATAAGCAAGGACACAGCCCGTTACATACAGGAGAAAAGCAAACGATACATAATTCATTGCGCACCTCCTGTTTCATAGCGCTCATACAAGGTGGTAAACAAATCATAGCTCTCGCACAGCTCCTGCCCGTTTACCCCTTCCGCGGTCAGCTCCTCACAGTACCGCAGCAAATAGTCGGTCATTTTAGCCGTATGAGCCCACTGGCGCAGCTGCTGCGCAGAAAGAGTGCTCCCGGTCTGTCCGTAATCGGTAACATCCGGATCCGCTTCCTGTTCTTTTGTCGGCAGCTGCATGCCGCCCTCTCCCCAGGTTGTACTGGGTGTCACGCCGTCTTGCAGCAGATACTCCGAAAAATAACGTGTGAACTTGTACGTTCCGCCTACATTCAGGTGATTGTCATCATAAAAGTCCGTGCTGTCATCAATGCCAATCTCCGTGCGCAAATGTTCAAAATTCAGATACTCGTAGCCATATTCCTCCAGGATCTCTCCAATCCGGTTGGATCTGGCATACATCTCTTTGACCCTCTTTTCTCCCTTTACCACCAGATGCGGCATCCGGATAAAAAGGATTTTCTGATCGGGATAGGCCTTCTTACAATGTGCCAGGAAGCGGCGAAGCTCCTTTTCATAAGCAGGATCCAGTTCCTCTTTCAGATCGCTACCCATGACGGTCGAATCGATTCCTCCGATCGGTGCCTGCCCCGAGATGCACTCATAGCCCCGAAGCGTTGTAACGCCGTCATTGTCCGTGCTGCGGAACAGATTGCTCAAAATAGTGGCCGCCGCACCCTTAAAGCTCTCCGGCTGATTGGAATGATATTCATACAAAGGCAGCAACAGCCGCAGAGCCGAAGCCCAGTCCCCTGTGTTGCACATATAACGCCAGATGATGCCAATCCGCTCTCCCGAAAAAAACGGCAGATGAATCACCATGCGATCCACTGCAGAGCGATACATCTGATACTCGTCCTCATCCTCCGAGCTGTATAAAGCTCCGTTTACCTCGATCACAATGGCATCCGGATTCTGCTGCTCCATCGCCTCATCCACCTGGGACTCCCAGGCATAGACCGCATCACCGTTGATCGTAAAGGAATAACTGGTAATTCCGTATTCCTTGTACCCCACCCCTGCAGCATATCCTCTGCTGATGTCACTTGCTCCGACAAAAACAACATCCAGGCTGTCATTTGGTTCCTGAAAAAAACCCGAAATACGATCCTCATCCCAGTTGCGGTGAACATACAGAAGATCCCAGGCCGTATCCAGAATCAGGAGCAGTGCCAATATAAGAGAAATGATCTTAAGCCATCGAAGGCCAATTGTCCGCATTCTATACATGCCCTTTCTCTGATTCAACGAACAGATTCATCGAACAGAAAAAATCTCCTGACACATGGCAATCATGTATCAGGAGATCTCATTTGCTGTTCAAATGTTAGGTACGATGATCCACCTGCCATTCGGCCCAAGATCAGTTGTACTTTCTCTTTCTTGCAGCTTCAGACTTCTTCTTGCGCTTTACGCTAGGCTTCTCGTAATGCTCTCTCTTGCGAATTTCCTGCTGGATGCCTGCCTTTGCGCAGCTTCTCTTGAAACGACGCAGAGCGCTGTCCAAGGTCTCGTTCTCTTTTAAAATTACGCTGGACATATCTTCTACCCTCCCTTCAGTCCCGATCCGATTGCCGATTTCGATTCATAAAATCAACAACTGGCTGATGGGTTTTTCTCTTGTGCAATTGTCTTTTAAAAAAAGCACATGATCGATTATAAAGTCTCTCCTGCTCTTTGTAAAGAGTTTTTCGCAGAATTTTAATACCAACATCCTTTGGCTAAATGCCTGCCTACGACGGGCCACAGAGATGTCCGCTTTAGGGATGCCCTGCAGCCGGACATTCTCTGCGTCCCATCGCAGGCTGATGTGTATACCGTAACGAATTTATCATCACAGCTGCTGCTCGAGGGTTCTCTCTGCTTCTTCCAGAGCCTTAGCAATTCCGGCAGGGTTCTTGCCGCCGGCCTGCGCCATATTGGGACGTCCGCCGCCGCCACCGCCGACTTCTTTAGCAATGGCCTTGACGAGATTGCCGGCATGTGCCCCCTTTGCCATTGCTTCATCCGAAGCCATGGCTACCAGATTGACCTTGCCGTCCTTGTCAGAGATCAGAACAACAACACCCGAGGTCAGCTTGCTTTTTAAGTCATCACCGAGGGTGCGCAGCTCATTCATGTCAACGCCCGGAACATGTGCACCAATGTAGGAAATTCCCTTGATGTCCTTTACATTGTCCATGACATTGCCCAAAGATGCCTGTGCTTCCTTGGCCTTCAAGGATTCATTTTCAGACTTCAGGTCCTTGAGCTCCTTCTGCAGTGCGCGGATCCGTTCTGCGATCGTGGAAGGTGTTGCCTTCACCAGATCCGCAGCCTCCATCAGTTCACGTTCCAGATTTGCGTAGTAGGCACGGACATTTTCGCCGGTCAATGCCTCAATACGGCGAACGCCTGCTGCAACGCCGTTCTCGGAAAGGATCTTGAACTGTCCGATCTGGTTGGTGTTCCGGACGTGAGTACCGCCGCAGAGCTCGACCGACCAGTCGCCCATCTTAACAACGCGAACGCTGTCGCCGTATTTTTCGCCGAACAGAGCCATCGCGCCGGTCTTTTTAGCTTCCTCAAGGCTCATCACCTCGGTTACAACCGGAAGGCTCTCTGCGATCTTCTCGTTTACAAGGTCCTCGACCTTCTGCAGTTCTTCCTTTGTCATAGCCTGGAAGTGGGAGAAATCGAATCTCGTGCGGTCAGTATCCTGATAAGAGCCCGCCTGCTCAACATGCGTTCCCAGTACCTCGCGAAGTGCCTTCTGCAGGAGGTGTGTTGCAGAATGGTTACGGCAGGTTGCCAGTCTCGATTTCTCATTGACCTTAAGGGTAACCACATCGCCTTGTTTGAGCATACCGGAAATCACACGGCCAATGTGTGCGATCTTGCCGCCCGCAACGTGCTCGGCGGATACCACTTCAAAGGCAACAACGCCTTTTCCAAGCGCTGCCTCTTTGGCAATCTCCTCTTCGGAAGCTTTGATGCCGCTCGCTTCGGAATAAGAAGTAGACAGGTAGATCATGCCCTTGTCGCCGACCTGGCCGCCCATGGTGCCGTAGAACGGGGTCTGCTTTGTGATAATGGCGCCGTACTGTCCATCGGACAGAGCCGTTACCACGCTGTCCTCCTCGCCCTCTGCATTCTCTCCAAGGGACGGAAGTGCTGCCATGGCGATAATCTCCGACTCTGCTGTCAGTCGATCATAGCCGACAAAGGAAGAGGTCAGTGCCGGATCCATCTCTTCATAAACAGTCGCTGCAGCGCCCATATAGGTTGCCGCCTTGCCGGAGCGCTCACGATCGGAACGAGCCTGCTCGCGCTGCTGCGTCATGGCCTTGTTAAAGCCATCCTCATCAACCGTAAAGCCCTTCTCCTCCAGGATTTCCTTGGTGTTATCGATGGGGAATCCGTAGGTGTCATACAGCTTGAACGCATCCTCGCCGGAGAGTTCCTTTTTTCCGGAAGATGCCAGTGCATCCTCCATCTGGGTCAGGATCTCCATGCCCTGCTCGTAGGTCTTCTCGAACTTTTCTTCTTCCGCACGAACTACGTTCAGGATAAAGTCCTTTTTTTCTGCCAGCTCCGGATAACCATCCTTTGAGCTTTCAATAACATTCATGGCAAGCCGAGGAAGGAACGATCCCTCGATTCCCAGCTTTCTGCCGTGACGAACGGCGCGGCGGATGATGCGCCGCAGAACATAGCCTCTTCCATTGTTCGAAGGCATAATACCGTCCGAAATCATAAAGGTCATGGCTCTTGCATGATCGGTGCAGATACGTACGGACACGTCAGTGTCATAGGTGCCTTCCTTGCCGTACTCAATTCCGCCTGCGAGCTCGCAGATGAGATCACGCAGCGACTTGAGCGTATCCACATCAAAGATCGATCCAACGTCCTGTACAGCAACAGCCAGTCGCTCCAGGCCCATTCCGGTATCGATATTCTTTTGAGTCAGATCGGTATAATTGCCGTTTCCGTCATTGTTGAACTGCGTAAAGACAATATTCCAGACTTCCATGAAGCGGTCGCCTTCGCCGCCCATGACATCCTCAGGACCGTTGCCGTATTTTTCACCGCGATCATAATAGATCTCCGAGCAGGGGCCGCAGGGGCCGGAGCCATGCTCCCAGAAATTGTCTGCCTTGCCGAATTTATAAATACGCTCAGCCGGAATGTGCATGTCATTGAGCCAGATATTGTAAGCCTCATCGTCTCCCTCGTACACAGAAGGATACAGGCGTTCCGGATCCAGACCAACCCACTCTGTCAGAAACTCCCAGGCCCACGGAATGGCTTCCTTTTTGAAGTAATCACCAAAGGAGAAATTGCCCAGCATTTCAAAATAGGTGCCGTGGCGAGCCGTCTTGCCGACATTCTCCAGATCACCGGTACGAATGCACTTCTGGCAGGTTGTCACTCTCTTTCTGGGCGGAATCTCCTGGCCGGTAAACCATGGCTTCATCGGAGCCATTCCGGAGTTAATGATCAAAAGAGATGTGTCATTGTGAGGAACCAGCGAGAAGCTGTTCAGCCGAAGACAACCCTTCTCTTCAAAGAAGGACAGGAACAGCTCGCGGAGTTCATTAACGCCTTTATACTGCATGTTCTTTTTTCCTTTCCAGTGTAATCAGAAATCACATCCGCTTGTAGGAACCTCGAGGTTTTCAGCGAAAGTCTCAAGGCAGCCGATCGGATATTCAGAAATCGAATTTATCTTCAAACCAGGTCTTGAGCTCCGCGATCGGCACACGAACCTGCTCCATCGTATCGCGGTCACGAATGGTAACTGCCTGATCATTTTCCGACTCAAAGTCATAGCAGATGCAGAAAGGTGTTCCAATCTCATCCTCACGGCGATACCGCTTTCCGATGGCACCGCGGTCATCGAATTCGCAGTTGTAGCGTTTAGACAGATCTGCAAAAACCTTCTGTGCAGGCTCTGAGAGCTTTTTGGACAGTGGCAGAACCGCAATCTTAATCGGTGCCAGCGCCGGATGGAAATGCATGACATTACGGACGGTTCCGTCCGCAAGCTCCTCCTCATCATAGGCCTCGCACAGGAAAGCCAATGTAACGCGGTCGCATCCCAGTGACGGCTCGATAACGTACGGGATATAGCGCTCGCTCGTCTCATCGTCAAAATACGTCAGATCCTCACCGGATGTGTTCTGGTGCTGGGTCAAATCGTAATCGGTACGATCTGCGATGCCCCAGAGCTCGCCCCAATCGCCAAAGGGGAAGGTATACTCGATGTCCGAAGTTGCCTTGGAATAAAAGGCCAGCTCCTCTTTAGCATGATCGCGGAAACGAAGGTGCTCTTCCTTAAGACCAAGGGACAACAGCCACTTCCAGGAATACTCTTTCCAGTACTGGAACCACTCCAGATCCGTATCCGGCTTGCAGAAGAATTCCATCTCCATCTGCTCGAACTCACGGGTACGGAAGGTAAAGTTACCGGGAGTGATCTCATTGCGGAAGGATTTGCCGATCTGGCAGATACCAAACGGCAGATGCTTTCTGGAGGTTCTCTGAACGTTTTTGAAGTTGACAAAAATGCCCTGGGCCGTCTCGGGTCTAAGATAAATGGTATTCGTGGAATCCTCGGTAACGCCCTGGAAGGTCTTGAACATCAGGTTAAACTGACGAATATCCGTCCAGTGGAACTGACCGCAGGAAGGGCAGGCAACCTTGAACTTGTTGATAAAGCTCATCATCTCATCATTGGTCCAGCCATCGACAGAGCCGTCCAGTGTCATGTCATGCTCCTTGGCATAGTCCTCAATGATCTTATCCGCACGAAAACGCTCGCCGCAGGCCTTGCAGTCCATCAGAGGGTCCGAAAAGCCGGCAAGATGTCCGGAAGCCACCCAGGTCTTGGGATTCATCAGAATTGCACAGTCCACACCAACGTTCGTCGGAGACTCCTGCACGAATTTTTGCCACCATGCCTTTTTGACATTGTTCTTGAGCTCCACGCCAAGGTTTCCGTAATCCCAGGTGTTGGAAAGTCCTCCGTAAATCTGTGAGCCGGGATAAATAAAGCCCCTGGCATTACAGAGTGCCACAATCTTGTCCATTGATTTTTCCATACTCTTCTCCTCATTAATGTATGCAAGTACTGCAGAATTCTTATTTTCACTTCAGAATAATAATTGCGGGCGATTCCGCGCTGATCGTGTCAATGGCCGATGCATGCGTTTCATCGGTCACGCCAAGGTTCGGCGTTGCATAGAGAATCCCCTGCGCCGTCACAACATTTGCCTGCTCTGTCAGAATAATCACCTGGTTCGAATCCAACTGATCCAGCGTTGCCTGATTCAGGATCCGCGAGGAATCTGCCCTGCTGACAGCAGACATAATGGATTCAAAATCAAATCCCTGCTCTTCTGCCTCCTGTACCGTCCCCGTAAACATGGTCGTATGATTAAAGGACTGGTAGTCATCTGCAGACTGATAAACCAGAACAACCTCTGCCACTGCGTCCGTCACAGAAAAATCGGTCTGTTTGACAGCTCCCGAACCGGCTGATTCATTATAGGAGGCAACCTCCTCCCGAATCATCTTTTTGAGCTCTGCGGAGTCGTAATAATCCTCTTTAAAATCCTCCACCGAAGTCACGCGAACACTGCCGTTTTTGCGAAACTCTATGGTCGCCGTGTCATAATCCTCCGGGCCAAGTGCCTTCGTCACAGCGCGGACCACACAGATCAAGGCGACTGCAATGGCAATCACTGCAAGAATCACGGCCAGCTTCTGCGGATTGATCCTTCCGAGATGATAAGTCACGGATCTGTGGACATTTCGTCCTGTATTTTTTTTCTTTTTTTGCGGCTTTCGTTTTCCGGATGCCGCAGAAGGTCTTCCCTTCTTTTTGCTCCTGGACTCCTTCATCCTGCTGCTGTCAATCTCCCCTTTGCTGATTTGCAAGCGCTTCTTTGCTGTTTCGCACCCATATCTCGATATGGCTGGCCACGGGTCCTTCGGACCCTGGCCACCTGCCGGTTTCAATCGTGAAAAGGAACGCAAGCGCTCCTTTTCACGTTGAAAACCGGCAGGTGCTAAACAGATATACTTTATACTTTTTTTATATCCTGTGCAACTCCCATCGTTTCCAGGATGTCAAGGCTTTTGAATCTGTGGTGTTCGAAGGCGTAGTTCATGCACCGTGCCGACAGGTCAGCGAGTTCTTTTCTTGCACTTTCTTCCAGCGTGAAGGTATAGAGTTTTCCAACGGGCTGCTGAATAATATGCTGCAGCGCTGCCATCGCGGCCGGCTGGTAGCTTTTGGGATTGGGTTCTCTTAACTCTCCTTCAATCACAACCGTCTTGAGTTCAAAAACCGACCGGATCAGTCCCATCGGGAATTTTTCCGATTCCAGTGCCCGCAGCGTCTGATAGAGAAGGAGTAAGAGCTGCGCTTCGTCGTTGTTTTCCCTGGTGCAATACTCCAGTACTTCGCAAAAATACTGTCCCAGAAGCGACGCCTCGATGTGCGTCCTGAAATAGGAAAAATAATTCTGCGGCGCTGCTTCCGAAAGTGTGTAGGAATCTCTCCCTGCATAGATGCGAAAGGTGCCGAATACGAACAGATCACTTGCTGCAACCAATGGAGAATTGGGTTTTCTGGCTCCCCTTGCAAACGCAGAAATCTTGCCGAGCTCTCTTGTCAAAAGAACCACCCGCCTGTCGTACTCTCCGATCGGGGCCACCCCAATCACCATGGCCGTCACTTCGGTATAAGGGTGTTTGCCCGGATTCTGGCTCATCACAGTTCTTTATCCTTGTAGCCAAAGGACCGAAGTGCCGCCTGGTCGTCCTTCCAGCCCTTCCGGACCTTTACAAAGAGCCGCAGGTTTACCTTAGTTCCCACCAGATTCTCAATGTCAATGCGGGCCGATGTCCCGATCTTTTTGAGCATCGTGCCGCCGGCGCCGATGATGATGCCCTTGTGTCCTTCCCGTTCGCAGATAATATCCGCATCGATGTCGCAGACTGTAGAGCCGTCGATTGCAGCATTTTCCTCTGCTGCGTTCATTCCACTACGGTCCTTTGCTTCCATCATCTTGCTGCGCTCTGCTGCACGTGTGGATTTCCCTTTTCCTGCCGGCTTTGTCATCTCCTTTTTGCGGAATTTCATGCGATTGATCTGCACAGCAATCCCGTGAGGCACCTCTTCGTTGACATAACGCAGAATCTTCTCGCGAATGATCTCTCCTGCGATCTCGCGCTCCGTCTGTGTGGTGACCTCTTCCGCATCATAGAAAGGCTCTCCCTCCGGGAGCTTCTCCCAGATGGTCGAACGAAGGTCCTCGACGCCGGTCTTTTGCCGGGAGCTCACAGGAATGATGTCTAAGAGGTCCTTCCCTGTTTCCTCCTGCCACGCCTCGGCATACGCTGACACAATCGGAAGGAGTGATGCCTTCTTGACCGAATCCACCTTGGTGATGCACAGGATAACCGGCTTGCCGGCTCCTGCCACCTTCTTGAGAATCGCAAGATCCTCCTGCGAAATCTTAGCCTTTGGCTCCACCAGCCATAAAATGACATCCACCTCCTTGAGCGTGGACTCTGCCGCCTTCAGCATATATTCGCCGAGGCGGTCTCTTGCTTCGTTGATCCCCGGTGTGTCCAAAAACACGACCTGCCCGTTGTCATCGCTGTAAATAGTTCTTATTTTCGTCCTCGTTGTCTGCGGTTTATACGAGGTAATGGCGATTTTCTGACCAATCAGCGTATTCATCAATGTGGATTTCCCGACATTCGGACGGCCCACAATTGCCGCAAATCCTGCCTTTGCCATGGTTCCCTCTGTCTTTTATGCCTTACACCAATGCTTCCTGTCTGTCGAACAATGCTGCATGTTCCTTCAGCTTTGCTGCAGATCCCACCACACACACCGCATCATCCTCCATAAAGGAGGCAACGTATTCACCAAGGTCCTGAATGTCCTGCTGCGTGCAGTTCAGAATTTCCAGGCGCTCTCTTTGCAGATCCTCTGCCGTCAGCTCTGCCAAAATGCAGGACTTGGAATATCGTCCCAGCATGCTGGGCGTGATCGGTCTGTCCAATGCGCTGATGGCTCCGATGACGTATTTGGTCATCGCCTTCTCCTCTGCCTCAAAGCTGCGAATATACTCTGCGGCCTCCCGGAAGGTTTCCATGGTCTCTTCCAGCTTTGGATCCCGATAGCTGACAAAATAGGCAATGCCGTCTCTTGCAAAGCCGCTCATGCAGCCATAGGCCCCGCCCAGCATCCGTACCTTTGTCCACAGATAGTCATACCCAAGGATCACCTTCAAGACGCGAAGGCTGCCCTTAAACGGGAGTCCCTTCTTGCCGTAACTGCCTGCACAGCACACGAACTGAACCTGCCCTGCTGTAGACAATCCTTCTCTGCACAACGGATTGGCTTTTCGCTGCAGCGTCCTTACATGATCCAGAATATTCTCTTCTCCTGCTGCTCCTGGCAGCTCCTCATAGATCTTTTTAATCTTGACTTCTGCTGCAGGAACTGCCGATTTTTCTGCCGTAAGATCTCCAAGGAACCGGTCTTTTTGGAAAATCACCCGGCACAGCTCCTTCATCTTCTGCACGATCGTTTCCTTTTTCTCTTCGAAATGCTCGCACAGATCATCCAGGAAGCGATAGTTCCCAACGCCGGTGAGATCATCCATCACGGCAGCATCCGCAGACAGCATCGCGCTGGCTCGCAGTACCGCCGTCGAATGCCCCGCATTCTGGAGCTCTGCTTTCATCGAAGCCCGCTCCTCCTCCAGCACCTCCCGCATGCGGCCGGTATCCTCCCACCTGGTCCGGAAGATCAGCTCTCTTGCCAGCTCCAGTGCCATGTCCAGATTGGAATCCATCGTTTTCACCGAGAGCTCGAACAGAATACGCACCTTCGGCGGACGATGCTTGCTCTTATGGTTCGAAACGCAAGGGCTGATGCCGCCGGTTGCAATATTGATCTCATTGTCCAGCTCGCGGTAGGTGTAATTCTCTGTGTCCATTGCGCCCATCAGGATTTTGAAAATTCCTGTATAGCGCAGCAGCTCCGGGTCCAGATCTGTCACCTCAAAGGACAGATCCAGATAATCGATGCCATGGGTAAAGACCGGATGCGTCAGCAGTGTAAAGCCGTTTTCTTCCTTCACAATCTCCGTGACCGGCAGCTGAGGCTCTTTTGTAAGGTCTCCCCGCTCCAGCACCGGAATGCTGGCCATGGCTTCCTTCGTATCCGGCTGATTCTGCCACGCCCTGAGCGCTCCCTCTGCATCCTTGATGGTCTGGAGCTCTTCTTCCTTCAGTCCGGCTGCGAACTGTGCAAGCCTCTCCTTCTGTTCTTTTTCCATGCGTTCCGTAAGTCCCTGCTCCGGAACCAAGAGAACCACGCTGCGATGGGTATTGTTCAGCAGATATTCCTGAATCATCTGCTCGAAAAAGCCTTCCTCTGCCGCTTTCTTCAAACGGTCAAAATACGACCCCAGTTCCAGATTGTCCCAGACCTTGTCCTCGTCATAGAGCCAGGTATCCATGATATCCAATCCATAGATCAGACCCTTTGGATAGGCTCCGAAATCCGCCTCCCGGTAATGAAACTCATGATAGTTGATTCCCGCAAGAAGCGCCTTTTTATCAATTCCGTTCTGAACAAGTCCCTGCAGTGTCTCCACAATGGTCTGTTCGAATTCCTGCTGTTGCTGCGGATTGGCGTATTTAGCCGAGATGCTGTAGTACGGCTCATAAATTCCCGACTCATACAGGGACTCCACGTTCTGTCCGATTCCCTTACCTCGCAGTGCCTCCTTGACAGGTGCCCCCTCTGCATCGCACAGGACATAATCCAGAACCTTAAAGGCCAGAATCTTGTAGACATCACCGTGAATCGGAAGCGCTGCATTCCAGGACAGGAAGGTTTTATCCTTCGGATCATCCTCTGTAAGGATGCTGTAGACCTTTTTCTTTTCTACCGGTTTATCAAAAGGCTCCTGCGCATGAATGGCAGAATCCACCTCCAGAACATCGTAATCGGAAAGGTAGTGCTGATCCAGGAATTCCAGCCGCTCCAGAACATCCATATCCCCGTACAGATAGATATAGGAGTTGGAGGGATGATAGAATTTGCTGTGAAAATCCAGATACTGCTGATATGTCAGCTCCGGAATCACCGCAGGATCTCCGCCGGACACAATGGAATAAGTGGTATCCGGATACAGCGAAGCCAGTACCGCATCATTCAGCACGTCATCCGGCGAGGACATCACGCCCTTCATCTCGTTATACACAACACCGTTGATGATGAGCTCCTCTTCGCCATTCCCGGCTGGCTGCGTCGTGTTATTTAGCATTGCAGAATCGGACGCGTCCTCTTTGCATGTATCCGTCTCCGCGGCTGTCCGAACCTCATAATGCCAGCCCTCCTGCCGGAAGATGTTCTCGTTCGTATAAATATTGGGATGAAATACCGCATCCAGATAAATGTGCATCAGGTTGGCAAAGTCCTTCTCGTTGGTGGATGCCACCGGGTACATTGTCTTGTCCGGATAGGTCATGGCATTCAGGAAGGTGTTCAAAGAACCCTTGGCAACTTCGATAAAAGGATCCTTGACCGGGAACTCCCGTGAACCGCACAGCACCGTGTGTTCGATGATGTGGGCCACGCCGGTGGAATCCGTCGGCGGAGTCCGAAAGCCAATAAAGAACACCTTGTTGTTGTCCCCATTCGGCAGCAGAGCGATTCTTGCTCCGCTCTTTTTGTGACGCAGTACATATCCCTCACAGCCCACATCCTTCAGATCATGGTGCTCCACGACCTGGTAGGTCCCGAGCCTCTCAATTCCTTTTAAGAGTTCCATTCCCGTTTGCTGATCCTGCGTTTGATTCTGTATTTCATCCTTTGTTTGATTATTCATATGCAAAACAACGACCTCACTCTTTGTGTTGATCTTCGTCTCCGTGTTGTTCGGAGCAGGGCCGTCCCTTAGCCGAACATACGAAGAAGATTATATCAGAAATATCATCCGGATGTGTAACACAAAAACGCTGCAGTCCATTCCGACTGCAGCGCCCTGTACTGGAATTCCGGCATTTCAATTCCAACATCTCAATTCCAGCATTTTCATTTTTGTGTTCAGATCGTTTTCATCCATTTGATCAGACGGATCTGCTTGATCCGACGGATCCGATTGATCTGATTAATCGGATTGATCAAATCTGCCGGAACAAATCGAATCGCAAGATCCACATCTGATTCAGAGTGGATTAGAGGGGAATCGAACCCCTGTCCAAAAACCCATCCCGTGTACTTCTACTATCATAGTCTGTCGCTTTTGTTCGAAAACATTTCCCTCATGAAGAAGGAGAACAGACACGCCCTCTTCGTCGGTAGCCGCTCATACGCCCATGAGCCCCGCGGCAGAACTCAAGTCGTTTCCTGTTATATTGACGCCGTATCTGACGAGAACAGGTGCAAGTCAGGCGACGCTGGTGCGATTAGGCAGCCAGAGCGTAAGAGTTATTCTTAGCGTTTATGTTTAGGTTTGCCGTTTAACGATCGGCGTCGGATAGCTTCTCCACCTTCAAGATCCCTGTCGAAACCTTTACTAACCCGTGAAGGTCTCTACAGACTACCACCGCTCCCAAACCCTGTCAAGCAGATTCTGAATACATCTCCGCCAGGACCCGCTGCTGTCCGGCAAAGCCATGCGCCCGAGCTGATGTTCACTGTCCACATATCAGCAGCAGGGTGGCGGCAGAATGTCCGGCAAAGCTATGCGCCCGAGGTGAGTCAGCGCAGTGAACGAGTCTCGCGTATGGCTCTGCCATACGCTATTCATACCGCAGCGCCTCAATCGGATCCATTTTTGCCGCCTTGTTCGCCGGATAATATCCAAAGAACACGCCGATCGCCAGCGACACCCCAAAGGATCCTGCGATGCTCTGCCAGCTCATTACAGCAGGAATGTGCTGCACCAGCCGGCAGGCCCCCACCCCGATGGCGATTCCTGCAACAATTCCGATGATGCCTCCCATCAGCGATAAAATCACCGCCTCCGTGATAAACTGCATTCGGATATCGCGATTCGGTGCCCCCAGCGCTTTTCTGGTTCCGATCTCTCTTGTTCTCTCTGTGATGGATACCGTCATGATATTCATCACACCGATGCCGCCCACCAAAAGAGCAATCGCACCAATCAAGGTTGTGGACATCACCTGCTGTTTCAGAGAGGCCTCTGCTTCCTGAATCCATTGCTTGTTATTGGAGACATAAATCTGAAAATTACTGTTGGAGCCAAGGAGCCCTGTCAGGAAAGCCTGCAGCTCATTCGAAAAGCTGATCACATCTACGTTCGTCTTGACCTGCAGCGAAAAATAGTTCAGGGCCTTATCGCTCTCTCCCGTCACAAAGGTCAGTGCATTCAGGTAAGGAATATACACGGTCGTCGTCAGATCCTTTTCTGATGTTGCTGCACCGTTGCCGCCGTACCCCGTCATGTTGTAGGTATACACGCCAATGATGGTATAATCAGCCGTTGTCGTATTGCCCGCATCATCGGTGGACATGGGAATCGTTATTTTCTGTCCCAACGCCTTTTCTGCATTCCCGTCGAACAGATTGTTCACCAGCTTGTCTGACACGATGCAGACGGTAGAATCCTCATCCAGCTCTTTGGAATTAAATTCTCTTCCTGCTGCAAGCGGCGCTTCAGAATTGTTCACGGTAAAATAGCCCTTGTTGACTCCGATTACGCTGACATTGGCATACACATCATCCGAAACCGTCATACCGGCCGGCTTTACCTTTCCGCCGTTAAGATATCGGCTTACTGCAATTCCTTCAATATTCTCTCCGTACACCTGCAGCATCTGCTTCATCATTTCCTGCGTGAAATTCGGGATGAAGCTGCTGTTGTCCGAGTTCGATTCGTCGACCGTCACTTCATTGGCCAGCCACATGGAAACGCTGACATTGTTGGTGCCGAACGAGGCATATTGCTGCCTGGTCTGCTCGGTCTGTGAATCTCCCACTGTCATAATGGCAATGACCGCCGCAATGCCGATGATGATGCCCAGCATCGTCAGGAAGGATCGCAGTTTATTCGCTGCGATCGAGGCAAATGCCATTGTTATGTTTTCTCTCAGCATGCCATTCCTTTCTGCATTCCGATACACCGATTTGTATCCGTTCAGAACCTGGCGATTTCAACATGAATCAGGCACTCCGCAGGCGGAGCTTTCCTTCTGCCATTAATGTGCCAGCGTCCCCCGTCTCTCGTCCACAATCCGTCCGTCCCGCAGGGTCAGAATGCGTCCGCACTCCTCAGCAAGCGTTTTGGAATGTGTGATGAGAAGAATCGTCTTGCCTTCCTCATCATGGAGTCTATGAAACAGATCCATGACCTGCCTTCCCGTCTCAGAGTCCAAGGCTCCTGTCGGCTCATCTGCAAGGATCAGGGCCGGATGATTGGCCATCGCCCTGGCAATGGCAACTCGCTGTTTCTGGCCGCCGGACAGCTCATCCGGCCGATGCTGCATCCTCTCCTCCATGCCAACCTTCTGAAGGAGCTCCCTGGCTCTTTTCGTTCGCTCCTCCTGCGGAATTCTGGCATACAGCATCGGCATTTCCACATTTTTGAGTGCCGAGGTTCTGGGAATCAGATTGTACGTCTGGAACACAAAGCCAATCTGACGGTTCCGTATTCCTGACAAATCATCATCTTTTAGCCTGGAGACATTGCGTCCCTGCATTTCATAACAACCGGATGTTGGACGATCCAACAGTCCTATGATGTTCATCAACGTACTCTTCCCGGATCCGGATTCTCCGACAATTGCTGTAAATTCACCCTTGCCGATATCAAGGCTGATCCCGTGGAGCACTTCCAGCTCGTTCTGCGTCCCGATGTAGAATTTTTTGACAATATCCTGCAGATGGATGACATTCTCGCCGGACCCGTTTTCCGGTTCGCCGACCTCCTCATCGTGCTGCATACGCTCTGTCTCCGACTCCACATCAAGATAATCGGCCTTATCCGCTCCTGTCTGCCTCTTTGTGTATTTTTTATCGTGGCTATGCCTGTGGAATACGCTCATCTTGTTGAATAAATGCCATCCATCATGGAAGAATAATCACCCGTTCCGAAATCAACGGTTCCCTGAATCTGCTCGCCTTCCTGAATGTTGCCGGAGGTAATCTCTGTATAATAATCATCTGCTACGCCGATGGTTACCATGACCTCAGATACTGATCCTGCTGTTGTCGCTGCCATAGAAGTGTCTTTTGCAGCATTGGAGGAATTGCCGGCAGTCCTGCTCGCCCCGCCGTTCGCGTCCCCTTTGGATTCGACGGAAGCCGTATTCCCATTGTCTGCTGTATCGAAATCTCCGGCAGAATCCGTATTCTCTGCTGCATCCGTATTTTGTGCATCTACAACGTTCAGAAAATAATTGCCGTTCCCGTCATTAATCAAGCAGGAGGTTGGCACGGCGATAACGTTCTCTGCACTGGCTACAATAAAGTCAATGCTGGCGGTCATGCCAATCCGGAGCCTGTCATTGGGCTCATCCAGTGTAACCTCGACCTTATACGTTGCCCTTGTCTTGGTATTCTGACTGTTGCTGGAGCTGCCGGAGGCAGAGCCTGTACCGGAGCTGCTCTTATTGGAGGTCTCCTGAGTCGGTGTCGGTGAAGTAAAGGTAACACTTCCTGTCAGCTCCGTATCCCCGGTGGAATCCGTCTTAACCCGCACTCTGGTTCCAACCTTCAGGTCCGCAATGTGCGCCTCATCGATATCCGCGCTGACCTTCATTTTGGAAAGGTTGTCCAGCACAACACCGTCTGTCCCGGTATAGGTCTGCCCTGCCACAACATTGACAGCGGTAACCGTTCCATCCATGGTGGCAATCACCTGACCGTTTTCCAGCTTCTCCTTGAGCTTGGCAATCTCCGCCTCATTGGTGAGTGTATCGGACTGGTGCTTGAGTGCCTGCGAGGCAATGGCATTCTTTTTGGTCTGCTCATCGTTCAGTACCTGGCGGTTATTCTGATTGACGTCCGTCCCGGAATCCTCCAGCGTGCGGACATCCTTTGTGATTGTGGTCTGGTCGTTTTTTACCGTTGTTTCATACTCTTCGCGTTTGGATTTTGCATTGTCATAGGCCGTCTTGGCCTCGCTCATCGATGTCTTGGCCTTATCCAGTGCTGTCTTGGCATCGTCTGCAGACCACTGTGCCTTCTCTTTTTCTTTCGAGAGATTCAGGAGTTCTTCCGTCTGACCTGATCCGGATGAAGACGTACCGGATGACGCTGTCCCGGACGAAGCAGTATCGCCGGCAGCACTCGAACTGGCGTCAATATCCAGCAGTTTGAGTTCATACTGCCGGGACAGATCGTTGGCATGCTCGAGCTTACTGTCATAATCGGCCTGCAGGGCATTCACCTGAGACACCCAGGCATCATAGGTCGCCTTCGTTTTCGTCTCCTCGTCCTTGTAGCTCTGGAGCTTTTCCTGGTCAGTCTGCTGCTGCGCGATCGCCTCGTTGGTATCATCCGCATTTCGTACCAACGTCCTCGTTCCGGTCTCATACTGCTCTCCGGAGGCTGCCTGCGCATCCGAATAGGCTCGCTCGTTATTGCTCTGCGCAATGGCATTCTCCTGATCGGAAATGGCCTGCTGCTGCTCCTTCAGAGCCAGGTCCCGCTCTGTCTGCGTCGTATCAATGGTGTACAGGACATCCCCAGCCTTTACCTCATCTCCAACAGATACATAGACCATGTCAATAATGACGGAATCCTGGCCACTGGATGCCTTGACATTCATCGAGCTCTCCTGCCCGCTGATGATCTTGCCCTTTGCGGTATAGACATTCTCAACCGTTGTACGGACCGCCGTCTCAATTGCAGGCGTATACTCCGCCGTCTCCTCCGTTTTCCCGCAGCCTGTCAAGGCCAGCGTTCCCAAAAGAGCTAGTACCAAAGGACCAACAACATATCTCCGGCCATGCTGCTCACCATGTGTTCTGTTATGGATGCGATTCACGTCTGACACTCTCCTGTAAGCTCTGCCGACTTGCCGCCGTCTGCAAATAGATCGGCCGCAGGTCATCGATTCTTCTGTATTACCCGTATTAATACAGTTAATTAATATTGCTACATTACCACACAGCTTCCATGCTGTAAAGCGGTTCCTGTTTGCGGTTAAGACACGCCCCCGCCCCGTTCACGATACGAATCACCATGCGAATCGTTGTACCAGTACAAGGTTCGTAAACAACCGGATATCGTATCTATTCAGCACCTGTCGGGCGTCCCAGCTGCCAGAATGCAACGGCACTTGCGGCCGCCACATTCAGGGAATCCACGCCGTGTGACATCGGAATCTTTACCGTATAATCACAGGCAGCAACGGTCGATGCTAAAAGGCCGTCCCCTTCGTTTCCAAGGACAATGGCGAGCTTCTCCTCCTGAAGGAGCCTTGGATCATCGATTGCCACCGTGTCATTTTGCAGTGCCATCGCCGCCGTTCGAAAACCCATTTCATGCAGCAGATCCATTCCTTCTTCCTGCAGTCCGATATAGGTCCACGGAATCTGGAACACCGTTCCTACGCTCACACGGATGGCCCTTCGATACAAAGGATCCGCACTCGTAGGTGTCATCAAAACCGCATCCATATGAAGCGCCGCCGCAGATCGGATCACGGCGCCGACATTGGTGGGGTTCTCGATATTTTCCAATACAGCAATGCGCCTTGCTCCTTCGCACACCTGCCGGACAGAGGGCAGCGGCTTTCTGCGAAAGGCACATAGAATTCCTCTTGTCAGATGATACCCGGCAATTTC
Source organism: Lachnospiraceae bacterium (assembly GCA_963605745.1). Classification (GTDB taxonomy): domain Bacteria; phylum Bacillota; class Clostridia; order Lachnospirales; family Lachnospiraceae; genus CAG-791. Next base: position 85,497 of record CAVCWT010000002.1, read on the forward strand.
TGATAAAACCTCCAGCTCGGCTGTATACACCGGAATCTCGGAAGGAAGTGCCTCCAGCCTCTGCAGGATGCCGCGTCCTTCCGTTTCCAGGTAACGCGACTCCAATAAAAGCGACTCCGGCTCATAGCCGGCGTCCAAAGCCCGCTCCACGACGGTCCTGCTCTCCCCAACAAAAAGACCCAGCCGCGGCTCATAATAGTGCCGCAGCTGGTTCTCATTTAAATGCGTATAGGGAAGAAGCGCTGAATTCTCCAGATTCTCAATCTCAATGATATGAATCACAACCACTCCTGTTTTTTCGTCTCCGCGCCGCTGCAGGCAGGATCCCGACTGTGCAGACGTTTCCCACGCCGCCCGGCGCTGACGCACCGGGCTCTCTGATCCTTTTACGCGATCGTAATACTCCATGCAAAGGCCTTGCTCTCACCGGGCTGCAGCTCTTCGTGGTGTCCTTCCTCGTTGACGGAGTTGGCCCAGCCGTTCCAGGGCTCCATGCAGACAAAGCTCTCTGCATCCTGCTGCCATAAAACGCCATGGCCAAATGCCTTTTCATCAAAGGAAACCGTCACCTTGTGTCCGTTTCCGGAATCGGTAAAGGTCATCGGGCTCTGCACGCCGGTCAGGAAGCGAATGGACTCGCTGCCCCCTTCCTTTTTCGTCAGGGTAATCATCTCCGGTGCTGCCGGTTGTTCTCCCTTTGCATTCTCGCTGCAGGTTGCTGCCTTAATATCAAAGGAAACATTTTCCAGCTTGCTCGCTGCAAAATACGGATGGAAGCCAACACTAAACGGTAGAACCTTTGCTCCGGTATTCTCTACCGTCAAGGTCAGTTCTGCAGTATCATTCTTCAGCTCATAGCGCATCGTCAAAAGGAAATCAAACGGATAAACGAATTTAGTCAGTCCGTTCGGCGTCAATGTCAGCTCAATGGCAGAATCCTCTGCGCTTTTTACCTGCCACGGCAGAAGGTCTGCAATGCCGTGGTTCTCAATGGGATACGCCGTACCGTCAAACAGATGCACACCACCGTCCGGCTTGCCGCAGCTCGGGAACAGAATCGGAATGGCACAGCGCGGGCGATCCGTGGACTCATAATTGCCGTCCCGAAGCCACAGGTATTCATCCCCGTCCTTGGTAAAGGAGGTCGCCATGCCGCCCTTTTCCGGCGTTACCGTGAGCGCATAGGCTCCGTCTGTCAGTGTTAATGTCTGATAGTTTGCACCGTTTTTGTCATAAATTCCTTTTGTCAATGCTGCCATGTTATTCCCCTCGCTTTTCTTTTCTATTCCTCTTTGGCCCGGCGAACGAGCTCATCTGTGACATCCTTCCAGGAGATCCCCTTTTGGGCCATCACAACCATCAGATGATACATCAGATCCGAGACCTCATAGACGGTCTCGACAGGATCCGGATTTTTGGCGGCGATTACGATCTCCGTGCACTCTTCGCCCAGCTTTTTGAGCATCTTATCAAGGCCCTTATCAAACAGATAATTGGTATAGGAGCCTTCCTTCGGATGGTCCCTTCGGTCAATAATCGTCTGATAATCCCGTTCTAATACCTTCATCGGATCAATCCCTGTATCTTCCTTTAATACGAGATCCTGCTGGAAGAAACAGGAATGATTACCAGTATGGCAGGCAGCTCCTACCTGATCCACCCTGGCCAGCAAGGTATCCAGATCACAGTCTGCCGTCAGGGACCGAACATACTGGAAATGTCCGCTGGTCTCTCCCTTTAGCCACAGCTCCTTCCTGCTCCTTGACCAGTAGGTCATCCGCCCGGTGGAGACCGTCTCGTTATAGGCCTCCTCATTCATGTAGGCAACCATGAGAACATCCCCCGTCGATGCCTCCTGCACAACCACCGGCAGGAGTCCTTGCGGATCCTTTTTAAAATCCTCCCAGGCAAATTTAGCCTGATGCACTGCAACATACATGCCATTCTCGCGGCAGAGCTTTTTCAGATCTGCGATCTGGCTGATATTGTCATTGATGGCGTTTCCCGAGAGTCCGCTGACGCTCTTCAACTCTCCGAATTTCAGCACCTTGTCCAGCGAAATCTCCGGCAATGTCAGAATCGATGGAACCTCTTCAATCTTGAGTGCTTCCCGGACATCCGTCTCATCAATAAGAATCAGCTCGTCCACATAATTGACAATGGCTTCTTTGTGGCGATTGATGTCCTCTGCTTCGCGGTAGCAGGCTGCAATCTTGTCCTTGCCAAACCGCTCTGCTGCCTCCTTGAGCATCTCCACATTGCTGTCCTTGGAATAATTCAGAGCTGCCTTGGCGCAGCCGGCATAAATCAGTTTCTTGACGTCCTCGAGCCGGTTCACATGTCCTGCTCCGTAGATCGGAATGCGAACTTTCTCGCAGATCTGACGAATGAGTCCGATGGATTCCTCATGCTGGGCATCATCCTTGGACTGATCGAATAAAATGATGGCATCCACGCCGCCCTCTGCATATCTTTCAGCAAGAGCCACCGGATCCTCACTGACAACGGTAGGATCGGTGAGACTCCTCGTTGCCTTTCCTTCCTTCAGATAGATGCAAGCAACAAACTTTTTCACTTCCTGTTCCATCGGACCATACTCCCCTTCTCAATCGATATCCTTGATTATAGCTTACCTTTCGTGCTGAGTACATCCTCAATCCGAGGATCCGTCTGCGTTGCCATATCCAAAGCCTTGGAAAAGGCCTTGAACATCGCCTCAATCATGTGATGCGCATTCGTGCCTTCCAGAATTCTAAAATGCAGATTCATCCCAGCCGCATAGCTGACCGAATAGAAAAATTCCCGAACGAGCTGCGTATCCAGTCCGCCAACCATGGGGACGGATTCGTATTTTTCCCCGCCGGAGAGGACAAAATACGGCCGGTCGCACAGATCAACGGCGCAAACCACCAGGGCTTCGTCCATCGGCAGGATAAAATATCCGTAGCGGCGTATTCCTTTTTTATCCCCGACGGCCTTTTTGATTGCCTCTCCCAGAACGATACCGCAGTCCTCTACGCTGTGATGGCCATCCACCTCCAGATCGCCCTTAATCTTGACGTCCAGGTCAAAAAGACCGTGCCTTGTGAAGGCATCCATCATATGGTCCATAAAGCCAATGCCGGTATCAATCTGTGCCTTGCCGCTGCCGTCGAGCTCCAGCTCCAGGGTAATATCTGTTTCTCCTGTTGTACGGGTGATCTGCGCTTTGCGACTCATCCTAACCTCCGATCCGCGATCTTCTGAATCGTCATCTGTTCCTGTATCATCATTCATCGCCCATTATTTTCCTATTTTCCATCAAAACGGACTGCGATGGAGTTGGCATGAGCTGTCAGTCCCTCGTTTTTGGCGAAGAGCTCAATATCCTCATGCACCTTTTCCAGTGCAGACCTCGAGTAGGATATGATGCTGGTCTTTTTCACGAACTGGTCCACCCCAAGCGGTGAGAAAAATCGAGCCGTACCGTTGGTCGGCAGAATGTGATTGGGGCCTGCATAGTAGTCTCCGAGAGGCTCCGAGGAATAACTGCCGAGGAAGATTGCACCGGCATTTTTGATCTTGGTCATCACTTCAAAGGCATCCTTTGTCACAATCTCCATGTGCTCGGAGGCAATGGCATTGGCCGCACCGATGATATCATCCATCGTTTCTCCGACAAAGGCGTAGCCGTAATTATCCAAAGACTGCTGCATGATTTCTGAGCGCTCTAACTGCTCCAGGAAACGGTCCACCTCTTCGGAAACCTTTTCCGCAAAGGTTCTCGACGTTGTCAGGAGAATGGAGGACGCCAGAGGATCGTGCTCTGCCTGCGAGAGGAGGTCTGCTGCAATGTATCTGGGATCTGCGGTCTCATCGGCAATGACAAGGATTTCGGAAGGCCCTGCCACCGAATCAATGCCGGTAATGCCAAAGCAGGCCTTTTTAGCCAGGGCGACATAGATGTTGCCGGGGCCTGTTATTTTGTCTACCTTCGGAATGGACTCCGTGCCATAGGCCATAGCTGCAATGGCCTGTGCGCCGCCAACCTTGTAGATCTCATCCGCCCCTGCAATATCTGCAGCAACAAGAGACCCTGCCGGGGCTTTCCCTTCGGCATTCGGAGGCGTGCACATGATGATACGCTCGACCCCTGCCACCTTTGCCGGGATAATATTCATCAGAACGCTGGAAGGATATACCGCTCTTCCACCCGGCACGTAGCAGCCGGACACCTCGATCGGTGTCACCTTCTGTCCCAGAATGGAGCCGTCCTCCTTTGTGGTGATCCAGCTGTTGGTCAGCTGCTTGGCATGATATTCCCGGATGTTGGCTGCCGCCCGTTTCATCACAGCAACAAACTCCGGATCAAGCTCCTTATAGGCGTCCTCAATCTCCTTACGGGAAACGCGCACCGTTTCCTTCGTGAGTTTGCAGTGATCGAACTGCTCCTCATAATCAAAAACCGCGGCATCACCCTCTGCCTGCACTCTTGCAATAATGGCATCGACGGCAGCCTGCTGGGCCTTGTAGCTGGCAGGATTTCTGCCCTTTAAGAGCTCGAGGAGCTCGGTCTGTGACTGTTTGGTAAGTGTTGCAATTCTCATATCCGTTCCTTCCTTCTGCGTTGTTCAGGCATTTCTCAGGCATTACGATGTCGTTCACACGCCTGCCACTGGCGGGTCCTGGCGGAGATGTCCGCTGCTGGGACGCCTCGCGGCTCCGTTCGCAAGACCTAGTGGTACTAAGCTCACAAAATACGTTCGCAAGTACCAAGGCTTGCGAAAGGCCCTGCAGCCGGACATTCTACCGCCACCCTGCCAGTGGCAGGCGTGTGAGCGGAATTAAATTCAGGCATTTTTCGGTAATGCAGCACGTACAGCTGCGATCAGCTCACGGATTCGTTCCTGCTTCATCTGCATGCTGACCTGATTGACGATCATTCTCGCTGAGAGGTCGCAGACGGTTTCCAGGACCTCCAGTCCGTTGGCCTTTAAGGTTGATCCTGTTTCCACGATGTCGACGATGACATCGGAAAGACCCACCACAGGTCCCAGCTCCACAGAGCCGTTCAGCTTGATGATATCGACGGTCTGATGTTTTTCATGATAAAAGTAATCTCTGGCAATGGCAGGATATTTGGACGCCACGCGGATCATTTCATGGTGCTGCAGTTTTTCCCTGGCACTCTCCGGTCCTGCCACGCACATGCGGCATTTTCCAAAGCCAAGGTCCAGCACCTCGTAGGCACGCCTCTGTTCCTCCAGAATAATGTCAGAGCCAACAACACCGATGTCTGCCGCTCCGCGCTCCACATAGGTTGGAACATCCGGACCCTTGGACAAAAAGAAATTCAGTCCCTGCTCCTTGTTGCGAAAGATCAGCTTTCTGGTGTCCTCCTTCATTTCCTCGCAGGAAAATCCGGCACGTTCAAAGAGCTCCATGGTCTTATCTGCCAGCCGCCCTTTTGTTAATGCAATGGTTAATTCTGTACGTTCCGCCATATTCTTCTCCTACTGCCGCTCGGGCACCAACGCGATCCGCCTTCCGGCTTTTCTGGCCTTCTGCACTTTGGCGAGCATTTCAGCATAGTTGTCTGCATTATAGGTCACGCGTTCTGCCGAAGACTGCACCAAAGGGCCGACATTCTGCGACCGCATCGCCTCCATCAGGGTATCAATCTGGAACATAAAGCCAATGGCCGGGGCCTCCTTGCCGAACTGTGCGAGCAAGGTATCATATCGTCCGCCCGAGGCAACCTGATCACCGACGCCATAGGTATACGCCTTGAACAAAATCCCCGTGTAATACCGATAGCTCGAGAGCAAGGTCAGATCAAAGCTGATGTATTTTTCATAGCCGTAGAGCCGCAGCAGTCCGTAAACCTCCATCAGGCGGCGAATGGCTGCCGCTGCCGTTTCATTGGGTGCCGACTCCAGAAGGTCCCCCAGCTCCTCATCATTTCCTGCAAGATTCGTTAGCTGCAGGAACTGATTGGCAATATTCTCCTCTATATTCCGACTCTCCAGGAGATTTTCTGCGGCAAAATAATTCTTCCCGGAAATGTATTCCCGGAGTGCGCTCTCCGTCTCCTCATCTAGTCCTGCTGCCTCGCAGACACCGCGGAAATACTCCACATTGCCTACGGTAATCTGGAACTGATCCAGTCCTGCATGCAAGAGTGCCTCGATCAGGAGCGCCAGCATCTCTGCGTCTGCAAAGACAGAGGCATCATTGATGCACTCCGCCCCCATCTGGGTGGATTCTTTCAGCTTGCCCTGCAGATTGGAGGAGTTGGTAAAGGCGCTTCCCTGATAACAAAACCGCATCGGCGCTGTCTCGTCCATAAAATATTTGGCCGCGCAGCGCGCCACCGACGGCGTAAAGTCCGGCCGCAGCACCAGCGTATTCCCATCCTTATCAAAAAACTTGTACAGTTCCCTGGACGGGGTGGTTCCGATCTGCCTCGAAAATACATCAAAAAATTCAAAAGTCGGTGTCTTAATATCCTCATAGCCATAGCGGTGCATCGTCTCCCCGATGGCTGCCAGCACCGTCTCATACTGCGCATAGTCTGCACCGTAATGATCCCACAATCCTTCCGGTGTATGCAGGAGCTCCTGCTTGCTCTGATTATTCATATTCCTCCCCATCCTTGCGCAGGATACCAAATTGCGTTGGCACTTTAGCACTGCGCAGTGATATCTTATTACCATAATAAACCATAGAGACTATACCAAACCACCGCTCCGCTGTCAAACTGCCGGATTGAATCTGCTGTCCGCACATCAGCCAGAAGCGGGGCGACGCCAACCTACCGTTCCGAGATATCCTTGTTGATCATCTCCAGGTACGGCACCATGATCCCGGGGCGCTTTGGCAGAATATAGGTCTGATCCAGTTCATCGAAGCGAAAGCTCTTGCGTCCGCCTGCCTCCATGCGTTCCCAGAACGGCAGGAAATTCCGAAACGGCAGATAATAATAGAGGTCCATTCCGGTGTAGTAGATCAGAAAAAACGCAACTCCGTCCTGTTTTTCAAACCTTTGCATGAAATCCACCTGATGGGGATGAATATTCTGGAGGGCGAAGGTCGATGTTTTGGCTTCCTTGGCATCAAAACAGACCGGATACCCCTGCACAACCCCGATGTAATCTACCGTACTTTTCTGTTCAAAATAGGCCAGCGTGATGTGCCTGCTCTCTTTGTCCAGCTGAATCGGGGTAATCGGGGTCGGGATTTTCTGAATCAGACAAAGGCTCTGCTCTTTGTAGCTGTCATTGGTTCTGTTGATTTCTTCTTCGAAAAGAGAGCCGCGAAGGCCTCTTGAGTTCCAGGTTGCCATTACTGCCTCTGCCTTTCCTGTACACTTTTCCTTTCATGATAAGCCATTCCTTTGCATTCCCGATACTGCGTTTGCAAAATAGCCGTTCCAATCATGCCAGACAAATCATTGATCCGCTGATTTAAAGATCAGCCTCCTGTAGATTTCCGGCATTTCACAGGCAATGACCTTCTGGGACAAATAAGCGAATTCCCCCTCAAGCACAGGAAATTCTACTCGCTGACACAGAAGGAGCTGATGCCGAACGCCGCATCCGGCCGCTTTTTGATTCATCACAGGATCTCCGTATTTGGGATCTCCCAGAATCGGATGTCCAAGCGATGCGAAATGTGCACGCAGCTGATGGGTTTTGCCTGTAATGAGCTGTGCCTCCACCAGAGCCGCCGCAGCTGCTGTGCTGCCCTTTGCAGATTTCTTGTCTTTACTCGTTTTCCCGCTCGTTTCCTTACTCGTTTCCTTACTTGTTTTCTTACTGGCTTCCCTGCTCTTTTCGTTTTCCTTTGCGCCGCCTTGTTCAGACCATCCCAAAGGAAAGGTCTCCACCACCCGATATTCCGTTCTGGTATAGACTGTGTCCGGCTTCTTCTCCTGATACAAACGGACGCTGTTGCTCGCAGAATCCTTGGAAAGGTAGCCTTCAATAACGCCGGCTCCTTTCATCGTCCCGACCACCACCATCCGGTAGAATTTCCCCAGAAGATGCTCCCTTTGCAGTCTTGTGAGTAAATGGCTGCCCGGCAGTGTTTTAGCAAGGAGCACAATGCCTTCCGTATTCCGGTCCAGACGATTCTGCACCGAAGGAACGAACATTCTAAGATCCTCTTCCCGAATCTTACCGTTTGCTCCAAGGTATCCCAGAAACCACTCGTTCAGTGTCAGATCCTCCGGCCTCGCCTTCTGAGACAGAACTCCTGCCGGCTTGTAAACCGCTGCAATATGATCATCCTCGTAGAGAATTCGAAGCGACGGATTCTGAGAGGAAAGCCTGTGATAGGCAAGGAGTCCCTCCTCCATCCGTGCAGATTTCAATATAGATTTCTGTGCGGATTTCACTGCCGAACTCTGTGCGGATTTTGCCGCCGAACTTTGTGCGGATTTCACCGCTGAATTCTGTACAGAGTTTGTTATCGAATTCTGTGCCGTTTTTGAGTCCGAATTCTGTGCAGCCTGCAGTATTCCGCCCATTTTCTGAATGGTCTCATCGGCCAAAAAGAGCCGGACCGTATCCCCTGCCGCTGCCATTTCGTTTCCTGCCGCCTTGCGGCCGTTCAGCGTAATATTCTTTTTGCGCAGCATCTTGTACAAAAAAGACATCGGTGCCTCCGGGAGGCACCGGTGCAGATATTTATCCAGGCGCTGCCCAGCCTGCTGTGCTGTAATCTGATATTCCTGCATCTGTTCCCGCCTCAAAGTGAAATCTGTCGCAGCAGCTGCATCACCGCTTCGTGATCGCTGCCCTGTTCCCCTTCGAGTTCACAGAGCTGATCGAGTCTTGTCAGATAGGAGGGAAGAGTATGAAAGATCTTGATCTGATATCCATGGATTCCATTTCCTGTCAGCATCCTTCGAATGTGCTGCTCCCCAGCCTGGCAGTCGCACTTTGGATCCAGCGTCAGCGCCGCAATGCTCTTAGCACCGATTGCAAGGTGGAGCAGGTTGTAGTTTTCCTTCTCCGTGGTGCAGTACAGGTTATAGGCATTGTCCAGGTTCCCCACGTGCTGCTCGATCGATACGTGAACCTCCTCCGGGCATTCTCCCGCCCGCATCAGCATAATCAGGTTTACCGTAATTTTGGCTGCCGGGAGGAGCAGAACCACCGCCAGAATGGTAAAAAGATTCTGATTGGTTCCAAGGTAATGCCTTGCGGCAAAATAAACGGCCAATGCAACCAGATAGAGTGCCGCGGCAGCCGCTGCCACCCGGATTGTCTGCTGTCTGTGATATCCATAGGATCCTTTTCTCATTTTCTCTGTTGTTCTCTTCATCTGTATCCTCATACTGCGGAGTTTTTCACTGCCTGCAAATGTCTTTTACAGCCTCCGAAGGGTCTCTTATCGTCTGCAAATGTCTTTTGCAGCCTCTGAACGTTCTCCCATCGCCTGCAAATGTCTTCTGACAACAAGAGGGCGTCCGTCCATCCCCCTTACCTGAATGAACGGACGCCCTTCGCGTCTTCGTTACAATGAATGCTCAGCCTTCTGTCTGCATCTGCGAAGGATCCATTTCTGTCTGCATCGCTGCTGCATCTGCCATTGCCTGCTGCTGTGCTGCTACGGCCTGTGCCTGTGCCGCAGCCTCCTGTACCGCCTGGTTGGCAATCTGCTGCTCCATTATGGTTGCCTGCTGTCTGGCCGCCTCATTCTCCTGCATTTGCTGCGTCAGCGCATTGCGGTCATTCTGCAGATTCTGCAGATAGGAATTCATGCTCTGCAGCGTAGACTGGTAAACCGTGTTGGTATCTGTGATCACACCCTGTGTAATCTGCTCAAGGTGTGCGAGCATATCTGCCAGATAGGACTGTGCCTGACGATTAAAATCATTCACCTGCTGAGAGGCTGCAGCAACAATCTGCTGAGCCTGGTTCTGTGCCTCCTGCACCATCGCTGTTGACTGCTGCTGTGCCTGCATCATGATGTCATTGGCCTGATTCTGTGCCGAGGTCACCATCTCATTGGCCTGGTCCGTCGCCTTCTGCGTCGTCTCATTGGCCTCCTGATTGGCTGCTGAGATCATCTGATTGGCCTGCTCATAAGCCTGCTTCATGACCTCTTCTTCGTTGATCTGCTGATTCATCTGCTCAGTAGCCTTCTGAATCAATGCCTGAGCCTTTTCCTTGGCATCTGCGAAGATGGCATCCTTCTGGTCCAGCACCTCACGATATCTGGCCACCTCGTCCGGAATTACATCACGAAGCTCTTCAACCAGGGTGTCAATCCGCTCCCGGTTGACCATAATGTAGTCCTTGGAAAGCGGCTTATATTTGCAGGTTTCGAGAAAATCTTCAATCTCATCAATCTTGCGTTCAATTTTGTTGCTGCTCATTTCGGACTGCCTCCCTGTGGATTATCCTTTGATGTATTGCAACGGTTACACTTCGATCTCCTTTGGCTGACCGATGCCAGGCCGTTACCCTTTTTTAAACTTGGCCTTGACCATTTCCTCCACCTCCGGAGGAACGCAGGCCTTGATGTTGCCGCCAAAAGCGGCAATCTCCTTCACGCTGGAGGAGCTCAGGTATGCATACTGAAGACTCGTGGTCAAAAACACGGTATCCAGTCTGCCTTCAGACAATAGCTTGTTCGTCTGCGCAATCTGCAGCTCATATTCAAAATCCGTCACGGCCCGCAGCCCGCGGATACTCACATGCGCATCAATCTTCTGTGCGTAATCAATCAACAGGCCATAATACGAGTCCACGCGGACATTCGGAATTTCGCGTGTAACATCCTGTAGCATTTTAACACGTTCTTCTACCGAAAACAACGAAGTCTTGGCCTTATTGTCCAATACGCAGATGGTTACCTCGTCGAACATTCTGGCTGCACGACTCAAAACATCCAGATGTCCGTACGTTACCGGATCAAAGCTTCCGGGATAAATTGCTCTTTTCATTTTTGTGCCCTTCGTTACACCTTATGTACACGCCCTCTCATCCAGACACACAGCGCCCTGCTGCAGTGTCCGGCTCAATCCGACATCATACACCCATCTTGCGGATGAACAGATGCCGCTGGGAGCGGTAGTTTTTCTCTCTTACAATGACAAGGCCCGTTCCTTCCAGATAATCCAGATTCGTATCCAGTGCCGTCTCTGCAATGATCATGGTTTCTTCGGTTACATACGGCATCTGAGCCAGCTCCAGGAGCGCCCGTTTCATGGTATCGGCCTGATAAGGCGGATCCAGATAAATGATGTCCAGCTGCTTTTCATGAATGTGGTGCAGTGCGTTCAATACATCCATTTTCAGGAGTATTCCGGTTTCTTCAAAATGCGTCTTGTGCAGATTCGCCTGAATGCATCCGACTGCAGTCTTGTTGTTCTCCACAAAATATGCCTTTTTGGCACCTCTGGAAAGAGCCTCAATCCCGATTCCGCCGCTTCCTGCACACAGATCAGCAAAAATGCATCCCGGCACATCGAACTGGATGATGTTAAACAACGTCTCCTTGATGATGTCCTGTGTCGGCCTGGTGTCCATTCCCTCCGGCGCCATCAGCGGCATACTGCGTGCTGTTCCTGCAATAACTCTCATTGTTGCCCTTTCCGCATCCTGCTCCCCACCGGAAAATCGACCGATGCAAAACAGCTGCTCTTTTTTGTATATCCATCACTTCCGGCAGATCAATTTCTCCCGTCCGAATCGTTTTCTACTTTTTCGATCCCTTGCCGCCTCTGGAGGCATCTTTTAGCTTTGCAAGGTCCAGCTCTTTGTCATGATACGAAATGACAAGCGGCACATTCGAATTCACAACCCATGCCTCTTCTACCGCATCCTTTGCCGACAGTTTGATGCCGCGAACGCCCTTGGCGAGCTTTTTCTGCTCCGGAATTTCCTCCAGTGCATACTTAAGAAAATACCCTTCCCTTGTCCTTAGAACAATGCTCAGCTGATCGGTGATGGCATGCACCATGACCAGACGGTCTCCGTCTTCGAGTTTAGAGGCCTGAATCGTCAGTCTCGTCACATCGAATTCCCCGCCGCTGACCAGCTTAACATAGCCCTGTTCTGTTACAAATGCAAGGCGATAGAGGTTCAATTCACTCTGATTCGTGATATAAACCACATTTTCCTTTGAGGAATCGAATTTGCAGACATTGTCAATGGGACGGCCTTTTTCCTTGAGCTTGGCCATCGGAAGGTCACTGACCTTAACGGTATGCATCATTCCGGTGTCCGTGAACACGCACACACGTCCCAGATTGGAGCAGATAAAATGTGTCTTGAATTCTGTCTCTACTGTCTCCTTGTTCCTCTCGTAGGTTGCCATATCGATGGTCTTGGCATAGCCAAAGCGGTCCATGACGAACATCACCTTGGTCTCTTCTTCCTCCGGCTTTACATAGACCAGCTCCTCGCCCTGAATGATCTGGGTTTTGCGGGGCGCTGCATATTCCTTTTTAAAACGCGACAGTTCGTCACGAATGACCCTTGTCATGGAGCTTCTCTGCTCCAGAATGTCCTCATAGCGGTAGATGTTGGCTACTGTCTCCTCATGCTCTGCAATCAGTGCATTGATCTCGAGACCGACCAGCTTGCGAAGGCGCAGCTCCAGGATCGCATCCGCCTGTCTCGGCGTAAAGGCGAGCTGGGAAGCCATGACCGCTGACTCTCTTGTCTTGAAGGAGATTCCTTCCGTTACGCCCTCCACGAGACACTTTCTGGCCTGCTGCGTTGACTGAGAGCCGCGAATGATCTCAATGATAAGGTCGATCAGGTTGCAGGCCTTGATGAGGCCCTCCTGAATTTCCCGTTTCTCCTGTTCCTTGGCAAGGAGCGTTTCGTATTTGCGCCTTGTCACCTCAAAGGCAAAATCGATATTGGCCTGCAGAATCTGACGAAGGGACAAGGTCTCGGGTCTGCCGTCCTTGATGGCCAGCATATTGACGCCAAAGGTATCCTCGAGCTTGGTCTTTTTATATAACAGTGCCTTAAAATTCTCGACGTCAGTATCCTTTTTAAGTTCAATAACGATGCGGATGCCTTCCTTGGAGGACTGGTTCGAAATATCCACAATGTCATTGGTGACCTTGTTCTCATAAAGAGCAGCTACGTCCTGAAGGAATTTCGCAATGCCGGAGCCGATCATGGTATACGGAATCTCCGTCACCACCAGGTTAATGTGGCCGGATTTGCCCTTTTCCACCTCGACCTTTCCGCGCAGTCGTATTTTGCCCTGGCCGCTCTCATAGATGCCCGGCAGGTCGTCTTTATTGATGACAATGCCTCCCGTTGGAAAATCCGGTCCCTTCACATAGCGCATGAGCGCTCTGGTACTGGTCTCGGGATCCTCGAGAAGGGCGATTTCCGCATCAATGGCCTCAGCTACGTTGTGGGTCGGCGTGGACGTTGCCATACCGACGGCAATGCCCTCCGATCCGTTGATCAGAAAATTCGGGATCATGGCCGGCAGAACCGACGGTTCCTTTTCGGTCTCATCAAAATTGGGGACAAAGTCCACAACATTTTTATCCAGATCCGCAAGGAGACCTTCCTCCGTGATTTTCTGAAGCTTGGCCTCTGTATAGCGCATGGCAGCGGCAGAGTCACCCTCGATGGTACCAAAGTTGCCGTGGCCGTCCACCAAAGGCAGTTCTTTTTTGAAATCCTGCGCCATCACGACCAGGGAATCATAGATGGAGGAATCGCCGTGGGGGTGATATTTGCCCATCGTATCACCCACGATACGGGCCGATTTACGATAGGCTCCGTCATAGTGAATTCCCAGCTCGGACATATCATACAGAACGCGCCTTTGCACGGGCTTTAGGCCGTCCCGGATGTCCGGAAGGGCGCGGCTGATGATAACAGACATGGCATAATCGATGTACGATTTCTGCATCAGCTCGGAATACTCGCTGGGAATGATCTGTTCTTCAATTGTTTCGGAATTCGTTGTCTTTTTTGCCATACACTCATCCTATCAGACATCCAGCTCTGCATCGGTTGCATGTGCGTGAATGTACTCGCGTCTGGGCGGAACATCCGTCCCCATGAGAAGCCCTGTCATCTCCGAAGCCATCCGTCCGTCATCGATCTGAATCTTGCGAAGGCGTCTTCTGGCAGGATCGAGCGTTGTCTCCCACAGCTGCTCCGGATCCATCTCACCAAGGCCCTTGTATCGCTGCAGCGTGAATCCGGTATGCTCCCTGCGATATCTGGCAAGGGCCGCATCATCGTACAGATAGATGCCCTCTTCGCCTTTTTTCTTGGGAACTACCTTGTAAAGAGGCGGCATTGCAACATACACATGCCCCTCATAGATCAGATCCGGCATAAAGCGATAGAACAAAGTCATAAGGAGCGTCGAAATATGTGCACCGTCCACGTCGGCATCGGCCATGATAATGATCTTGTCATAGCGGAGCTTTGAAATATCAAAATCCTGTCCGTAGCCTTCAGAAAAGCCGCAGCCGAACGCATTGATCATCGCCTTGATCTCCGCATTGGCCAGCACCTTGTCCATGGAGGCCTTCTCGACGTTCAGAATCTTGCCTCGAATCGGCAAAATCGCCTGGAACATACGGTTTCTTGCCATCTTGGCAGAGCCTCCTGCCGAGTCACCCTCTACGATAAAGATCTCGCACTGCGAGGCATCTCTGGATTCGCAGTTGGAAAGCTTACCGTTCGAATCAAAGGAAAAGCGAGGCTTGACCAGCATATTGGTTTTGGCCTTTGCCTCGGATTTACGGATCTTGGCAGCCCGCTCTGCGCATTCAATGACAGCCTTCAGTTGTTCCAGATTCCGGTCAAAATAATGTGTGGTCTCATCGGTGGTAACCTGTGACACGGCCTTTGAGGCATCCGGGTTGTCCAGTTTCGTCTTGGTCTGTCCTTCAAACCGGGGATCCGGATGTTTAATCGCAATCACAGCCGTCATGCCGTTGCGAACATCGGCGCCGGTGTAATTGACATCCTTTTCCTTCAGGGTCCCCAGCTCTCTTGCATAGCTGTTGATGACCTGAGTAAAGGCCGTTTTAAAACCTGTCAGGTGCGTTCCACCCTCCGAATTATAGATATTGTTGCAAAAGCCCATGATCTCCTCACGGAAATCACGGATATACTGAAACGCGCACTCAACCTCGATGTTCTCATATTTGCCGCTGAAATAAATAATGTCCGTTACGGTTTCATCGGATTTATTCAGTTCCCGGACAAAGCCGCGGATGCCATCCGGCTCATGGTACACCGCTGTAGCCTCACTCCCGGGGCGCTTGTCCTCATATTCAATGGTGAGATTCGGATTCAGATAGGTCGTCTCATGAAGCCTGGACTTTAAGTCCTCCTCGCGAAACCGTGTCTTCTCAAAAATCGTCGCATCCGGGAGGAAATTGATGGTGGTGCCGGTCGTTCTTGTTTTGCCGACAACGGGAAGAAGGCCGCCTTCGAGCTCCTGCACGGGGCACCCTCTCTCATACCGGTCCTCATAGACGCAGCCGCCTTTGCGAACCTGCACGGTCATGTGCTCGGACAGCGCATTCACAACAGAGGAGCCAACACCGTGGAGTCCTCCGGAGGTTGCGTAGGCTTTGTTGTCGAATTTGCCCCCTGCATGCAGAGTGGTAAAAACAACGCGCTCCGCCGACACGCCTTTTTCGTGCATGTCGATGGGAATGCCGCGGCCATTATCTGCTACTGTGCAGGATCCATCTGCCTCCAGCGTTACCTTAATGGTGTCGCAAAAGCCGGCCAGATGCTCGTCCACGGAATTGTCCACAATCTCGTAAATCAAATGATTCAGTCCTCTGGTCGAGGTACTGCCAATATACATTCCGGGTCTGGTTCGTACTGCCTCCAGTCCTTCCAGAACCCGGATGCTGGACGCATTGTATTGCGTATGATCTGCCATCTAACTCCTCATTTCCCCTTTACATAGCTGTTGCTGCAAAACCCATGGATTTCAGCGGCCGGTGCGGTCTTCAATTTCCATTTTTTTCGAGC
Source organism: Lachnospiraceae bacterium (assembly GCA_963605745.1). Taxonomy (GTDB): domain Bacteria; phylum Bacillota; class Clostridia; order Lachnospirales; family Lachnospiraceae; genus CAG-791. Next base: position 101,480 of record CAVCWT010000002.1, read on the forward strand.
AGGCAATGGCCAGAGCGCCCTCTCCGATGTGGCAGTTGATGACAGAAGGGAGCTGGTCCGTCTCCAGAAGATGTCCGCCGAATGCTTCCTGAATCTGTGCTGTCCAGTCTGCGAATTCTGTAGATTTAGACTCAACAGAATACAGCCACACATTGTCCACACCGCCGTAGAGCTTTTCGCAGTCGTTTTTGATGGCATTGATCATCATGGTGCGTCCCTGCTGCGCCGTTCTCGCCTTGGCAAACGCATCCAGTCTCTCTCCGAAGATCTTTAATACCGGCTTGATCCGAAGGAGTGTCCCGATCGCAGCAGCAGCCGGTGTAATGCGGCCTCCGCGCTTTAAATAGGTCAGAGTATCCACCATGATATAGATGCTCTGGTCGTATTTAACCTCTTCGAGCTTGTCCTTGATCTCTTTGGCGGTCCAGCCCTTTGCTGCCATCTCCATGGCATCCTGAACAGATCGTCTTTGGGTAACCGAAATACGCTGGTTATTGACGACCTCAACCTTTCCGTCATAATCACCGGACAGCATCATCGCCGACTGGCAGGAACCGGAGAGACCGGAAGACATTGGGATATAAACCAGAGAATCATTCTCCTCCAGAACGCGGTCCCACACCTTCAGAACATCTACCGGAGAGGGCTGCGATGTATGCACGGTTTCGCCGGACTGCAGTCTCTGCCAGAACTCTTCTCTTGTCAGGTTAATATCTTCAAAAAAGGTCTTTTCGTTATCTCCGAACATAAACGGAATGGACACCAGTCCGATTCCCATCTCTTTCGCCTGTACCAATGTGATCCCGCTTCCGCTGTCTGTTACAATCGCTACCTTTGCCATGTTTACCTCCATATCCATGTGCATCCTTCGGCTGTTCTCACCGAACACACTTTCAGACATACAGCGTCATTTTACGTGGAATCCGCCGATCATGCAAGTTCTATCCAAAAGACGCCCGGCAAACCGCCGCAAGTCGCAAGCGGGTCCCGGCAGGCAAATGAAGCAGTTCTAGATACTCCGCAGATCCAGTGTGCGGATCCCTCGGAAATGATAATCCGGATCCTTTTGCAATACTTCATCCACGTAAGACGCTGCCATGGTCAGTATGCCGGCATCTTCATAGATATCCGCGAGGCGAAAGCCCATTTCGCCGCTTTGGCGGACACCGAACAGGTCTCCTGGGCCGCGCAGTTTCAAATCCTGTTCTGCAATTTCAAAGCCGTCGTTTGTTTTCTCTAAAATGGAGAGGCGTTTGGGCTTGTCCTTACGTTCCTCAGAATACAGGAACATGCAGTAGGACTGCTCGCTTCCTCTTCCGACTCTTCCCCGCAGCTGATGAAGCTGTGAGAGGCCGAACCGTTCTGCATTTTCAATCAGAATGCAGGTCGCATTCGGAACGTTAATCCCGACCTCGATCACGGTTGTCGAAACCAGAATGTCGATGTCATGCCTCGCAAAAGCCGTCATAATCCGATTCTTTTCTGCCGGTTTCATTCTGCCATTCAGACTCTCGATGCGAATGTCAGCAGGAAGTGATTTGCGAAGGTTTTCCGTGTAATCGGTGACATTTTCCATCTGGCCAAGGCCGTTTTCCTCGACAGCGGGGCAAATGACATAGGCCTGTCTGCCCTTTTCTATCTCCTTCAGAATAAAGCGGTACATCTTGCCCCTGTCTGCTGCGGAGGCCGCAAGGTTCTTGATCGGCAGCCGGTTCTTAGGGAGCTCCGTCAGTCTGCTGACAGAAAGATCCCCATAAAGGATAATCGAAAGCGTCCGCGGAATGGGGGTTGCGCTCATCACAAGGACCGGCGTCTGTTCTCCCTTTCCGGCAAGAGCTTCCCTTTGGCGAACGCCGAATCGATGTTGTTCATCGGTAATGACAAGTGCCAGATCCCGATACTCCACCTTGTCCTGAATCAGTGCATGCGTGCCGATGATGACATTTGCCGTTCCGTTTTGAATGCTCTCAAGTGCAGCTTTCCTTGCCTTTCCGGTCACAGCCCCTGTCAAAAGGACCGGGTGAACCGGCAAATGATACCGCGTGGCCATTTCCGACAGATCCTTCTTATGCTGCTCGGCCAGAACCTCGGTGGGTGCCATCAAAGCTCCCTGTCTTCCGTTAGCCGCACAAAGGAGCAGAGCCAGAAAGGCAAGAATTGTTTTGCCGCTCCCGACATCGCCCTGCAGCAGACGGTTCATCACCAGCTCTCCTGTCAGATCCGCCTCGATTTCCTTCCATGCCGTTTTCTGGGACGCTGTCAGCTCATACGGCAGCTGTTCGATAAGACGATTTGTCTCTGCGCCAGAGAGGAGAGGCCTTTCATTTTGCAGTTCTTCTTCTCTGCTCTTTTGCCTCCGAATTGTCACCAAAAAGGCCAGAAATTCATCAAACACCTTCCGGTTTCTGGCAGAGGCAAGGCTTTCCTTGGACTGCGGAAAATGAATGTTCCTTGTTGCCTCCCACTCCCCCGGCAGTCCCAGTCGTTCCAGGTCCTCCTTTGGAAGGAACTCCTCCATTGGCCGGCAGTCGGCCAATGCCCGACGCATCAGCTTGATGACCTGCGTATTCTTCATCCCCTTTGACAGGCTGTACCTTGGCAGATACGTATTCTGCAGCGCCGCATATTCCTCAACGGAATAGATATCCGGATGCTCTAACTGCAAGGAGCCGTTCCGGAACCGGTGCACCACTCCGCGAAAAATACGACGACTCCCCGCCGGCAGTGTCTTTACCAGAAAGGGCATATTAAAATATGTGATTCTGAGGTCTCCCGTTGCATCCGCACCGTGAAAATTCGTAATGCGGTATTTGCCTGCAAATGCCGTTTTCCCGGTTCCCTGAATCAGGAGCTCCACAGCAGCGATCTCGCCAGGCTGCAGCTGGCTCACCGTCACAGGTTCCGAGAAAAAGTCGTAATCCCTCGGATAATAATCCAGCAGATCACCCACGGTATTCAGACCTTTGGCAGTGTATTGCTGTGCTGTTTTCTCACCAACACCTTTTAACTGGGTCAGTGCACTTTCTCTCGTAACCATACTCTTTCCATTGCCGCCTTACGCACAAGGCTGGGCGCAGATTTCTCTGCACCCAGCCTTTTTGTCCGTTTTGTCCATTTCTCTGCATCTGCCCGTTCAAAAACCACAGGCCGCCACCTCGGTGCCGGCTTCGCCGG
>CAVCWT010000002.1:104818-109759 GCA_963605745.1 Lachnospiraceae bacterium
CACCTCGGTGCCGGCTTCGCCGGCAACTATTCCGCAGAGATGATGTAATAATAAACCGGCTGTCCGCCTGCCTGAACCTCGATCTCGACATTCGGATAAGCCTCTGCCACCTTGTCTCTTAATGCAGCAGCTGCTTCCTCGGTCTCATCTGCGCCGTAATAGATGCTGACAATCTCCGTCGTACCTTCAACCATCTTGGAAAGTGCCTCGATGACCTGTGCATCCTTGTCGGCACCAACCGCCAGAATACCGGAATCTCCGATCACCATGATGTTGCCCTCATGGATCTCCACGTCGTCAATGACAGTATCACGAACCGCATAGGTCACCTCAGCACTTCTGACCTTGCTGATCTCCTCTGTCATCGTCTTTTCATTCAGTTCTGCATCCTGATCCGGAATAAAGTTGATGGCAGCCGTAATGCCCTGCGGCACTGTCTTGGTCGGAATCACAATCACTTTCTTGCCTTCACAGATTGCAGAGGCCTGGTTGGAGGCCAGAATGATGTTCTTGTTGTTCGGCAGAACGAATACCGTGTCGGCATCCACCTGATCCACCGCGTTCAGAATATCCTCTGTGCTGGGATTCATCGTCTGTCCGCCGGAAATCACATAATCTACGCCCAGTCCGCGGAAGATCTCCGCAAGGCCCTCACCGGCGCAGACAGCAATGATGCCCATATCCTTATGAACCTTCTCCGTCTCTGCAAGTGCTGCATAAGGATCTGAAGGAGCCGCTGCCTTTTCAGACTCCCCTGTCTCCTTGAGCATCTCACCCTTTAGCTCGGTGTAGGTTTCCTTCATGCGAAGGTTCACAACAGAGATCTCCTTCAGCTCGCCATACATAAGAGCCTTCTGCAGAACGAGTCCGGGATCGTTAGTATGGAGCTGTACCTTCATGGACTTCTCATCGCGGAACACAACAATATCATCCGCAATAGACTTCATATATGCCGTAACATCCCTGTCAATCTTGTCATTGTAGGGCTTTGTAAAGACCTCTGCAAAGGTAACGACATAGCCATATTTAAGCTCCGGCATCTCCTCTGCCGCATTCGTTTCCTTGCTCTCTTCCTGCTCTGCATGGAAGAGTTCTTCCTCCAGGAACTCTTTTCCCTGATATCCTTCGTAGGCACCCTTGAGGAGCTGCACCAGTCCCTGTCCGCCGGAATCCACTACTCCTGCCTGTTTCAGTACGGGCAGCATGTCCGGAGTCTTGGCCAGAACCTCTTCTGCATATGCCACAACCGCAGGAATGAACTCATCAAAATCCGTCACGCCTGCATCCGCCAGCTCACGAGCCTTCTCAGCTGCGCCTTTTGCTACCGTCAGAATGGTTCCTTCCTTCGGCTTCATGACAGCCTTGTAGGCCGTCTCCACTGCCTTGTCAAAGCCATCCGCGCACAGCGCAACATCCAGCTCCGCATTATCGCGAACGATCTTGCAGAAGCCGCGCAGCAGCTGTGACAGAATAACACCCGAGTTACCTCTGGCTCCCCGCAATGATCCCGAAGAGATGGCCTTGCAGACCTTCTTCATATCATCCGCTTCCTCAACAGCCAGCACCTCGCGAACTGCAGACACCACGGTCATTCCCATGTTGGTGCCGGTATCTCCATCCGGGACCGGGAACACGTTCAGCTCGTTGATCCATTCCTTGTTGGATTCCAGATTCTGGGCTCCGCAAAGGAACATGTTCCTCAGGAGCTGTACATCAATTGTATTACTCACGTTCAGCGGTCCTCCAATCAGTCAATGACCTTGACGCCCTCAACAAAGACGTTTATTTTCTCAATTTCCAGTCCGGTAAACTCCTCCACCTTATAACGAACACTGTCAATCAGGTTGTCCGCAACCGTAGAGATATTCACTCCATAGGAAACAATGACATGAAAATCAATGATCAGCTTGCCTTCCGATGTCAAGGACACACTGATCCCTCTTGTCATACTCTCAACTTTCAGCAATCGGAATACGCCGTCGCGTACATTCACGCCTGCCATTCCCACGATGCCAAAACACTCCATGGCAACGCTGCCCGCATACTGTGCGATCACCTCATTGTCGATGGCGATATTCCCCATATGAGTATTCATAGAAGAAGACTTCATATTTCCAGGCTCCTTTCCTGTTCATTCATGCCGATCAGCAAATGTCTGTCCTCTGTCAGACATCTGCAGGTCACAATTACATTTATTATACAAGACACAGCACCTGCTCGCAAGGAACAACCCTTCAGACCTTGCCGCAGCTTGTCGGTTTATCCGGATCTCGAATTTGCTTTGCAAATCGTAACTATTTAGTACCCGCATCTCGATTCGGCTAAACGGATACAAGGTTTTGCTTCCAGATCCCGCTGCGGACCATAAAGTATCCAACAAATACCTTGATCAGTTCCGAATAAGTGACAATCACCATGACGAGGTGAATATCCATCGCTGTGTAATGCGTTAATACGAAAGCCAGCGGAATCATGATAAACCAGGTGTAGATTGCATCAAACAGAAAAGTGATCAGCGTTTTCCCGCCGCTTCGCAAAATAAAATAACAGGAATTCGTATAGGACCAGATCGGCATGGCCGGGATCTGCACCAGAAGGTAGAACGTTGCCATTCTGCGAATTTCTGTCTCTGTGTTATAGATTTCAGGAAACCAGAAGGATAACGGCAGCATCAGAAGTGCCGTGATCACCGTCAGTCCCAGGCTGAATACCGTCATTTTGCGTGCAGAGTCAACTGCCTCCTTTTGGTTATCCGCTCCCAGGAAGGTTCCCACAATGATGCCGGTGCAGCCGCCCATCTGTACAAAGACAACATTGAACAGGTTAACCAGAACGCTTGCAATGTTCCTTGCTGCCACAACATCAATTCCGCGCACCGAATAGGACTGTGCCACAACCGACATTCCAAGGGACCACAGGAACTCATTGATAAGGAGCGGAACCCCCTTCACGAACATTCTCCCCGTCAGGTCCAGCGGAATTCGAAGACTTTGGTACGCTCCTCTCATGCATGGAATGCGATCCAGATGAGTGTGCGTCCAGACAATCATATACGCCGTCTCAATCACCTTGGCCGCAATGGTTGCAATGGCGGCACCGGCAACCCCAAGGCAAGGAAATCCGAATTTGCCGAAAATCAGGGCATAATCCAGCACGAGATTGACACCGACAGCCGCAAAGGAAGCGATCATCGGCACCCTTGTCTCTCCGCATTCACGGATGGTGCTGGCATAGGCCTGGCCAACGGCAAACGGTAGCAGACTGATCACCATGATCCGCAGATATTCCTTCCCGTAGCCCAGCGTACTCGCAACCAATGCCGGATCATCGTCCGCACTCAGAAAAAGCGTAACCAGCTGATCGTCCAGTCCCAGAAACACTGCAGCAAAAATTACGGTCAGTCCGATTGTCAGATACAACCGGAAGCGATACGTATACCGTTGTCCTTTTGGATCCCCTTTTCCATAAAACTGCGTCCCGAAAATACTAGCTCCCGAAACGCCTCCGAAAACAGCCATATTAAACACAAAGATGAACTGATTGGCGATGGAAACGCCGCTCATCTGTGCAGTTCCGATCTGTCCCACCATAATGTTGTCCAGCATGCTGACAAAATTGGTGATCAGATTCTGCAGGATCATCGGAACAGCAATCAAAAGGGCCCGTTCATAAAAATGACGATCTCCGATATATCTGTTCCGGATGGCTGTTATTTTGCCTGCGTCAGGCTGTGCCTCTCTTCTGCGCCCCATTGCGCGATCCCCCTTATTCGAAATTCATCTTATGCATCCATGGCATCCATTTGGCAGCGCATCCATTCCGGCAGTGCCTTGGTCCGCTGCCGCGGATGTCATAATAGCAGAAAAAAACTCTGCCCAGAAAAATCCGGACAGAGTGTTCACATCAAAGATATATTGATCTGAGGCTTATGCGTGCTCAACTTTACCAGCACGAAGGCACTTTGTGCAGACGTTCATTCTCTTAACGCCGCCGACAGCCTTAACCTTGACCTTCTGGACATTGGAATTCCAGATTCTGTTGGATCTTCTATGTGAATGGCTGACATTGTTTCCGAAATGTGCACCTTTGCCACAAACTTCACATTTTGCCATGATAACACCTCCTCACATTTCAAAATTCAGGCGACAACGATAGTATGTTATCAAAGACGCCACTCAAATGCAAGAACTTTTTATGGGAACTCCGGCACAAAATTCGTCGTGTTTTTCAAGATTTTCTGTATAAGAAGATGACCACAAAACTCACGCCGCCGGCCGCTGCGACAAGGAGCACAAGCCACCATAGGAACCGGTTGCTGTTGTTTTCTTCTAAAGCAGCCGCAGCTGTTCCGTCCTCTCTTGCCGCTTCGGCATCATCCTCCTGCACCGCTTCGCTCTGTGCATTACCATTGGCATCCCAGGTCTTTTCCGCCGCCTTTCTTTCCGAATCCGAATCTTCCACCGTTTCCCAGACAGAGCTTATTTTCCCGGAATTCTCGGCACTCTCGCTCCCGCCGCCGGTTGCTGCCTTTTTTCCAGAGGCTGCGATGCCTGTGCTCTTCGCAGGTTTTGGAGCTTGCGCAGTCCCATTGATGTCGCTAATCTTAGCTGTTTGATTGACAGTATGCACTATTGTGGTCACATTGGCAGTATCCTGCCCTTCTGTCTGTGCCTTCGATGGAGTCTTCGTCTGTCCGTCATGACCATTATTTTTGGGGATGCTTTCCCAGTAGCTGCCGGCCGAGCCGGTGCCGACAGAACAATCCTCCTTCGAACCGCCAACAGCTGAACCGCTGTTAGAGGAACCACCATCCTCAGAACCACTTTCAGACGCGCCATTCCCTGTGGAGCTGCTTTCTGTAGAACCGCTGTCTGCGGAACTGCCCCCTGCAGAATCGTTTCCTGAGGAACTGCTTCCCGAGGGACCGCTGTCTGCGGAACT
>CAVCWT010000002.1:109799-130150 GCA_963605745.1 Lachnospiraceae bacterium
GGACCGCTGTCTGCGGAACTATCCGAAGAGCTGTCCTCGCTACCTGCATCATCCGGATCGTCCACATCACTTTCCGTTTTTTCGTGTACAATCCACCAATAGGGAGCTACCGCGCAGCCGCAGCTGTTCCCATCGTCCTTCCAGACTCTCACAACAGCATTCATGGTATCTTTTGACTTCGGCGCTTCCAGCTCGTAGACAACGTAGCTTTTGCCATTCCAGTCGATCTTGTCGGTCGTTTTTTTCAGTCCCTCCCCGGCATATATGACACAGCCGTCCTCCGGTACCAGGATCACCTTATCTCCCGCATGCAATCCGTTTTCTTCATCCGTAATGCTCGTATCGACGCACTCTCCCACCACGCCGTTGACGACCGGATGCAAGGAGACCTGCGCCTCGTCCAGCTCTTCCTTCACAGGAACAGAATGGATCACTCGAATGGTTGCCGTCCTTTTATTGTTCTCTTCATCCTCCGTCAGGGACAGGAGCTCCACTTCATGACGATCTGCCGTAAAAACGGTTCCCCAGGAAAAGACCGCATCTTGATTGGCATCATTGACCATAATCTCGATCGTGCTGCCATAGGTATTCCCGGGTGCAAAGGTGTCGGTATCCTCCATGGCCGACCATTCTGCCTCTGCATCCTGCTCTGCAGCCCTTGTCTGAATCTCCCAACCGGTTACCTTGTAGGTATAACGCTGATCCGCTTCTTGGAATGCCCCCTGCAGACACGTGCTGACTGACGATACTGTTATCTGGGATTCTTCTTTCTCATAATAGATCTTCCAGTTCTGCTCTGCCGGAATTCCATCCCACCGCCGAAAGATATTCCAGGTGTCATAGGTCAGCCTAAAGCTCGGGATTGTATACTGCCCGGCTGCGGCCGCATCTGTCCTCTGAATCAGTGCATAGACACTGTTGCTGCTGTTCCCATTCGCATCCGCCACGTCGTATTGGCAGACAACCTGCAGCAAATAATAGTGATCCTCTTGCAGCCCGGAGGTGTCCATGATGTACGTGTAGATGCCATCCCGCTTTGGATCATAAATGTCGTCGACATCAAAGGCATCCCGGTCACTGGATGGACGAATGTCCTCAAAAACAATCGTATTGCTCTGTTCTTCCACAGGGAAAATGACGTCTCCTTGTTCATCAAGCAGTTGCTCCGTAGCTGTATCAATATGAATTCCGGAAGGCAATTCTGCCTCTCCAAGGTCATAGACATACAGTGAGAGCCTGCAGCCTGCCACCGTATGTTTGTCCAGACCCTTGGTATCATATCGAATCTGTACCGGCAGCTGGCTGGAGGTCCTGGTAATACAATACTGATCGTTTTCCGGATCGGTATTCATGAACTGCACCGGCTTTTGCAGGGAAAGCGCTTCCGGATCCGGCGAGTCCTTCTCATCAGAGGTGCTGGTATAGAACTTCATCAGCCGATACGTTCCGGCCGCATCCGCACCATTCGTCTTGTCAGAAACGCGAATTCCAAAGGGGCCTCCTTTGTTCTCACTGCTCTCGCTCGCAAATGGCTCCCATGGCATGGAAAAGCACAGATCCTGTTCCTCCCCGATTCCGGCTGCAATCTCCCAGGTCGTATCCATTCCTGTATATTTGTCAGCTTCAAGGAAATCCCCCTTTGGCGTTACCCCCTGCTGCCCTGTTGTCAATGCATAGCTATAGACACTGTCCGTATAGAAATCAATTCCCAATTGGAGCGCATGATCCGTCAGATTCCGAACACTGACCGTCATCGTCATCACGGCATCCTTCGTTACCGATGCATTCCCTTCCTCCTTAAGAGAACAGGTAAAGGAAGCCGGTACCCCGGCGCTGTCGCTGTAGGTAAAGAGCACATCACTGCAGTTGGACGGATAGATGGTCTGTGTCGATGAAATCTGGTTCGTTTCCTTTACATACTCCTCCAGCTCCTGCATGGTGATCTTTCCATCTCCTGCATAGCCGTCCCGTCTTGCATTTTCATCTCCACAAGAGGTGTCCGCTGCAAAAACACGATAGGCCGGATCGTTGCGATCATACCCCAGCGCATGTCCCAAAGAGGCCACATCCTGTCCGCCAATGCCAGCTTGCTGCAAGGAGGTTTCTATGTCACTTGCTGCCGTGATAAAGTAATATTTTGGCTGCCCGGCAGCAACGGCTCCTCCTTCCTCCTCGTTGGAAGCCGCCTGAATTCCTGCCTCCGAATAAAATTCCTGCAGAAACGCTCTTTCAGAATCCTCCAGCAGCTGCAGCGGATCATTTGCCGAATCATTCGCCTGATCCAGCTCATCCAGATCATCCAGCTCATCCATTTCCGAAGCCGGCATGATCATCCCGCCGGAATAGCAGGCCGAGATCACCACCAGTACCTTTCCATGAAGCGCATCAAGATGCGTTCGCAGCTCCTCTGCCGAAATGTTGTTCTTTTTTCCGCAGGCCAGATAGCTGGTGCCGTCTTTCTCGGCGCCGCCATGGCCGGAATAGAAAAATACCGTGAGTGAATTCTCATCCGTCCTGATTGCTGCTCTATCAATCGCCTCCCATATGCTGGATTTATAATCGGTATCACTTTTCTCCGAAACATCGATGGAAACGATGCTGCCTGAATCGTTCTCATCAAACTGATCGGTTCCCTGCAGTGTTCGTTCCATTGCCTTTGCATCATCTGCTGGTTCTGTACCCAGGTCGGATTCGGACAGATAGACCAGAATTGCCTGTCCGGACATCGTCACTTCGTCCGCATAGACCCTCAGATTACTCCGCATCGCAAATACAGCAGTCATGCTCATCCCCAGGCTCAGCGCACACGCTGCAGCCCGCTTCCACAGACGTTTTCTGTTCATCGATTCTCTCCCCACCGGAATATGCCTGAAGCGTTTTCGTAATTTACCCAAAGAAAAGCCCGGAACGGAATCCTTTCAATCGGATCCGACTCCGGGCTCCTTGCTGCTCCACATCGAGATTTTCCGAATGCAAGGAGAAAGCCGCGCAGGCGGTTTCCCCTGCAGCACGGAGTGAGCGAAGCCACTCCAAGGTAGGAGAAAATGCAAGGAGAAATCTGCGCATGCATTTTCGAGTACCAAAATCGACATGGGTGCTAAACGGTTACCAATGTTACTAATCGCGTGCCTAATTCAGCAGCGCTTCACGAAGCGGCGGAATGAGCTGCTTTTTGCGGCTCACCACATCCTTCAAAAGGACTCTTCCTCCCGAGGCCTCTACATTAAAGGCACGGCTCACAACCTCATCCGAATCCTTTCCGACATACAAGAGCTCGGTGCTCTCGCTCAAAACCGAGGTCAGCATATAGAAAATCATCGAATTGCCGGAATGGGACAGTGCAGTCGGCAGATACTCCTCCACCATCTCGCCGGCCTCCCGATAGGCCTTTCCGCTCATAAAGAAGCCCTGACCAACCGAGAAGGTCTTGTCCCCGATATTGAATTCCTTGTAATCCGTGTGCAGAATGTCATCTGCATCCCGTCCGGTCAGATCCTCACCAGCCTCGAACATCTTCTTGCCGTACTCCTCAATGTCCTCGCCGCAGATCTCTGCCAGCTCCCTGGCAGCTGCCTTATCCACCAGCGTGCAGGTCGGCGAATGGAACATCAGCGTATCGGACAAAATGGCTGAAAGAAGGAGTCCCGCAATATTCTTTGGAATCTCCACATGATTTTCATGGAACATGTCATGCAGAATGGTTGCCGTGCAGCCCACCGGCTCATTGCGGAAATAAACCGGGCCGCCGGTTTCCAACGTGCCAATTCTGTGGTGATCGATCACCTCCAGAATCTGTGCCTCCTCCAGACCGTCCACGGCCTGTGACCTTTCATTGTGATCTACGAGGATGACTCTCTTTCGGTGCATGTTCAGCACGTTACGTCTACTGATCACGCCGCAGTACTTGCCGTCCTGATCCAGGATCGGAAAATACCGGTGCCGCACACTTGCCATGACCTTTTTAGCCTCTTCCACCGGTGTGTTGACATTAAAGCCAAGAAGGCCGTCTGTTTTCATAAAATGACGGATCGGCGCAGCCATACTCACCAGTCTGGCCGCCGCATAGGTGTCATACGGCGTTGAGATCACGGTGCACTTCATGTCTGCCGCACGCTCGATCAGCTTTTTGGGAACCTCTGCACCAACGCAGACCACCAAGCAGGATGCGCCGTAATCGATGGCACACATCTGCGCCTCGTACCGGTTCGTGACCATCACAAGATCACCCTTGTGAATCAGCTCCTCCATGGCCTCCGGGCTGGTTCCCACGTGAATCTGACCGCCGGTAATGCGGCCGTCAATGTCTCCTGTCAGGAGCTTGCCGTTCAGGACGGACAGCAGATTCTTGTAGCTGGTATTCGCCTCGCCCAGTACCTCGGTATGGAACAGATCCATGTTGGCATTGGCGATATCGCGCACCGTGATCAGACCCAGCAGACGGTTGTCCCTGTCTGTCACGCACAGCGTATCGATGTTGCGCTCGTTCATTCGCTGCCAGGCATCTCTTGTGGACATCTCTGCATCCACTCCGGGCTCCTGTCGAACATCAATGTAGCTGATGGTGGGACTCATATCCACCGAGAGCTTGGGCTCTTTGAACTTGAAATGCTTTAGAACGAACTGCGTCTCCCGGCTGAGCTCTCCTGCACGGCGCGGCTCATGCGGCTGATCACTGATCTGATTTTTGAGCCATGCATAGCAAATCGCCGAGCAAATCGAATCGGTGTCGGGATTTTTATGTCCGATGACACGAATGATGCGCTGCTTTCTGGTATCAAACATCTTGCTCCTCCGGGAAGGCCTGCTGCACAGCCTCTTCAGCGCTCATCATATTCTTGCTGCTGCGAGCATCCAGAATCTTGTCCACCACCTCAGGAACCATATCCACAAAGCGGGAAAGCGAATTCTGATCCTTGATATTCACCACCTTGGTATTGCCGTTTTTGATGATCAGAACGGCGCTCGGTGACATCTTGGCGGTAAAGCCGCCCATGCCGGAATTCTTGTCCTGGCTGTTGTCGGAGCCTGCTGCCGCACCCACCAGAACATCCGAGAGCGGGATCAGAAGCGTATCTCCCACCTGAATCGGCTCTCCGATCACAGTCTTGCTGCTCAGCACACCTCCGGCATTACTCAGCATCGAATGCATGACTCCGTCAAAGCTGTTCGATTTTGCACGTGTTACTTTTTCCTGCTTGTCCTCTGCCATCCTGTTATCCTTTCCGTCCCTTTATGCTGCGGCTGCGGTCCCCGCGCCGCCGGAATCATCAACCTTTCCATCGTCAGTATCATCCATTTCAGAACCGATCCGGCAGTCTATGATCCTTTATGCCGCCTTCTGCATCGGTTTTTCTTTTTGATTTTCAGATTTTTTATTCTTCTTTGTACGGTTCCCGCTGCCCAGCACCCGCTGCACGTCTCCGATCAGCCTCTGTACATCCGCATTCAGCAGTAAAATAACAAGAGCCGTCACCAGTCCCCAAAGAGAAATCCGTCCCTTTGCAGCTCCCTGAAGGTCAAATCGCCAGCCCTCCATCTGCGGCAGGATCCAGACATGCCCGCACACAAAAGGCAGCAGCACGCCTTCGACCTCCATCATTTTCACGGTATTTTCGATTCCTCCGAGGCCAACCGTTCCGCCAATCTGCCATTTTCGCGGCAGCACGAGCCTTAGTGCCTTGCCTGCTCCATTCAGAATAGCACGAATTGCCTGCTTCGTCTCATCCTTCCTGAGAATTCCCGGAATTTCCCGGAGTTGTTCTTTTGTAATTTTATGTTTAGACTCTCCCTTTTGGGTTTTCTCCTGCTCCGGCTTTGCCTGCTCCGGTTTGTCTTTCCCGGAATCCTTTTTGCCGAATTTGACAGGAATGGGAAAACAGAACACGTGAACCTTCAGTTCCCACTGTCCATTCCAGCAAAGTTTCCCTCGAAAAAGGTGGAGCAGCCAGGAAAATCTCAGCTCGCCTCCTGCCTTTTGCAGGATGGCTTTGGAATCCAACGTTTCCTCTCCCTCCGGATCCTCAATCCAGCCTGCCATCTGATACCGAATCGGCACCAGCAGAACGAGAAGGATTAAAAGGACGGCCACACCTGCAAGAATCAAAAGGAGCTCCCCGATCGTCAGGAGAATCGCTCTTAGAACCAAACCGCCTGTCATTGCTGTTCTCCTTGTATTTTCCCCTGCAGCCGCACATCTCTTTTGGCAAGATAAGGTACAATCCTCGCCTCGCCGGTTTTCTCATAGCATTCGCGGAACATCCGCTCCACAAGTGCAATGGCACCGCTGCGCTCTTTGGCAATTCCCACGATCATAGGACAGTGCTGTCGCAGATACGGAACCTTCAAGTACGAAGAAGGAAACAGCTGCAGCTGTCCGCTCCCATCCTCACACAACGTGATGACATACAAAGAGAGGCTTCCTGCATTCAGCAAAAGCCTCCTCTTCACACTTCCCGGATGCTCGATCTCCGGGCTCACATACATATCACGGTAAAGCTGCATCCCTTTCCTCTGAAATTTCCGAAAGAGGCCGCTGATCAAGGCGTTTCCACGCCGGATCCCTGCTGCAAAGCGACCAATTCCATTGCAAATCCATGCGATTCACTCCATCGGAGGCTGACTTTAGAAAATGCTGATTCAATCAGCGTTCCCGGAAGCCAATCGCTGTACTACTGCGCAGCTCCGGCTGCTGCAGCATCGGGCGTGGCGGCCTGGGCAGCTGCAGGATCTGTCGTCTGTGTGGTCTGCACATCAGCAGTACCTGCGCCAGGATCCGCACCTGTCTGCGCTCCGGTTGACTGCGTGGTATCTGTTCCTGTCTGGGCAGGATCCACACCTGTCTGGGTCGTCCCTTGCGTCCCTGCTGCACCCGTCCCCGCAGCACCGGTTCCATCGGTTGCAGTTCCCGTTCCGGCTGCGGCATCAGCACCTTCAGTGTCTGCGGCAGGATCCGAAGTTTCCTCTGCCGCGTTGGCATTATCCTCTGTCGTTGTAGTCGTGGTGGTTGTTGTAACCGCCGGTGTCGGGGTCGAGGATTCCGGAATGCCGTCTCCATCCAGATCATAGGCATCGGCCTTGCCGTCCCCGTTGGTATCAATGGCATCCATGATGCCATCTCCGTTGGTATCCATGTTCAGGGCAACCGTGGTTCCTGTGGACTCGGAAGGATCGCTTGCCGTCTCGGACTGCGTACCGTCAACACCTACCATAACATAGTTGGCATCGTTGTCCTCATCCTCTGCGGGCGTATAGTCAAAATACTCATCCATGACACTCCGGGCAACCGGTACGGCAGACACGCCGCCGCTTCCTGCACCTTCCACAATTACAGTAATGGCAATTTCCGGATTCTCCTCCGGAGCAAAACCGGTAAACCATGCATGAGACGTGCTCTGTCCCGTGACAATTTCTGCAGAACCGGTCTTGCCGCACGGATTATAGGGTCTGGAGCTGAGCTTGGTTGCTGTTCCTTCCAGAACAACGTCCCGCATCATTTCGCGCATCTTAGCTGCAACCTCTGTGGACATTACCGTCCGGTAATTCTCTGTGGTTGTGGTCGAAATGGTGGTGCCGGTCCCTGTTTTGACAAAGGCAATGATCTGATCCTTGTGAATGGTGCCGCCATTAGCAATGGCAGCCGTTACCATGTTCAGGTGCATCGGCGTCATCAGCGTAGAGCCCTGACCGATGGACAGCTGTGTCACGTCCTCGGTGCTGGTTTCTGCGGTCAGAACATAGGAGCTGCTCCCTGTCGGCAGATCATAGGGGAGCGTTTCGCCGAACATCATGTTGTTCAAAAGCTCCGCAAAAGATGTCCTGTCCAGACTGTTGCCGATATTGACAAAGGCACTGTTGCAGGATTTGGCAAAGGCCTTTTCCAGGCTTAGCTGGCCATGGGCCGTCCAGTGATAGCAATGGATCGGCTGCCCGTCCTCCAGCGTATAGGTATTGTCATAGCCGATACAGTCGTAGGAGAAGCTGTTCGCCCCTGCCATATTCTCGTCCATGAATTCCACGGCATCGAAAATCTTGAACGTGGAGCCGGGGGCATACAATCCCTGGGTCACGCGATTTACCAAAGTTCCCGACTCTGAATCCGCACCCAGACTCTCCCAGTCCGCTTCAATGCTGTTCGGGTCAAAATCCGGCTTGGATACCATACACAGAATATTGCCGGTATCCACCTCCGTCACGATCACGGCTCCGTTATTGTCTCCCAGCGCATCATAAGCTGCCTGCTGCAAAGACAGATCCAAGGTTGTATAGACCGCATTGGCGGGATACTTTTCACCAGCCTCGTCGAAGGCTGCCTTCTCTGACAGTGAGACATCCGAATGGGTCAGCTCATAATCCTCCAGCTGTTCCACGCCGCTGCCGCCTTTATAGGTATATCCGATGATATGGGAGAACAGATTGCTGTACGGGTACGAACGAACCTCGTTGCCATCCTGATCCTTCACCGTCTCCGCCAGTACTTCGCCGCTGGCCGCATAGATGGTGCCGCGGGTATTTTTTTCCAGGAGTGCCTCTTCACGCGTGTTGTAATCGTTCTCGAACAGCTCTTTTGAATTCGAATTGGTGTAGGAAACCATGTATACGATCATCGCACCAAACAGTGCCGAAATCATGGCTCCCGAAGCGAATACCTGTTTGCGGACTCGTATTTTCTCTTTGGCAAGAGCAGCCTTTTTGCGCTGTCTGGACCTGGAAGACCCTTGTGCCCTTACGCCGCCTTCGCTCCGGCGCCGTGTACCGGTGCCTGTTGTCCGTCTATCAGTCCGTCTATCAGTCATCGTAGAATTCCTCATCCTCTGCTGCGCGCGGCACCACTCTTACCGATGCGCCGCCGGATACTGCCAGCTGCCTTTGTCCGGACCTTTGTGCCATGCGGCCTGCATATGCAGATCGTTCGGTACCACGTTCCATACCATTCGATCGATCGTAACGATCAGAACGATCATAGCGATCAAAACGTCCGGAACGATCAGCACCTGCATAGCGATCCGGCAGCGCTGCCCGTTCAAAGCGATTCGATCGCTCTGCATAACCTGAACGTTCCGAATCTCCACGCTCTTCGCGAGGTCCCGGCAATGCTCTTCTGGTATAGTGACGCTGCGCCTCGTACCGATCGCTGCTCTGAATCATCCTCTGCTGCGCGCGGGCACGTTTTCTCTGAAGCTCTTCAATCTTCTCGCCGCGAAGGATACACATGGCCTCCACCAGCGTAAAGATAATCAGTGTCGACAAAATGGAACTGCCGCCGTAGCTGATAAACGGCAGCGTAACACCGGTCAGCGGAATGAATTTCGTCTGCCCGCCCAGTGTCAGGAACATCTGGAACACGTAGCAGATAGCTGCGCCGTAGGCCATCAGACGATAGAAACGATCGGCAAAGCCCGCTGCCAGCTCCAGCATGACAAGGAAACAGCTGATACCCACCAGAATGACACAGATTCCAACAATCTGTCCCAGCTCCTCGCAGACAGCCGCAAATACAAAGTCAGACTCCACAAACGGAACATCCGTCGGAGTTCCCTGTCCCAGTCCGACACCAGACAGGCCGCCGGCGCCAATAGCGAACAGCGACTGCGTGATCTGGTATCCGATGGAATCAATCAGGCTCCAGGGATCCACAAAAGCCTGCACTCTCTCACGGATATGCGAGAACATAAAATAGCAGGCCGTAGCACCGACGCCTCCCATGGTAAAGCCGCCGATCAAAATGAGCCACTGACCGGTTGCAAGGAAGGCCATAAACAGGTAAACCACAAAGAAAATCAACCCGGAGCCAAGATCCTTGGACCCAACAAGAACGAGAACATGTGCTGCCGCAAATGCCGTAACAATAGCAAAACTCTTAAGGTCCTTCACATCCTTCAAGGTGCTGGCAAGGAACAGAATATAGAGAATCTTGACGAATTCGGAAGGCTGGAAGGTGACCCCTGCAATGGTGTAGGTGATGTTCGCACCCAGTGTTGTGGCGCCCAGCAGCATGACAATGGCCAGAATCACAATGCCGATGAGTCCGTATACATACCCCAGACTCTTAAGGAGCGAAAACCGGTTCCGCAGAATCGGCAGACAGAATGCAATCACAAGCCCTAAGGAGGCGATCATCATCTGGTGCACTGCATTGTCAAAGGACAGTCTTGACTGTACCACCAGACCTACGGACAGCAGCATGCACATGTTGTCGAATAACGGCATATTGGCATGACGATACAGTGTCCGATACAGCAGAAAGATCGCAAAAAACGCTCCCATTACAAGGAACGAGAACAGCATGTACCGTTTATCCTCCAGAGCCACCGACAGCGTCGAATAGCACAGGAGCTGAAATGCAATGATCAGAATGTTCTGAATCAGCGTCAGAATCCTGACCTTCCCCTCCTCCTTCTGGATCAGGAGGTAAAAAGCCAGAACCGTATATGCAACGATGACGGCAATAATGCCGTATTTAGTCAAAGCCAGAAAATAAGTCCGCATGCAGTCAATAAACCGGCGCTGCTACATCGCGCCTTTTTTGTAATGCCCGTTGGTAAATTCCAAAGACTCCGGCTGTTCCACAGCCATGCCTTTTTGAATTCCGAGGAATCTGCGCAGTACAGGAGCAATCTCCCCTTTCGATTCCGTCGTAAAGCTGATCAAAATACAGCCAACCTTTTGCAGCAAAGGATCTTTTACGAATTTATGAAGTGATGTCGGAACACTGTTGTAAATGACATTCTGACAGTGATGGCAATCCGTCAGAACCGGAAACTCCGCTCCGGTCCGATCCCAGAGGCGGTAATAGCTCATGCCTTCCTGCGGGATGCACCTTTCGCTGGTCTTCCGGACGCATCCGGCGCTCATCATAAGAGGAATCCGGCCATACACCATGAGAATCTTGTCCGTATAACTCTCATAAACAGTGTTCATTTCATAGCGGTCCAGCTCCAGCGGCAGCACCATTTGGAGACTTCCGGTACCGACCGTTTCCCACGCATTCTTCAGAACGCGCTCACTTTCACGGTTCCATGCGTAGAGCATACTGTCCGCAATAACCGCCTTATCATACTCTCTTTCCCTGAGAATTTCCAGTTCTTCCAACGATCTTGTAATAAATCCGTAAAAAATATCACCATATTTTGTGATATAGTCCCGAATCCACTGACGGTTCGACTCCCGCAAAATATACGGCAGCGCTGCCAGTACCGGCAGATCGCAGTGTTTTTTCTCCTGCAGGATTCTGAAAACACTTTCCGGATTGTCACGAACCGCTCCATCCAGAACAAGGGCGGCGTGCTCTTCGTTTTCCCGGATCTCTTCCAGCACGGCCTTTGCCTGCTCTTCATTCTGAACCATGACAAGGCAGCTCCACGGTCTTTTCTCCTGCTCCTCTTCCGTCTCGGTTCCGCCTGTTCCGATCCCGCAGGTTTCAATTCCGGCTGTTTTGATTCCGGCCGTTTTGGATTCGCCTGTTCCGCTTTCTGTTTTCTGTGCGTTTCCATTCGCATTGAGGGCTTCTGCGTAATGCGCCGCTTGTCCTGCATCCTGCAAAGGGGTCGTATTTTGCGTCGCCCGCAGGGCTGCTGCCAGATTCTCCAGAGCACTCCGCCTCAGCTCTCCCAACGCAGATACTGCAAGGAACGACTGCTCATCGGTATCGATCTCAAGGCGTTCAAAGGCAAAGGACGAATTTCCCGTTTTCGACAGTTTCCCCGCAATGTCCTCCCGGCTAAGGGCCCGGTTTCTTGCGGGCGCGGCAACAAGCTCCGTTGTACTCTCTGCGCAGCAGTCCTCCTGTCCTTTGACAAAGACGCGAAGCCTTACGCTTTCATTACAATGAATGTAAGCCTCCCCGCAGATCTGAATCTGACGGTTCTCCTCCAGATACTGCCTTCGGATGCGCTCTAACAGCGCATCTTCTGCTCCTTTGTAGCCCGGCTCATGAATGGTGAGCATGGACCTTCCGTTTCTCGAATGATAATACCCCTGGCACAGATCTGCCCGGATGTACAGACTCTTCAGATCCCGCAGATCTTCCTTATCAATCTGCCATTTGCCGGGCCGCCCCTTCTCATCCCAGGCATAAAACCGGTCAATGTACTTGCGGTAAACAGCCACTGTGCCGGCCACGTATTCCGGCTTCTTCATTCTCCCTTCAATTTTAAAGGAATCAATTCCGGCATCGATGAGCTCCGGCAGGATCTCCAGAACACACATATCCCGCATCGAAATCGGATAGCACCTGCCGTCCTTTCCCGCAGGCTCTCCCTTCTCATTCCGGATCTCATATGGCAGGCGGCAGGGACCGGCGCATCTGCCCCGGTTGCCGCTTCGTCCTCCTAAAAAGCTCGACATCAGGCACCGCCCGGAATAGGAATAGCACATCGCACCGTGGATAAAGCTCTCGATTTCGATGTCCTCTTCCTTTAGCAAACGGATTTCCTGCAAGGACAATTCTCTTGCCGGCACAACGCGGACAAAGCCCTGCTCCTTCAGGAAACGAACAGCCTCCCGCCCCATCACCGACATCTGTGTGCTGGCATGCAGCTCAAGGCCAGGACAGCGCCTTTTGATGCTGGCTGCAACGCCCAGATCCTGCACAATGACGCCGTCCAGACCAGCCTCATACATGTGCAAAACAAAGCTCTCCAGCTCTTCCAGCTCCGCTTGCCTTGTCAGTACATTCACCGTGAGATAAACCCGCATTCCGAACAAATGCGCCTGTCCGATCACTGCCTTCAGCTGATCCTCGTCAAAATTATCTGCATAGGCTCTCGCCCCGAATTGCTGCCCTGCCAGATAAACAGCGTCCGCCCCGGCATTCACGGCTCCCCGAAACGCCTCCATATTGCCGGCAGGTGCCAAAAGCTCCACTCGTTTGCCGTTTTTGATTGCCTGTTCTGTCTGATTCGTCATGTGCATTTCCTATCCGGTTCATGATGCATCCGATTCGTAAACATAGTGAAAAATGTTTCGTCTGATTCCCCACTGCAAATCGATAAAGTCTCACTCATTCAAAAGGGCATCGGATCTCCTCCGATGCCCCCTTTTGTGATCTGCTTTCGATACAGTGTTCTCAACATAGCCAGCGCAGCGTTTTCCAAAGAACGAGTACAGCGTTTGCAAAATAGTTTGCAAAATAACGAGTACAGCGTTTGAAAATAAACTACCCCTTACCGCAGATCCCTTACAGCTTCTTGTCGTCCTTGCGTGTTTTCAGCTCAGTTTCCAGCCGAATGACCTTTTTCTCGTTCTCGCCATTCTCCTCACGCAGCGCCTTCAGATCCTTTTCCGCCTTCTCCAGTTTCATCTGCGTTGCAATCAGCTCATGCTTGAGATCATAAAGATCCTTCTCTCTCGTTGCACTGTCCTGGCGCAGCTCTTCTTTTTCCTGCTGCATGCGAAAATAGTCATCTGCAATATTGATCTGCAGCAGAACATTTCGAAAATCTGTACTCAGCCTGGTGTAGCTGTCACTCTTTCGCAGCTCCGAAATCTTACTGTTCAGATAGGATGCCACTTTCTGAATATACTCTTCGCTCTCGATGCCGGAAATGGTATAAACCTTTCCGTCGATGATCACCTCTGCATCGGTTCTTGCTCCATTTGCTGCCATTGCGTTACCCCTTTGTAGTAGTCTGCATATCCATTCAGCACTCCCATCTCAAATGCTGCGCATTTTCGATGTGGCTGGCCACAGGCCCTTCGGGCCTTGGCCACCTGCCTGTTTCAATCAGAAATTCGTCTGCGGGGCACCCGATTTCTGTTGAAACAGGCAGGTGCTGAACAGATAAAAACATTATAAATCTTCGTTCTCCGGGAATTCAAGTCCCAGGTGCTCGTAGGCAGTCCGCGTTGCAACGCGCCCTCTGGGTGTTCGGTTCAGCAGTCCGTTCTGCAGCAAATACGGCTCCACAACGTCCTCGATGGTACCGGCATCCTCCCCGATGGCTGCCGCCAGGGTATCCAGACCCGCAGGACCTCCCCCAAAGTTCTGAATGAGTGTCAGCAGAATCCTTCGGTCATTTCGGTCCAATCCCATGGGGTCCACATCCATCAGGTCCAGTGCCGTCTGTGCTACCTCCTTGGTCACCACACCATCAAACCGAACCTGAGCATAATCCCGGACTCTTTTCAGGATCCGGTTTGCAAGGCGAGGTGTTCCGCGAGAGCGTTTGGCCATTTCGACAGCCCCTTCTTCCTCCACAGAAACCCCCAGCTTTGCCGCAGAATGCAGGATAATCTCTTTTAACTCCGGCACCTGATAAAATTCCAGTCTCTGGATCATTCCAAAACGGTCACGAAGAGGCGCGGACAACAATCCCGCTCTCGTGGTTGCACCCACCAGCGTGAATTTCGGCAGTTCCAGACGAATGGATTTGGCGGCCGAGCCCTTGCCGATCATGATATCGATGGCAAAATCCTCCATGGCAGGATACAGGACCTCTTCTACCTGTTTGTTCAGGCGGTGAATTTCATCCACAAAGAGGATATCCCCAGCCTTCAGTCCATTCAGGATGGCCGCCATCTCACCAGGTTTCTCAATGGCCGGGCCGCTCGTTATTTTGATATGAACGCCCATCTCGTTGGCCAGAATCTGGGCCAGCGTTGTCTTGCCAAGGCCGGGCGGGCCATAGAACAGAATATGATCCAGCGGCTCTTCGCGAAGCTTTGCTGCCTCGATTGCCACACTGACACTGTCCTTGATTTTGGTCTGGCCGATATAGTCCTTCAGCTTCTGCGGGCGAAGAGAACTCTCAATCTTCTCATCCTCCTTTGTGAAGCTGGTTTCAATCATGCGTTTTTCCACAAAACTCTCCTGTCATCCATGAGTGTCTGCTTTTTGCAGCCTGCTGCATCCTGATGAAGCGGTGCACCAGTACGTCGTTTACATAATAACCAGTACAACGTTTGTAAAATTGCTGTCCCGGTATCTTATCCCAGGAATGCCAGTGCCTTGCTGAGGAATGCCTGAACATCGGCGCCTTCCATGCCTTCCTGTCTGCCGGCCTCCCGGACGGCCTTAGAGGCCTCTCCTCTGCCGTAGCCAAGTGCCGTCAAGGCCTCCACCGCCTCTGCCGCAGCTCCGGACTCAGTGATTTCTCCCAGGGATCCGCCGGCCTCCCTTCCTGCCGTTTCCAGTGCCGAAGGATCCGTCAGTTCCAGCTTGTCATGGAGCTCCAGAACCAGGCGCTCGGCCGTTTTTTTGCCGATTCCGGGTGCTCTGGAAATCATCTTGGCATCACCGGACAAAATAGCAAAAATAAGATCCTCTGCACTCATCGCAGACAACAAGGACAATGCACCCTTGGGGCCGATGCCGCTGACTGTGATCAGGCGCTTGAACAGGGTCAGCTCCTCTCTTGAGAGAAAGCCGAACAGGGTCACATCCGCTTCCCGGCCAACACTCATATACGTATAAACGTGAACCAGCTCGCCCTCCGTAACGGATGCCAGTGCGCGCACCGCCTCCGTGCTCATATTCACATCAAAACCGATTCCGTTTACATTCAGAACAACGCCGCTGTCCGCGCAGCTCTCCACCGTCCCTGTCAAGGATGCGATCATAGGTCATAACCCTTTCGTATATTTTTCGAAATAACGTTCGATCACCACAGTTTACCATGTTTTGATTTGTTATGGTATTCTTTTTATATCTGTTTGTATCTGTTTAACAAAAGGAGGAAATGACGTTCATGCGCATTATATTCATTCGTCACGCAGAACCGGATTATGCCAACAATACTCTGACCCCGCGCGGCTTTAAGGAAGCTGAGCTCCTCTCTTCCCGCGTCCCCCACTGGACGGTAGATCGTTTTTATTCTTCGCCGCTTGCGCGGGCCAAGCTGACTGCTGAGCCCTCCCTTCGCATTATGGGACGCACCGCCGAAATTGTAGATTGGATGCAGGAATTCTCTTATGCCATCATCGATCCTGTCACCGGACAAAAACAGGTTCCCTGGGATTTCATGCCGCAGTACTGGACTGCGGAAACGCAGCTGTTCGATAAGAACGATTTTTACCGTCATCCCCTCTTGCAGAGTAATCCGGAATATGAAAAGGCTGTCCTGAATCTGCGCACCGGTCTGGATTCGATTCTGGCGGAATACGGTTATCACCGAAAGGATGGCTACTATGAGGCGGAGGAAGAGAAAACCCGCGGCGATGACGATGTGACCATCGTATTTTTTGCACATCTGGGTGCCAATCTGGAGGCGATTGGATATCTGCTGGACATTTCGCCCGTTGTTTTGCAGCAGGCGGTCTATCTCGCTCCGACCTCGGTGTGCATTCTCAACAGCGAAAAGCGCCAGTGCGGCAGCATCCCGGATAACACGCCGGCCATTGCCATGTTCCGCGCGCAGGTTCTGGGGGATGTGCATCATCTGCTGCAGGCCGGGCAGCCGCTGTCGGAGTCTGGGTCGTTTGCAAAGGTTCTGAGTTTATAAGCTGCTTCCGCACCTGGCGCATCCGGATAATTTGCTTCGCAATTCATCCGGAGCCATCTAAATTGCGCTTCCGCACCTGGCGCATCCGGATAATTTGCTTCGCAATTCATCCGGAGCCATCTAAATTGCGCTTCCGCACCTGGCGCATCCGGATAATTTGCTTCGCAATTCATCCGGAGCCATCTAAATTGCGCTTCCGCACCTGGCGCATCCGGATAATTTGCTTCGCAATTCATCCGGAGCCATCTAAATTGCGCTTCCGCACCTGGCACATCCGGATAATTTGCTTCGCAATTCATCCGGATGTGTTTGGTCAGACGAGCTTTCGCTCGCTGACCAACGCTGAATAGAAAAAGACGAATCCTTCCGCAAGCGGGGATTCGTCTTTTCTATTCAGCGCCAGCTGCTGCAGCGCTTCTTACTTATTGTTCACGTAGTTGATGAGTCCCCCTGCGTCGATGAGTCCTTGCATGAAGGGCGGGAAGGCCTGTCCTTCGTAGGTTTTGCCTGTGGTTTCGTCGGTGATGATGCCGCTATCAAAGTTCACCGATACCACATGATCCTGTTCGATCTCTGCGGCTGCTTCCTTGCATTCAATGATCGGAAGGCCGATGTTGATCGCGTTGCGATAGAAAATTCTGGCGAAGGTTTCTGCAATGACGCAGGATACGCCGGCCGCCTTGATGGCAATCGGTGCGTGCTCGCGTGAGGAGCCGCAGCCAAAGTTCTTGCCGGCAACAATGATGTCACCTGCCTTCACGTTCTGAATAAAGCTCTTATCAATATCCTCCATGCAATGTGCTGCCAGCTCAGAGGGTTCTGAGGTTGCCAGATATCTTGCAGGAATGATTACATCGGTGTCTACGTTGTCACCAAATCTGAATACTCGTCCTTTTGCTGCTTCCATATCGAATCCTTTCCACTCAGTTACTATTCGGCCATCACGGCACGGGGGTCAGCAATCACACCGGCAATGGCCGATGCTGCTGCCGTTGCAGGGCTTGCCAGGTAAATTTCCGAAGTGGTATCGCCCATTCTGCCCACAAAGTTCCGGTTGGTTGTAGACACGCAGCGCTCACCGGCAGCCAGAATTCCCATGTAGCCTCCAAGACACGGTCCGCAGGTCGGCGTCGACACAACAGCACCTGCATTCAGGAAGATTTCCAGCAGTCCTTCCTTCATGGCCTGCATATAAATCTGATTCGTTGCCGGGATAATGATGCAGCGCATTCCCTCTGCAATATGACGTCCCTTCAGAATCTGGGCAGCAGCTCTCAGATCACTGATGCGGCCGTTCGTGCAGGAGCCGATGACTACCTGATCAATCTTAATCTCCGGAATCTCATCGAAGGTCTTTGCGTTCTCCGGCAGATGCGGGAAGGAAACCGTCGGCTGAATCTGGGAAAGATCAATTTCGTAGGTCTTTTCATATTCAGCATCCTCATCCGGCGTAAAGATCACGCCCTCTCCTGCGCCGTGCTCCTTTTCATAGGCAAGGGTCTTGTCATCGACAGGGAAAATACCGTTCTTGCCGCCGGCTTCGATGGCCATGTTGGAAATGGTAAAGCGGTCATCCATGGAAAGAGATGCTACGCCGGGACCTGTGAATTCCATCGACTGATACAGTGCACCGTCTACACCGATCATTCCAATGATGTGAAGGATCACATCTTTGCCGCTGACATACGCCGGCAGCTCTCCTGTCAGATGAAACTGAATCGCAGAAGGAACCTTGAACCATGCCTTTCCGGTTGCCATTCCTGCTGCCATATCCGTTGAGCCAACGCCGGTGGAAAAGGCACCCAGTGCGCCGTAGGTACATGTGTGGGAGTCTGCACCGATGATCACATCGCCGGGTGCAACCAATCCTTTCTCCGGCAGGAGGGCGTGCTCGATTCCCATCTGTCCAACCTCAAAATAGTTGGTAATCTCATTACGTTTTGCAAACTCACGGACGCATTTGCAGTTCTCTGCAGACTTAATATCCTTTGCAGGTACGAAATGATCCG
This sequence comes from Lachnospiraceae bacterium, assembly GCA_963605745.1. Lineage (GTDB taxonomy): Bacteria > Bacillota > Clostridia > Lachnospirales > Lachnospiraceae > CAG-791. Next base: position 128,245 of record CAVCWT010000002.1, read on the forward strand.
GTACCAGTGCGATTTTATCTTTATCAAAAACGCCGTCCTTTTTGAAACGGTTCATTTCCTTGATTGCAACCGGTGCAGTAATGTCATTTCCCAGCACCAGATCCAGATCAGCCTCGATCAGCTGTCCGGCCTTTACCTCAGGAAGATTCGCGCGGCGAGCGAGAATCTTCTGTGTCATTGTCATTCCCATTGCAGCCTCCTGGAGTACAGAAAAAGGGGCAGGGGAGATGATCTCCTCTGCCCCTTTTCATTGATGTATTTTCTTCGTCGGCTCCCATCCCTCAATCCGCTTCGCGTTTTCGGGATGGCAGACAGTCGTCTGGGTGCCTTGTCAGCACTTGCCTCGTCGGCTCCCATCCCTCAATCCGCTTCGCGTTTTCGGGATGGCAGACAGTCGTCTGGGTGCCTTGTCAGCACTTGCCTCGTCGGCTCCCATCCCTCAATCCGCTTCGCGTTTTCGGGATGGCAGACAGTCGTCTGGGTGCCTTGTCAGCACTTGCCTCGTCGGCTCCCATCCCTCAATCCGCTTCGCGTTTTCGGGATGGCAGACAGTCGTCTGGGTGCCTTGTCAGCACTTGCCTCGTCGGCTCCCATCCCTCAATCCGCTTCGCGTTTTCGGGATGGGCGGCCGGAGGTGCTTCGCACCTTGGCCGCCCAGTCTCCTGTCCGTACGCCGGACCGTGAGCAAGCTCCCGTCCGGCTTTACGGCCAGTCGTCTGGGTGCCGACTTTATTATCAGTTGTTGATCAGCATGTCAGACTCGTTGTTCCAGCTGTAGAGCTTACGGATCTCAGCGCCTACAACCTCTGAAGGATGAGCAGCAGCTTTCTTTCTCATAGCCTGGAAGTGGATCTTGCCGTTCTTCATATCCTGGATGAATTCAGATGCAAAGGTACCATCCTGAATATCAGACAGAACCTGCTTCATCGCAGCCTTTACCTCAGGAGTTACGATCTTCGGGCCGGTTACATAGTCACCGTACTCAGCCGTGTTGGAGATGGAATAACGCATTCCTGCAAAACCGGACTGATAGATCAGGTCAACGATCAGCTTCATCTCATGGATGCACTCAAAGTATGCATTACGAGGATCATAGCCTGCCTCGCAGAGGGTCTCAAAACCAGCCTGCATCAGAGCGCAGACACCGCCGCACAGAACAGCCTGCTCACCGAACAGATCGGTCTCAGTCTCTGTCTTGAAGGTGGTCTCCAGAATACCTGCACGAGCGCCGCCGATGGCTGCACCATATGCCAGTGCTCTGTCAAGAGCCTTTCCGGTTGCATCCTGCTCTACTGCTACCAGCATCGGAGTTCCCTTGCCGGCCTCATACTCGGAACGAACGGTGTGTCCGGGAGCCTTGGGAGCGATCATGGTAACGTCAACATCTGCAGGGGGAACGATCAGCTTGTAGTTGATGTTGAAGCCGTGAGCGAACATCAGCATATCGCCGGCCTTCAGGTTGGGAGCAACATCCTTCTGGTACATATCAGCCTGTGTCTCATCATTGATCAGGATCATGATGATATCGGACTGCTTAACAGCCTCAGCGGTCGGCAGTACAGTCAGACCCTGTGCCTCAGCCTTAGCCTTGGACTTGGATCCCTCGTACAGACCAACGACAACATCACATCCGGAATCCTTCAGGTTCAGTGCATGTGCATGGCCCTGAGAGCCGTAGCCGATGATGCAGATCTTCTTGCCCTCAAGAAGAGACATATTGCAGTCTTCCTGATAAAAAATTCTTGCTTCTGCCATTTTTAAATCCTCCTAAGTAAATAGAATTGATACATTTGTAACTATTTAGCACCCGCATCTCGATGTGGCTGGCCATGAGGCCGACACTCGAAGGCAACTGCACTGCCTTCTCCTGTTTGGCCTTGGCCACCTGAGGGTTTCAATCATGAAT
>CAVCWT010000003.1:0-102576 GCA_963605745.1 Lachnospiraceae bacterium
GATTCAGATGATGCAGGGATGATGCTGCATCGGTGAGAAGAAACGTTATGCTGTTGCGGACAGAATAACATAGCAGCGTTCGGAATGCTACAGGAAATAAATCAAAAGTCCCTTTGAAACATCAAGTACATCAAGTTTGCCGCGTGTTACGTTCCCAGCTCCATTTCGTTCACTGCTACTCTGCCTGAGAAATGTAGTACGTCGTGAATGCAAAGGTCATGTCATGTTCACCGTCGCGCAGGGCATAGTCCTGCATATTCAGATACTGAATCTGGCGCGGGCCGTCGTCACAGTCATAAAAGGTGATGTCGTATTGTTTCCACTCTGTTCCGAGGCGCAGCATGGACCAGGCGTGCGTGTCATTGCCGGCTACCACGGAATCGATGTGAAGAGGTTCTGCGGCGGTATAGCTGACGACCTGCGTTTGCGGATCGAAGGGCAGCCAGGAGACCATGGTGTTGAACATGGTGGTGAAGGTGGTGCAGACGCCGGTTCCGTTCGAGAATCCGACGGCGGCATTCTGATAATAGCCGGAGAGCTCGGTGTCCTCGAGGGCACGGTGATCGTAGCTCATGTGATCGGCCACCCAGTCTGCGCACAGGCGAATCGCCTTGGACTGTGTGGTGCCGTCCGGAACGATGGCAGGAAGATTTGCCGCACACCAGCTCTGACAGTATGCATGAACAGACTGCATTTTCTCAACGCTGTCCTTGCTGTAGCCGAAGGTACAGATCCCAAAGGAATCCGTGATTTCATAGGCACCAAAGCTGGTTGGAATGAATTCCTTGTACTGCTGCGCCATGAGATACTGCCCCTTTTGCTGCGCCTCCTCGGTGGTCAGCGCCTGCGACCCCTCTACGCCATACAGGTCATCGTGCAGGTGCGTGAACGTGATGCTGCCCTGGCCGATCTCATGACTCTCGGGAGACAGAACTGCCTGGACGCTGCTGCTGTGAACAAAGATTTCCAGTGCCGGCTGAACAACATCCTGCATGAGGAGATGCCCAATGTTCAAAAGGGAAGGGTACATATAATAGAGGCAGATGAGAAACCCAACAATCTGCCACCACTGCGGCCTGCGGCGCCTCCGCCTGCGGCGGAATTCATTTCTCCCGTTAACGATCATATCAAGCACACCATTCCTGAATCACCGGCACAATACGACCGGCCCGCCTATGAGAATAACAGGCGATAGTCATTGAAGTTCTGCACTTTACATGGTACAACATAACCAGCAGTCAAACGATAGTTAAACATCGGAAGATGCGTTGCTATTTTGGCACAGCGTTTGCAAAATAGCTGGCCAGGTAATGCTGAATGATTTTTGAAGAGTGCGCAGAGGCAAACAGCGGAGGGGCATATCATGATTTACGCAGACAACAAAATGACAGATGTTAAGATCGCTTACATCGGCGGGGGATCGCGCGGATGGGCGTGGACATTTATGACCGATCTGGCCCAGGACGATGAACTGACGGGAGAGATCCGGCTCTACGACATTGATTCTGCGGCAGCAGAGGCGAATAAGGCCATTGGAAATCATCTGATGAGCCGCAAGGAGGCAAAGGGCAGCTGGACGTTTGAGGTCTATCCGACGCTGGAGGCGGCGCTCACGGGCTGTAACTTTGTCGTGATATCCATCCTTCCGGGGACCTTTGATGAGATGGAGTCGGATGTGCATCTGCCGGAGAGGCTGGATTGCTGGCAGTCCGTCGGCGATACGGCAGGCCCCGGGGGCATCATCCGTGCGCTTCGCACCATCCCGATGTTCGTCGAGATTGCGCAGGCGATTCGTAATTTTGCACCGGATGCATGGGTCATCAACTACACGAATCCGATGTCTTTGTGTGTGAAGACACTGTACGAGGTCTATCCGCAGATCAAGGCCTTTGGCTGCTGCCACGAGGTGTTCGGCACCCAGAAGGTGCTGGCAGGAATCTATGAGGCCGAGACGGGCGACAAGGTGGATGATTGGCACAACATTCTGGTGAATGTGGTTGGCATCAACCATTTCACCTGGTTCACGGAAGCCTCTTATAAGGGAACGGATCTGTTCCCGATCTACCGCCATTACATTGACAACCATTTTGAAGAGGGCTATGAGGAGCCGGACCACAGCTGGATGAACTCGTCCTTTGCCTGCGCACATAGGGTTAAGATGGACCTCTTCAACCGCTATGGTCAGATTGCGGCAGCAGGAGACCGGCACCTGGTCGAGTTCCTGCCGGGCGATGAATATTTGAAGGACCCGGAGACGGTAACGAAGTGGAAATACGGCCTCACCACCGTGCAGTGGCGCAAGGAGGATCTGCAAAAACGCCTGCAGAGATCCAAAGATTTGCTGGATGGCAGGGAGGAGATTAAGTTGGAGCCGACGGGGGAGGAAGGAATCCTGCTCATCAAGGCACTGTGCGGCCTGTCGCGTTTTGTCTCCAATGTGAATATTCCGAATACCGCGCTGCAGATCCCAAATCTGCCGGCAGATGCTGTGGTGGAGACCAACGCGGTGTTCGAACGAGATCACATTCATCCTATCATGGCGGGAGAACTGAAAAGAGACATCTATGACCTGGTGCTGCCTCATGTCGAGAATCACGACAGAACCCTGCGCGCCGCCCTTTTGTGCGACAAGGAGCTGGTGGTGGAGGCATTTCTCCATGACCCCAACTACAGCGCAAAGTGCACGGATCCTGCGGCAACCAGAAAACTCGTGGATGACATGATCGCCAATACCATACAATACCTGCCGGAGGGCTGGAAGAGCTCCTACAGGCATTAGAGGCCGAATAATACAATGAATGACAAGTAAAAACGACTGCCTGTCAAGATTGTTGATAAATGCAGCGCCGGAATATATCATTGATGATATATTCCGGCGCTGTTATTGTTTGGGGCGCATATTACATTGACAATGGGGAAATTCAAAATTATGCTATATATAGCATGACGAGGGGCGAGATGTATCGAGTTGATTTTTATCAAATGGAGAATGGAACAAAGCCGGTTGGTGAGTTCATTCGCACACTTCGAGTAGAGTTAAGAGCAAAGGTTGTATCAGATTTATACAGGTTGGAGCTTCTGGGGGTAGAGGCACGGGAACCATTGAGCAAGCCGTTGGGAGACGGTATTTTTGAATGCAGATCTACCTGGAAAAATAATACAGTCAGGATTTTATTTTTCTATGATGCAGGAAGCATTATTGTGGCGACAAACGGTTTTGTAAAAAAACGGCAAAAGACACCGAGAGCAGAAATTGAATTGGCCAAGGTAAGACGCAAGGATTACCTTAGCAGAAAGGAAATAATGAAATGAGTGATTTACAGGAATTAACCAGGGAATTGATGCAGGATCCTGAATTTTGCAGAGAATACGAAAAATATGCGCCTGAAAGATCTTTGACGGAGGAATTGGTCAGAATACGTAAAAATGCTGGATTGACACAACAGGAGCTCTCAGAAAGGACGGGAATCAGTCAAGCTGATATCAGTCGCTTGGAAAACGGAACGAGGAATCCCAGTGTTGAATTGCTGGACCGCATTGCAAAGGCTGTTGGAGCAACTCTGAAAATTGAATTTGTGCCAAATAAGACAGTTTCCTGATAAAGGTGAAATACATGGAGATTCGTGAGAAAGAGAATGCGCAAGACAAGAAAATGGAATGTGCTCGATTCATGGCATATTCGGAAAAAATCCATCAGGAGATTCATAATGAAACAATGGGCCTGATTGAAGAACTGGTGCAGGAACGTCATCGTCAGAATATTACCCAAAAGGATATGGAGGCTATGACAGGGATTAAGGCGGCGAATCTGGCAAGATTCGAATCAGGTGTGAGGGTGCCTACATTGATTACGCTGCAAAAATATGCGAAGGCATTAGGAAAAAAGGTAGAAATAAAAATAGTACCTGAGAAAAACGATAATGCGGAAACGAAGCAGTAACCATACAGCGGTTATGCAGATGAAACAATTGACAGAATCCATGCGTGTGGCCATAATAGTCTGTAATTATCCGCTGCGGGCGGGTCATATGAGTGAATTAGGATGTGCAAGGACGTACAGATTTTAAGATCTGTACGTCCTTTTTTGTTTTCAGGGAGGAGATGCATATGGATTTTACCAATCTGCAGCTATTGGACCGAAAGGAGAATATCAACGAACTGCTGGCAAGGTACGGCGTGAAATTCGGCATTTATAAAAATCACGTCTTCCACGAGCAGCTGTTCCCATTTGATCCCATTCCGCGCGTCATCGAGAAAAAGGAATTCGATTACCTGGAAAAGGGTCTGCAGCAGCGGGTTACGGCACTGAACTGCTTTATCCAGGACATCTATCATGACAAGAAGATCATTAAGGACGGCGTGGTACCGGAGGAATTCGTCTACGCCGGCAGCGGCTACATGGCGCAGTGTGAGGATGTGACACCGCCGAAATCGGTCAGTGCCCACATTTCGGGCATCGACCTTGTCCTTGGTAAGGACAACGAGTGGTACATCCTCGAGGACAACCTTCGCGTTCCGTCCGGTGCATCCTACCCCCTGATTGCAAGAGATCTGGAACGCCGCGCCGCACCGGATACCTTCCACGATGTGGCGATTGCGGACAACCGCGATTATCCAAGGCTCCTTCGGCAGGTGATGGACTATGTCAGCACCGGCGGCATTCCGGTTATTCTGACGCCGGGGCGTTACAATGCCGCCTATTTTGAGCACTCCTATCTGGCGGAGCAGACCGGCGCTGTGCTGGTCAATGGCCATGAGCTGCTGGTGGAGAACGATCATCTGTATTTCGTGGACTATTCCGGACGCCGGCAGCAGGTGGGCGTTGTGTACTCCCGCATTTCCACCGAGTACCTGGATCCCTTGAATTTTAATCCGGAGTCCGTGATCGGCATCCCGCACATCTACGATGTGTATAAAAAGGGGAACGTTGCGATTATGAACGCACCCGGCAACGGCGTTGCCGATGATAAGGGCATCTATTATTTCGTCCCGAAGATGATCCGGTACTATCTGGGCGAGGAGGCGATCCTAAAGAACGCACCGACCTACCTTCCTTATTACGAGGAGGACATGAAGTTCGTTCTGGAACATTTCGACCGGCTGGTCCTGAAAGACGTCGCCGAAGCTGGTGGGTATGGTGTTGTTTTTGCCAACAAGATGACGCAGAAGGAGAAAGAGGACTTCATCGAGCTCTTAAAGCGTGAGCCAAGGCGCTTCATCGCCCAGGAGGTGATCGATTTCCAGGACATTGACATCATGGACAAGGGAGGTATGGTGCCGAGAAAGGCGGATCTTCGCGCCTTCGTCCTCTTGAGCGATGAGGCGAGAGTCTGGAAGAGCGGACTGACGCGCTATTCGACCAATCCGGATTCGTTCATTGTCAATTCATCTCAGGGAGGAGGATTCAAGGACACATGGGTATTATCTCGTTAGAGCAAAAGGACAGCATTCTCTGGCTCGGCCGCTACACCGAGCGCGTGTACACGACCATTAAATTTTTCGCACCGTATTATGACCGAATGATCGACAGCCCGGAGGACATGCACCAGGATTTCTGTGCCAAACTCGAGATCCCGGACATCTATGAGAACCGGGAGGATTTCCTGCGCCGCTACTGTTATGACAGCAGCAATCCGGATTCGATTGCCAGCAACCTCCTGCGCGCTTATGACAACGCGATTGTGCTGCGTGAGATGCTGGGGACGGAGACGTTGTGTTATGTGCAGCTGGCATATTACGAGATGCAGCGTGCAGCCGTATCGGACGCACCGATGATGGAGCTGCAGAAGGTGATGGACAACATTGTCGCCTTCTGGGGCAGCGCGGATGACTCGATTGATGACGTGCAGGTTCGTGATATTCTGGTAACCGGCCGACGAATTGAACGCGTGGATCTGTATGCGCGGCTTCGCGTCGGCAGAGAGGAGATTCGCCGCTTTGTGATGCGCCTTTCAACGCGCCTCAAACGTTCAGGCCTTCCGTATGCACCGGATCAGCTCGAGCAGATGCTGATGGATGCATCCCTTCCGGAACCGGATTATGACAACATCATCCGGGCAGTGGAGAGCCTGTAGGATGCCTGGTACAGTGATTTTCCAATACAGCATGTCGTTGTCCTTTGACGGGGCAGTGAAAGGACACCATTATACCTTGAAGTGCCTGCCGAAGAGTACGCTTCGGCAGGAGATTACAGCGCTTGAAACGACCTTGCTGCCAAAGGGACAGAACTGGGAATCCAGTGATGCCTTCGGCAACAGGGAGCTTTTGGGTGTGCTGACAGGGCCGCATGATCATTTTAGCGTGCAGATGCGGGGCGAGGCGGTTCTGTCGCTGCCGGCGCCGGATCCTTACCCTTATGCAGGCGATGCCGGAACCTCGGCGGCATTGCATGGCTGCGAAGGCAGGAACAGTAATGAGACAAATACGACCGGCCACCCATGTAAGGCGCAGAATTCACCCTGTGAAGGCTGCAGAACGGCTGGGCAGCAGGCGGTATTATCTGCGGATGGCATCCTGCTGTATCCGGAAGAGAGAATCCGCGCGGATAAGCTGGGAATCTACCGGTACCCGACGACCCTGACAAGGCCCGGGGCACAGATTCTGGAGTATTACCGGAATCTGGTTGCTGCTGGCGGAAATACCGAACTGGATGGCAGAGCGGCCAGGAAGGAAGCAGCCGCTCCTGCGCAGCAGGCAGGAGCGGTCGAGGGATCAGCGCCTGCGCAGCAGGCAGAGCTCGCAGTGCAGCTCATGCACCGCCTTCACTGCGATATGACATATCAAAAGGCCGCCACGGACGTGAACACAACTGCTGAGGCGGCGATGGAGAAAAGGACAGGCGTCTGCCAGGATTATGCGCAGATCTATATCGCTCTTCTGCGCCTTTGCGGGATCCCGGCAAGGTACGTGACCGGGATGCTGCGCGGCGAGGGCGAGAGCCATGCCTGGGCCGAGGCGGCGATTAGCGGCTACTGGTACGGTCTGGATCCGACGAATGACTGCGCAGTGGCAGGAGATCATGTCCGCATTGCCTGTGGCCGCGACTTTGCAGACTGCCGCATCAGCCAGGGCGTATTCTACGGAGGAACCCGGCAGGAGCAGCAGATCCGGGTTGTAGTGGAGGACGCGGCTGCTGCGCAGTAGGCGCCTTTGGGCGTTTATGGTTCATGCGACTGCCAGGTGCTGTCGATGGCAAGGGGATTCATAACGTGAGACGTTTCTGTTGTGCAGCATGTTGTGCAGCATCGTGTGATGAGAGAACAGAAAATTTGCCTGGCGCGCTACGCTGAGGATTTTTGATGCGTGCGATCCGAAAATCGGGCAAGTTTACATGATCAGTTGTTCATGAATTGCTATACCGGAATATAGGGGAAAGAGATGATAGAGACAATAACGAGTGTGGAGCTGCCGGTCTGTGAGCAGCTCATGATTCGCAAACAGAGGCTGACAGGAAACCCGATACCTGTTGCAGCAGGACAGACGGATTCTGTGTATTCTGACAGAGCTTTGGATCCGAAGAAAGCAGCCGGAGAACAGGGCAAGCGGATCTCCATTGTGACCGGCGTGCACGGCGATGAGCTGGAGGGACAGCTGGTTGCCTATGAGCTCTCGAGGAGAATTCAGGCAGAGCCGGAGCTCTTAACAGGGACGGTCGATATTTATCCTGCCATGAACCCTCTTGGCATCGATACCATTATGAGAGGCTTGCCGGGATTCGACCTTGATATGAACCGGATCTTCCCGGGCTCCGAAGACGGCGATATGAACGAATACATTGCCAACGGGATTCTGGAGGATCTGAAGGGATCGGATCTGGTGGTGGACATCCATGCCAGCAATATTTTCCTCACGGAGATGCCGCAGATCCGGATCAATGAACTGCACGAGAAAACGCTGCTGCCCTATGCGGCGTCGATGAATGTGGATTTTATCTGGGTGCATCAGAACTCGACGGTTCTGGAGTCGACGCTGGCCTACAGCCTCAACAGCCTGGGGACAAAGACACTGGTGGTGGAGATGGGCGTTGGCATGCGTCTCACCAAAGAGTACGGCTATCAGCTGGTGGAGGGCATTCTGCATACGATGAAGCGGATGGGCATCTGGCAGGGGGAGGACCGCGAGGTGAGAAAGCCGCTGGTCTGCAATCAGTCAGACGGCGTGGACTTTCTGAATGCACCGGCATCGGGAATCTTTGTGAAGGACCTGGAGGTTGGAACGCAGGTTCATGCAGGCGAGATTCTGGGAAGACTCGTGGATCCGCTGGCCGGGAAAGAGCTCTGCCTGGTGAAGGCGCAGCACGACGGACTGCTCTTTACGACCCGTGAGTATCCGGTGGTGCAGGTCGGGTCGCTCCTGGCCAGAATCCTGCGGCAGTAGAACTGCTGCGTGATGTGGTGCTGCGGGTGCCGGGTGAATGTCCCGGGCGAAGCGGTGCTGCGGGTGCCGGGTGAATGTCCCGGGCGAAGCGGTGCTGCGGATGTCGGCACAATCGGCAGGATGTCCAAGGCGACGCAGCAGGAATCACGATTCAAATGACCAGGACAGGTTTGAGCGGTATCGCAAGGGGTAAGACAGGTATGGAAAAATGTACAATTTATTCCTTCCATTCCCTTTATCGGGATGATTTTAAGGTGGAAGGGTTTCGGTTTGGCAGCGGAGAGAAGGCGCTTTGCATCGTGGGGAGCCTTCGCGGCAATGAGTATCAGCAGCTCTATACGGCGGCTCATTTCGTGGCGAGATTAAAGGAACTGGAGGCAGCGGGGCAGCTCGTTCCCGGCAAGGAGATTCTGGTGATTCCTTGTGCGAATCCGGCCTCGATGAACATCAAAAAGCGCTTCTGGTCCATCGACAACACCGATGTGAACCGAATGTTCCCGGGGTACGATCAGGGCGAGACGACGCAGCGGATTGCGGCCGGAATCTTTGAAGGCATCAAGGATTATCGGATGGGCATCCAGTTCGCTTCCTTCTATATGAAAGGCTCCTTTACACCGCACATCCGAATGATGAAGACAGGCTTTGAAAATACAGAGCTCGCGGCCAGGTTCGGCCTCCCGTACATTCTGGTCCGCAGTCCCAGACCGTTCGATACCACTACGCTGAACTACAACTGGCAGATCTGGGAGACGGAGGCCTTTTCGTTCTATACAACGAACACAGAAACCGTAAACCGTGAGAGCAGCAGGGAGGCGATTGCGGCGATTCTGCATTTCATGGAGGGCACAGGACTTGTTACCGGCCTGAACTGGGAAGAGGAGCAGGCGCACTGTGCGTATCGGCCGGTGAAATCTCGAATTGTAGGAGATGATGGTCTTCTGACCGTCCGCGCGCCCCGCGCGGGATTTTTCCACGGATATGTAAGGCCCGGCGAGCATGTCGAAAAGGGTCAGGTCCTCGCGCAGATCGACAACACGCTGGATGCGGAGCTCATCTGCGAGATCACGGCTCCGGAAGCCGGCGTGATTCTGTTCTCGCACACCCAGAGCATGACCTACTCGAACTCGGCCGTGTTCAAGATCATACGGGAATAGAGACTGCGCAGGCAGGGTGCGACTTGAGACGTTACAGTAAAGGCCCGGGAACTGGTTTCATACCGATTTCCGGGCCTTTTGCGGTGCAGAATCATTGAGAATCCTTGACAGGGGTGTTATACTTCATGCGCACTTATGTGTCTGCAATGTATGTCCTGCAAGGATTTGCAGATCGGATCCGGGAAAGATACAGGCAGATACCACTACGTTTCTTAGGAGGGAACGATACTTATGTTAGAAAAAACCTTTAAACTCAGTGAGAACGGCACCTCGGTCCGTACCGAGATCGTTGCCGGCCTCACAACCTTCATGACGATGGCATATATCATCGCCCTGAACCCGAACCTCTTGACGAGCTACGGGGCCGGCGGTCAGGAGCTCTGGAACGGTGTGTTCCTGGCAACCTGCCTTTCGTCTGCACTGGCGATGTTCGCCATGGCATTTCTGGCCAACAAGCCGTTCTGCCTGGCACCCGGCATGGGCCTGAATTCCTTCATGGCCATCGTCATCGGCAATCTGATGGTGATGACCGGCATGGGCTATGTGGAGTCCTTCCAGTCGATGCTGTGCATCATCCTGATCGAGGGTATTGTATTCCTGATCCTCTCTCTTCTGAATGTTCGTGAGAAGATCGTGGATGCGATTCCGCTGGGCATTCGCCTTGGAATTTCTCCTGCCATCGGTCTGATGCTGATGAACATCGGAATCGGCTCCAACGTTTACATTGCCGATTCCAACGGCAATCAGTTCTACGTGATGCGCGACTTCTTTGGCTCCCTGACGGCATCCTATGCGAAACAGACCATGACCGACGCATATCCGACCATGGTACTCTCCGTCGTTACGATGTTCGTCGGCCTGTTCGTGATCGTTGTTCTGGCACAGAAGGGCGTCAAGGGCGCCGTTATTATCGGCATGCTGGTGGCTTCCGTCATCAACTGGGCAGGACAGGCGATCTTCCTGGGAACCAATCCGTTTGCTTCCCTGGCAACCGCCTCTTTTGTTCCGGCGTTCGGTGACATGGCATCCACGACACTGTTCAAGTTCAATTTCCAGGGCCTTGTGAGCATGGGCTGGTTTACCGCTATCACCCTGGTGATCACCTTCTGCATCATCGATATGTTTGACACCATCGGAACTCTGGTAGGAACTGCGTCCCGTGCCGGCATGGTGGACCGTGAGGGCAACATGCCCAACATGAAGGAGGCTCTGCTCTCCGACGCCATCGGAACCATTGCAGGTGCCTGCACAGGTACCTCCACGGTTACAACCTTCGTAGAGTCTGCATCCGGCGTTGAGGCGGGCGGCAGAACCGGTCTGACCGCACTGACCTGCGGCATTGCGTTCTTTGCCTGCATCTTCCTGGCTCCTGTCGCAGCCATCATCCCGGCAGCCGCAACCTCTGCAGCACTGATTTATGTTGGCGTTTTGATGATGACCGGCCTGAAAAAGGTCAACTTTGATGACCTGTCGGTTGCTGTTCCGGTAGCACTCATGATGATTGCAATGCCGATCTCCGGCTCCATCGGACATGCCATCGGCATCGGCATGATCAGCTACACGGTGATCAAGGTCTGCACCGGCAAGGCCAAGGAGGTATCCGCTCTGACCTATGTCATCTCGTTGATCTTCCTGATCAAGTTCTTCCTGGCAGTCTGAGGCATGAGTTGCCGCGTTTGCAATCATTGGCTAAACAACATTTAAAGACCGCATGGTTTCCGAACAAGGAGCCATGCGGTTTTTCTGTGGCCGGCAGTTGCCCGGAATTTGTCCGGAATTTATACAGTAACGGATACAGTTCTTCTTACATAGCAATGAGAAAAGGGATAGAATAAATTGCTCTTTGGCGACCTGTTCAGCCATACCGAGGGATTCCTTTGGAAACCTTCGATGCAGGGGGAGAATGGATCCCTCTTTGGAGGAATCGCATAGCCGGAGCGAGGCCGCGGGCGATGCAGGCAGTGTTTGCAGGCCATGAGAATTGCAGAGTGAGAGGTGAACAGAAATGGAAAACGAGATTTTTGAGAAAATGCCGGTCCCGAAGGCATATTTTAAGATTGCATTGCCGGTCGTCATCGGCATGGTGGTGAGCCTTGTCTACAATCTGGCAGACACCTGGTTTATTGCGCAGACAGGTGTAACCGAGCTGGTGGCAGGCGTGTCTTTGTGTGCGCCGATCTTTACGATGATGATTGCCTTCAGCGATATCTTCGGACTGGGCGGCAGCACGTTGATTTCGCGGCTTCTGGGAAAAAAGGAAAAGGAAGAGGTGGCAAGGGTGAGTGCCTTTGCCATCTATGGCGCCATCGGATTTGGTATCCTGACAGCGGTGGTTCTCCTGGTATTCCGGACGCAGATCCTGGGGCTTTTGGGAGCAGGGGCAGACACGATGGAATATGCCTCTTCGTATTACTTCTGGCTGGCACTGGGGGCTCCGGCAATCATTCTGAATGTGGTTCCGGGAAACCTACTGCGGACAGAGGGGCTTGCAGAGGCTTCCATGCTCTGCACCGTGATCGGAGCAGTTGCTAATATTGTACTGGATCCTGTCTTTATCTTTGGCTTGGGAATGGGGGCGGCCGGTGCCGCCCAGGCGACGGTTCTGAGCAATGTGTTTTCGGATATTCTGCTGCTGGTCATGATGAAACGAAAGTCGGCGAACCTGTCCATTCGCTGGAAGGATCTTTCCGTGGACGGAGCGATGCTGCGGGAGGTGTTCTTTATCGGAATTCCGGCGTCGCTGACCAATCTGACGCAGTCGCTGGCAGCACTTCTTACGAATCGGTGCCTTGTCGCCTACGGAACGGACAAGGTTGCTGCCTACGGAATTGCCACAAAGGTGAACATGGTCTGCATGCTGGTGCTGGTCGGATTTGCCTTCGGGGCACAGCCGGCCCTGGGTTATTGTTACGGCGCAGGGAATCAGAAGCGTCTGAAGGAATTCCTGCGGTTTGATTTCCTGGTGCAGATTGTCATTGCGGCAGCCTATGTCGTGGTAACCTTTGCACTCACGAGGCCGATTCTGGGTGTATTCCTGCAGGATCCGCAGGTGATCGATGCAGGAGTTCTGATCCTGCGCGCATTGATGGTATCTGCACCTGCGGTTGGTCTGGTGCTGGTTATGACGACATTGTTCCAGGCAGAGGGAAGAGCGCTTCCTGCCATGATCCTCTCCATCAGCAGACAGGGCGTTGTCTTCGTGCTGTGCCTGTACGGACTGCGTGCACTGGCTGGCTACAACGGCATCCTGTTCGGTCAGGCGGCATCGGATGTGATTACCTTGGCTATTGCCATTTTCCTGCTGCGGGGCGGCAGGAAGAATCAGTAAACGCGGCACCTGTGTAACATTCTCGGAGCGTGCAGCGTATGTACAGAGGTGACAGACGACAGGACATTGCTGCCGCCTCCGAGCAGAGAGTTCGCGATGAAATAGACATGTGCGAAACGGCTACAACACAGATACAAAACGAACAAGAATACATAGGAGAGTGAAACGTATGAAAAAACAGATGATTGCAGCAGTTCTTTCAGTAGGAATGGTCCTTTCAGTGACCGCCTGCGGAGCCGGTACATCGAGTGAGACAGCGGGGAATACCGCTGAAGAGACGCCGGCAGAAGACACAGAGGCAGAAGATACAGAGGCAGCAAAGACGACAGAGACCGCAGAAGAGAATACGGTATCTGCGGATTCTGAGACAGAGGCGGATGCAGCAGATGCCGGCGCAGAAGACGATACGATTATGCTGGTACAGACTACCTTTGTGGAGGAGCGTGCCGGGAAGGATCAGTTTGAATCCTTCGATGAGATCATTGATCAGCTGAAGGAAGGCGAGGGATACGCCTATATCGATATTGCAGGCTATGGCGGAAGCGAATGCGGCCAGCAGATTCTGGCTGTTACGGATGGAACCTATAGTTACGATGAGAATACCAATGCAGCAATTTCGGTTTGCCTGTATGCGACCTGCGGCTATGTCGGAGGGTATACGGAAGGGACACCGATGAACATCGGCAATGTCCAGACGGGAGGCACAGCGTATCCGATTCGTCTGTCGGAGGATGGACAGCTGTACGTCTGCAACAACCGGACCTACGGAATCCTGCAGGTCAGTGATGCAGACCTTCTATACTATACAGAGAAAATCGACATCACCTATTCAGAGGATGGAACCGGCATGATCAGCGGCTTCACCTCAGAGAACGGCGACATGATAAACGCAAACCATGACATCGACGTTGCGACAGAGGATGAATTCTATGCGCTGTACGACGGACTGGAGGATATCCCGCCGATTCACTTTACGGTAGTCGGTGCAAAGTGATGGACAGCTGCGTTTAGCCGGCTGTGAATCAGGAAGGGATAAATCTTCGAATAAGACACTGCTGGTGACAAGGCAGATAAACAGGATGAAATGTCGCGCAACAAGCGGCAGACAGTGTATAATATCAGTAATGAAAGCAGTTACACGCAAAGGCGTTAGCTGAGCAATGAGAAACCGGGGACCCAGAATAGGGGGCTTTGGCGAAGGGAGAGGATATGAATAACAGAAAAGAGTTTGAGGAGGCTACCGGGAAGTGGCAACACTCTGCAGGCAGGGTTGGAAAGACCGTCCTGACGGCAGGACTGGCAGCAGTGATGGCATTTGCACCGGCAGCGCAGGTGTTCGCAGCTGGTGAGGCCTGGACGAATGCAGAGCTTGCGGGGAATGTGACAACGAAGCAGACCTATCAGGCAAAGGATGATTTTGCAGCCTATGCCAATCAGGAATGGCTGGCGAATGCATCCATTCCGGACGGCGGGGATCGGACCGGCACCTTTTTGGAATGTGCAGACAATGTCGTAAAACGCAAAATGGCGCTCATCGGGAATGCGTCCATTCAGGATCATAATGAGGAACTGGCAACCGACCTGTACGAGCTGGCAACAGGCTGGGAGACCAGAAACACCTATGGGATCGAACCACTGGTTCCCTACGTTCAGAACATTCAGGGAATTCAGAACATGGAGCAGCTGGAGACCTATCTGAAGGATGCGTCGGCGAGATATTGTCAGCCGTTATTCGGGGTTAGCATACAGAATTCCGGCCTGAGCAAAGGGGATCAGGTAGTGTCTGTTTCCTTCCCGGACAGAATGTATTCGATTCCGGAGGATTATGAACAGCTGTCCGATTACGGAGAAACAGAAGATAAGCTGAATCGTGGAATGGCGGTGTACATGTTAAAGCGCCTGGGGTATTCTGCAAAGGAAGCGCAGCGGCTCTACAATTCCTGCCTGTCTCTGGAAAAGGAGATGGCGGCGTATGATTACACGACAGAAGAACTGAACAGCAGTGAAATCATGCAAATGTCCAGCACGGAGTGCCAGATGTCAGATATCAAAAAGGCAGAGGGGAATTTCCCGATGTCAGAAATTCTGGAGAGCACGGGCTATGGTTCCTCCGAGAGATACAATATCGTGTGCGCAGGTCTGCTCGGTGCTCTGAACCAGATCTACAACGAAGAGCATTTGGAGGCGATCAAGGCGTATTACATTGTTCATACCGCTGTTGATGCGATCTGGAATCTGGATCAGGAAGCCTATGAATATGCGACGGATCTGAACAATGAGGTCAGCGGGGTAACAGGTACGGTCAGTCTGGAGGAGTATGGAATAGCGTGCGTTGATGCATGGCTGCCGTACGTGATCGATTACCTCTATATCGATGCCTACTGCACCACGCAGATGCGGCAGGATGTAGAGAGAATGGTTGCCGATTACAAGGCCTATTATGAGGAAATGCTGCGCAGCGAGACATGGCTGTCAGAGGAGACCAGAGAAAAGGCAATTGAGAAGCTTAAGGCCATCCGGGTAAGGGCCGCTTATCCGGACAAGCGAATGGATTTCAGCGCTTTGTCTCTTGCAGATTTGCAGGACGGCGGGTCGTATTTTGCAGCAACTCAGAGAATTCGTGCCTTTATGGCAGCAAAGGATCAGCAGAATATCAATAAAAAGATTGATCCGGAGATCTGGGACGGTATTACGACCAGCGAGACCAATGCAATGTATTCTCCGGCGACGAATGAGATCTATATTTTGGCCGGCGTTCTGCTGGATCCTATGTACAACGAGAACGACTCCTACGAGGAAAAGCTGGGCTCTCTTGGCCTGATCATCGGACATGAGCTCTCGCATGCCTTTGATACAAAGGGAGCGCAGTATGACAAGGATGGCAATTTAACCTCCTGGTGGAAAGAGGAGGACTTTGAGGTTTTCCAGCAAAGATCACAGGCCCTGATCGATTATATGAGCAGCATTTCGGTTCCGGATACGGAATATGACCTGACCGTGAACGGCGACTTGGTTGTTGGAGAGGTCACGGCGGATCTGGGAGGAATGAAGGCTTCGCTGGGAATTCTTTCCCGGCAGGAGAATCCGGACTATGATGCGTTCTTCCGTGGGTATGCAAAGGCATGGCGCCAGGTGGCACTGGCTTCGAGGGAACTGTATCAGGTGAGGATGAACGAGCATCCGCTGAACTATCTGCGAATCAACGTTACGTTGTCACAGTTCCAGGAATTCATGGACACCTACAATGTACAGCTGGGCGATGGGATGTATGTAGCACCGGAGGACCGGGTTCTGGTCTGGTAAAAAGGAGTCCGATCGTTTCAGGGATCCGATTTCGAGATCGGATTCGGGAAACGATCGGATTTTATTTGCAATTCCCTTACGCTGTGGTGTAACATTTCCGGGATATGTTGCGTATGTATGGAAGGCGGCAGGCTGCAGACAGAGATTCTGCTGAGGACGATTATGCCGGGAGAGTCTGCTGCGAACATGGAAATAGTGCGAACCAGGCGATAAAACAAGTAACTGTTTAGTACCCATCTCGATTTTGGTACTCGAAAATGGCTGATGCCATTTTCTCCTACCTTGGAGTGGCTTCGCTCACTCCGTGCTGCGGAGAAACCGCATACGCGGCTTTCTCCTTGCATTCGGAAAACCTCGATGTGGCTGGGCAGAGGAGCTCCGCTCCTTGCCCACCTGACAATTTCAGTCATGAATTTGTGCGCGAGGCGCCCAATTCATGATTGAAATCGCCAGGTGCTAAACAGATACAAAAACGGAACACCAACATGAGGAGAATCATAAAATGAACAACAAAAAGGCGATGAAGAGATTCAAAAAGCAGACAAACGGGATGGCAGGAAGGGCGGTCAGCCTGATTCTGGCTGCGGTGATGGCAGGGAGTCTGACAGCCTGCGGCAGTACGGCGAAAGGATCGGAGCAGGCTGCAGATTCTGCACAGACGACGGAAAATGCAGCGGCAGAGACTTCGGCAGAGCAGACGAGCTATGTGGTGAAGGATGACACGGGTCTGGTCATTTACAACTGGACGGGAGCCTATGCAACAATGGAGAATCAGCCGGCCACGATAGTGCTATCGATGAATGCCGAGGGAACCATCAATGCGGTGGTTGTTTGGGGCATAGCCATGGATATTCCGGAGGGCACCGATGAGGAAAACGCAGATCAGCAGGAATTTGTATCGAGCTTTCAGTTGGAGCCTGTGATATTTACCACGGACGATTCCATTACAGAGGACGAAGTGCGGCAGGCATTGGCAGAGCGTTCCGGTGACAGTACAGAGGAGGTGGAATTAACAACATTTACCACGAAAAGCGGAAAAACAATGTATCAGCTGGCGGGTGATATGACGTGCGAGTATTCGGAATATGTATCCGAAGAGACGAAGGAACTCTTTGAAACGATTGGCAAGGAATGGGAAACCCAGCGGGCAGAGCTGGACGTTGTGGAGCCGACTGCAGGTGGAGCGGAGGGAATCACGTTCCAGACCGTGGATTACGATGGCAATGCGGTTGATGAATCTGTCTTTCAAAAGGCAAAGATTACAATGGTGAATATCTGGGGCTCGAGCTGCAGCGGATGCATTCAGGAGATGCCGGAGCTGCAGGCTCTGAATGATGAGATGGAGGATGTTCAGATTATTACCGTCATCCATGATGTGCATGCAGGAGAGGACGATATGATCGAGGAGCTCCACGAGATTACCGCTACAAGGGGAATGACTCTGCCGGTATTGCTGATGAATGATCAGCTGGAGGAGATCTTCCCGGTGGTTGCTGAGCCGACAAGCTATCTGGTGGATGAGAACGGCAATGTTGTCGGAAAGCCTTACACCGGAGCGACCACGAAAGAGCTCTATGCCGAGTGGATTGAGAAAACAATGGAAACAATGAACTGATCGAGGGAGTACACGAGACGGTTTAGCACCTGCATCTTGAATTTGCCGGGTGCTGAACAGATCTGAATTTTCAACATCACTCCTCCTGCCGGAATCGACAGGAGGAGCTTTGATGCGTTTTAGGGACCCGGCAGGATCACATGAATGAAAACGGGAAGGAACCCCGGGCCGGACATGGCGGAGGAAACGGAATGAAAAAGAGTGTGACAGATGTTGTGAAATATGTTGTGCTGGTCGCAGCACTGGTCAGCATGTTGTTCGGCATTGTTCGCGGAGAACCGAAAGTGGTTCTGCGGAAGGCAACGCATATTTGCATGGAATGCATCGGTATCGGATGAGAGAGGTGCGCAGCGAATACAGTTTCATACAGTTATTGTACAAACGCTGTATTCGAAGGGGCTGCGTAGATGAGGGAGTAACTTATGAAGATCAGTGAGCGATTAAAAAAACACGCCATCACCCGGAAGATCGTACAGGTGATTGCGGGATTCCTGCAGAACAGCAGATGGGCCGGATGGAGCAAGAGCAACATCATTTATACCGGCGCACTGAAAAATTTCTGCGTGCCCGGCATGAACTGCTACAGCTGCCCGGCAGCAATCGGAGCCTGTCCCATCGGTGCCCTGCAGGCGGTGGTTGGCAGTAAGAAGAAATTTTCCTTTTATATCATTGGCTATCTTGCCTTAATCGGAACGCTGCTGGGAAGGTTCGTCTGCGGATGGATCTGTCTGTTCGGACTGATTCAGGAGCTGTTGTATAAGATTCCGGTTCCAAAGCTGACCGTGCCGAAGAAGCTGGATCAGAAGCTGCGCTGGTTGAAATATGTCTTCCTGGTGCTGTTCGTACTGATCCTGCCGGCCTTCCTGAAGGTGAACGACGGACTGAGCTCAGTGCCGTATTTTTGCAAACTGGTTTGTCCGGTGGGTGTTCTGGAGGGAGCAATTCCGCTGTCCATCCTGGATGAAGGTGTCCGTTCTCAGCTGGGAATCCTGTTCCGCTGGAAGTTCGTGATCCTGATTGCGATCGTTGTTTTGTCGATGTTCGTGCATCGGCCGTTCTGCAAGTATATCTGCCCGCTGGGTGCATTCTATGGAATCTTCCAGCGCTTCAGCTTCCTGAAGCTGAAGGTGGATACGGACCACTGCGTGAACTGTGGCGCCTGCGCGAGACATTGCAAGATGAACGTGGATGTGGTGCACAATCCCAACAGCGCAGAGTGTATCCGCTGCGGCGAGTGTACGAAGGTCTGCCCGACAGAGGCGCTGCACTTTAACATCGTAAAGAAAAAGGCACAGGAGAAGGCGCAGAAGGCATAAGACCTGCCAAAGATGCTGAAACCACTGTGCCTGCTCGCACAGACACGCAGCTGCTGCCCGGGATTTTACAGGGATATCGGGTTTTGTGAGTCGGGTTGAAATGACAGGTTCTGAAGCCAAAGAGGAAGCGAGAGCACAGCATGAAGATCAGAGTGATGACGAGGGAGGATGCACCGGCAGTATTCGAGATGATGCGTGAATTCTATGATTCGGCGGCAGTCATCCATACCTCGTCGGATGAGGTTCTGCGGCGCGACATCGAGGCCTGCGTTTCGGATCTGCCGCTGATTGAAGGGTTCGTTTTCGAAGAGAATGGTAAGATTACCGGGTACGCCATGGCGTCGCAGAATTATACGACAGAGTACGGCGGGATCTGCATCTGGGTGGAGGACATCTTCCTGAAGGAGGGACACCGAGGCGGGGGCTTTAGCACGCAGCTGTTTGCCTTCCTGGAACAGCGCTATCCACAGGCTGTCCGGTTCAAGCTCGAGGTCGAGGCTGAGAACGAACGAGCCATCGCCGCCTATCGGAAAAACGGATATCAAATTTCAGAGTATTATCTTATGACAAAAGAGATGGCTGAGGATCTTGGTTGATCCTCAGCCTTTTTTGAACATGAGTAAGGATTTGTTGCGGCAGAATGAAATGATACAATGATGTTGTTCGAGCCCAGCGGGGAAAGATCTGCAGGCAGAGACAACGGGTTTTGCCAATCCCTCTGGCGGAACGATCACGATCAGGTACAGGCTTTGAGAATTCGAAAGAGAAACTGCAGGCATTCTGCAAGAAAGAGCTGATGATATGAAGAATTATTCGGAAGATCCGGACAGGCAATATCACATTCAGACAAAAAAAGGAGAGGTGGGGCGATACGTTATTCTGCCCGGCGATCCGAAACGCTGCGTAAAGATCGCAGAATATCTGGAGAACCCGCGGTTGATTGCGGATAACCGGGAATTCGTGACCTATACGGGGACATTAGACGGTGTTCCTGTGAGCGTGACCTCAACAGGAATCGGCGGCCCGTCTGCCGCCATTGCTGTGGAAGAACTGTCGCGGTGCGGAGCCGATACCTTTGTGCGGATCGGAACCTGCGGCGGAATGCAGCCGGAGGTGAAGAGCGGCGATGTTGTCATTGCAACCGGCGCGATTCGGATGGAAGGAACCAGCCGCGAATATGCTCCGATCGAGTTCCCGGCCGTTGCCGATCTGGAGATTACCAATGCCCTGGTCGCAGCGGCAGGAGAGAACGCGCTGGCCTATCATGTCGGTGTTGTACAGAGCAAGGACTCTTTTTACGGGCAGCACGAGCCGGAGGCGATGCCGGTCGGCTATGAGCTGCTGAACAAATGGGAAGCCTGGAAGAGGCTGGGCTGCCTTGCCTCTGAGATGGAATCTGCCGCAATTCTGATTGCCGCAGCAAAATTACATGCAAGAGCAGGGGCTTGTTTTCTGGTGGTTGCCAACCAGGAACGGGAAAAGCTGGGACTGGAAAACCCGGTTGTTCTCGACACGGATCTGGCGGTTCGGACAGCGGTCGATGCAGTGCGGGAGCTGATCCGGAAGGAACGGAAGATGTGATAAAAATAGAATGCGACATTGCATAGGCGCAGGGTGCACGTGCCTTAACGGCAGGCACACCCTGCGCCTGTTTTGCTCTTGTCCAGATCATCCAATCCGAAACGGCCGACCGGGAGATAATTCGTTTTCGTAAAACGCAGTCAGGCCCTCTGCAAGGTCCCGGTAGGTTTCGTCAAAATTGCCGGTATACCAGGGATCTGCAATATCCCTGGGGCGATCGCTGTAATCGAAAACTCGATGAATGCGGTGCTCCGGGTCTCCTCCTGCGATGCGGGTCATGTTCCGAATGTTGGCACTGTCCATTCCCAGCAGATAATCGAATTCCCGATAATCAGCCCGGGTCATTTGCCGGGCACGGTGATTGCCGCAGGGAATGCCTTCTTGCTGTAACTTTTCTCTGGTTCCGTAGTGGACACCGTTACCGATCTCTTCCGTGCTGGTTGCCGCCGAGTCAATATAAAAATCGTCCTCCCGGCCGGCCCGCCGCACCATTTCCTTCATCAT
This sequence comes from Lachnospiraceae bacterium, assembly GCA_963605745.1. Classification (GTDB taxonomy): domain Bacteria; phylum Bacillota; class Clostridia; order Lachnospirales; family Lachnospiraceae; genus CAG-791. The sequence continues at coordinate 21,178 of CAVCWT010000003.1, forward strand.
GTATTCTGCCATTGTGGATCGGCAGATGTTGCCGTGGCAGACGAATAGTATTTTAATCATCGGATTTTCGACCTCATACTTTCCATTGTTATTCGCTTTCATTCACATGTATTTCGAAGGGCTTTCACATCCCTCCTTCACGAATAAATAAGAAGGGCCAGCCGCCTGTCATTTCATGGTAGCACAATATTTCTTTATTCAGGCTGCCTTCTATCAAAGGAATTGACGTAGGATCTGTCGCCGAGTAGCCAAATTTCATCAAAAATCAGCAATATCAGCAAAATGTGGAAAACCTGCTTACGAGCCGGATTGGAACATGCTAAAGTACACCGAATCGCATAAATCAAGGTAACTGTTTCACCGCACCTGCGAAGCAGTTACCTTTTTGTTTCTCTTTTTAGCGCCTGACAATTTCAATATGACTTGGCAACTCGCGGATGGATTGAGCAGGCAGGGTAGTTTCAGCGCTTTTTAGGTCTCCTGCGGTAGAACCTTGCAAAGAGAAGCGCCGCAATCAGAATGGCACCGCTGATGCCGTACAGAATGAGGTTCTGCGTGAGATTGGAGGCACTGGAATCTGCGTTTTCTCCTCCGGGGAAGTTACCGCCGGGACCGCCGTGGTTTCCGCCACCGCCGCCAAAGTTACCGTCATCGGGGAAATCCCCGCCCGGGAAGTTGCCGTCAAAGTCGCTGGGATCAAATCCGTCTGGGAAGTCGCTGTCATCAGATCCTTGGGTCTCTGCAGAGGCAGCCGTCTCATCCTGTGAGCTGTCCGTATCAGAATCTGCATTTGCATGATCTGTATCCGGCTTTTGATCGGGAGCCTGTTGTGCATCCTCGTGCTCGCCGGGGCCGCCTTTCCCGCCGCCTCCATTGTTCATGGTTCCCATAACACTCAGGTCAATGGAGGAGCCGTCCACCATGGAGTCGGAGGCTGTCCTTTGTGCATCAGAGGTGGAAGGGATGCTGCCACCCAGCTGTCCTTGAATGGATTCGGCCCGGAGCTTTACCACCTGGTAGAGTGTTTCGGCTGCCGTTTCGTACTCGGAATAGCTGTAGAAGGCCGTGGGATCGGTCTCTACCAGAGAATCGATCTGGCTGCGAACCCTCTCATAGAAGGCATCCAAACCGCCGCCTTCGACATAGTCTGTCACCAGCTGCTGCAGGTAGGAATGGTACTGCGAGAGGTAGGCCTCGTTTTCCAGAAGGCCGTCCATGAAATTGGTGGAGCTCCAGCTGTCATCGATGGCCGAGTTGATGGTGCTCGTTGCACCGCTGCCGGAGGAGCTGCCGGGGCCGCCGCCCATGCTCATGCCGCCGAAGGCGAGGTTGTAATCCCAGGGGATGATGTTCAGCTGTCCGCCGGATTCATAGAGATAATAGTTGTGTGCCATGAAGCCGGAGAGGCTGTCCTCATTGACGGAGAAAACATGCACGGCCATGTAGCGCAGAATGTTATCCACATCCATGTAGGCTTCAAGGTCGTTGCCTTCGGAAATATTCTTGAGGGCTGTGACGACACGTTTGTGATCAGACTTGCCGGAATCGGTGACCTCGCCGTCCCAGATGGTTTCATAGCTCGAAAGCTCGTCATCGCTGTAATTCAGATCGGCACCGCCGTTTCCGGAGCTGCCTCCGAACCCGCCCATGGAGCCCTCCGGCTTGTACAGGTCGCCGTTTTGGGCCCCGTAGTTTCGCATGAGGAAGCTGTCCTCCACGGCCTCGAGAGCCAGGTACACGCCCCAGTATTCGCCGTTTACCGAGATCTGTGCGTAGTTGTACAGCGAGGCATCAGCGCCGATGGACTGGAACATGTCATACACCAGCGCCTCCTTCATGTTGGTGGCATCGGCGTAGTTGTTGTTGAGGATCAGCTTGTCCAGGCCGTAGCAGGTCTGGCCGTCCACGTAGTAATCGAATTCCAGCTTAAAGCTGTAGCGGTCTGTGTCCGGATCGTCTGCAATGGAGGAGAGACTCGTGTTGCCCTTGGGACGAATGGCTACATTACGGAAGGTCGTTCCATTGATCTCCACATCGCACTGGTAGTATTCCTCCGAAATGGCGTTCTCGAGCATCTCATTCCAGTCATCCTCATCCATCTTGATATTGACGGAGATGATCTTACTGGTGTCAAAGAGCTTACTCTCGTATTCCATGGTGACCCCGCTCCCGCCGGCAAGGGCGGTCAGCTTGTCACCAAAGGCAGTCAGAACCAGGCAGAGGCAGACGGCCGTCACCATGAGAGCTGTGATGAATTTGCTAATGTGTTTGCTGCTGATCATGCCATATATTCTCCGTTGTAGCTGACAAGGGTTGCCGTGTGAACGCCGTCGATGGCGGCAATTCGGTTGACGAATTCGGTGGAGGCGTCCTTGGTGCGCAGCTCTGCCGTCAGCTCAATGCCGGAAGGAGTGACGGTTTTAGATTTCACAATATAATGGAGCGATGCACTGCCAAGGACATTCAGTGCCTTAGTCTCTGCCTGGTCACTGCTGCAGGAAAGGACCAGAATGTAGGGGCTGTTCTTCTCCTTGCGGTTGGCAAAGATCAGCAGGATCACGCCGATGATAGCGGATCCGATGATGGCCAGCGGGATCATGCCGGCACCGATGACGATACCGATCGCCAGGGACCAGAACAGGAACACGATCTCAACCGGCTCCTTGATGGCGGTCCGGAAACGAACGATGGAAAGGGCACCGACCATACCAAGGGATAGAACAACGTTTGAGGTGACCGCCATGATCACCAGGGTGGTTACCAGTGACAGGCCGATGAGGGTCAGGGCAAAGCCGTTGGAATAGAGGACGCCGGTCAGGGTCTTTTTGTAGACCATGTAGATAAAGAGTCCGATGAGGAGAGCGGCGGCCAGGCCGAGAACGGTGTCAATGGCCGAGAACTCGGAGACGTTTTCGAGGAAGCTGGATTTAAAGATGTCGTTGAAGGTCATAATGGGTTTCCTTTCTATATGCATATATTTCTGTTTAAATGGATTTGTTCAGCCGGTGAGTTTTATCTGGATCCGATTATCCGAATCGTCGGCAGGCACCGTATTTGGAAAAGGCCTGCTGACGAAGGCTCTCGCTCTGCAGAAGATCGGCGATCAGATCCGGCAGGAACGCGTCGTATTTAACCTCGAGGATGGTATCCTGGGGCGTGTCGGTGGCACTGATATCGCAGATTCGGGTGATTTCACTTGCGGCAGCCACTGTGTTCAGCGGATGATACATGGTGGTTCGGATCTGCGAATCAAAGGTGACGCGGACATTGCCGGCAGCATAAATGTACGGCTCTCTTGTGTAGGACACGACAACCCTTGGCTGCAGCTGCTGGGATTGAATCTTGCAGTAGAGTTCCTGCACCAATGGCTCCCGGTGCTGCAGCATCCAGCTGCCGGGGGCGGTGAGGATCTGCAGGAATTCCTCTTTCGTAATGGGGGCATCCACCTTCATGCAGAGGTTGTTGTGCTTGATTTTCTTTTCCAGGGTGAGGAAGGACAGGTCGTCGTTGTACCAGCGGATGCGGAATTTCTCCCGCTTTTGAATGCCATCCACCTTCTCGCGGAGGGCCTTGTCCCGGTAATTGTCATAATAGATGCTGCGAATCTGATAGCGTCCATCTGGCCCCGTGTGCGGGTCCGCCTGCATAACAGGGCAAAGGCGCTGGCGCAGTGCCAGATAGTCGGCATAGGTGATCTGATATTTGAGCTCGTGCCGGTAGTGACCGGTGAGAGCCATGCAGCCGGGAGACTGCGGTCGGTTGAACATAGTGCGCTCTCCTTGCATTCATAAATCCTTGATGTGTGCGGAACGGATATAAGAAAACAGTGAATGGCTCCCGACGGTGTGATCTATAAGGGGGAGAAACAAACGCAGGAGCCATCCGCTGCTTGTTATGGTTTTAATGGATGAACCCAAAATGAACCTGAAAATCCGTGTGAAGGAATTGTGAAAACTACGTAAAACCAAAACACCGGTTGTGACGTGAGGGCCTTTGAGGTTATCCTAGGTCCACAGGGGCCAAAAGCCCAAAGTGCGGAGCAATCCGGGAATCAAAGAGGTGAGGAACCGTATGAGAATTCTGATTGCAGAGGACGAGGTCAGCATTGCAAAGGCTCTGAAGGTAATGCTGGAGAAAAACAAATACACGGTGGACATTACACACGACGGCAAGGAGGCCTGCGAATACGCAATCGCTGCACATTATGATGCGCTGGTGCTGGACATCATGATGCCGGGGATGGATGGCATCACGCTCTTGAAAACGCTGCGGGCAAGAGGTGTTACAACGCCGACCCTTTTCCTGACGGCAAAGGCTGAGGTGGAGGATCGCATTGCAGGACTGGATGCAGGGGCGGATGATTATCTGGCAAAGCCGTTTGCTTCAGGAGAGTTCCTGGCAAGAGTCCGGGCCCTGGTGCGCCGGAGTGATAGCTACGTGTCCGGTACCATCACCGTGGGCAATGTAACGCTGGATTCCGATCGGTATCTGCTCTTGTCGGAGGACCGTAAGGAGCGCCTCAACAACAAGGAATATCAGCTGATGGAGGTCTTCATGCGGCGGCCGGGCCAGATCTTTTCCGTGGATCAGCTGATGGAAAAGGTCTGGGGCGTGGATTCTGAAAGCGAGCAGGATGTTGTCTGGACCTACATCGGATTTCTTCGGCGTAAATTACGAAACCTGGATGCCAACATCGAAATCCGCACCGTTCGCGGCGCCGGCTATGTGCTGGAGGACGGCAGCAAATAGACAAGGAGATAAGGAATGCTCATCAAAATGCGATGGCGCTTTATCGGCGCAGCAATGGCCTCCTTCACAGCGGTGATTCTGGTATTGCTGGTGGGGATTAATCTCTGGAATTATCAGTCCGTGACGCGGCAGCAGGATGATATGCTGGAGAGCCTCCTGCAGGCAGAGGTGGACGGCAGACCTCTTCCGGAAGGACCTGCACCCAAAGACCCGGAGGGACAGTTCTCACAGGAAGTGCAGTATATGATCCGGTACTTCTCCGTGTGGTATGACGAGAATGGCAATGCGGTTCGAGTCAATAAAACGTTCATAGCTTCGCTGGATGAGGAGGAGGCAAGGAGCTATGCCGGGGAAGCCCTGGCGGGCGGGAGATTTCGCGGCTATCTGAAGGGGTACCGCTACCTGATCCGAACCGTGGATTCTGCGGAAGGGAACGAGATCGTCCTTCTCCTGAATTCCGAGCGGGAGCTCCATAACATCCGCTCCATCCTGCTGATCACAGGAGCCATTGCCGGAGCGTGTCTGCTGTTGGTGTTCGGGCTGGTCGTTCTTTTCTCCCGGTATGCGATCCTGCCCTACCAGAAGAATCTGGAGGCACAGAAACAGTTCATCACCAATGCCGGTCACGAGCTGAAAACGCCGCTGACAGCGATTGCGACCAGTGCGGATGTCCTGGCGATGGAGCTGGAGCAGGACGAGTGGGTACAGAACATTCAGCAGCAGGCGGCCAAAATGTCCAGGCTGATCTCCGGTATGGTGACGTTATCGCGCCTTGATGAGGAGAATCCGTTCCCGGAGCGCAGGGAGTTCTCACTCAGTGATGCAGTCTGGGAGGCGTCGGAGCCGTTTTCGTCGCTGGCAAGGGCCAAGGGCAAACAGTATATTCGTGAGATTGCGGATGACATTCGGATTACGGGAGATGCCGCTTCGGTGCAGCAAATGGTTTCCATTCTGCTGGACAATGCGCTGAAATATTCCTCGGAGGGCGGAACGATTGCGCTGTGTCTGACGGCAAAGGGCGGAGGCAGGAAGGCGGAGCTGACGGTGTCCAACACGTGCGTTCCGGGAGAGAAGGTGGATGTCGAACGGCTCTTTGACCGGTTTTACCGGGGGGATGCTGCACATTCCGGCAAGGTGGGAGGCACCGGAATCGGTCTGTCCATTGCAAAGGCAACGGCTAAGGCCCACGGAGGTGACATTCGGGCCGCATGGGATCCGCAGGGCGTCATCACCTTCCGGGTGACGCTGTGAGCCTGTGGGAAGCACAGCGAGAACCGTGTATAATGACAGCGTCATCATGAAACGTATTAAGAGGAAGAAAACTATGACAATACAGGATTATCTGAACTACGATACCACGGCAGGCACCAGCCTGGTGAGCGGGGGAACCGCCGTCATTCGAAAGCGTGAGGCCAGAGAATACAAGGCGGGCGGTGCCTGGATCTACGACAATGAGATCGACAAGGTGACCGGCGAATATGAGAACGGAGCGATCCTTCGCGTGGAGGATTTTGACGGGTATTTTCTGGGATACGGCTTTATCAATACGCGTTCGACGATCCGAATCCGCATGCTGGCAAGGAAAGAGCAGGATGTGGTTACACCGGCCTTTTTAAAGGCAAGGGTACAGGCTGCATGGGACTACCGAAAGGCCGTCATTGACACGAGCTCCTGCCGTGTGATCTTCGGGGAGGCAGACTTTTTGCCGGGACTTACGGTGGATAAATACGAGGACGTTCTCGTGGTGGAGTCCCTGGCTCTTGGCATCGAGAGAATAAAAACGATTCTGCTCGCCAGTCTCGTGCAGGTCATGGCAGAGGACGGCATTTACGTGCGCGGCATTTACGAGAGAAGCGATGCTAAGGTCCGGGACAAGGAAGGACTCGAGCGCTGGAGCGGATTTCTCTCCGAGGAATTTGATACGAACGTTGCCATCGAAGAGAACGGCGTGAAATACATCGTTGACGTCAAGGACGGACAGAAGACCGGCTTTTTCCTGGATCAAAAGTTAAACCGCAAATCGATCTGGCCGATCTGTAAAGGGGCAAAGGTGCTGGATTGTTTTACCCACACAGGGTCCTTTGGCCTGAATGCAGCGGCAGCAGGCGCAGCACATGTGACGTCCATTGATGCGTCCGATCTGGCCATCCGGCAGGCGAAGGAGAATGCAAGGCTGAACGGTCTGGAAGATCGCATTGACTATGTGGTGGGGGACGTGTTCGACTTCCTGCCGGCACAGAGAGCGGCAGGAGAACAGTACGATGTCGTCATTCTGGATCCGCCGGCCTTTACGAAATCCCGCAGTTCTGTCAAGGCGGCGATCTCCGGTTATCGCGAGATCAACCGGCAGGGTCTGATGCTGGTCAAGGACGGCGGGTACCTTGCGACCTGCTCGTGCTCGCATTTCATGACGGCAGAGCTCTTCCGGCAGGCCATTGCCCAGGCGGCCCGCGATGCGCATAAGCGCCTTCGCCAGGTGGAATTCCGCCAGCAGGGGCCGGATCATCCGATCCTGTGGGCAAACGATGCATCCTACTACCTTAAGTTCTACATCTTCCAGGTTGTGGATGAGAAATAAAACGGCCGGACGGAAGGCGGCCGCTGGAGTTCTCCGTCAGGCTTCGACTTTGGATGGTGCGTGGCTGGCAATGTTTTGCTGAAATCGGCAGATACTGAACAAAGGAATCGTATCATTGTCGGCTTGGATGAGGACAGACGAAGGTAGATGATGACGTGGAACAACCCCTTGGAGGAGAGATCCTTCAAGGGGCGTTTTTTATCGTGCAACCTGCTGTTTTTGAGTGTCGATTTTTTGGATGGCGTGATTTGCCGTGCCTTGTGTATAATACTGCCAGAACATATTCATAGTTGGAATAGGGCTGATCCCCTATGAGATTCAAACGGGGATCGGCAGCAGCCAATCCCCGTTTGTACAACTGCACATCGTACAAACAAGGAGGAAAAAGAGTGGCTGCAAATTTTAACAAAGAGTATAAGGACCGGTTATTCGTCAAACTGTTCGGATCGCCGGAGCGCAAGGAGCTGACGCTCGATCTGTACAATGCTCTGAATGGATCGGATTACACCAACCCTGAGGACATCGAGATCAACACACTTGAGGATGTGATCTATATCAAAATGAAGAACGATGTGTCCTTCATTTTGAAAAACGATCTGAACATGTACGAGCAGCAGAGCACGCGCAACCCGAACATGCCGTTGCGGCAATTCCTGTATGCGGCACATGTGATCGAGGCATACATCCAGGTATGTAAGCTCGATAAGAAAATGTATGGTTCGAGACTGGTCCGAATTCCGACACCAAAACTGGTGACGCTGTATAATGGCACAGCAGATGTAGAAGACGGTGTTCTTCATCTGTCAGACTGTTTTATGAATCCCGGAGAGGGTGACATAGAGGCAAATGTACATGTGTACAACATCAATCCGGGAAAGGAACTCCCGGGAAAGTGTGAGCCTTTGGCAGAGTATTCGCAGTTCATCGACATCTGCCGTAAGAGCAGCCCCGGGATTACGGATGAGACGGTCAGTGCGGCAATCGAGCAGCTCCCGGATGGAACGATCAAACAATATCTGATATCACAGAAAGCGATGGTGGTAGATATGATTCTGACAGAATGTGATGTAGAAGGAGTCATGGAAGAGCTCAAGGCGGAGGCCCGGGAAGATGGTTTGGAGGAAGGCCGAAAGGAAGGAATGAAGCAAGGCCTGGAGGAAGGCCGCGAGGAAGGAATGAAGCAAGGGCTGGAGCAAGGGCTGGAGCAAGGACTGGAGCAAGGACTGGAGCAAGGACTGGAGCAAGGACTGGAGCAAGGTCAGCTAAATGTAGCGCGGCGTATGTTTGCGGAACACATGCCTTTTGAAACGGTTCGTAAATTTGTGGATGACAGGATATCGGATGACATGCTGCGCAAACTGGAAGCGGAAGCCTGACGAATTTGAAGAAGACGGTTCTGCAATAGGACAGACGAACGCAGATGATAACACAGAACAGCCCCTTGAAGGAGAGATCCTTCAAGGGGCGTTTTGATTACCGGCACAGCGATTTATTGCTGTCTTGCAATATTATCTTGCCTGATTTTGCGGATCGCGCACATCAAAAATCTCAGTGTAGCCCGCGCTTCCCGAAACAGATACACAACCAACCTGCCAGGTGTTACAATATCGGTGTATGTCTGTTTAGAGGACCCAAAGGGTGTAAAGGAAAAGGAATACATGAACGATCAGAAGACAGCAATACTCATTGATTCCGGCTGTGACATTCCGGCAAGACTGCGGGAACGCTACGGAATTGATGTTCTGCCACTGCGCGTGATCTATCCGGAGAAGGACTATCAGGACAGCATTGATATCAATCCAACGATGATCTATCAGCGGTACCCGGATGAGATTCCGACGACGTCGACACCGTCGCTTTCTGAGGTGACAGATAAACTGGATGAGCTCAAAGGCAAAGGCTATGAGAAGGTCATTGCCTTCACGATCTCGAGTAATCTGTCGGGAACCTATAATACCGTGCGGCTGGTGGCATCAGAATATGAGGACATGGAGGTCTTTGTTTTCGATACAAAGAACATCTCCAGCGGGAGCGGCCTGTATGCCATCTGGGCAGCTGTCCGGCTGCAGAAGGGAGATTCCTTCGAGGAGCTGTGTCAAAAGCTCCCGAAGAAGCTGGGCGACAGCCAGGTATTTTTCTACATGGACACGCTCCAGTATCTGCAAAGAGGCGGCAGAATCGGAAAGGTTGCGGGGACCATTGGCGAGGCACTGAAGATCAAGCCGATCATTTCCTGCGATGAAAACGGAACGTATTATACGGTGGCAAAGATTCGCGGAGCAAAGATGGGCAAGCTCCGTCTGGCCGAGGAGGTCATTCGCTTCAGCCTGGGGCACAAGACCTGGATGCTGATCAAGGAGGGAGCAGCACACGAAGAGGCACTTGCGATGCAGGAGCTCCTGGAGTGCCATGAAAAGCTGATTGACAAGCAGATTCTCTCCAACGATCAGATCGCAGCAACGCTGGCACTCAATACCGGTCCCGGACTGGTGGGAGTTGCTGTTTTGCGGGATCCGGAGTGAAAACGGGAGTGTGTTGCTGACACAGCAGGCAATCACTTCATATAACTCGAAAAAACCATCAGGCATCTTTGAGTATCAAAATCGGGATGCGAGCACTAAAACTACCATGCCTGCTCGCGCAGGCACCACAAAAATGGCAGCAATCATGCTGCAAAAAATGGAGGGTTACACCATGACACAGAAAGAAACCGTACTGCAGGCATTTGAGAAGGTATTTGGGGACACGAAGGGTGTGCAGCTGTTCTATGCGCCGGGCCGCGTGAACCTGATCGGTGAGCATACCGATTACAACGGCGGGCACGTATTCCCCTGCGCAATCAGCCTCGGAACCTATGCGGCAGCCAGAAAGCGCGATGACAACGTAATGCGTTTTTATTCCGCGAATTTTGAAAAGGCAGGTGTGATCACAACCTCGCTGGAGGACCTGACTCCTTCCAAGGCGGCCGGCTGGACCAACTATCCGAAGGGAGTGGTGTGGGCCTTTGGCGTAAAGGGGCACCCGATCCCGACTGGCTTTGATATGGTGATATACGGAGATATTCCGAATGGCTCGGGACTGTCCTCCTCGGCTTCCCTGGAGGTTCTGACAGGAGAGATGCTACGGACCTTCTATGGCCTGGAGAATGACCTGACTAACCAGGATCTGGCGCTCATCGGCCAGTATTCCGAGAACGAGTACAACGGCATGAAGTGCGGCATCATGGATCAGTTCGCATCCGCTATGGGCAAGGAAGGCAATGCGATCTTCCTCGATACCAATACCATGGAGTTCGAGTACGCACCGCTCAATCTGCAGGGCATGAAGCTCATGGTAACCAACACCAACAAGAAGCACAGCCTGGTAGATTCCGAATACAACCTTCGCAGAGAGCAGTGCGGAAAGGCCCTGGCGGATCTGCAGACCCGGCTGGATATTCAGACCCTCGGCGATCTGTCCATCGGGGAATATGAGGCCAACAAGGATCTCATTCAGGATGAGGTATGCCGCCGCAGAGCAAAACACGCTGTCTATGAGAACCAGCGCACCATCGAGGCTGTGGCTGCTCTGAAGGCAGGAGAGGTAGAGCACTTCGGCGAGCTGATGAATGCGTCCCATGTATCCCTGCGGGATGATTACGAGACTTCCTGCCCGGAGGCAGATATCCTGGCAGAGGAGGCATGGAAGATTCCCGGCGTCCTGGGGTCCCGCATCACCGGCGGCGGCTTTGGCGGCTGTACCGTCAGCATTGTCAAGGATGAGGCTGTTGACGAGTTCGTAAAGCACCTGGGAGAGGTTTATCAGGAAAAGGTGGGATATCCTGCATCCTTCTACACTCTGGAGATTGGCGGAGGCCCGAGAGAGCTGTAAGGAGCCGGAATCAGGAAAGGCAACAGGATGGAATTATTCACAGCAATCGTTCCCTGCTACAACGAAGAGGAGAACGTTGACTATTTCTATCAGGAATTTATGAAGAATGCCCCCTTTTTCAAGGAGCATGATCTGGACTTTGAGCTGCTCTACGTCGATGACGGCTCAAGGGATCATACCGTGGAGAAGGTAAAGGCATTGCGGCAGCAGGACCCCAGAGTACATCTGGTGTCCTTTTCCCGTAATTTTGGCAAGGAGGCGGCGATCTATGCCGGTCTCGAGCATGCCAAAGGCGACTACGTGGCGGTAATGGACGCAGATCTGCAGGATCCGCCGTCTCTTTTGCCGGAGATGTTCGGTTATCTGTGGGACGGCTATGACCAGGCGGCGACGAGACGCGTGACGAGAAAAGGAGAACCGCCGATCCGGTCATTTTTTGCCAGGCAGTTTTACAAGCTGATCAATAAATTCTCAAAGACCGAGATTGTGGACGGCGCAAGAGACTTCCGCCTGATGAAACGGTGCGTGGTGGATGCCATCTTATCCGTGAAAGAGTACAACCGCTTCTCCAAGGGCATCTTTGAATGGGTCGGTTTTAAAACCCGTTGGATCGAATTCGAGAATGTGGAACGCAAATACGGCGAAACCAAGTGGTCCTTCTGGAAGCTGTTCGTCTACGCCCTTGACGGCATCGTGGCCTACTCCACGGTGCCGCTGGCTCTTGCGGCTCTGGCCGGCATCGTGTTCTGTGTGGTGGCCTTTTTGATGATCATTTTCGTCATCGTGCGCAAGCTCATCATGGGTGATCCCACCAGCGGGTGGCCGAGCCTTGTGTGCATCATTCTCATGGTCAGCGGCATTCAGCTGCTGTGCCTTGGCGTCATCGGGCAGTACCTGTCCAAAACCTACCTGGAGGTAAAGAGACGCCCGATCTATCTTGCAAAGGAAGTGCTGGAGTAACCTATGAATTCCAAGGCGAAAAGACGCCAGTCCATGCGCAGGGTTGCGGCTCTGGAAATGCCCCTTCTGGGCCTTTTGATTCAGACGCTGATCTACGCATGGCTCTGGTTTAACGTATATTATCCGCTGGTTCGTCTGCGGCTCAAATTCTACCGCAACGGCCACATTCTGGTACTGCTGCTGTATTTTGTTCTGCTGTTCTTCATGATGAAGACCTACGGCGGAATGGATGTCGGCTATCAAAAGCCCTTCGATGTCAGTCTGTCTCAGATTTTCGCACTGCTGATCGTGAATGTGTTCACGTATCTGCAGGATTCGCTGCTGCGCAACTGGATGCTGCCGATGTGGGAGCCACTGGCCGTAACCGGCGTGCAGATCCTGTTCGCCATCCTCTGGATTCAGATCTCGGATCGGGTTTATCACAAGGTGTTTCCGCCGATGGAGATGATCCTGGTACATGGCGAGCGGTCCATCGAGCCAATCCTTGGTAAATTCGCAAGCCGCCCGGAAAAGTATCACGTGACCGATACCATTTCGATCGCAGAGGGCCTGCCCTCCGTCGAGGCCAAAATACGAGCAGCCAGCCAGCGCGCGGTAATCCTCTGGGATATTCCGACGCAGGAACGTAATGAGCTGATTAAATTCTGCTATGCCAATGACATTCGTCAGTACATGATGCCCAAGATTCCGGATGTCCTGATCAAGGGCTCGGTGCAGCTCCATCTGTTCGACACACCGCTGTATCTCACCAAGGAATACCCGCTGAATTTCAGTCAGCGCTTCTGCAAGCGGGCTGTGGATATTGTCTGTGCACTGATTCTGCTGGTATTGACGTCGCCGTTTTTCCTGATCACAGCGATCCTCATCAAATGCTATGACCATGGTCCGGTGTTTTATAAACAGGTCCGCTGCACGCTGAATCAAAAGGAATTCAAGATCATTAAATTCCGCAGCATGAAGGTGGATGCGGAAAAGGACGGCGTGGCGCGTCTGGCCTCGGAGAACGATGACCGCATCACACCCATCGGACATTTCATCCGTGCAGTTCGAATCGACGAGCTGCCGCAGCTCATCAACATTCTAAAGGGCGAGATGTCCTTCATCGGTCCCAGACCGGAGCGTCCGGAGATCATTGCCCAGTATGTGCAGGAAATGCCGGAATTCGTCTACCGCACGAAGGTGAAGGCAGGACTTGCGGGCTATGCACAGGTCTATGGCAAGTACAATACAACACCGTACGACAAGCTCAAACTCGACCTGACCTACATTCAGAATTATTCCATTGGACTGGATCTCAAGCTGATGCTGCTGACGCTGAAAATTCTGTTCACTCCCGAGGCAACCGAAGGGGTGGCAGAAGGTCAGGTGACAGCCATGGGAAATGAGAAGGACAAGTGTAAGGACGAGGAGAAATAACTCGTTTTCCGGTACAGCAAACGGCTGATGCTGGAACGGTCGGCTTTGGGGACATCACGCTGACGAGGTCACAGGACACCGGGATATTCTTCGGTGAAGTCCGCACGGGTACAACAAATATACACAGGGAACAATACACAGGAGACGAGCATGCTGCCTCATGAAGAGGAACAACTGAATCGCAGGAGTCTGTGGCTACGGCTGCGCTGGCAGCTGTGGTGGATTCCGGCTATGACGGCAGCTGGGGCCCTTGTTGCAGCGCTTCTCTACATGGGAATCTGGCTGGGAGTCAGCGGCGAGCGCCAGTACCGCCAGAATTCAAAGTATTATCTGACCTTCGGGAACGATGCGGCAGGCAACCCGCAGGATTACTACAACGACTACACCTGGAACGACCTGTTGTTCTCCATTCCGGCGATCTCGCAGGTCATTGAGACGGAGCTGCCGGATGGCATGACGCTGGCACAGGCAAGAGAAGACATCGAGGCACAGATCCTCTCAGATGTGCGTGTTCTGACCATTCAGGTGACGAATGAGGATCCGGAGACGGTGCAGAGCCTCACAAATGCCGTGGAGGATGCACTGGTCCGCTACGGGAGCAATGCAGAGGAATTTCAGAAAATCGAGTATCTCTCTTCGGATGAGGTTCAGCAGGTTGTCGTGACGGATCGCAGTCAGAGTGCACTGATTCTGGGAGGCCTGTTGGGGTTTCTCCTTAGCATCTGCGGAATCTGGCTACGGGAGCTTTTGGATGACGGAATTTACTGCCCGGAGGAGGCGGTAAGGCGTTACCACCTGCCGGTACTCCTGACGATCTGCAGGAGCCTAAATAGCCAAAAGGAGAAAGAGAAAGATGCACTTCCTGCATTTTTGACAGTAGAAAATCAGGCTGAGGCAGATTTCCTGCGACAGGAGCAGAAGGATTTGCAGCTCGTCTGCGAGGATGAGAGCCTGGCCAAGGAAACAGCAGAAAAATTGCAGCGCGAATACGGAATCACCTGCAGCTGTGTCAGCGCAGAAAAGGCACTGGCCGGGAAAGGGGACTCTGAGCAAGCAGCTGCAGAGATGGAACACAACAAGAGGCTTCTTACCGTAGTGATTCCTTTTGGCTGCAGAGTCGGGACACGGACAGAACATTTGCTGGAGCAGCTGCAGGCTCGCGGGACAACACCTGCCGGTCTGGTCCTTGCAGAGGCGGACGGAAGGTTCCTGCAGGCATATTATGATAATACCAGGGGCAAAAGGTCCAAAGCTCCGATGAGAACTTGTTCTCATGAGTAGCTTTGACCTTGGGACCCGCCAAAACATGAGTAAGTAGCCATTTTTCGCAGAAAAATGAGCGGATTACGAATGTTTTGAGATTGCGGGAGCGCAAAGCGCGGAGCAATCCGGGTATCACCAGGGGCAAAAGGTCCAAAGCTCCGATGAGAGCTTGATTAATACAGTAATCAGAACCATGAACGAGAATACGATCAACATTCGCATAGATCAGGCAGAGACAGATCCAAAGACGGGCCGCATTCAAAGGCCTCAGCTCGAGGTTCTGGTCGCTGCACTGCAGGAAAATGATATTACCCTGGCGGATCGGATGAACCTCTCCACAGAGGCTGTGATCTGCAACCAGTGTCAGGAAGTCTCCTACCGGGAATTCGTAAGAAAAGGGAGACGAATCCGTTCCCTTTCCTTTAATGAAAGAGGAGTCGGTCGCAACCGCAACAATGCCCTCATGCGGGCCGATGCCGATTACGTGCTCTTTGGCGATGAAGATATCGTCTATAACGATGACTACGAAGAAGCCGTCCTGAATGCCTTCCGGGATAACCCAAAGGCAGATATCCTGCTCTTTAATGTATGGGCAGTGGAGGATCGGCGTACCTACGAAAACCGCAAGGTCAAAAGAGTTCGCTGGTACAACTACGGCCGCTATCCTACCTACGCCATCGGAGCAAGGCTTGACAGCCTGCGGAAGGCCAATGTGTGGTTCTCCCTGTTGTTCGGCGGCGGCGCCGCCTACTCCAACGGAGAAGACAGCATGTTCCTTCACGACTGCCTGCAAAAAGGACTGAAGCTCTATGCGGTTCCGACCGAGATCGGACACGAGGCAGCCAGGGAGGACAACTCCTCCACGTGGTTTACCGGATATAATGAGAAATTCTTTTACGACAGAGGTGTATTGTATCACTACCTGTACGGACCGCTGCAGCAGCTGTGGGCGCTGCGCTTTCTGATCAAGAATCGCAAGACGATGTGCAGTGAACTCTCGGTGAAGGACGCCTACCGGATTATGAAACGAGGAATGCGGGAAGCGTAGCTGCCGATCGTGTGCCTGCTGTGACAAGGTGGCGGCAGAATGTCCGGCCGCCTGATGACGAATGCAGTAGAGTGTCCCGGCAGCGGACATCTCCGCAAGGACCCGTCACAGGCAGGCATATGAACCAGGAATGATATTTACAGATGGCACTATATATTGGCATTGCGGCAGCGGTGACGCTGGCCGCAGTCATCGTGAACAAGGAAGAGGGAATGCCCTCTGGATCAAGGGGGGCTCTGCTGCGCAGATCCTGCCTTTTTCTCATTGCACTGATTCTCATTGTGCCGGCGGTGCTGCGGCAGGAAACCGGCAATGACTACCTTCGCTACGTGGAATTCTTCCATCTGGCCTCGATCGATGCCTATGTTCCGACAGAAGTCGGCTTTAACCTTCTGGCCAAGGCCGTCTATCGGCTCTGCGGTTTCGAGAACTACCTGCTGCTTTTTGCTGTCTATGCTGTCCTGACCATTGTGCTGATGCTCTGGGCACTGCGAAGGCAGGCAGAGAATTACGCCCTGAGCGTTTTTCTTTTCATGATGTTCGGCTATTATTTTCAGAGCTTCAACACCATGCGGTATTATTTTGCATTGTCGATTGCACTGATAGCAATGACCTGCCTTTTGCGGCGAAGGTATGCGGCCTTTGTCCTTCTCATCGCAGTGGCAGCGCTGTTTCACAAGACGGCGCTCGTTACCCTGGTGTTGTATCCGTTGTCTGTGATCCGCTGGCGCAAAAGATACGTTGCCGCAGCCGGGATTCTCGGGTGTCTTACCTTGCTGTTTCATGAAAAGGTGCTGCAGCTGCTGGTTGCCTTGTATCCTTCCTGGGAGGGAACAGGAGACCTTGCGGCCGGAACCAGCGTTTCCTGGGTGAATATCGCCAAATGCAGCGCAGTTCTGCTGCTGGCTCTTTTGGTGATGCGCCGGGAGCGGAGAAAAGACCGCACAGAAACGGAGAATACTAAGGAAATTACCGGCAAAGCTCCGGCGGCGGATACTACAGCAGGAGCAACAATTGAAGATAGAAAAAGAACCGGAATGGACGTCTCCCGTCAGCTGCAAATGTATTGGAACGCGAGCCTGATCGGACTCGGTCTGTACGTTTTTGGCTGGTTTATCCCGGAGGTTTCCAGAATCTGTTATTATCTGACCTTTACACAGGTCTTTTATATTCCTATGCTGCTGAGAAGGCTTTCCGGGGATGAAAAGGGAGTTCGCCTGCGGCGCATTCTGACGGGGCTCGTGATTCTGGCGGGGATCACGTATTTTGCCTTATTCCTGAAGACGGCCTATCGGGATACGATCAAGATTCTGCCGTACAAGAGCTTTCTGTTCCACGAGCTGAACCAGACACCGTCAGGGAGTGTTGGCTAAGCGGCCGCCACATCGAGGTTTTCCGATGGAAAATCGAGATGGGTGCTAAACAGTTACGATTTTTTGAACAACCTTCTGCAGCATGGAAGGAGGAGATCATGAGAACACCCTGCATCAGCATTATCACGCCGTGTTATCAAGCGGGGGACAAGCTGCTCGAAACCATACGGAGCGTATTGACGCAGACCTTTGAGGACTACGAAATTATTGTCAAGGACGCCGGCTCCACGGACGGCAGTGTGGAACGGCTGCCGGCAGATCCCAGAATCCGGCTGATCTGCAGTAAGGACGGCGGCATATATGAGGGAATGAACCAGGCCATTGCCGCGGCGGGCGGCGAGTATCTGTATTTTCTCAACTGCGGAGACCGGCTGCATGACCGATATGTTCTGCAAAGGGTCGGCGAGGCCATTGAAAAGAGGGAGTCCGGAACGGACGAAACGCCCTGCATTTACTATGGAGATGTCATGGAAATGCAGACCGGACAGAGAGTAAATGCCAAACCTGCAATGACACATTTTGCCATGTATCGCAATCTCCCCTGCCATCAGGCCTGCGTGTACAGCAGAGAGCTGTTCAAGGAAAGGCAGTTTAATACCGAATTCCGTGTGCGTGCCGACTACGAGCATTTTCTGTGGAGCGTGATTCGGGGTGGTGCCCATACGGTTGCCATGGATCTGGTCATGGCAGATTATGAGGGCGGAGGTTTTTCGGAAACGAAGGAGAATCGCAGACAATCTGCAAAAGAGCACCGGAAAATCACGGAAATGTACTTTGGCAAAGGAGAACTGCTGCGGTTCCGTCTGGCGATGCTGCTGAGTCTGCAGCCGCTGCGGGCACGACTCGCCTCCTCGAGGCGAACGGCGGCCTTGTATGACGCAGTCAAAAATACGGTCTACCGCAAGAGATCATAGATTATGAAGGTTTTATGGTTATGTAACATTATGCTGCCGGTTTTTGCACAGGCAGAAGGTCTGCCGTTTTCGAATCGAGAGGGATGGCTGACCGGCTGTTTTCACCGGCTGGTGAACGAGAAAAAAGAGGCAGGCAAGGACGACAATCTGATCGAGCTGGGAGTCTGCGTACCGGTTCCGCAGTCCCTTGCAGGCTGCAGGAAAGAGATCGAAGGGGCGGTATTCTACGGCTATACAGAGAATCTGAATACACCGGAAGCCTATGACAGTCACCTGGTACCGCGTTTTCTGGAAATTCTGGAGGACTTTAAACCGGATATTGTTCATATCTTCGGAACGGAATTCCCCCATGCGCTGGCCATGGTTCGCGCATTTGGGAATCCGGATAGAACGATGGTTGGAATCCAGGGACTGTGCGGTGCCATTGCAGATGACTATATGGCAGAGCTGCCCTACAAGGTCCAGAGAGCGAGGACCTTCCGGGACGTTGTCCGCAAGGATTCCCTGAAGGATCAGCAGCGCAAATTTCGCCGCCGTGCGGAGAATGAACGCCAGACACTCCTGGGAGTGCACCACATTACGGGACGCACAACCTTTGACCGGGAGGGAACGCTCTCTATTCAGCCGGAAGCTGTTTACCACCTGATGAATGAGACAATGCGGCCGGAATTCTATGAAGGCCGATGGGATTTGAACGGAGTGGAGCGCCACAGCATTTTCCTGAGCCAGGGAGATTATCCGCTGAAGGGCTTTCACTTTGTGCTGCAGGCAATGCCAAAGATTCTGGAACAGTTCCCGGATGCCATGCTGTATGTGGCCGGCAATTCCATCATCGGTGACGTGGGCGGGCAGATTCCGGCCAAAAAACTGCCGGAATGCCTGTGGATTACGGCCTACGGAAGATTCCTTAAAAAGCTGATCCGGGAAGGCGGCCTGGAAGAGCATGTGATAATGCTGGGGCCGTTGACAGCAGAGGAAATGAAGGCGAGATATATGAAGAGCCACATCTTTGTCTGCCCGTCTGTTGTAGAGAACTCTCCGAATTCTCTTTGTGAGGCCATGCTCCTTGGAGTTCCTGTGATCGCATCCAGAACCGGCGGAATTCCGGATCTTGTGGAAAACGGAGAGGAAGGACTGTTGTTCCCGGCAGGAGATGTGGAAGCCATGACCGATGACATCTGCAACCTGTTCGAAAACGATCAGTTCGCCTGCCGCCTGGCCAGTGCGGCCCACAAGGAGGCAGTGGTGCGGCACAATCCGCACACCAATTATCTGCGGATTCTGGAAATCTACCGGAGCATTGTATGACATTACGTATAACAGTGTATGTCCGCTGCCGGGACATCATGCCGCCTTTTGGCAGAGCCTGAATTCATCGCTCAAAAAATGTGGAGTATCATGACACCTACGGTTGTATTCGCAGCAAATTACATCAATCACCACCAGATTCCTTTCTGCGAGGCACTGCTCGGCCGGGTCGGCGAGGATTTTACCTTTGTGCAGTTGGAGGAGATGGAACAGGAACGCCTGAACATGGGGTGGCAGGACCGCTCCGAAGAACTCCCCTGGGTTCTCAAGTGGAGCAGTGACAGGAAGGAGGCAGAACGAGAGATTCTGTCCTGCGATCTGTTCCTGTGCGGCTGGGCGCCGCAGGTGCGGCACTTGATTGACCGGCGAATGCAGCTGCACCGCCCGGTATTCCAGATCAGCGAGAGAATCTACAAGGATGGACAGTGGAAGGCCATTTCACCCCGGGGCCTTGTGGACAAATATAAGACCTTTACCCGTTTTCGAAAGGATCCGTATTTTCTGTTGTGCGCAGGAGCCTATGTCGGTTCGGACTATGGTATTATCCATGCCTTTCCGGATAAAAAATACCGCTGGGGATATTTCCCGCCGATGCGGGTTTATGAGGGAGAGCGGCCGCCGATTCGCCGCAGAGGAGCGGCAGATACGGCAGAACTCATCTGGGCCGGCCGGTTTGTGGATTTCAAACATGTAGAACGTGTGCTATCTCTGGCCGCCCGCCTGCAGCAAGGCGGCAAAAGGTTCTGCCTGCACATTGCAGGCGACGGCGACAGGGAGACAGCAGACAAGGCGCACCGCTTTGTGGAGCAAAACGGTTTGGAGGAGGTCGTTATTTTCCATGGCTTTCAATCTCCGGACGCAGTGCGGGAACTGATGGAGTCGTGCGACATCTTTGTGCTCACCAGTGATCACGGGGAAGGCTGGGGAGCCGTCCTGAACGAAGCCATGAACAGCGGCTGTGCACCGGTAGCCGGGGCGCAGGCCGGAGCTGTACCTTACCTGATTCAGAACAGCATCAACGGCTATGTCTATGCAGATGGAGATGAGAATGACCTGGTCTGGAAGGTGGAGCGGCTGATCGATGACACGGAGCTGTGTGAACGATTTGCTGAGCTCTCCTATCGGAGAATCCGGAGCCTGTGGAATGCGGAGGTTGCGGCAGAACGGTTTCTGGATTTTGGAGAGAGCGTGCTGGAGCTGTGCGAGAAGAGGAGACGGAAAGCGCTGCGCGGCGAAAAGGTGTCGGCACTGGATATTCAGCGCCTGGACAGAGAGCTGCCGGCAGAAGGACCGATGAGCAAGGATCCTTGCCTGAAACCGTTCCTGTCCGTTCCGAGGATGGCAGACAAGAGCGGCTCCCTGGTGGGTGAGCTGCTGCAGGAAGAGGACGAGTGAGAATTATCCGGCCAGTTATTTTGCAAACGCTGTACTGGGTTTTCTGCAGGAAAACCCAGGTGCGGGTGCTGAATAGTTGCCATGAATCCGTCCGCGGGATGCCCGATTCATGTTGAAATCAAAAGACCCTAAACCGATCTATTAATGTGGGGGAGATGTATATGCAGGAATTAATCTCGGTGATCGTGCCGGTCTATAATTCAGAACAATTCTTGCGGGAAACCGTGGAGAGCATCTGTGCGCAGACAGACACCAATTATGAGGTACTGCTGGTGGATGATGGCTCAAAGGACGGCTCTCTGGCACTGTGCCGCGAACTGGAATCCGAGTATTCCTGCATTCGCGTTATCCATCAGGCCAATGCCGGGCCCTCCGCGGCCCGCAATACCGGCGTGCAGGAAGCCAGGGGCGAGTACATAAGCTTTGTGGATTCCGATGATTTCATTAAGCCGGACATGCTCGCGAATCTTAGGTCCGGCATGGAGAAAATGCGCAGGCAGGGCAAGGTCAACGTACAGATTCAGATCGGGCGCGAGGAGATTGATGAGGACGGAAATGTGCTGCCGGCTGCCATTATCCCACCGGATGAGCCGGTACTGATCCCGCCGGTTCTGTTCATACAGAGTATGCTCCTGTACACAGGAGATGCATCCTTTTGCACCAAGCTGACACCGCGAAGAATCCTGCTGGAGCATCCTTTTGAGGTAGGAGCCCTGGCCGAAGACTTTCGTCTGGTAACCCATCTGGTGGATGTGCTGGACGGCATCTACAGCCTGCCGCAGATCGGATACCGCGTGGTACACCGAAAGGGGAGCCTTACCAGAAGGAGTAAGGTGAGCCAGTTCTCCAGAGTCTATGTGGCCATCGTCGAGGCCGGCGATTATGTAGAACAGGAACTCGTCCCCCGGTACCCTAAGCTGGAGGTAGCCGCCAAACGCTTTGCCCTGTATGAGCGGCTGGACTATATGCTGCACGTGCCGATTCGGGACATGAACCGCCAAAATACGTTCTACCGGAACGTTCTGCAATACCTGCGTGACAACCATGCGGCGATTCAGGATAATCCGTACCTGTCCCATCGCGACCGCCTGTACCTTAAATTACTGTCGGCCGCACCGGTTCTCGTGCGCAGGATCCATCGCCTCACCATGCGGCTGCGCGGAATTCCTGTGACGTAGTGTATCGCCCCACTCGTGGACGGATGCATGCGTACTGGCAGATGTCAGGTTTACCACCATTTCAGTATCGGCCACTCGTGGACAGATACATGATGGAACCCTTCAGGGGCTAAACAGGCACGTGTGACGAATGAATCTGCGGTTTGCGGCAGGGCGGCAAGACGTGCGCAGGCGCGACCCTGCGGAACACGAAAAGGGACGAAATCCCGGCTGGCTGCAGCGACAGCGTAGTGGGACGAGAACATGGCGGCGGGGAGCGTTGCGTGCGGGTGTGCCAGCCCCGGTGCTGTTCTCCAGCTCCGTAAAGGCGAGCGAAAACGTGCGTTAAGAGTCGCAGGGCCCAGCGACGCGCATGCTTGCCACCCAGCCGCAAACCAGATATACACAGATAAGGCGTACAATATGAAAAACATATAACTATACGCTGTACCATGGCCAGTCGGTCGTGTTTTGTCTGGTAAAATACACGGCTGCGGTCTATAATAGTTGCTAATTATTCTTTACGAAGGATATTTGTGGATAACTCAATCGCGGGCGAGAAAACGAATTTCCACCCGGGTGATTCCAGAGGAGGAAGATCAACATGGAAAAGAAGAATCTGGACTGGTCCAATCTGGGCTTTGCCTATCTGAAGACCGACAAGCGCTATGTTGCCAACTATAAGGCAGAAAACGGCAAGTGGGACGAAGGCGGACTGATTGACGACGACATGATCGTCATGAGCGAGGACGCAGGCGTTCTGCAGTACAGCCAGTCCGTATTCGAGGGACTGAAGGCCTATACAACCAAGGACGGCCACATCGTATGTTTCCGCCCGGATCTGAACGCACAGAGAATGTATGATTCCGCAGAGCGTCTGGAGATGCCCCCGCTCCCGGTAGAGCAGTTCGTAGACTCCATTCACCAGGTCGTTGCAGCCAATACGGCATGGGTTCCGCCCTACGGCACCGGTGCCAGCATGTATCTGCGTCCGTATATGTTCGGCATCAGCCCCGTTATCGGCGTTAAGCCGGCCGATGACTATCAGTACCGCGTATTCGCTACGCCGGTAGGCCCGTATTTCAAGGGCGGCGCAAAGCCGATCTATGTTCGCATTACCGATTATGACCGCGCAGCACCGCACGGAACCGGCAACATCAAGGCCGGCCTGAACTATGCAATGAGCCTGCATGCGATTGTTGAGGCACACAAGGAAGGCTTTGCAGAGAACATTTACCTGGATTCTTCTACCAGAACCAAGATCGAAGAGACCGGCGGTGCGAACATCCTGCTGGTGGATCAGGACGATCATCTGGTTGTTCCTAAGTCTGACTCCATCCTGCCTTCCATCACCAGAAGAAGCCTGGTATACGTGGCAGAGCATTACCTCGGCATGAAGGTTGATGAGCGCCCGGTATATCTGCAGGAGATCAAGGACGGCAACTTCAAGGAGTGCGGCCTGTGCGGCACGGCAGCAGTCATCAGCCCCATCGGCAAGATCAACGACCACGGAACGGATATCGAGATGGCTTCCGGCATGGACGAGATCGGACCGTGGATGGGCAAGCTCCGCACCACCCTTCTGGGCATCCAGGAAGGCGAGCTGGAGGCACCGGAAGGCTGGATCCACGTGATCGCCTGACACATACAGTTTCTCCGATGTCGGCAATCACTCCGAACAAGGAGAAAATGGCATAAGGCATTTTCGAGTTGTGGCATAAGGCATTTTCGAGTACCAAAATCGGGATGTGATGTTTCATCGTTACGCTCTATAAATAAAAAGAGGACACGGCAAAGCGCCATGTCCTCTTTTTCATTACCGGAATACAGATGCATGCGTTCCAAAAGGTGTGCTTCATTGCAGACCAAAGTCGCCCTCGCTCCCGCCCACGGCCGGTCGTGTTGTGCGAATATCCGCAGCTATTGCCGCTTTCTGCCGGAGATGGAGATCATCACCAGCATCAGGAAAATAGCGACAAAGCCGACCGCATCGGCGCCGGTAAAGGTGCTGCCCAGAACCGCGGTAGAAACGACGGCAGCCGTTACAGGTTCTGCAAAGCCGTACAGACTTCCCTTTTCCGGGCCGATGTATTTCACACCTTGAATGTAGAGAGGAAAAGCCATGACATTGCCGACGAGAACCACAAAGGCTACGCCAAACCACCCCATTGCGGTAGGAGTGTAGGGACGATTCCAGGTCTGAAAGATCATGGCCACGCAAAGGCCGCCCATGAGAAAGGACCAGCCCTGCAGGAGGAGGACAGAATATTTCTGCGTCAGTTTGCCGGAGGTCATGTTGTAGATCGTGGTTGTAACGGCGCACAGAATTCCTGCGCCAAGCGCCATAGGAGAAACCTGCATGTTGTCAAGACTTCCTCCGGTAGTGAGAAGGAACACGCCGAACAACGCCAGAAGGATTGCCAGAATTTCTGTGAATTTCGGGCGTCTTCGGGCGAGAAGGCAGGAAACCAGGAGGATCATCGCAGGAGAAAGGTCCTGCAGAATGGTTCCTACTGCAGCACTCGAGAGCTGAATCGTGGTGAAATACAGGAACTGGCAGGCAGAAACGCCGGCAAGACCGTAAATAAGGAGGCCGCGCCGGTCGTTTTTGTTTTTCCACGGATCGAAAATGTGCGGGCCGAACTTGATGCAGGAATAAACAAGGAGAATGACTCCGGCAAGGCCGAGCCGCATCGGAACGAGCCAGCGCACGTCCATTCCTTCGTGGTCGAACAGGTATTGTCCCATGGAGCCGGACAGGCCCCAGCAGGTGCCGCCGGCAAGGGTGAGAATCGGGCCGAGGATGTGCTCTTTCTTTGTAGTATTCATGGCGCGTGCTTCCTTATCGCTTATACATCATCCAAAAGACAGGACGGTGGCAGAATGTCTGGCCAGTGTCCGGCAAACTGTTCAACGGATGTTCAGCGAATGCCTGGACGCAGATTCGTCGATGGTGAAACCGTGTAAATCTTGCGCATTTTTTGCGCAGACTGTTCAGCGGTGAATCTTCTGGTATAATGGTTGTGTATGGATTGTATATCTTTTCTGTACGAGGGGGAAGTTGCGCAGAAGATCATTGTCTATATGGATTTCTTGCGAGGAATGATACGAAAAACGTATTGTGTGAGGAAAGCATGGATAGAGACAAAGAGAAGCTTAGCAAAGAAAGACCGCAGGAACACGCAGAATGGGTTGCCGGCAGAGATCATCTGACGGGTCTTAGCAGTTTGCACCAGTTCGCCTCCAGAGCCTTTGCTCAGCTGGTAACCATGGATCCGGCTCGTGCAGAAGAGACGGTCATTGTGTTCCTGAATTTCCATCATTTCAAACAATACAACCGTAAATTCGGATATGAGGAGGGCGATCTCGTACTGTGTCGGTTCGCAGATGCGCTGTCAAGCAGCGAGAAGATTGATCTGGCAAGTCGCATTTCGGAGGATCATTTCCTGTTTTTGTCTGAAAAATCAGCGGTAGAGAACGTTCTGCGGGAGTTGAATCGCCTGCTCAAGTCCATGTCGGGCGCAGGCAAGCTGGAACTGCAGGCCGGAATTTATGATATCAAGCCGATGGAATCCGTGATATCTGCCGGAGATAAGGCAAAGGCGGCGGCGGAGAGCCTGCGCGGCAAGGTTGTGGGAGATGTATTCTGGAGATACTACGACCGGGATCTGGAGCTCGCTGTGGAGCGCCGCAGTTACATTGTTGAAAACATCGACCGCGCCATCGAATCCGGCTGGATTCAGGTCTATTATCAGCCGGTGGTTCGCACACTGACCGGGAAGCTCTGCGGAATGGAGGCCTTGGCCAGATGGGAGGATCCGGCCTACGGGATGATGCCGCCGGGGCTGTTCATCAGTGTTCTTGAGGATAATCTCATGATTCACAAGCTGGATCTGGAAATTGTCCGTCTGGTTTGTAAGGATTATCGCCGCGAGACCGATGCCCACAGGAATTTTGTTCCGGTGTCGTTCAATCTGAGCCGGCTGGATTTTGAACTCTGTGACATTCTGGAAGAGGTGGAACAGATTGTGGCACAGTACGAGGTTCCCAAGGACATGATCCATGTGGAGGTCACGGAGAGCTCCCTGTCCGGCGATGACAGACATTTAAAGAAAGTCATGAATCAGTTCCACGAACGTGGCTATCAGGTGTGGATGGATGATTTCGGCAGCGGATATTCGACACTGAATGTTCTGAAGGATTACGAGTTCGATGAAATCAAGATCGATATGCGGTTTTTGTCGGACACCGGGGAACGCTCACTCAAGATTATCACTTCAGTCGTTGACATGGCCAAAAAGATCGGAATTCAGACGCTGGCCGAAGGCGTGGAGACGAAAGAGCAGTTGGATTTTCTGAACAGCATCGGCTGCGAAAAGATCCAGGGGTATTATTACGGCAAGCCGGATCGACTCGCTGCAGGTGCCGGACGGTTCCTAACAGATGATGACAGGGTGGAAATGGAGGAGGAGCGACATTACTATGATGCGGTCGGAAGAATAAATCTCATTGACGACAGAGCAATCTCGCTGACGGAATATGATGGCACCTCTTTCCGTGTGTGCTACATGAATGACGCATTGGCAGAGATTCTCAGATCTCGCGGCATTATGGATAAAGAGAGCTTACAGGCTGTGTTCAATGATCCATGCTTTATTGCAAGAAAGGCTCTGGTAGAGGTTTCTGAAATTGCGACAACCGTCAACGGGCGGCATGGTGTGCAGTTCTCCATTGCAGGATGCTTTTATCAGCTCTTGGTGGACTGCATTGCAGAGAACGACAGCAGGAAGATGTTCCTGGTAGGCGTATCGAATATAACAGAAGGGGCAGGCGTGAATCGCAGTGAGAGCCGCTTCATGGAACCGGCAGAGAACGGGATATAGAATGGGATATAGAACAGACAATTTCAGTCATGAATTTGTGCGAGAGGCGCCCAATTCATGATTGAAATCGCCGGATGCTAAACAGATACATATAGTTATTATAGAAGGGAGTCGGCCAAAAGCTGGCTCCCTTTTTGATAGATGTTGCTGTAAAAATTCCATACAGCGGCTGCAGGGGGGGATTTAAGATCCCTTTTGACTGTTGATCTGCGGTTGACACCGAAGAGGAAATAGTGTAACTTACTGTGAGTTAGAAAATGCTAATAGACGTTGTACGCCCAAAAATAGCGTTGGTAGCATACAACCTGCGTTTGCAGCTGCTTATTACGGCTTGAAAGGAGGCACCTGTGACCTTAAATGAAGCGGAACTGGGAGTAGAATATATCGTAAAGAAGATCACGACCGACGATGAGGACATGGTCAGCTTCTTGTTTACCCTTGGCTGCTATGAGGGCCAACCGGTCACCGTTGTAACCCGCAAAAAGCGGAACATGGTTTTGTCGATTAAGGATGCCAGATACAACATTGACAGCGAGCTGGCATCGGTAATTGAGATCTGATCGTTGCCAGGTGCATATCATTTTCGATATGAATTGACATGGAACGCAACAATTACGATTTGGTTGCACCGGCAGTGGCGATGGCACCACGAGATACCTGAGAAAAATACGTTTGCGTTTTTTGAATTTGGTACGAACGGGTGCCTGTTTTTTGGTATGCGAGTTACGCGTATCTAATTATCGTTCGAAACGGCCAATTGCAAATAGATGCATCTAGATCAGAATAGCTGCAGTTGTTTGCAATTAGCTGTTTGATATCAATGCCGTTGGCATGAAATAAATATGAGGAGGAACGTTTACCATGAGAATTGCGTTAACAGGTAATCCGAACAGCGGAAAAACCACAATGTACAACGCACTGACGGGCCGCAGTGAGAAAATCGGAAACTGGGCCGGTGTTACCGTAGACAGAAAGGAAAGCCCGATCAAGAAGTCTTACTACAGCGGCGCGAAGGAGCTGATCGCTGTCGACCTTCCGGGTGCCTATTCCATGTCTCCCTTCACTTCGGAGGAGAGCATCACCAGCAGCTATGTCAGAAACGAGCATCCGGATGCGATCATCAACATCGTTGATGCAACGAACCTGAGCCGCAGCCTGTTCTTTACCACACAGCTTCTGGAGCTGGGTGTTCCGGTGGTTGTTGCACTGAACAAGACCGATATCAACGAGAAAAAGGACACCAAGATCAATGAAAAGCTCCTGTCCGAGAAACTGGGATGCCCTGTCATCAAGACAACGGCAATCTCGGATCAGGGCCTGAAGGACTGCGTTGCAGCAGCAGCGGAGCTCGAGGGCAAGGGCCAGAAGGCTCCCTATGTACAGGGCGATATTGATCTGACCAACAAGCAGGTCGTCATCGAGGCTGACAAGAAGCGTTTCGATTTCGTGAATGCCATCGTTTCTGAGGTTGAGGATCGTAAGATTCTGACGAAGGAGAAGAATATCGGTGATAAGATTGATGCGGTTATCACACATCCCATCATCGGAATCGTTGTTTTTGCTGCTGTAATGTGGCTGGTATTCTACATCTCCCAGTCTACCGTAGGTACCTGGCTGGCAGATATCCTGACTGGTTGGATCGAGACCTTCCAGGGCTGGGTCGGCGATATGCTGGGCGATGCAAACCCGGTACTGTATGCCCTTCTGGTTGATGGTATCATCGGCGGTGTAGGTGCCGTAGTTGGCTTCCTTCCGCTGGTTATGGTTATGTACTTCCTCATCGCTCTTCTGGAGGATTGTGGATACATGTCCAGAGCAACCGTTGTACTGGACCCGATCTTCAAGCGCGTAGGACTTTCCGGTAAGACCGTTATTCCGCTGGTTCTGGGAACCGGCTGCGGCATCCCCGCCATCATGTCCTGCCGTACCATCCGCAACGAGCGTGAGCGCCGCGCATCCGCAATGCTGGCAACCTTCATGCCCTGCGGTGCAAAGCTCCCTGTTATCGCTCTGTTCGCAGGTGCTTTCTTTGCAGATGAATCCTGGGTTGGACCTACCATGTACTTTGTAGGTATCCTTCTGATTCTGCTGTGGGCACTGATCGTCAAGATGATCACAGGTATGAAGTACAGAAAGAGCTTCTTCATCATCGAGCTCCCGGAGTACAAGGTACCTTCCCTGAAGTTCGCAGCAATGTCCATGTTGGAGCGTGGTAAGGCTTACATCGTAAAGGCCGGAACCATCATCCTTGTTTGCAACACTGTAGTACAGATGATGCAGACCTTTACCATCACCTTCCAGACAGCAGCAGATGATGCATCGGATTCCATCCTTGCACTGGTTGCACATCCGTTTGCAATCCTGATCGTCCCGATCGTAGGTGTTGTCTCCTGGCAGCTGGCCGCTGCAGCTGTTACCGGCTTCATCGCAAAGGAGAACGTTGTAGGAACCATCGCTACCTGCTTTGCCATCACGAACTTCATCGATACGGAGGAGCTGGAGATGGCAGCCGGCGCCGGAAATGACGTCATGGCTATTATGCAGATTACAAAGATAGCAGCTCTTGCATACCTGATGTTCAACCTGTACACACCGCCTTGCTTTGCAGCACTGGGTGCTCTTCGCTCCGAGCTGCAGTCGAAAAAGTGGTTCTGGGCAGCAGTTGGTCTGCAGCTGATGACCGGCTACACCGTTGGTTTCCTGGTATACCAGATCGGAACTCTGGCAACAACCGGCGCTGTTGGCGCAGGCTTTGTCCCTGGACTGATCGCTGTTGTGATCATGGTTGCCATTGTTGCATCCCTGTGCGTAAAGGGCCAGAAAGCCGTTGCCACAGAGTACAAGCTGGACTAAGATGTATTCATCAGATGCTGTAAAGATTGCGGGAGCGTAAATTACGTAGCAATCCTAAGCGGCCGAGGATCAGAAAATGATCTGATCCCGGAATCTTCAGATTTGAGGTGATCGTGTGTTAGCGAATATTATTGCAACCGTCATTTTGTTGCTGATCGTTGGAGGCGCCTGCATGTATATCTACCGCGTCCGCAAAAAAGGCAGCGTCAAATGCATCGGGTGCCCGTCTGCCGGCTCCTGCCATTCCCATGGGGGATGCGGGTCACAGACGAAATCAAAGACACCGTCCGAGAGCAAAACGAATGCGTAGACATTACAGAGAGGGGCTGCCGGGTGGCGGCCCCTTTCATGCATTTGGAACATCTGCCATCAGAGATATCCTTGCAGATCATTTAGCGAAGGGACTCTGAATTATCATTCGATGTGCGGAACATTGACAGCTGCAGCTATAACGAGATATCTATCGCGAGTTGGCTGTTCTGAAGTGTCACTCAATATGCTGAATATTGACAGGATGGATAAGGCAGATGCCGCGTGGAGGAAGTTATGGAAAATGTGCTCATTGTAATTCTCCTGATTGTGATTCTGGTTCCCGCCGTGAGAACAGCGGCGAAACATATGCGGGGCGAGGGAGACTGCTGCGGCGGCCCGAAGGAAAAGCCCATCAAAAAGAAAATGAGCGGAAAGCCGATTAGGAAGATCCGGCTCAGCATCGACGGAATGATGTGCAACAACTGCCGCGTTCGGGTGGAAAATGGTCTCAATGCCATGGACGGCGTCCTGGCGAAGGTTTCACTTGCTGACAAGGAGGCCGTCGTGTCTCTTTACAAGGACATTGATGTGCAGGAGATCCTGAACAAGATCGAATCCATGGAATACAAGGCATCCGTGAAAGGAAACGGATGAGGGAAAGGAATTTGAACCTTGGGACCCTGGAACTACCCGGATTGCTACGCGCTTTGCGCTCCCGCAATCCGCAAAATATTCGTAATCCGCTCATTTTTCTGCGAAAAATGGCTACTTACTCATATTTTGGCGGGTCCCAAGGTCAACTCCCCTCTTGAGAGCAAGCCCTCATCGGGAATTTGAACCTTGGAACCCTGGTGGCATATAATGATGGACGACATCCGGCGATGGTGCCGTGATGTCGTCCTTTTTGTATGGATTGGGATCGTGAGGAAGAGGTACACAGAATGAATCAGATCAAAGAGGCAGCTCGCAGCATGAAACGTACAGCACCGGAGCTGGCGGCCACCTCGCTGGAGCAGCGAAATGCCGCTCTGGAGAGCATCGCTGCTGCACTGGAACAGCATGAGGAAGAGATCTATGCCGCCAACCACCGGGATCTGGAGGCCGCCGAGCAGGCGCACCTTGCTCCTTCTATTCAAAAGCGGCTCAAATACGACCAGGCGAAAATGCGTGACAGCATCGCAGGTCTTCGCCAGCTGAAAGGACTGCCGGATCCCCTGGGGAAGCGCCTTATGGCAAGACAGCTGGATGAGGGGCTCGATCTGTATCGGATCAGCGTACCCATCGGGGTGGTCGGTGTTATTTTTGAGGCGAGGCCGGATGCCATGGTGCAGGTTGCATCTTTGTGCATTAAGAGCGGGAACTGTGCGGTCTTAAAGGGCGGCAAAGAGACCGCAGAGACGAACCGGGTATTGTTCCGTATCATCAAGGAGGCCGTTGTTGCGGCTGGCCTTCCGGAGGATTGTCTGTACCAGGCAGAGGGGCACAGCGAAATCGATGAGCTGCTCTCCTGCGAGGACGAGGTAGACCTTTTAATCCCCCGCGGGTCCAATCGATTCGTTCGTTATATTATGGAACATACGAAGATTCCGGTAATGGGACATTCCAGCGGAATCTGCCACATCTATGTAGACGAGAAGGTAGACGAAGAGCAGGCGATTCCGATCATTGTGGATGCGAAAACGCAGTATCCCGCGGCCTGCAACGCTGCGGAGACATTGTTGATCCACCGCGGGATTGCAGCTGAGTTCCTGCCGAAGGCAGCGGAGGCACTGACGAAGGCCGGTGTGAGGCTTCACGGGACGAAGGAGGCGGCAGAGCTGCTGCGTTCCTGCACGCAGCAGGAGAGTGTGTGCGCACTTAAGGCAAATGGCGGCGAGTATGCGACATGCGAAAAGACGACCGCAGCAGTGGAAACGGACAGCGGCGCAGGCGAAAAGACGGCCACGGCAGCGGAAACGTCGCTGCCGGAGATGGATGTTATGGAGGAGTCGGATTTTGCTACAGAATATGGAGACCTGGAGATCTCTGTGAAGCTGGTTGGAGATGTGCAGGAGGCCGTGGAGCACATCAATCACTATGGCTCGCATCACACGGATGCCATTCTGACGACGAACGATGCAGCGGCAGAGTATTTCATGCAGCGAGTTGACAGCGCCGGCGTCTACCGAAACTGTTCCACAAGGTTTGCCGATGGCTTCCGCTACGGCTTTGGCGCAGAGGTCGGGATCAGCACCGGCAAGCTCCACGCCAGGGGGCCCGTAGGTTTGGAAGGACTGGTTACCTATAAGTACCGGCTCTATGGCCATGGCCAGATTGTTGCAGACTATGCGGCGGGCAAGAGCGCCTTTCACCACAAAGATCTAATGCGATGATTTATTTTTACTGTCGTTTACTGTTCTAAATTTGTTTTACTGTTGTTTACTCAAAGTTTCCGGATCTGGGGCAGGTTATTTTGTATCTGTTTAGCACCTGTCTATTTCAACATGAATAGGCCGCCTGCGGACGGATTCAGATTGGGCAAAAAATGACACATACGGAGAGGATGAAGGAATAGTTATGCAGCAACTGACATTATACAATGGCCGACCGGAGCCGGAGCAGATTGCGGGAAGAGAGGACAAGGAGGTTCGTGTTTATGACCTTTTGGACTCTCTGGCGATTTCCTATCAGAGAACCGATCACGGTCATGCAGACACCATGGAGGCCTGCCACGACATCGATGCGGTTCTGGATTGTCTGGTGTGCAAGAATCTGTTCCTCTGCAACCGGCAGCAGACGAAATTCTATCTCCTGATGATGCCGGGGGATAAGCCGTTTAAGACCAAGGAACTGTCCTCACAGATCAATTCAGCGAGACTCTCGTTTGCCTCTTCGGAGAAAATGGAGGAATATCTGGACATTCAGCCGGGATCTGTCAGCATTATGGGACTGATGAATGATCATGACAATCAGGTGCAGCTGTTGGTGGACGAGGATGTGGTCAAGGGGGAATACCTTGGCTGTCACCCTTGTGTCAACACCTCCAGCCTGAAGCTCAAGGTGAAGGACGTGTTCGACACCTTCCTGCCGGCCGTGCATCACGAACCGATCTATGTCAGATT
Organism: Lachnospiraceae bacterium; assembly: GCA_963605745.1. Taxonomy (GTDB): domain Bacteria; phylum Bacillota; class Clostridia; order Lachnospirales; family Lachnospiraceae; genus CAG-791. Next base: position 54,298 of record CAVCWT010000003.1, read on the forward strand.
GACGGGTGAGACGTAATTGGGACCCGGCAGGAGAGGCGAGGCACGAATTGTTGGAGGAGACGTAATTTTGACCTGATATCGGTGTATTGCAAACGCTGTGCGGGCTGGTGAGGCCGTCATTTCCCACAGTGTGAGGAAAGGGGCGTGCGTGGTATACTGATGTGTATGAAGTGAAAAAGCTACAAAAGGAGATGGAGTATGGCACAGAATTATACAGTAACGATCACAATGAAGGACGGCGGTGTGATGAAGGGAGAACTTTATCCGGACGTTGCGCCGATCACAGTGGAGAATTTTAAAAAGCTCTGCGACGAGCAGTTCTATGACGGTCTGACCTTCCATCGGATCATCAAGGGCTTCATGATCCAGGGCGGTGATCCGGACGGCAATGGCACCGGCGGTCCGGGCTACAGCATCAAGGGCGAGTTCGCAGCCAACGGCATACCGAATGATCTGAAACACACAAGAGGTGTTCTGTCGATGGCAAGAGCCATGGACCCCAACTCGGCAGGCTCACAGTTCTTTGTCATGCACCAGGACGCACCGCATCTGGACGGCCAGTATGCAGCCTTTGGCAAAATTACGGAAGGTCTGGACGTTCTGGACCAAATTGCGGATGTTAAGACCAACTGGAGCGATGCTCCGTGGGAGCCGCAGGTCATCGAGAGCATTGTTGTAGAGTAAAGTGCAGAACGTCCTTTCCGAGGTTGTTGTCGCGTTTTTGCCCGTCACTGCCGGGAGAAGCTTTCCTTGCACCTGTCATGGACGTGTGAGGCAAAAAAGCTGCGATTTCTGTAACATTGCGGAATTGCCTGCGTATGTATCCGTGAAGGCAACAACGGATGCAGCAATCGGATCACGGATCACGCAGAATCGATGAGAAAGGAGATTGCATCATGAAGAACAAGGTCGTCAGAACATTCACTGGTTTTCTGGCAGCGATGATGATTGCGGCACAGCCGCTTCCCGTCATGACAGTTCATGCGCAGGAAACCTCCGCAGAGACCATCGAAGAGAATGGAGATGTGATCACAGAAGAAGAGCCCGCGGCAGTCAGTGAGGACGGATCTGCTGAGAACGAAGATGAGATCACAGAAGAAGAGCCCGCAGCAGTCAGCGAGGACGGATCTGCTGAGAACGAAGATGTGATCACAGAAGAAGAGCCCGCGGCAGTCAGTGAGGACGGATCTGCTGAGAACGAAGATGTGATCACAGAAGAAGAGCCTGCAGCAGTCAGCGAGGATGCATCTGAGACAGCGGCAGCCCCTGTTAATCCCGAGGAGTGGGACGGTGTGAGCAGCGATGCGGAAACGGTAAGTCCCAAGGAGTGGGACAGTGTGAGTGACAGTGATGATGTCGCAGCACCCGAGGAATGGGACAGCCCGGTTGAAGCGGATTCTGTTGTATCTGCGGACAGCAGCCAGAATGCCGCAGATCAGACAGAGTATGTCGATGCTGCGAAGGTGGCAGAGGAACAAAAGAACAGCCCCAGATATTCCGGCGATACAGAAACGGTACAGCAGCCGGAGGAACAGGAACAATCAGAGGAGCAGGAACAGCCTGAGGAACAGGCAGACAAAGCGGATGAATTGTGCGATCGCATTGACGATACGATGAATGGTGTGATTGATCAGACATATGAGATTCCGGTTGGAGCGCAGAGATGGGTTCGCAATAAAGTGGCAGATTTGTTCCTTTCAGAAGAAACCGCAGCATCCTTTAAGGGGGCCATGGATTCCTTTGATGATTCCGTCGGGACGGTCGGCAAGACCATCGCAAAGGTCATGGCCAACAAGGTGACAGGACCGGTGAAGTCAGTGGTAAAGATTGCCGGCTGGCTGTTCGGATGAGAGCGTGTCAAACAGTGTCAAAACCCTGCGAGGAATATCCCTCGCAGGGTTTTGTTGTGCTGTGCAGGCGTTGTCATATATTCAATTCTTCTCAGGCTACTGCGCGGATGAAACAACCGCCGTAACGGATACATTGATCATAGCAAGGACTGGTAGTGATTTGCAATGCAAGTTCGAGAAAGGTACCAAGCAGTTACGACTATCTTTTTAACGGACGAGTTGTTACAATATGGGCAAGTGCATAACGTGTTCCTGTCTGTGGTGGTTGATGCCGGCAAGTTTAATAAACGGTACAATCAATCTGAAGTCCAATCTGTTTCATATCAAACGGAACGAATGCACGAAAAATTCCATTTTATTCAGCAGGAGTTTCGTAAGAAGATTTAGAGAGAATCCAAAAGGACTATCGAATGAGACGGTTGGGCTGTTGTCATTGCAATTTGACAGCAAGATCGTATCGTAATCGCTAATTCGATTGCAGCATCGGGCCTCCTGCACATTCATCGCAGGAGGGTTACTTGGATGAGAAAGATCAACAGAGCAGTAGAAGTGGCATTGTCGGAGGAAACACTGGAGGATAAGTGGGAAAAAGCAGGGCTGAGTTCAGACCTGATTTTTGCTCACGTTATGAAGAACAAGGAATTGTTTCTGGGACTCATGCAGCGAATTTTTCCGGAGCTGCGCCTTACTGAAATCAGGGAACATGAGATTCAGAAGACGGAATATGGTCATCTCACCAGTAAGGGCGTTCGATTTGATGTGTATTCGGAGATTGACGGAAAATGTTTTGATGTTGAGATGCAGGTAGCTAGGCTTGACGATGTGAGCAAACGGACGCGATATTATCAGAGTATGATGGATATACAAACGCTCCGTATGGGGCAGGCTTATCATCAGCTTCCAGATTCGTACATTGTTATGATCGGACAGTTTGACTTGTTCGGCCAGGGACGTCATATATATCGGTTTAAAAACATCGAGGTGACGGATCGGAATCTTGAGCTGGGAGATGGTACAATGAAGGTGTTCCTGAACAGCAAGGGAACAGAAAATGACATTCCGGAAGAGTTACAGAACTTTCTGAATCTGGTGAACGGAAATGCGGCGAAGGATGATTTTTGCAGACGTGTAGAGCAAGAGATTCAGAAGATTAAGCTGGATGTACAAATCAAGGAGAGCTTTATGTATTTTGAAGACAAGCTTAGGGACGAGCGACAAAGAGCAAGAACAGAAGGCCTTGCAGAAGGTCGTGCAGAAGGTCGTGCAGAAGGTCGTGCAGAAGGTCATGCAGAAGGAATCGCAGAAACTGCAAGGAAGATGTTTCAAAATGGAGCCACCTACAATTTTGTCCGCAGCTGCACGGATGAGCAGATAACCGATCAAATGCTTCATGAAATCCAGGACTCTGTTACGATCGCAGAGAAAGAAGCATAGCAGGCACAGCAGCATATGAGGAAACGGCTCCGGCAGAGCAGGAAGCAGCTCCCGAGGAAACGGCCCCGGAAGAAGAGGGACCGGCTCCCGAGATGGAGCAGGAAACTGTTCCGTCGATTGAAGTGACGCAGGAAAACGAAATCGAGAATGCTGAGAACGAGTCCAATAAGCTCGAAGAGGAAGACGCTCCGGCAGGATCTGAGGTAGAAACGAAGGAGCAGAACGACGCGGCAGAGAGCGAGCAGGCAGCACCCGAAGAGCGCGGAGATGTGATCGAGGAACAGTTCGCAGCACCGGTGCAGGAGGATCTGGCTAAGGACGTGCCCGCAGCGGAGCCCGTGCGCGCAGCAGAGCAAGAGGTTAAGGCGATCCAGAAGGGGGAGACACGAGACGATAAGTCGTTTGGCGACAAAGTGGATGATATGGTGAAGACCGTGATCACGAAGACCTATGAGATCCCGGCGCAGTTTCAGAGAAAGGTTCGGCAGACCATTGTGGAGCGCGTCTTCTCGAAAAATACTGCCAAGGCAATCAACAACTTCTGGGATAAAGTGGACAACACGATTGGCAATGCAGCGAAAAAGCTTGCAATAAAGGCAGCCAATTATGTTACCAGCCCCTCAAAAAAGTTGGTAATTTCATCTTCTCCATCTTCAAGAGAAGATAATACAGCAATCTTAAACACCTGGCCGCAGCGAGGCTTTTCGAAGGAAAATCAAGATGAGCGCTGAACAGTTACTTTTTAAAACGCGGCACTGGTAAATCTACAGAATCAATGGATCGGGAAAACCTGGGAGACAGCATCTCCCGGTTTTTTTATCGATTGGCATCAGCCATTTTCGAGTACCAAAATCGAGATGGGTGCTAAACTGTTACAATATTTGTACATAGATTGATTTTCGGTAATCAGGAGAATGGTTATGAGACGAATGAAACGAGCTGTGGCAACGCTTTTGGTGGCGGTGACCTTACTGTCCAATGAGATGTCTGCAGCGGCGAGCGTTGTCGATTCTGCACCGATCGAACAGAACGTGAATGTAAACACGACCGATCTGACAGACAGTGGGGCGAAAGACACAACAAGTGCATCCGGGAATACTGCGAATGAAACGACAACGCAGGAAGGCGACGCGACAGAGGATGCCGCAGCCGGATCCACGAGCGACGCGACAGAGGATGCCGCAGCCGGATCCACGAGCGACGCGACAGAGAATGCCGCAGTCGGATCCACGAGCGACGCGACAGAGAATGCCGCAGTCGGATTCACGAGCGACGCGACAGAAGATACTGCAGCCACAGTCACGAGCGACACGACAGAGGGTGTTTCACCCACAGCTACGAGCGGCACGGCAGAGGATACTGCGCTCGCAGCCACGAGTGGCACGGCAGAGAATGCTGCAGCGGAGGGCACTGTGACGGGAGACGCCGGCAGTACCGCTGCTCGATCACTTACAAAGAGTTTGAATGAGGCTGAGCCGCAGCTGATTTCCGATGATGAGAACAATGAGAACACTGGAAGAGCCGCTGCAAACGGCGATAGCTATGGCTATGACGATAACATTCCCGCTCCGATTATTAAACTTGTGTCATACGGGGATAATAGATGGAAGTATCAGTGCAGCATAGATTTTGGAAATGATGTGACACTCGATGGTGACAAGTACACGGGCACAGGTACAGATGGTAGTCAGTATGAGATTTATTACAGAGTCTCAAATGGACTGGAGAATGTAGCCCTTACCGCAACACCTTCATCGGATCAAAAGTATACAGGCACCTTTCTCTTGAGAGGGGAGTACACTAACTCGGGGGAGCAGCCGTGGTATTGGTCGACGACTTACGTCACAGCGTATGCCGTGAAAACGAATGATGATGGCTCCAAATGCTACGGAAATATGACGACAAAAGCCTTTCACATTGGTGATATGGAGGAAGGGCTGGAGGTCATCCCGACCAAGTTGGACATGATTACAGGCTCTTATGATACCCTTAAGGTAAAATGCAAGCCTGGCAAAAATCTGCAGGTTACCTATGACACGAACGCATTACAGATTACGAAAATAGGGAGTTACAGCGAGGAGGATCCATACGATCAGTACTTGGTTACTGCAATTGGAAGCGCAGGTAGTCAGGGAAAAATACAGCTGAGATACGAAGATGAGACGATCGGTGTGAGTGTGCCATATCGCATTAGGGCGGCGGAGCAGGTGGTTGCATTACCGATAGCGGACAAGCCCGAGGGGACATACACAGGGTCACAGGATGTGACGATATCACAAAACAGCAGCGAGTTAAATAAGGCAGAAACCTTGCATTTCTATTATGTTCACAATGGGGATGTGGGCGAACCTTACACAAGTGAAGATGCTTTTAAGCTGAACTTTACAGAAGTGAACGATCGTTCCAAGGTAATTAATCTGGAGTCCACCGGCAGCAGCGATGACTATACGATTTATGCCTTCAGCAGATATACGGTGACCACAGAGCAGGGAACGGTAAATTATGACTCTCCGATCGTGTGCTGGGACTATCACCTGAATGCGGAGGAAGAGATTGTTGCTCCTAAGCCTTCGCCGACGCCGGGAACCTACCTCGCAACGGAAGGACAGAACCAATTCAATGTCACGCTGAAGATCCCGAACGAAGGATACCGGGACGGCGACTATATTTCCTATTCCTACGATAAAAAGAATTGGTTTTATAAAGGAAAAAACCAGACAACGACCGTCTCCATACCTCTTGATTTTGAGAAGCAACAATATGTAACGAAGACAATCTATGTCAGAACCCGCCGGTCGAACAAAGCCAGCGAGATCAGGCAGTTGGAATATACCATTCTGTCGCCGGAAACCGGAGGGTATCTGCTGACTCCGGATCCGGAAGAGATGTCGGTAGGTGAAATACAGACATTCACGCTGTATTACACCGGAGATTATGAGTTTACGCTTCCTGATAATGTTGAGGAAGATCTGGATGAAGTTCTTGATGTTTATGATCAGTCAACACCGGAGAATCGTTCGGCTGAGCAAGCAACGATAGATCCGAAGACATTTGCCGACTCGAGATCGAAGGAATTGGTTGAGGATGAGCTCGTCGGCGGCTGGGCACAGGTAGACGTTACGGCAGTAAAATCAACCGCCGACCTTGGTCAGAACGGAGCCGATGGCTATATCTATCTGGTTGCAACGCTGACAAGGAAACAGCAAGGCTCGGAAGGAGATTTGGGAAGCGAAACGCCTGATGAGAGTACGGCGACAGTTGAAACGGTCTACGCTTCCGCGAGGATCACGATAACGGATGATTCTGACGTTAAGCCTCCGACGGCCAACTCGGAGCCCGGAACCTACAACAGCAGCGAACTTAAGGTCACATTACAGGATCCCAATAAGCGAAAGGATTCCCAAGATGCTGCGTCTGGTACGGAAACCTTTGAGTATAACGACATTTATTATCGTGTCAGCAAGCGGGATGAAAACGGCGAATATCAGGTCACCACAGAGTGGAGCCTGTACCAAAAGGACACACAGATCCCGCTCACACGCAATGAGGAGGAAACCGTTGCTGCTTACCTCGTAGAGGCTTACATCGAGCATGGCAACCGCACGCTGGCACAAGATGAAGATAATGAGGATGTAACTGTTGAGAAAAAGGAGGCAACAAAATACTCCGCAACGAGCAGGTTCTATTACTTCCTGATTAACGGCGACTACGTTCTGGTGCCGGAGAAGTCGTCCATCATGGTGGGCGAGACCCAGACGGTATCGCTGTACTATACCGCAGAGTACGATCATGATCCATGGACCATTCCGTCGGATTCCGGGTTCTATCTCGAAGAGGTGGACACCTCCGGCAGCCGGGATGAGAACGGCAATGTGATAACGGATCCGACCGGCGTCACGACCTATATGGTAAGGGGAATTTTCCCGACCGAGGCAACTGACTACGGAGCGAAGGTCAACATTAAGGTCTATGAGAAGCCTTCTGGTGAGGATACATCCGTGGATGAAGGCGCGAAAACGCCAAAGACGGCCTTTATCACGGTCGTCGATTCCCTGGCTGCTCCGACCGCAGACAAGGAACACGGGACATACAATGCGAATCTCCTCGCAAACGGGACCCTGTCGGTTGGCCTCCACCATGAACTTGAGAAGTCAGAAAGCGGGATTAAGATCTACTACTCCCTTACCGGTGAGGAAGGTTCTTATCAGCTCTACGACAACAGTAAGGACCTGGAGGATCAAAAGGTAAAGATTCAGCGTGATACCACAGAGGATCACACAACGAAGACGATCTATGCCTATGCTGAGAGAACCTACACGGTTCAGAATTCTGCCGTGGAAGACGATACCACAGAGATCACCAAAACGAGTGAGACCGCGGTATTCACCTACACCCTGATTGACGGCGAGTATCTGCTGATCCCGGATCATGCGACCCTGCGTGTGAACGGACAGAAGACCTTTACAGCCTACTACACCAACGACTACACCCTGGCTAGTGCCGGTGATATCTGTATTGCAGAGGGGTATTCCGATTATCTGCAAATAACGGGAGCGCCGGACATTGCAACCTACGAGGCGCATGGCACAACCGAGGATACGATGGAGGTCAGACAGAGCGGTCGTGTTTCGTTTACGGTGACGGCAACGGCGGCAGCAGGCGACACGACGAAAGAGAAGGAAATGGTGCAGGTTAAACTGCGAAAGAAGGCAGATAACACCTACATCAATCCGCTCCTGACCGCAAAGATTACCATTGAGGACGTGCGTTATATCAAGCCGCCGACGGCAGCTCCCTCGGAAGGAATCTATAACGTTGCCGATCTGGCAGACGGCAAGCTGACCGTCACACTGAAGAACCCGAATCCTTCCGCCCAAAGCGATGGTCTGAACGAGAACCTTTCCTACGAGGATGAAATCTGGTATTCCATCTCGCAGAAGGATGGCGAGAGCGAGTACCAGCAGTACGACCCCGAGAGCAAGATCACCATTGAGAAGGAGGCCGGCGATCTGGCGACCTCTGCCACGATCCGGGCCTACATCCACCGCAAGGTAAAGAACAGCAACGCAGAGACAGAGGACCAGGTTGTTGACACCTACGACAGCGAGCCGGGCACTTGGACCTATACGCTGATGGACGGAGAGTTGTCGATCGCTCCTGCAGAGCTGACCATGCAGGCAGGAGACGAGAGCACGCTGACCGTAATTTACAGCGGGAAATTCCCACTGAAGGTCGAGCTCTTAAACGCAGAAACGGACAGCGAAAAGGAAGAGAGTAAGGACGAGAGCAGCGAGGGCGGCAGCGAATCCAAGGACGATGGCGCAGCAAAGGATGACAGCAGTTCCTCTAAGGACGACGAAAAGAACGCTGAGGAGACAGATCCTGCCGAGGTCATCACACTCGACACAACGAGCTATAAACTCGAGGGCGGCGTCTGGAAGCTCCCGGTCAAGGCGCTGAAAAACGGCAAGGTCAGGGTGCGGGTCTATGAGGATACGTCGAATGCACAGCACCAGCAGACGCCCAAGGAGGCATTCTCCAAAATCACAGTTGCCAGTGACGATGCGGTGAGCGTCCCTTCCCCGAAGGCTACGCCGAAGGAAGGCACCTACAATGTCGAGAAGCTCGAGAACGAGACACTGAAGGTTCAGCTGGACATTGACAAAACAACGCTTCCGGAGGAAATTCAGGGCCAGACAGAGGCAGAGATCGAACAGTACCTTGCAGACTACGAGATCTACTACATGATCAGCGCGAGTGCAGACAGCGAGGCCGCAGAGAACGGTTATCAGCTGTACTATGCGGGCGAGGAACTGGAGCTCCCGTATAAGGAGGTTGAGGAAGGCGGCGGAGTCAACGACTTCAACGTGTATCAGATCAGCGCCTATGTGAAGCGAAAGGGAACTGTGGAATCCTCCGAAGAGAACGAAGGCGAGGGTGCATCGGATACCGGAGAGGCCGAGGAAGGCGTGCGGAGTGAGACAAAGGCCTTCACCTATTACCTCATCCGGGGCGATATGAAGCTCGTGCCCGAAGAGGCCGAGATCAGCATCGATGAGCAGCAGAAATTCACGCTGTTCTACACCTCTGTTATGAACGAAAACGAGGACGGCAGCACGGAACAAGGCGGCGGTGCCGGTCAAGGTACAGATACCTCCGATCAGAGCAGTGCAGGCGAAGGCAGCCAGGAAGATGGCAGTGCTGCGCAGGGCACAGAGTACCAGGTAGATACGCAGATTACATGGACCCAGTCGCAGGATCCCGAAGGAAATGGAGCCAGCGATGAGTCCGAAGGCGAAGGCGCTTCCGAGGATGCAGAGGGCTCTGATGGCTCCGAGGGATCGGGGAGCACAGGGAAGATCATTGACTGGAGCGATGGAGACATCATGCAGATGTCGGAGGGCATGCAGATCATCACGGTGACCGGCAAGTCCGAAGGAAAAGTGATCCTTACGGCAACCCGTTCGGATGGCAAGACCGCCAGCAGTAAGGTAACCGTCAATGACAGCCTGGCACCGCCGACGGCACAGTTCGGGTCGAACATGTACCTGCTGCAGAACATCGACAAGGATTCGAAGGCACCGATTCCGACAACCGGCTATGTTGACAAACAGAAGGACTTCCGGGACGGTGAATATAAAAAGGAGGATCAGCAGCCCTACAGCTACAGCGTCGTTGAGGTGGATGGCAAGAGCGAGAAAAAGCACACCGTTGCCGAGATTCTGACGCACAACACCTGGCAAACGAGCAGCACCGGCACAGATGCTGCGCAAGGTGAGGGAACGCAGGGCGACTCCGAACAGAGCGGTACCGAAGGCGAAGGCGCAGGTACGTCCGGCGACGGAACCGGTACAGGCTCCGGCTCGCAGGGCAATGGCTCTGAGAGCGGCACGCAAAAGGAGCCGGTTCAGATCTGGTACACCGTCGGTGACCCCACCGGCGACAAGGAGGTTCCGGATCCTAAGCCGAATGAGGAAGGCAGCATACAGTTCCAGAAGGACGACAATGAGCGTGTGTTCCTCTACCTTGGCAAGAAGACAACAAAAGATGACAACGGCAATGAGAAAGAGGAGGATGAATGGTACGGCGTTCGCCAGATTAAGGCCATCGCCTACGATCCGAATACGAAGAAAACGAGCTCGGTAGCCAGCTGGTACTACATCATTGTGGACAAGCCGCAGGATGAAGCACACCTCATTCTGGTCCCGGAAAAGCAGAAGATTCAGAAATACCACTTCGGGTTCCTTCTGGCGGCCTACATTCCGTCGATTTCTGACTTTACGAACTCGGAGAACTGGGACAAGGCACATCCGATTCTCTTAAAGGGCAAGGAAATTTCGCACTTCAAGGTGAAATGGAGTTTCTGGAAGAGCAGTGCCTGGCTGAAGGCCCCGGTTCTGGGAACAACGGAGTTGGTTACAAAGCCGCTCATCGGCTTTGACCTTGTGCAGGTAGGCCTCGTGTTCGGCCTTAGCTGCACGAAGACGGATTATGACGAGAAGGACGCCGTCAAAATAACGACCTCCTGCACGGCAGCGGTTACCAATGACAAGTCCAAGAGCAAAAAGGAAGGGAAAGGACTGGTATGGGTTTACCCTGTTTACCGTGTCACGGTTAAGAACGGCTCCGGCAGCGGAACACATAAGATCGGAGAGACCGTCACCATTGCGCCGCGCAGCAAAAAGGATTACGAGGACTGGGAAGGCTGGAGTGGTCTGGACCAGATCGATCGCGGGAACATTACCTCCTATACCACCAAGGACGGCACAGTAATGACAAAGCCGCAGCAGGAGGATACGTCCGGCGGCAGCAGCGGCCAGGAACAGAGCGGTTCATCCGGTTCCGGCCAGGGTAGTTCGTCCGGTTCCGGCCAGGGCAGCAATGAGAATAACACCTCCTGGATCAATGAAGAGGAGCTGAAATACGCATCGCAGATCGTCTTCACCATGCCGGCGCATGATATCACGGTAACAGCGAACTTTAAAACTGTGAAATTCAAGATTACGTCCAAAGCCGGTGATGGCGGAAGGATTCATCCGGGCGGAACCGCAAGCGTTCTGCGCGGCGAGAGTCAGACGTATGACTTTTCGGCGGGAGACGGCTATGTCATCGAGTCGGTAAAGGTCGTCGACCGTCAGGGCGGCGGCTCCGGAAGCGCGGGCGACAGCGCCTCGGAAGGAACGACAGAAAACTACGTTTCTCAGGATCTGTCAGATCAGTTCAAGGACCAAGAGTCCGGAAGCTATACGTTCCGGAATGTTCGTGCTGACGGCTCCATTGAGGTAACCTTCCGCAAGAAGGAACAGACACAGGAGCAGCAGTACCACGTAACCGTTATCAACGGAAGCGGCGGCGGTGATTTTGCAGAGAATGCAGACGTATCGATTGTGGCAAACCAGAAGGAGCATTACGCCTTTAAGGGCTGGAAGCTGATCCAGACCGACAACGGTGCGGCAATTGACAGCCTGCCGGACATGAAAGGAGACAAGACTACATCACAGACACTAAGCTTTAAGATGCCGGCAATGAATGTCACGGCCGAGGCCATCCTGGAGCCGATCACGCATACCATCAAGGCAACATCGGAGGGCAGCGGCACCATCAGCCCTTCCGGAACAGTGACGGTGAATGATGGAGACAGCAAGTCCTATACCATGACAGCAAAGGATGGTTGGATGATCAGCTCGGTAAAGGTGGACGGAAACGCGGTCAGCGTTACGAACCAGAGCTCCATGACCTATGAGTTTACGGATGTCACCGAAGACCACACCATTCACGTTGTATTCAAAACATACCGGGTGAAGGTGAACAGCGGCTATGGCAGCGGCAATTATGCGGCCGGCAAAACTGTGACCATTCAGGCAAACGAGCCAAAGAGCGGCTATGAGTTCAGCGGCTGGGAGGTCAACAGCGACGACAGCGGAACTGTGCAGAGTGCAATCAAGAAGGGTCAGAAGAAGACAACCTTCACGATGCCGTCTAATGACGTTGAGGTGACTGCAACCTACAAGGAAAAGCCGGGCGAAGTGACACACAAGATCACGGCATCGGCCGGCGAGGGTGGAACGATCAACCCGAGCGGCAAGGTGACGGTAAAGGATAGGAAAGATCAGTCCTTTAGCATGAAGGCCAACGAAGGCTATGACATTTCGGATATCAAGGTCGACGGCACGTCGCTGAAGGACGGCGACAGCTTTAAGACAGGATCCTTCGAAAAGGACGGCAAGACCATTGGACCGCTGAAGGTCGATGAGAACGGGAAGGTACAGTTTACTTTTGAAAAGGTAACGGCCGACCATACCATCCGCGTTGAGTTCAAGGCACAGGAGCATCAAAAGCCGACTTATCATGTAACTGTCATCCGGGGAACCGGAGACGGAGATTATGAGAAAGGCGTATCCGTTCAGATCAAGGCGGATGAGCCGGCTGAGGATGAGAAGTTCATCGGCTGGAAGATCCAGGGCCTTAAAAAGAGTGCGGTTGACGGCAATCTTGCAGAGAAGATCCTGCGGTTTGTCGGAATCGGCGCACGTGCGGCAGCGGAGGACACGATCACCATTGACGGCCATGAGGAGCTGACCTTTACGATGCCGGCCAACGATGTCGTGGCAACAGCACAGTACGAGAAGATCATCTACCGGATCAAGTCATCGGCCGGCGAGGGTGGAATCATCGATCCCGCAGGAGAGGTGACGGTGGCGGCAGGAAAGGACCAGTCCTACCGCATGGAGGCCGGGGATGGCTACTATATCCAGAGCATCAAGGTGGACGGAACCTCGCTGCAGCTCACGGACGGCACGTTTAAGACGTCAGATGAAACCATTGTGGGTGAGCTGAAGATGACAGGCAACGGCATAGCAGACTTTACCTTTAGCAAGGTTAGTAAAAACCACGTAATCCGCGTGGAATTTGCCATGGACGGCGAGGACAAACCGGATACACCGCCGCATGATGAGAGCGGCGAGGACAAACCGGACACACCGCCGCACGATGAAAGCGGTGAGGACAAACCGGACACACCGCCGTATAATCCGGACGGCGGCAGCTACGTTCCGCCGGCAACGTCGACAGATCCGGACGGCGGCAGCTACGTCCCGCCGGCAACGTCGATAGATCCGGACGGCGGCAATGAGGTTCCCCCGGCAGTATCGACAACGACACCGGACGGCGGCACGGATGTGCCTCCTGGAGAGTCTGTGACGACGCAGCAGACAGGAACAACGACGTCTGCGCCAGATCAGACACATGGCGAAACAACGAATGCCCGCACAGGCGATGACAGTCATCTGCTCCTGTCCGGAATCGTAGCGGCACTTTCAGGAACGGCGTTCCTGGTGGCAGTACTGCTGTTGATGCGCAGACGCAGAAGACGGTAAAAAGTTTATAACGAACGTTGTTTAGACAAGGACAACACCCCCGGAAGAGACAGATCTTCCGGGGGTGTTTTTGGCATTTACTAAATCGTTACAATGATTTTGTTTGTGGTGATGACTGTTCACACAGGTATGGATTTTACGCAATTACAATCATAATGCGTTTTCCGTCGGGAAACTCGATTTCCGTCGGCGGATAGTCTGCTTCTCTGAACAGATCATAAATCATTCCGCCGCTTACCTTTTCCAGATCTGCCTCGATTGCTGCTGTCATGTTCTTGTTGTTCATTTTGTTTTCTCCTTTTTTTGTGTTGGTGTTCCGCTTTGTTAGCGGTGTGTGGTTGTTTGTTATACATATACATACGCATCTAAGGCGCAAATGTTACAGGTATGCCGCGAATTATTCTGTGCATTATTCTGCATGCTTCGGCCGGAAACGTAGTTGATTCTGAATCTGTCTGCGCAGTCTCCGGGAAATGGGATATTGTGAGCCGTCCTGCAGGATGAGATCGGTGCCTTGTATATGGTTGATGTAGCTGCGATTCAGGAGAATGCCGCGGCAGGGACTGAGGAAGAGATCAGTGGGGAGGAGCTCTTGTATGTCCTGAAAGCGCATGCGGGCTCGCAGGGTGCAGCCGGTGCAGCGAATGTTCAGGTAATGCCGATCCGTTGTGATGCAGATAATGTCATCCGGTGGCAGTAAAAGGGTCTGTGTGGGAAGGTAATTACCCGGTGCGACGAGGACGGGAATGGGAGTGTGCGGAGCGGAGTCTGCAGACAACTCAAAGAGAACAGGCTCCGGCAGACTTTCTGCTAAAGTCAGCAAGGCTCGGGAGAGGCAATCAATGGAGGATGGGGATAGATGGGAGAGCTCGAGACGGATTTTCTGCATAAAATGACCTTTCATGCCAGATCTTTATCGTTCATGCCAATCCTCTTTTCCTTTGAGATGAAATATCTATAATTCGGACTATGTCCTGACGGCGATCTGCCGCAGAGAACATCCTGTCAACAGGTGCCGGATTTCCGGCCACTTCTAATGTGTACCGTGATCAGAATAAAAAGTCAGATAACTATTTAGCTAATTACGTTAATTACTCCGTACCCATCTCGATGGCGATCACTGGAAGGAGCGGTGTCACTCGCTTTGAGAATGGCTAATGAAATGGGCTTTGTTATGGCAGAGTTTGTCGATGCCATCGGCAGCCGGTTCCGTGGATGGGAGACATCTGCAGATGTGGCTGACGGAACAGATAACGGAATTACGGGATTCACTGAATCAAGGTACACGCACATGTAACGGTTTCGATGCTGCCTGGGGTTCCTGGCCGATCTCTAATGGCAGGGAGCAGTGCTCGAGACAGTTACCATCATCTCATGGGGGTATCTACAATGAAGAAGATCAGAACGGTTCCGGAACAGTCATTACAGCACACCGTGCTGCAGCGTCTTGTTCGGAAACAGAATGCAGTACGAGCCGGAACGAGGAGGCTGGCAGCCTGCCTTGCGGCGACTCTGTTTGTTATCGGGAACATGGCCCTTCCTGCGAATGCAGAAGAGCTTCCGGAAGAAATCCGGGGATATACGGCAGAGGAGATTGCTATCTCCGGTACCGATGGGGACAGTATAACACAGGAGAACAGCAATGCGGGAGTCCATGTAACAAAAACCCTTCGCAATAATGGAGACGGTTCCTTACAGATTCAGCTGGAATCCTGGGTCTCCGGAACAACGAGAACCCAATATCAGCCGTCCGACGTGGTGCTGGTGCTGGATACATCCACCAGTATGGAGCTCCCGATGCCGGGAGCAGCCAACCGGTTGGAGGCACTGAAATCGGCAGCGAACAGCTTTATTACGGCTGTCGAACAGCAGAATCAGGGCATTGAGGAATCGGTGCAGAGTCGGATTGCTATTGTGAACTACAGCAGTGCGGAGTATTCCGGAATCCGTCAGCATCTGACAAGGGCAGATGCTACTGGGGCAGCATCGATGCGATCGGTTGTCAGCGGCCTGACCCAAAATGGGATCACCAGAATGGATGTGGGATTGGGGTATGCACAGCAGATCATGAACCAGGAGTCGGATCCGCAGAGGAAACGAGCGGTGATTCTGTTCACAGACGGCGTTCCCAATACCGAAGGGACTTCTGGATTTTTGGTGTCGTTCGCCAACAAATGCCTGGCAACCTCAAGATCCATGAAGGAAAGCGGAATTGAAGTATTCGCAATAACATCTGATCCCAATACTGTCGTAAATCCCGGGGATCCGATGCCTACCTTTTCCCCAATTGGAAGGGACGATTACCTTGCAAAGGCCTATTTTAATTCGGATTACACGGGAGAGGTGAATACCAGTGACGAGAACGGTCTCAATCTGGTGAAGCGCTACATGGAGTTGTTGTCTTCCAATAATCCGCATGCGCAGGATCTCAATACACCGAATGCCTGGAATGGAGGAGATGCCGGCAGTACAAGGGGAGAGAAGAGGGACACCTATTATTACACAACTTCAGAGGCATCGAGTCTTGCCTCCGTATTTCGTACGATTGCAGAGGAGGTCAATACAGCGGATTCAGAGCTGAATGGCAATACCGAGGCAAGGGATACGATCCAGGAACCCTTTTACCGAGACACATCGGAACCGGTGCAGGTCTGCGTGGCCGAGTATCAGGGGAACGGCAGCTGGGGAACACCGCGGGATATTACCGGAGAGGTATCGGTATCGGATGCAGACAATAAGGTGGTCGTAAAGGGATTTGATTACGGCGCCAATTATGTATCCGAAAATCCTCGTTCGGGCGGCGGCTCCGGCAGCACCAGAGGCAGCAAACTCATCATTTCTTTTCGTATCAAGCCGCAGGCAACCTTCGGCGGCAATCAATTACCCACTAATGGCAGTTCATCAGGAATCTATAAGGACGCAGGGACAGGCACTCCGGAAGTGTTATATCCCATTCCGTCAGCAGATTTAAAACCGCGCTATCTGGTTCAGATGCAGGACCAGAACATCTATGTGCCGGATAAAGCCTATCTGGATCAGTTGATTCTGCAGTCCAATGTCTGGAAGCCGGACGGCAGCAAGAACCGAAATGTCAATATTTCCTATACGCTGACAGATCACGACGGAGCGGTAAAGGGGACCTTGAACGTTCCGGCCGGCCAGTCACTGGACAGCTGTTCGTGGAACTGGAACGAATCTGAGACAGATCTTTGCGGTCAATATCTTCTGACCTGCAAGGCGGAGCCGGTTGCATCGGGCCACTTTGGAGCGCTGACTGTAACAGATTCCGGAAATGTGCATGTGTTTCATCCGGAGCTTGACTTTCAGGATTCCACACTTTACCAGGGGGATCCGGTTGATGTAACAGTCGGCGATTCGACAGATTCTGCGGCGTTTGGAGAGCATCTGCTGAATCTTTCCTGGAAGTGCCCGGATGGAACAACTTCACAAAAGGAGAATGAGCCAAGGCTTGGATATCGGATTACCATTCCGCAGGGTGTGCAGGAAGTAAACGGTCAGACGATCATTCAGCAGAAGGAGCCATTGTCGGTGATTGCCGGAATATACCGTGAGAAAGACGGCTCCCTGGGAGAGGATATTACATCGCAGGCGGAGTTTACCCAGACCTGCAGCCGCAAGAATTGCACCTATGACAAGGAGACAGATGGAAAGGTCGGAGTACGCTTCCTCATCCATGTCATTGAGAAGCCGATGCAGGAAAAGGTAGATTTGCCCAATACCGGTGGAGAAGGAATCGGCAGGTATGTCCTGATTGCGGTGGGACTGGCCGTGGCCTTCGCCTGCGGCAAGGGGCTTTACGAATTCAGAAAACACAGAAGATAGAGGCAGCATTGAGCAGTTTTGTTGAAGGGTTTCATCGAGAGATTACGTTTGAGAATCTTATGAAAGAGTTTCATTGAAAAGCCTTGGATGGATAAAAAGTACTGTAAGGGGGATTGAACATGAAGGGTTACATGAAGACGCGGGGGCACCGAAGAGGCGACCGGTCAGCACAGAGGAAAATTCGTGAATGGGAGAAGCGAATGAAAGGCAGAAGAGGCGCAAATGTAGTGACAGGGATTCGTGTGGCAGCTTTGGCAGCCGGCATTGCTGTGATGCTGCCGAATGCTGTGATGGGAAATGCGGCCTTGACGGTGCATGCAGCAGAGATGGCAAGTGGAACCATCACGGTGACGAATGTAAAGGAGAAAAATGCAACGGTAACCGCATATCAGGTGGTGGATGGAACCTACTCAGAGGAGAACAAGCTGACAGGCTATGTTCTGGTGGACGAGGAGCATATGAAGCTCGCAGATATTCAAAAGCCAACAGCAGCTGAGATTACGGCAATTGCGGATTATATCCAGGGGAATCCTTCGGCAGTAAAGGGAATGCCTCTGAGCCTCTTTGATGCGGCATCCGGTACCTGGACACTGCAGGCTGAGCCGGGCGAATATCTGATCCTGGTAACAGGGAGCGGCGAAACGATTTACAACCCGGCCGTAGCTGCAGTCAATGTGACGGATGCGAATCAGATGACGATTGCAAGCGGCAGCGTGGATTACAGCAGCTGGTTCCAGGATAGCAGTGCCTATCTGAAGTCATCAACGACGGATTTGCAGAAATCAGTCCTGCTGAACGGCAGGAAAACAAGAGGCCGCTCGGCAGCAATCGGAGACACTTTGGAATTTGTGATTGATTCGATGACCATTCCGTCCTATTCAGCGGATTATTCTCGTGTGACCTTCCGAATTCAGGATGAACTGGAAGGAGGATGCTTTGGTAAGATTCACGATCTGAAGGTTCTGGTGGATGGGACAGCGGTTGCAGAAGGAAAGGACACCTGGAAGGTGGCCTATGGCAGCAGCAAGACATCATTTACCCTGGAATTTGCCGATGCGTATCTGCGCAGTCACGGGACAAAGGCTGTGGAGATTCATTATCAATCGGAGCTGACCAAGAAGGCCGGACTGAATTTTGCAGAGAACATGAATACAGCCGTTTTGCAGTATTCCAACAGCCCGACAAAGGCAGACTCTGTGACGGAAAAAACCGCCATATCCTATCAATATACCTTTGGTCTTGGTGCCAACATCGATGCGGAGGCCCCTACGGCGCAGCAGGAGGAGACCAATGAATTGAATAAGGTGACGAAGGCGGAAGGAAGCAAGGGCTATGAGACCGTGGCCAAAACCTATTCGGGAACCGGAGCATCCACGACTAAGCGCAGCAAATATGCATTGGAGGGCGCTGAATTCGGACTCTACAGCGATAAGGCAATGCTGAAAAAGGTTGCAGAATCCGTTTCGGATGCCAATGGCCATATTAGTTTTACCGGTTTGCAGGAGGGTGATTATTACCTGAAGGAAACGGCTGCACCGGAGGGGTATGCGGTCAATGACAGGAATTATCACGTCACGATCGCAGCACAGTATCGCGAGAACGGCAGCCTTTCCGGCTATACCGTGACAACGAAGGAGATCCGAAAGAGCGGCACCGAAGAGGAGGCCGGCTCCATCACGTATACGGCTCAATCCACCGTGGAAAAGGACGGCAGTATTACGAATACCGTCACCTCCTCCGGGACGGCAGCAGAGATCCTGAACGTGCCGTTGGCAGAGCTGCCCTCGACCGGCGGCAGCGGAACCTTTGGATTCCTCCTGACGGCCGCGGTTCTGTCCGGGGGATTGATCACTTGGAAGCTTACTGCAGAGAACAAAGAATGAAGCGGGCTGCCGGCAAAACACTGGAAACACTGATGGTTCTGCTGATTCTGGCCATAGGGTTCTACCCCGTGGTCAGCGATGCATGGAACCGACGGTTGTCCAATCAAATGATTGTCCGCTATCAGGAATCTTTGTGGCAGCAGGTTGACGGGAAGGATCCGGGACTGATGTGCGCGGCTGCGGAGGAATGGAATCGGACCAGGGTAAATGCAGGAGGCAGTGCGCTGGTTCGGGAACTGAGTGAAAATGAAAGGAAGGAATATGAAACATTGCTGGATACCGATGGAAGTGGAGTCATGGGATATCTGGAAATACCAAAAATATCAGTCAGTCTGCCAATCTATCACGGAACCTCCGATGAAGTGCTGGCAAAGGGAGTGGGGCACATGGAAGGCTCCAGTTTGCCGATCGGCGGAGAGAACACGCATGGAATTCTAAGCGGTCACAGGGGACTGCCCTCGGCAAAGCTGTTCACGGATCTGGATCAGCTGGAGGTTGGTGATTTCTTTACGATTCATGTGCTGAATCAGACGCTGGAGTATCAGATTGCGGAGATTCGGACGGTGCTGCCGGAAGAAGCAGAGCTCCTGCAGATCCGGCAAGGACAGGATCTGATGACCCTGGTCACCTGTACGCCGTACGGAGTGAATACGCATAGACTCCTGGTGACGGGGAAGAGGAAGGAAGCCGTTTGGCAAGATGTGACGGAAGGATTAGAGGCATCCGGAGAAATCAATGAGGCCAATGAAACCGGCGGGACGAATGGAACCGGCAAAACCAAGGGGGTCAGGATGGGAGACCGGGAAAACTGGCAGGATAATGCGAATGCGGAGAATGATCGGGATGTCGCGGAACTCCGTCAGGAGGAGAGCGCAGAAGGATTTGCCGGGACACTACAGGAGGAAATGCGGGAGCTGCTGCACCGGCCGGAATGGGTCCTTATGGGAGCAGTATTGGTACTGATAGTAGGAATATTGCGGATTGTGTGGCTGTGGACCATCGATCGAAGACGTTTTCAGAGAAGTCAAAGACTTCAGATGGCAAGAGCCGGACGGGCTGCAGGGCAGTGACTGATTTACATTTGTCGCAGCGCCTGCAAGAGCAGACGCTGCAGTTAATAAGGAGAGAAAGAATGAGAAAGGTAGCAGGCCGTATTGCGGCAGGGCTTTTGACTGCGGCATTGATGCTGGCAGGGAACAGCCTTCCGCTCCAGGCGGCACGAACAGGACAGATCCAGGTTTCCTATACCTGCGGCAGTGAGAAGACAGCCGTGAAGGGAGCAGAGTTTTCTGCAGTCTGCGTGGCGACGGGAGAGGTTCAGAAGGACCGCATCGTCTATACATTGCAAAAGGACTACGAGAGCAGCGGATTAAATCCGCAAAAGCCGGAATTTTGGAACAACAGTAAGACCGCCGAACAGCTGATGAGCTGTTATGAAAAGATCTCTCGGAAGGAAACGATGGTGCAGACAACGGATGCCGGTGGCAATGCATATTTTGAAGGCTGCGGGATTGGCATTTATCTGGTCTGGCAGAGCGGCAGCGAGGGGGACAGTAAGGACTACGACACGGCTCTTCCGCTGGTGATTACGGTTCCCTCCAACCGGAACGGGGATTCGGCAGACTGGAACTGGCTGAGCAAGGTCTATCCCAAAACGTCCAAAAAGCCGGCAACCATTCTGCCGGCAGACAACAAAACAAAAGAAACCGAAGCCGTAGAGCTGGTGAAAGTAAATGAGAGCAAGGAAGAGGAAGTGCCGGCTGCAGAGGTCACTGAGACAAAGAAAAAAAGCGGACAAAGAGGTGCAGGAACGGGAGACGAATCCAATCTGTATCTGTTTCTGGCACTCATCCTGACCTCGGCAGCAGGACTGGTCGGCTTCTTCCGGGTCGGAAGACGTAAAAAATAAGGGGCTCTGGCCAGCCACATCGAGTTTTTCCGTAGGAAAATCGAGATGCGGGTGTTAAATAGGTACTATTTTTTTCATATTTTCTCACGTTTTGGTATACAATATCGGGTGGTTGTGTATATTCAGAACCACAACTGCAAACGATTGCTGTTACGGCCGCAGCAGAGGACTGCTGCGGCTATGCAGGGACATCCATCACGGGAAGGAATATGGAAAGATGAGAAAGAGCAGAAGGGCAAGGATTGGCGCACTTGCACTGGCAGGAATGCTGGCGGTAGCAATGGCCGGATGCGGATCGGATGAGAAGAGCATTGCCGGCTACAGCGAGGAACAGGTGAAGCTGCGTGACATCGTTAACTATCACAGCTTTACCGGAACCATCGCTCCGGTTTCGCAGAAGAATATTCTGCCGGAGGTCAGCGGCTGTAAGGTTGAGACGATCTATGTGCAGGAAGGACAGGAGGTCAAGGAAGGTGACATTCTCATGACCCTGGACGCACAGAGTATCGAGGATAAGATTGCCGAGCTGGAGGCAACGATCAATGCCGCAGAAAAGTCTACGGCAGCCAGTATCAGTGCGGCGCAGCAGACCTACAGCAGCTACAAAAAGGATTTAAATGACGGCCTGAACTCCTCGATACAGAGTGCGAAGGCGACCATGGACAATGCCTACTCTGCTCTTGTCACGGCCCAGCAAAAATACAACGATGAAGTGAATCTGAACAACCAGCAGATGTCCAGCTCCATCATGAGTGCGAAACAGAGCGTAGACAGCGCTTTGAGCAGCCTGCAGAGCGCACAGTCCAGCCTTGACAGTGCAGAGCTTACTCTGAGCCAGGCAAAGGAGAGCAGACAGATTGCAGAGAACAGTGGCGTCAGCGGAGATGCACTGAAGGAATACGACCAGAAAATTGCATCGGCAGAGCTGCAGGTGTCGTCGGCTCGTACCGAGGTCAGCAGCAGGGAGACCCTCTACAATGATGCGGTAACGGCCTATGAGGCCGCAAAGGTGGGAGAAGAGAATTCCCTGACCGCTCTCTACGATGCACTGATCCAGGCGCAGAGCACCTATGTCAATGCGGTGGATTCCTACAACGCAGCAGTTCGCAGCTCCGAGACACAGCTGCAGTCCTATGCCAACAGCGTGCAGACCGCACAGGCCGGCAGCAGCTCCCAGGATGCCAACAAGATACAGCTGGAGAATCTGAAAAAGCAGCTCGAGGACTGCAATGTGACGTCTCCGATGGATGGTGTTATCACCAACATCAATGTAAAGGAAGGCGATTACATCTATACCAGCGCCACCAGTGCTGCGGCAGCGATGTCGGTTAGCAGCTTTGACACCATGAAGATTGATGTCAAGATCAGTGAGTATGACATTCAGGGTGTGAGCGAAGGGGATAATGTCACCGTGAACATCGATGCACTGGACAAGGATTACACGGGAACGTTCAAGACCATCGCCAAGGTGGCAACCGTTGAGAACGGCGTGTCGTATTTTAAGGCAGAGGTAACCTTTGACGGAGATGAGGATGCGCGCAGCGGCATGTCGGCCGAGGTTCGTCTGACCTTCAGCGAGGCACTGAATGCTACTTCTGTGAACAATGATCACATCCAGACGGCAGATGACGGAACGCCGTTTGTATATGTTTATGAAAATGACAAAAAGAAGAGCCGCAAGGAGCAGCCGGTAACCCTCGGCGTGACGGATGGTACCTATACCGAGATTACAGAAGGCCTGTATCCCGGCGATACGATCCTGTACAAGCAGGATTCGGGATCCGGTGACCAGACAATTATAATGGAATAACGAGAAACGGCCGCAGCAGAGGATGTGATATGTTATTTATGAAGGATAAAAAGAAGGCGGAAGCCTCCCCGTCGGAGAATGTGCATGCGGATCATCAGGAAATTCTGAAAATGACCGGCATCACCAAGGATTATAAAATGGGGGATGAGATCGTACATGTCTTAAAGGGCATTGATCTGACGGTTACCAAGGGAGAGTTTCTGGCAATTCTGGGGCCGTCCGGCTCCGGAAAATCCACACTGATGAATATCATTGGATGCCTGGATACCCCGACAAGCGGCGAATATCTGCTGGATGGAAGGCGGATCTCCGATCAGGGTGAGGCGGCATTGGCCAGAATCCGCAGCAAGGAAATCGGATTTATTTTTCAATCCTTTTACCTTCTGCAGAAACAAACGGCCTTTGCCAATGTGGAGCTCCCGATGATTTATTCCGGTGTGGGGGACAAGGAACGAAAGGAACGTGCAAAGGAAGTGCTGGAGCGGGTACAGCTGGGAGATAAAATGTATCATTACCCGAACCAGTTGTCCGGCGGACAGCAGCAGCGCGTGGCAATCGCCAGGGCGGTTTCCAACAATCCGGCGATTCTGCTGGCTGATGAGCCGACAGGAGCACTGGACCAGAACACCGGCAAACAGGTGATGGAGCTGTTCCATTCCCTGAATGAGGAAGGACGAACGATCGTGATGATCACCCACGATGCGAAGATTGCTGCTCACGCGGATCGGATTGTTCGAATTCTGGATGGGAATATCAGTGCAGGAGGATTAGAGGATGCTTAGACTCATAGGACAGAGCATTGGGATGGGGCTCCAGAGTATCCGGAGCAACCGGGTACGATCCTTCCTGACAATGCTGGGTATTGTCATCGGTGTGGGAGCCGTCATCAGTCTGGTTACCATTGTACAGGGAGCCATGGACAAGACGTTAAAGCAGTATGAATCTCTGGGAACAGGAACGATGCAGGTTAAAACTCCCGGGACAGCACTGAAGGTGGGCATTTCCGAGGCAGAGATGGATTCCCTTTGTGAGGCGGAAGGGGTGGCTGCAATCACACCAACCGCAGAGCTTACCGCAACCGCAGAGTATGAAGGTACTATCTATAAAAAGATCTCGGTAAAAGGATACAATGCGTCGTATTTTCAGCATAACGATGCAATCCGGCTCGGACGGGGCTTTTATGCAAATGAAGCGGGCGGAGATGTTAACGTCTGCGTTGTGGATAAAACCTTTGTCAGAAAGGTGATGAACGGACAGAAAAACGTCATCGGGAAGAACATTCAGCTCAACGGATACACCTATACCATCATCGGCATTCAAAAGGACGATGAGTCAGTCATGAGCAGTCTGGTGGATACCAGCAGCCTTGATGGATCCATGATCATCCCATATCAGAATGCAGCGAAGATGAGCGGAGAAAGTCACAACATCACTTCCATGTATGTTTACGTTTCCGATGGGTATACCAACAACTTTGTGGAACAGGAGATCCGCAGAGCGCTGGCTAACATTTATAACGATGACGATAACGCCTATTACATTCTCAATTATGAGACGCTGGTAAAACAGATGAATCAGGTGAAGTCGACGCTGACTGGTCTGATGGGAGGAATTGCCGCAATTGCCTTGGTGGTTGGCGGAATCGGCATTATGAATATGATGCTGGTAACGGTCACAGAGAGAACCAAAGAGATCGGCCTTCGCAAGGCTCTGGGCGCGGAGCCGATTCGAATTCAGCTGGAGTTTTTGCTGGAGGCGGTAATGCTGTCCATCTTTGGCGGAGCGATCGGAGTCGGAGCAGGAATCGGTATTTCTTATGTTGCAGCACAGGTGATGCAGATGGAGTTCAAGATTATTCCCGGTGCCATTATGGTGGGAGCATGCTTCTCCATTGGGGTTGGTGTGATCTTTGGCTGGGCTCCGGCGAGCCGTGCCAGCCACCTGAACCCGATCGATGCTCTCCGGTCGGAATAATCGAAAAAGGCAACTATGAAAACGCGGGGCCTTACAATACAGGCACACCGCATGACAGAGGAATTAATATGAACAAAAATTGGAACAATGCTATCGCAAAAAGAGTTCTGGCAGGAGCAGCTGCTGTGACGATTAGTGTTGCAGGGGCCGCAGGCCTTCCTGCTGCAGCAATGAATGTGAGTGCGGCATCGCAGCCGGCTTACAATTCCAGATGGACGGCGCAGTATCCGTTCCTGACCTTGCTGAAGTCTGCTCTCTTAAACAGCCACACTGATGCCAACGGTATTTATGAGCAGATCCAGCAGGGCATCAAATATTTGACCATCAGCGAGACAGATCTGATCCAGCTCGTGCAGGAGGGATATCGCATTCCTGCAGCGTCTCTGCAAAAGCTTTATATTGAGGGCTGGATTTCCGGTTACACCTACAAGACTCTGACAGGGCAGGCCTATACGGCAGCAGACTTTAAGGATGTGTTCGATGCGGCCTATTATGTCAGCGCGAATCCGGTGATTGCAGCAGCTGTTGCAAACGGAAGCCTTCCGGCCGATGAGAATTCGCTGTTCCTGAACTACCTGACCTGCGGTATTCCGGCAGGCTTAAACGGCAGCAGCACGTTTAACTTTGCCTACTTTGAAAAGACCTACCCGCAGGTTGTAACGGATCTTGGCGGCAACAAGCTCGGCGAGGTGGTGTATTACATTACGAACAAGACCGCAAAGTCTCTGAAGGGAAATTCCTAAATCATCGGAAAAGATCACACGAGATCAGACAAGATTGAGTCTGCAGCAGCTTGAACCGGGTTAAATCAGAAACAGAATCAGATTGGACCAGGTCAAATCTGAATCAGAAACAGAATCAGATTGAGCCAGGTCAAATCAGAATCAGAAACAGAATCAGATTGCGCCAGATTGAATCAGATCGGATCAGAAACAGACTGAACCAGATCGGATCAGATGAGAAAGCCCGGAAGCAGCATCTGCTGCTTCCGGGCTTTTATTTATTAGGCATCAGCCATTTTCGAAAGCCTCACAGAAACGGCAGAGGCGGTTTTTTTGTGAGAGCCGAGTGGGGAAATGACAGAGGTCATTTCTGAACATCAGAACTGAAAGAAGAGTCCCAGTTTTTTAAGCGGAGCACGAAGTGCCATATAGAGCACAACAACAATGATGGCAGAGACCACAGAATTGATGAGCGTGACACCGAAATTGATGGCAAAGGACACTTCAGCTGCCGGCTTTCCGAGAATCAGGATCTTGTAAAAATAACGCAGCAGCGGATCGAATACAGCATTGAATGCCAGTCCTGCCACTGTTGCCAGAATGGTCCAGCGAATAACCTTTGCATGATCTGTCTCGGTGGAGATGTGTCCCAGCCGATGTGCGATCAATCCGGCAAGGATCCCGATGAGCAGCTTGATGAAAAAGGTGATCGGCGCTTCTACGATGTAGACAGGATCAAAAAGGTCTGCCAGAGTCAACCCGATGGCACCGCCGATGCCGCCGTACATGCTGCCCAGAAGGAGCGCACCCAGAACCACGAAGGCGTTTCCTAGGTGAACAGAAACCTGTCCGCCGCCAGGTGTTGGGATGCGGATCGCAAGGTAAGTGAAGACAACATAGGTGATGGCGGCGAATACACCGGCGAACACGAGCTTTTTCATGTTGCGGCTCTGCTCCTGCAGCGCCAGATAATTTTCTGATGGACTCATAATTATTTCCTCCTCAAATTGCATCGCGGCCAACGGTACCTTCTGCGGTGCAAACCTGTTACAATACGGATGTAACGTCAACCCGTTTTGATAGTTACGATGGTGATACATTTCCGAAATGTTGTACTCAGTATACGGAAAAGTGGAATGGTTACAATGACCAAAATGTGATTTACGGAGCAGTCCAATCACAGACACGCGATCCGGGACCCAGCACGCAGTGCTCGAATGCGGAGGAATTCTGGCATAGTGTGCGATCCGCCGGATGGTACGAAGGAACTCCTGATGAAATCGGCATTTTCTTCGTACACGGGATCATGGGGGCAAAAGGACTTTTGACCCCAGCATCATAGTATGCAAAGGAGGAAAGGGGATATGAACAAGAATTTATTCGCAATCTCGTCGCCAAAGGGCTGGAACAGCTATGATTACTATGACACAGCGGTGACCGAGGATGAGGTGAAAGCCAATGCCGATTACATGGCAGCGCACCTGAAGGACTACGGTTACGAGTATGTAGTCATTGACATCGAGTGGTATTCAAAAGATGCGGGAACCCAGCGACCGGAGGTTCAGTACATCCCCTTCGGTGATGATGTCATGGACGAATACGGACGCTTCCAACCGGCCGAGAATCGTTTCCCCTCTGCAGCGGGTGGAAAGGGCTTTACCGAGCTGGCATCCTACATTCACAGCCTGGGGCTGAAATTCGGAATTCATATAATGAGAGGAATTCCGAGGGCGGCGGCCTTCCGCCACCTGCCGATTTTGGGAACGGATACAACGGCGGACAAGGTGGCAGATCCGTTCTCCATTTGCCCGTGGAATCCGGATATGTACGGTGTTCGCAATACGCCGGAGGGACAGGCCTATTACGATTCCCTGATTCAGATGTATGCCGATTGGGGTGTGGACTTTATCAAATGTGATGATATCTGTGATTCGAGACAGTATCCGGATGGCAATCTGACGCAGGAGTTCTCCGGTTGGCATGAGACCGAGATGATCCACAAAGCCATCATCAAAACAGGACGACCGATTGTGTTGTCTTTGTCTCCGGGACCTGCCCACATCGATCGTGCCTGGTTCTATGCGCAGAATGCCAATATGTGGCGGATCACGGACGATTTCTGGGATAACTGGGATACGATGCTGGAGATGTTCTGGCGTTGTGAGAAGTGGCAGGATCATGTGTCCTGCGGCTGCTATCCGGATTGTGATATGCTGCCGATCGGTGTCATCGGCAAAACCTTTGGTGTGGAGCGGCGTTCTGCCTTTACGGACACGGAGCTGCGCACCATGCTGACACTGTGGAATCTGTTCGGCGCCCCGCTTATGATCGGCGGCGAGCTGACTAAATTAAATGACAAGGAAGTCCGCATGCTGACCAACAAGGAGATTCTGGAGCTCAATGACGGCATGCATTACGGCAGACAGCTGCAGCGGGATGATCAGACAGCAGTCTGGCTCAATACAGACTGCAGCGACGGCCATCTGACAGTGGCACTGTTCAATCTGTCCGAAGAGGATGGCGAGAGGAGCGTTGCTTTTGCAGATCTGGGACTCGAGCAGGAGGACGGGAGCGTTCCGACAGAGCTGACCCTGCACGAGCTGTGGGATAAAACAAATCACACTGCCACAGGCGGTGTGATTCGAGTGGACGTTCCGGCCCACGGCGTGAAGGTGTATAAGGTAATGTGAATTGTACGGACTGATACGGATTTAGTACGGATTACTCAGCAAAAAAAAGCGGGATTTTCCAGAGGAAAATCCCGCTTTTTGTGGCCATGAGGCCGATACTCGAAGGCGGCTGCACTGCTTTCGAGTACATAGTATGCTGAGCTGATTAAAATTCCGAGATCTCCAGGTCGCCTGCTGAGGCAGAGTTTTTGATCTCACGGATTTCGGCCCGGTAGGAAAACGAGTCATTTACCTTAATGGTGACCGTGTCTCCCACACGATGATGGAGCAGGGCTCGGCCGATGGGGGATTCAATACTGACAATGTTGTGGAGGGAGTCTGCACGAATGGGAGTAACCAGCGTGTAGGTTTCCTCTTCATCGTCTTCTGGAATATAAACGCGAACCTCCTTGTCGACACCGGCCTCATCCTCCGGTGCATCCTCGACGATTTCAGCCGTACGAAGGAGTCGCTCCAGATATCGGATCCGGCTGTTATTGTGGCCGTTTTCCTTTTTTGCAGCATAATATTCAAAGTTCTCGGAGCGGTCGCCCTGTGCGGCAGCCTCTGCAACCGCTGCGGTCAGCTTAGGACGCAGCTCCACACGGCGCATTTCGATCTCGGCCTCGATTTTGGCAACATCACCCTTGGTTAATCTCTGTCCCATGGTTCCTCTTTCTGTTCTGTTGTTGTGCTACTGCGACTGCTGTGCGATGGTCAGTTACTGTAATATCGGCAGTAATGACAGCGATACCGCCAACATGTCTGTCAAGGATCGCCGATGGCAGACGTGGATGGCAATGAACGGTAATATGATAGCACATCGGACAACGGTTTCGCACGCATCGAGATTTGCAATCAGCTTATAGCGCCGATATAATAAGATGTTACTGAAAAGTCCCGTCCAGCGGCGATGCAAAAGGCGAGTTTACTCGCCGTGCAGCATAGACATTGGACGGGTGGCACTGCCGACATTGGACGTGCAAAAGGAATATTATAGTATGGGCTACAAACTGAAAAAAACAGAAGGTTCTGCGAACCGGGCCGGCAGGGCCGCTCTACACAGTCACCCGAACAAAACGAACCGGCGTGAGCGCCGTCGTAAGATCGTTGCTGCGATTATTGCAGCGATTCTCATCATGGCGATGATCATTCCGCTCCTGGTGGTGAATGTATCAGCAGCGGAGACCACAGAAACAGCAGGGATTACAGGAACTGCAGAGGCGGCCAAAGATACCGGAAAAAATCTGGACGGTACATACGTGGCTACGGTGCAGAGCGGGATCACGCTGGAGGGAATCGACCTTTCCGGAATGACAAGGGAACAGGTGCAGGAGACAGCAGACAATCTCCTTGCAAGCCGCAAGAGCGCAACGATCACGCTCCATGGCATGGACGACGAGTACGTCACTGTCAGCGCCGGGAACCTGGGACTGACCTGGAACAACAGCGAGATCGTGGACACCATCATTGATTACGGCCATGCGGCCAACATCATTGCCAGATACAAACAGGAAAAAGAGCTCGAGCACAACGGTGCTGAGTTTAGCTTTGATATTTCCTTTAACGAGGATCAGATCCGCACCTTCATTCAGAACAACTGCTCCTCCTGGAACAATCCCGCTGTCGACGCCACGATGACACGTGCCAATGGCGGTTTTCAGTTCACAGAAGGCTCGGATGGCATTGAGATCAATGAGGACGAGTCCGTTCGACAGATCGTCGACTTTCTGACAACCGACTGGAACGGTCAGGACGCCACCATTGATCTGGACATGGAGGAAACGACACCGGCGACCACAGTGGAGGAGCTGCAGAAGCTGACCTCTGTCCTCGGAACTTTTACTACCTATTATTCGCTGTCCAATGCAGAACGTTCCCAGAACATCTCGAACGCCTGCAAGATGATCAACGGATTGACATTAAACCCCGGAGAGAGCTTTTCCATGCTGAGGACGATTACACCGTTTACGGAAGAGAACGGCTATGCACTGGCCGGCTCGTATTCGGGAGACGAGGTGGTGGAGAGCTTTGGCGGCGGTATCTGCCAGGTATCCACAACACTGTATAATGCCGTGATCCGGGCAGAGCTGAATGTGACAGAGCGCTATAATCACACAATGATCGTAACCTATGTGGATCCTTCGGCCGATGCGGCAATTGCCGAATCCTCCGGCATGGATTTCAAATTCACCAACAACCTGGACAGCCCGATCTACGTGGAGGGCTATACCTATAACGGATCCATTACCTTCACGATTTACGGCGTGGAGACGAGAGCATCCAACCGCAAGGTTTCCTTTGTGAGCGAGACCCTCTCCAAGACGCCGTCCGAAGGTACCAAGATCAAAGAGGATGCATCTCTTTCTGTCGGAACCGTAACAACGACCTCCGGCCATGATGGCTATACGGCGCAGCTGTGGAAGGTTGTGACCGTGGACGGTGTGGAGCAGAGCCGCGAGGTATTTAACAAGAGTACCTACAACATGTCCCCTTCCTATGTAAAGGTGGGAACGGCCGGCAATGTGACCCAGGCGCTTCGGGACGCGATTTCCTCCGGCGACGTGGATGCCATCAAAAAGGCAGCCTCTGATGCGGCAGCCGGTGTAGATTCCACGCAGACCGATGATTTGACGAGTCAGGCCCAGGAGGCAGCGGATGCCGCCTATGCGGATGCGCTGGCCCAGGGACTGGATACGACAACAGCAATGGAAAAGGCTCAGGAGGCGGCAAATGCTGCTGTTTCCGGAACGACAGATTCCTCCGCAGATGGCAGCGGCACCGGGCAGGGAGCAGATGCCGCATCCGGCGAAACAACGAGCGACGCCCAGGATGGAGGTACACAGTGATCCTTCGCAGCGGCATGCTGGATGAGAATGCGTATGACCGCTCCGTGATCAAACGCCTGCAGAAGGTCTGGCAGCCCCAAAACGTCGCAGTACCCTGCGGGATGGCCGTCTGTACGGAATGCCTTCCGCATGGTGCAGGGGAAAAAGGAATTCTTCCTGCACTTTCGGCAGAGCTTGCTGTCATTGGCGCTGTAAACGAACTGGCAGCGAAGGGACTGCAGGCAGAGTCGATTCAGATCAACGTGCTGCTACCGGAAGGCAGTGAAGAGTCACTGCTGCGCACCGTGACGGATGGTGTCTTTGCTGCAGCAGAAAAGTCTGATGTTCGTGTGAGCGACTTTTGCGGGATGGTGACGACAGCTGCGGCAGCGCCGGTTGTGACAGCTGCGGCAACCAGCAATTGTCAGATCTGTACAGAATGCGAGTGTCGACAAGAGACAGACCCAGAGTCTGAGACTCCGGGGGGAATTCTGGCGATCGGGCACATTGCCATGGAGGGAACTGCGATTCTTACAAAGGCCAGGAGAGGGGAACTCGAAAAGCGGTTCCCTGTGCAGCTTTTAAACCGCAGTGAAGAATTGCTGGAGGATCTGCGGATCCTGCCGGCCGTCCGGGAGATGTCACAGCTGGGCATTCGCCCCAGACGGATGGTAGCCGCTTCGGACGGCGGAATCTATGCCGCGTTGTGGGAGATCTCTTGCCGCTGCGGCTGTGGAATGGAGGTGTCCTTGCCGGAAATTCCGATTCGGCAGGAGTCGATTGAGATTACCGATTACCTGGGGATCAACCCCTATCAGATCAAATCAAAGGGGTTGGCGCTGGCCGTTGTTTTGCATGCAGAGGAGGCAGCCGAAAGGCTGCTGGATCATGGAATCTATGCCAGACCGATTGGAATATTGACAGCGGGCAGGGATAAGGTCATTGTAAACGGCGAGGAGCGGCAGAATCTGAACCGGCCGGAGCCGGACGGTGTGATGCGCTTTCTGGAGAAAATGCTATAAGCTATTTGCGAGTACCAAAATGGAGATAGGCGCTACACAGTGGCCATAACTTGTGATGGGACGATGTTGCACCTGTCTATACCGTATGATCTGACAAACCACGCATGAGATGCGAATGGGAGCTTCATCGCAGATCAAGCAATAGCTGAACGGATCACGGAAAGCCGATTTACCTTGGTCATGGACACGTATAGAACGGATAAAAGGAGGCAGTAGAATGAATACGCTGAAGGAGAGAATTCTCACCATCATTGAGAAGAACAGCCGGATCAATCTGAAGGAGCTGGCGATTATGCTGGGAACCGAGGAGGTTGAGGTCGCCAATGCACTGGAGGAGATGGAGGCAGACGGCATCATCTGTGGTTACCACACGATGATCAACTGGGACAAGACAGGGATCGAAAAGGTAACGGCGCTCATTGAGGTTCGCGTGGCGCCCCAGAGAGGCCAGGGATTTGAGGATATCGCGGAGCGCATTTACAAATATCCCGAGGTCAGCAACGTTTATCTGATGAGCGGCGGCTATGACCTGATGGTCATCCTCGAGGGCAAGACCCTGCGCGAGGTTTCCGGCTTTGTGACCAACAAGTTGTCCACGCTGGAGACTGTTCTTGGAACCACAACCCACTTCATTCTCAAAAAATACAAGGACCACGGTACCATTATGGATAAAAAGGAAGAGGACATTCGGGAGATTGTGACGCCATGAGAAAAGATTTGATCGCAGACAAGGCGGCATCTCTCAAGCCGTCCGGAATTCGTAAATTTTTTGACATCGTTGCCGATATGAAGGATGTGATTTCGCTGGGTGTCGGTGAGCCGGACTTTGACACGCCCTGGCACATTCGCGATGAGGGTATCTACTCCCTGGAAAAGGGCCGTACCTTCTATACGTCCAACTCGGGGCTTACGGAGCTGCGTATGGAGATCGCAGCCTACATGAAGAGAACCCAGGGGCTGGATTATCACTACCTCTCAGAAATTTTTGTCACAGTGGGCGGCTCGGAGGCCATTGATCTGGCGATGCGTGCCATGATTAACCCCGGCGATGAGGTTCTGATCCCGCAGCCCTCCTACGTATCCTACGAACCGTGTGTCGTTATGGCGGACGGCGTACCGGTCACCATCGAGCTCAAGGAAGAGAATCAGTTCCGCCTGACGCCGGAAGAACTGGAAGCAGCCATTACGCCTAAGACCAAGATTCTGGTCATGCCCTTCCCGAACAACCCGACGGGTGCCATCATGGAGCGCGCGGACCTGGAGAAGCTCGTCCCGATTATTGAAAAACACGACCTCATCGTCGTGTCGGACGAGATTTACGGAGAGCTGACCTATGGGGGCAAACAACACATTTCCATCGCAGCTCTTCCCGGCATGCAGGAGAGAACCATCGTTATCAACGGCTTCTCCAAGGCTTATGCTATGACAGGATGGCGCCTTGGCTACGCCTGCGGACCTGCTGAAATCATGCAGCAGATGGTCAAGATTCACCAGTACTGCATCATGTGCGCACCGACCACTTCCCAGTATGCTGCCGTTGAGGCTCTTCGCAACGGAGATGAGGACGTCCGCAGAATGCGGGAATCCTATGATGAGAGACGCCGTTTTGTTCTGCACACGCTGCGCGAAATGGGACTGCCGTGCTTTGAGCCGGAGGGAGCCTTTTACGTGTTCCCCTGCATCAAGGAATTCGGCATGACGAGTGATGAGTTCGCAACAAAGCTCCTGCAGGAAGAGAAGGTGGCAATCGTTCCGGGTACAGCTTTTGGAGATTGCGGCGAAGGATACCTTCGAATCTCGTATGCATACTCCATCGAGAGCCTTCGTAAGGCTCTCGCCCGCCTGCAGAATTACGTGGAGAAGCTCCGCAAGGCGTAACGCAGGACATCGCTGCAGACAGATGGCAGAAAATGTCAGGTTTTGGGTACCCTGCTGACTTTGTCAGCAGGGTACCCAAAAAGAGGGCGTTTTTGCTAATCATCGAAGGCGGCATTGCAAGGGAGGCATTAGTCCTCTATGGTATCGTTGAGATCGGAGCGCTGCAGGGAGAAAATGAACTCGGAGCCAACGCCCTCGGTAGAGATGACATTGATATTTTCATTATGAGCGCGGAGAATTTCGCGGACAATGGACAGGCCAAGGCCTGTCCCTTTTTTGTCTTTGCCCCGGGAGAGATCTGTTTTGTAAAAGCGGTCAAAAATCGCATTCTGCTCACCGGTTGGGATGCCGATGCCATGATCCTTGACCGAAACAAAGACCTTGTGGTGTTTCTCCACAGTTTCGAGCCGGACAGAGGTGTCATTTCGGCTGAATTTGATGGCATTGTCCAGAAGGTTATAAAGAACCTGCTGGATGCGGTCTTTGTCGGCGTTGACATAGAGAACGTCGCCGGTGAAAACGAGTTCAATGGTCACGCCCTTGGACAGACAGGTCTGCTCAAAGGAGGCCGCCACCTGGCGCAGTACGCCGTTGATGTCAAAATCTGTACGATTCAGCATGACACCTTTGGTGTTCAGGTTGTTGAGGGCCAGAAGGTCATTGGTCAGCTTGGTCAGACGCTCGGTTTCATTGAGTACGATTCCGATGTATTTCTCATGCATTTCCGGAGGAATGGTGCCGTCGAGCATCGCTTCCAGAAACCCCCGGATGGAGGTTAGAGGAGACCGAAAATCGTGGGAGACATTGGCAATGAATTTTTTCTGGTCATCCTCGGAGGCTGCAACCTTCTGCGCCATGTAGCTGAGGGAAGCGGCGAGATACCCGATCTCGTCGTCACTTTCTGCCGTCAGCTCATAATGCATATTGCCGGCCGCGTACTGCTCCGTTGCCTTTGTGATCCGGCGAAGAGGCAGATATACGATTTCGGTGAAAAAGATCAGAACGATGAGGGACAGCAGGAGGATGATCAGCAGCTCAATGTAGGCGATGTTCAGCCTGCTCTGCGCTTCTTCCTGCAGTTCGGAAATTGGATAATGGATAACAACATAGCCGTTGGTTTTGTAATTGCTGGTAATAGGAGCCAGGACCGACAGCTGCTCCATGTCAAAATAATTCCAGAAATTCCCTTCAATGTAGAGGCTTCCGGAAAAGGCATAAGGATCAAATCCGTCTACGCGGATCTCGGTTTCGGGATCAATGCGAGTCTGGCTATCGACGACGATGCGCCCGGAAGGGTTCAGCACCATGATCTCGGCACTCAGATAGACGGCGAGGTTGCTGAGCTGTTTGTATACGCTGTCAATGGAGGTCTCCGAGCTGTACAGTTCGGCTGCATAGGTGTTGGCAATGGTGGTAGCCTCGCGGTAAAGAGAGTCGGCCTCTTTCTGTCGCACCTGGTCCATGGTCATGCTGTCGACAAAGGTTGCGACAACCGTGAAACCGAAAATGGCGAACAGAAGATAAGCCAGTATGAATTTCAGATAGATCGTTTTTTTCAAACAGCTGCCTCGAATTTATAGCCAATGCCCCAGATGGTAGTGATTTTCCAGGAGGCGTGGTCGTGTATTTTCTCACGGATGCGTTTGATGTGAACGTCTACCGTGCGGGTATCACCGATATATTCGTAGCCCCAGATCTGATCGAGGAGCTGTTCTCTGGTAAACACGCGGTTGGGCTGGGAGGCAAGAAAATACAACAGCTCCAGTTCCTTCGGCGGCATATCAAGCGTCCGGCCCATATAGGTGACAGAGTACGTGGTGAGACTGACAGTGAGATCCGGATAGGAAACTGTCTTTTCGTCAGAGTCTGCAGCAGAAAGGCTCTCCTGCGGCGCCTGATGCGTGCGGCGAAGGACGGCCTTGACTCTGGCAACCAGCTCCTTGGAATCAAAGGGCTTTTCCATATAGTCATCGGCACCGAGCTCGAGCCCCAGTACCTTATCAAAAACCTCGCCCTTGGCACTGAGCATAATAATTGGTGTCTGCGCCTTGGAGCGAATCTCGCGGCAGACCTGATAGCCATCAATGCCGGGGAGCATCAGATCCAGCAGAATGAGGTCCGGGGCGTAGGAAACGTACTTGATCAGCGCCATTTCGCCGTCCTCGGCAATCTCCGTGTCATAGCATTCCTTATTCAGATAGAGACTGATGAGCTCTGCAATGTTGGCATCATCGTCGACGATCAAAATCTTCTGTTTGTTCACAGCCATCGTTATGTTCCCTTGTTATATGAATTACTACCTGCCTGCGATGTGCCACGGAGATGTCCGCTTTGGGGACGCCTCTCGGCTCCGTTCGCAAGACCTAGCGGTACTAAGCTCGCACAATACGCTCGCAAGTACCGAGGCTTGCGAAAGGCCCCGCAGCCGGACATACTCTGTGTCCCATCTCCGGCAGGTGTGCGGACCGTATCTTCTGCCTATAATGTTACGATTGTGACGCCGGCATCGCCCTCTCCAAAGTCACCGGTGCGGTAGGAGCGAATCCAGGTCTGTTTGCGCAGATAGTTCTGGACCGCATTCCGGAGCGCTCCGGTGCCCTTGCCGTGCACGACACGAACACTGTCGAGGTGGGACATGCGGGCATCATCGAGATATTTGTCCAGTGCCATGATGGCCTCATCGGAGGTCATTCCCAGAAGGTTGATCTCGGAGGAAATGTTCATGGCGCGGGAGAGATCCATGCCGCCGGAATTCATGCGGCCGGACTGGCTCTCATAGGCCCTTTTGAGGGCGCTGGAGGTTCTGCGCTTGGCCTTGGAGTCAATGGCCATGCCGGTGTCCTCGTCGATGATGGCAAGGTCCGTCAGCGGAATCTGTGAATTCATGATGCCGCATTGCACACCGACCTTGTTCTGACGATCGGGGAGCTTGGTTACGGTGCCTTGCATGCCGAGGGACAAAACCTTTACCAGATCGCCAATGTGCAGATCGGAAGGAGAGAGCTGCGAGGTTTTGGGTTTTTTCTCCTGGGGCTTTTGCAGGCGGCGGTTTTTGGCAGAGACCTTTTCGCGAAGGCTCGTTCTGGTCTGCTCCATCGCCGTCATGTCGGCGCCCTTGCTGTTCTTGCGGATGGCAGAGATGGCACTGTCTGCCTGGTCCTTGGCATCCTGCAGGATGTTGCGGGCCTTTTCATTGGCCTGATCGAGAATCTTCTGTCGGCGCGCCTCCAGGGAGTCCTCTTTGGTCTTGAGCTCGCGGCTACGCCGGTCGAGCTCGGCTTTTTGTCGTTCGAGCTCGGCCTTTGCTTTGTCGTTCTGCAGACGGGTTTCCTCGAGCTGCGAGAGGATGTCCTCGAAATTCTGTGTCTCCTGGCTCATCTGTTCTCTTGCCGTCTCGATGATGTACATGGGGAGACCGAGCTTTTGTGAGATGGCAAAGGCATTGCTCTTGCCGGGAACGCCGACGAGCAGCCGGTAAGTGGGCTGGAGCGTCTCTACATCGAATTCACAGCTGGCATTGACGATGCCGTCTGTTTTCATGGCATAGACCTTGAGCTCGGCATAGTGCGTGGTGGCGAGCGTCGTTATTTTCCTTGTATGCATGAAGTTCAGGATGGAGATCGCAAGGGCAGCGCCCTCCGTCGGATCGGTTCCGCTCCCGAGCTCGTCGAAGAGGCATAGGCAGCTCTTGTCCGCCCGCCGCAGGATGTCCACGATGGATGTCATATGGGACGAGAAGGTCGAAAGACTCTGCTCGATACTCTGCTCATCGCCGATGTCTGCGTAGACCTCGCGAAATAACGACAGCTCGCTGCGGTCTCCGGCCGGAATATGAAGTCCTGACATCCCCATCAGCTCGAACAATCCGACCGTCTTGAGCGTGACGGTTTTGCCACCGGTGTTGGGGCCGGTGACGATGATCATGTCATAATCCTCGCCGATGGAGAGCTCGATCGGGACAACCTTTTTGGGATCAATGAGAGGGTGGCGTCCTTTATGGATACGGATCACGTGATTCTCATTGAAAATGGGCCTTGTCGCATTCTGATCCAAAGCGAGCTGTGCTCTGGCGAAAATGAAATCCAGCTGCGTCATATTGGCGCAGTCATCCCGCAGGGCTGTGATGTGGTCGGAGAGCAGCGCGGACAGAGCGGCCAGAACCTTCTCTTCCTCCTTGCGCTCCTGCACCTGGAGCTCCCGGATGGTGTTGCCCATCTCGACGATGGCCGCAGGCTCGATGAACAAGGTGGAGCCGGTGGAGGACTGGTCATGGACAATTCCCTTGACCTGCGCCTTGTATTCGCTCTTAATCGGGAGACAATAACGGTCGTCCCGCATGGTGACGACGGTGTCCTGCAGGTATGAGGAGAATGTCTGGTTCAGCATCTTGTTCAGCTGAACGTGGATGCGGTCATCGGTGATACCGATCTCTCGGCGGATCTTTTTGAGCTCCGGACTGGCATCGTCTGCAAGGCGGTCCTCCCCGATGACGCAGCGCCGGATCTCGGAGCTGATGGGACTCAAAGGAACCAGGCAGTCGAACAGATCGTAGAGCGGATCCTCTTCATTTTCCGGCCCATGACTGCGGACCCTTGCCACGTTCTCGAGAAATGCGGCAAAGTGATTCAGCTCTGCAAGAGACAGACTGGTGCCGATGTGCAGGGCGCCGAAGGCATCCGAAAAATCCCGGTTATTTCCAAAACTGATGGAGCCGTTCCGGAAGAGGTATCCGAGGGCCGACTCTGTCTGAGCCTGCGCCTTCTCGATGTCCACGAGGTCCATCATCGGTGTCAGCTGACGGCACAGGGTGCGGCCGGGTCCGGAGGTTGCCTTCTCCTCTAATAATGTTGTGATTTTGTTGAATTCGCAAATGCGCATAACCTTTTCATTCATAATAGAAGAGTATAGCACGAGACGGCGCGGGATGGCATCACGTGTGCTATTCGGAAATCAGGCAAGTTAATATGGCTGGTTATTTAAAAATCGCTGTACTAGGTACAATCGCGGTTCGCTCATCAGCCATCAGCAGGTTTTGACGGGCGTGAGGACTGTAGTTGTGTACGGCCGGGCGGCAAGGTATGCGCAGGCGCGACCCTGCGGAACACGAAACGGGACGAAAACCCGGTTGGCCGCAGCGACAGCGTATCGGGATGAGAACAAAGCGGCGGGGAGCGATGCGTGTGGGTGTGCCAGCCCCGGCGCTGTTCTCCAGCTCTGTGAAGGTGAGTGAAAACGTGCGTTAAGAGCCGCAGGGCCCAGCGACGCGCATGCTTGCCACCCAGCCGTACATATTAAGGGGTTCATTTCCGGTCGTGTTTTGCAATGGCAAAACACCCCGAAAAGTATTAAAATTGTGCTATGCCAATCGGTTGATAGGAAACCGAGCGGCGAAGGTCCTGTGATCACAGAAGGATCGCATTAATTTCAATCGGGGTAACGGATACGACAAAGGGGGCAGCAGTGGCAACGATCAAGGATGTTGCAAAAGAGGCGGGGCTGACCGTGACAACGGTCTCACGGGTTCTGAACAACAGAGGTTATATCAGCGACAATGCCAGGAAAAAGGTATATGACGCGATGGCAAAGCTTCACTATCAGCCGAACGAGGTGGCAAGGTCGCTTCACAAGAAAACGACCAACGCCATCGGCCTGATCGTTCCGTATATCAGCCATCCCTATTTTGCCGAGATGATCAGCAGCATCGAACGGGAGGCGTCCAGGCAGGGCTTTCGCATCTTTTTATGCAACACGAAGGGCAAACAGGAAAGCGAAAAGGCATATCTGGACATCTGCACCGGCAATCGGGCAGCAGGTGTCATTCTGTTCAGCGGATCCTTGTCAGAGGAAACATTTATTAAGATGAACGTTCCGGTTATCACGATGGAGCGAACGCTCGGCAGTGCCACGGCCTCCGTGGAATGCGACAACTGGATGGGCGGCGAGCTCGCGGCAGAGCGGCTGATTGCGGCAGGCTGCAGACACCTTCTGGTGATCGGCAGCACCAGCTCTAATATTGAACTGCCGGCGGATAACCGTGTCATGGGCTTTCGCAAAGTGTGTGAAAAAAACAATATCGCCTTTGCGGAAATCGACCCCGGCCTGCAGGAATATGAGAGCCTGTCCTACAGCGAACTTCTCGAGAATGCCTTAAAGGAGCACCCGGAAACCGACGGCCTGTTTGCCAGCAGTGATGTCATCGGCGCGCAGACCCTGCAGGTCTGCGGTAAGCTGGGAATCAAGGTTCCGGAGCAGTTCAAGATCATCGGCTTTGACGATTCCTATGTGGCAACCCTGACAACGCCGCAGCTGACCACCATTCACCAGCCGATCAAGGAGATGGCAGAGCAGGCCGTACAGCTGTTAAAGGATGCAGCAGAGGGCAAGGTTGTGGCAAAACGCATGGTACTGCCGGTCTGCCTGGTGGAGCGCGGATCCTGCTGAGAATAATGAATACAGCAATAAAGTGACCGCTTGGGAATGAACCGGGCGGTCGTTTTGTTTTTGTTACTGTAAAAAACACGAACAGCGCGGCGCACATCGCCGGTCAATATCGTGTCAAGCGTTTGACATGAAAATAGAACAATACAGAGCGGAATAGATGCCGGAAATCCTTGAAGAAGGGACAAACGGCATCTTTTTTTGTCTGGGATCCGATGGGAAAAGCATATTACTTGGATAAAATTGCCAAAAACTGCGAAAAATCAGACACATTTTGCGCAGTGAAATTGTGACAAAAGCCGAAAAACATGTTAACCGATTGACATAAAATCCGGAAAGGTTTATCTTTGAAAACGTAACAGCAGACGCAGTGAAATAACTGGATCCCGGAATTTGCGGGAACGCAAGGCGCGGAGCAATCCTGGATCGAACGTCACCGTATGTAATCGGTACTTTACCGATTTACATAAAGC
This sequence comes from Lachnospiraceae bacterium, assembly GCA_963605745.1. Taxonomy (GTDB): domain Bacteria; phylum Bacillota; class Clostridia; order Lachnospirales; family Lachnospiraceae; genus CAG-791. The sequence goes on from CAVCWT010000003.1 coordinate 95,407, forward strand.
TTTTCCCTAGTGCAGAGATTCACGCATAATCTTTGTACGACTACCAACCCTCTTTTGGTGCCTTTCATATGAACGGAGCATCACCCCCCCCTTGCAAGATGCTCCGCTCGGAAGGCACGTATGTATTTGTTTCGTACCGATCTGTTTCAACAAGCTGTTTCAATCTGGATTGGACGCTTGCAGACGAAATCATAATAGAAATGATGCAGTGATGACCATTTTTAATGCGAATTGACAAGGCTTCGTGGATTCCTGTTAAAAATTGCCATATAAACATCAGAAATTCGCCCGAGAGCGAGCTCGCACAAATGCGCAGCCGCTGTTCTGGATTTTATCGTAGTTGATATTAAATCAATCAGGACCGCAATGAACTGCGGCCAACATAGGGGGTAACCATGGCAGAGAAAACGACACAGAATGATTTCCAGCGCCGGCTTGCAGCACGCAGTGCAGAACTAAAGTGGCTGTATATGGAACTCTATCATGGGCAGACCGAGAATTATTACAATCTTTGCCGGCAGATGGAAGCGTTCTATACAGACAGACCGAAGGACCTGAAGACATCGGATCTTCGGCGCGAGGAGAAGCCCTCCTGGTATCTGGAGAACGACCTCATCGGAATGATGATGTACACGGATAATTTTGCAGAAAACCTGCAGGGCGTGCGTCACCATCTGGACTACATTGAGAAGAGCGGGGTGAATTACCTGCATCTGATGCCCCTTCTGGACACGCCGGAGGGCAGGAGTGACGGCGGCTATGCCGTTGCAGATTTCCGAAAGGTGCTGCCAAAGCTGGGCACCATGGAGGATCTGGCGGAGTTGACGGAGGACTGCCACAAGAGGAACATCTGCGTCTGCCTCGACTATGTCATGAATCACACCTCAGAGGAGCATGAGTGGGCCAGACGTGCCAGGGCCGGAGAACGCGAGTATCAGGATCGTTATTTTTTCTATGACGATTACAGCCTGCCGGCACAGTTCGAACAGACCGTACCGGAGGTGTTCCCTAAGACGGCTCCCGGCAACTTTACCTATCTGCCGGAGCTGAACAAGTTCGTTATGACGAGCTTTTATCCGTATCAGTGGGACCTGAACTACTGGAATCCCATTGTGTTCAATGAGATGGCAGCCAATATGCTGTTCCTGGCCAACAAGGGCATCGACATCATCCGGATCGATGCGGTTCCCTACATCTGGAAACAGCTCGGGACCAACTGCCGGAACCTGCCGCAGGTGCACACCATTGTCCGCATGATGCGCCTGATCACCGAGATTGTCTGCCCGGGCGTTCTGCTGCTGGGCGAGGTCGTCATGGAGCCAAAGGAGCTGGCACCGTACTTTGGCACGCCGGAGAAGCCCGAATGCCATATGCTCTACAATGCCACTACGATGTGCACCCTGTGGCACACGGTAGCAACAAGAGACGTCTCCCTCCTGCGTTACCAGACCGATCAGGTGGTGAGCCTTCCGAAAAATTACGGCTTCCTGAACTACATTCGCTGCCATGATGACATCGGCTGGGGACTGGATTTTAAATTCCTTCAGCAAAAGGGAATGGATGAGGTCGGCCACAAGCGGTTCCTTAATGACTATTATCTCGGCCGGTATTCCTACAGCACCAGCGCCGGCGAGCTCTACAACGAGGATCCGGTGACAGGAGATGCCAGATTCTGCGGAACCACGGCCTCCATGTGCGGCATTGAGCGCGGCGGCTTTGAGAACAACGAGGAGAAGGTGGCAGCCGGCATTCAGCTGGATCTGATGCTGCACTCCTTCCTGCTGTTCCAGTCCGGAATTCCGGTGATCTACAGCGGCGATGAGATTGGTGCAGTGAACGACTGGTCCTATCATCAGGATCCCTTAAAGGCAGAGGATTCCCGCTACATCCACAGAGGCAAATTTAACTGGGAGGCAGCCGGGCAGATCAAGGACAAGGCATCGGTGCCGGGACGCGTTCACAAAGGGCTCATGGAGCTGGAAAAGGCGAGACGCTCGGATGAAATCTTCTCTAGTGATGCAGAGGTTTATACCATCGAGACTCACAACGAATCCGTACTGGGAATGATCCGCATCAAGAACGATGAGAAGGTGATCGGACTGTTCAATTTCTCCAGCGAAGCGAAGGACGTCTGGATCACGGAATTCCATGATGGTTATCAGGATTTCTTCCATCACAGCAAGGGCAAAAAACTGGAGACTCTGACCCTGCAGCCCTATGAATTCGTATGGGCAATTCATAAAGATTGAACTGGTACAGTTTCTGCATATTGGCATACATCATGAATCGGGTGCTTGCAGCGGAAGGGCTTTGGCCCTTCCGCTTTTTATGTTGTGGCCACACGTCGATCAGAAACTGTGCGATCTGCTGTGTGGAGAGGAACATCTTTTGGGGCATTCGGGAAGCGGCGAATGGAATCGGCATTCCCCCGGATTCCTATGCCGTGCTATACTGAAGGACAACGTAATAGAACATCCGAAGAATCGCCAAAAGAATGCACAGAAAAATATGAAAAAAGACATCGAAGGGGCTGCCGGAGGGAATCCCAAAGGGACTGACCGCCAGAATTCGCAGGAGAATACAGGAACGCATGAAATCAATACAGAGTTCATGCGCGAGGAGATCCGCCAGCGCCCATTAAATAAGAAAAAACTCTTCCGCAGAACGATGATTACCGCTTTTTTGGCGGCATTGTTCGGTGCCATTGCGTGTGTGGCTTTTCTGCTGCTGGAGCCGGTCATCAACAACGCCATCAATCCATCCGAGGAGGTGGCTGCGGTGACCTTTCCGGAAGAGACGGCAGAGGAAGAGATGTCGCCGGAGGATATGATCGCAAGCGATGAGGAGATCCAGCAGGCCGAGGTGGAGAAAAAGGCAGCGAGCCTTGTTGACACCGATGCCATCGCGGCACAGGTACAGTCCCAGGTGGAGAAGGATCTGGCAGAGCAAAAGAGCAAGGAAGAGACAGAATCTGCCATCACGAATTATCAGGAAATCTATGCCAGCCTCAGCGAGCTGGCGGATCAGGCAGCCAAAGGCATTGTGACTGTAACTGTCACCACACCGGACTCTGACTGGGCAGGGGATGTCTACAACAACACGGGCTCCTGCAGCGGACTCATTGTTGCCGAGCACGGCAGCGACATCCTGATTCTGGCAGGGCGAGGTGACTATAATGAGGCCCAGGAGATACAGGTTGCTTTTCACGATGGGGAGCAGGTGAAGGCCAAGGTCCTGACCCAGGATACGGTGACCGGAATGACAATCCTGAAGGTGTCAGAGAGTGAGCTTTCCGGGAAACTGGGGGAGAATGAAGAGATTGCCATCGCACTTTTTGGCAGCAGTGTCAAATCCGAGCTCCTGGGGAAACCGGTGATTGCAATCGGCAGTCCGTCCGGAACAGCAGGCTCTGTCAGCTATGGCATTGTGACGAATGCAGATCTGTCCATGAATATCGCAGACACAAGACTCCGTCAGATTACAACAGATATCTCCGGCAGCACGCAGGGAAGCGGTGTTCTGGTAGACCTTTCAGGCAATGTGGTTGGCTGGATCGACATGCAGTACCGCAGCAGCTCCACGCAGAACCTGATCTGTGCGACAGGTGTCACGGAGCTCAAAGGTCTCATTGAGAAGATGTCGAACGAGATCCGGGTCGGATACCTCGGAATTCATGGAACGGATGTGCCGGAAAGTGTGCAAAAGGAACAGGAAATTCCAGCGGGAGCCTATATCCTGCAGGTGGAGATGGATTCTCCTGCGATGGATGCAGGACTTCAGAGCGGCGATGTGGTAATATCGGCAGGAGGCGCAGAAATTACATCCTGTCAGGACCTCGCGGACCGGCTGCTGGAATCACGATCCGGCAGAGATCTGGCACTGACGGTGATGCGCCAGGGCGCCGATGGATATCATGCCGTGAACCTGACGGCACAGCTGCAGGCGAGAATGGTCTTTGGAAAATCACAGTAACAGTTACAATTACCTTACTTAGAAGGGAAACATCATGCAGTACATCAAGGATTTAAAGGAAGGCGACACCGTCAACAGCATTTACCTCTGCCGCAAAAAAAACGAGCTCACGGCCAAAAACGGCCGCGCCTATGACAGTCTCATCCTCCAGGACAAGACCGGCAGCATGGATGCCAAGATCTGGGAGCCCGGGAGCGTTGGCATTGAGGATTTCTCTGAGCTGGATTACGTGGACATTGTCGGTGAGGTTACGGTCTATCAGAAAAAGTATCAGCTCAATGTCAAGCGTGCTCGTAAATGCCATGAAGGTGAATATGATCCTGCAGAATACATTCCGGTAACCAAAAAGGATCGCAAGCAGATGTGGGAGGAAATGATCCGTCTGGCCAACAAGGTCAAGGATCCGCACCTTCGCCAGCTGATCATCAAGCTGTTCGTTGAGGATAAGGAGTTCATTCATGCCTTCAAGGTCTCCTCTGCGGCCAAGACCGTACACCACGGCTTTATGGGCGGACTCCTGGAGCACACGCTGGGCGTGATGAAACTCTGCGATACCTTTGCGGATAACTATCCGTTCCTGAACCGGGACCTTCTCCTGACGGCAGCCATGTTCCATGACATCGGCAAGACCAGAGAGCTGTCCCGTTTCCCGCAGAACGACTACACGGACGAGGGTCAGATGATCGGCCACATCATCATCGGCGTGGAAATGATCGATGAAAAGATGCGGGAGATTCCGGATTTTCCGAAGGTTCTGTCTGCCGAGCTGCGGCACTGCATCCTGGCCCATCACGGCGAGCTGGAATACGGTTCTCCGAAAAAGCCCGCACTGGCAGAGGCAGCGGCCTTGAATTTTGCCGACAACGCGGATGCGAAACTGGAAATCTTCAAGGAGATGTTCGAGAAGGGAACGGAAGAGAACGCATGGCTTGGCTGGCAGCAGCTGCTCGATTCCAACATCCGTAAGACGCAGATCTGATGCTAAATACTACACATATGTATGCGTCAGCTGCGGGAGTGTCGCAGACACGCTGCAGCTGATTTTTATTTATAGTGGTGCCTGTGCAAAAAACAGTCGGAAAGGATTGTGTCAGAACACGTGAGTAAGAAAATGAACAAAGACGGAAAGGGCGAGCTGCCTTTTGGGAAGGATGAGGTTGTCCGCGTATCGATTCAGGACATCAGCTCAGATGGTGCCGGGATCGGCAAGGTGGACGGCTTCACGTTGTTTATCAAGGATGCGGTTGTGGGAGACACCGTAATCGCTAAGATCATGAAGGTCAAAAAAGGCTACGGCTTTGCCAGGTTGCTAGAGGTGGCGGAGCCGTCGCCTTTTCGCGTTGCGCCGGCCTGTCCGATTGCGAGAAAGTGCGGCGGCTGCCAGATTCAGGAGCTCTCCTATGATGAGCAGCTGGTGTTCAAGGCGAAAAAGGTTCGTGATGTCCTGACTCGCATCGGCGGCTTTTCAACGGAGCTCGTGAACAGGATCACGAACCAGACGCTCGGAATGGAAGAGCCCTGGCGCTTTCGCAACAAGGAGCAGCTCCCGATTGGAATGCAAAACGGCCGGCCGGTCGCAGGCTTTTATGCCGGGCGGACGCACTGCATCGTTCCCGTCGAGGACTGCCTGGTGGGGAGCGCAGAGAATCGGGTGATCATGAAGACCGTTCTGGAGTATATGGAGAGATGCCACGTCCCGGCCTACGATGAGGAGACCGGAAAGGGGCTTATGCGTCATGTCCTGATCCGAAACGGAAGGTACACCGACGAGATCATGGTCTGCCTTGTGGTGAACGGAACAAAGCTGCCGCACGAGGAGCGGCTGGTCAGGGAACTGTGCGATTTGGACCTTAGCAAGGATGGCAGGCAGAATAGCGAGGGCATTGAAACGCCTGGTGAGGAGCATGGCAGGGCGGCTGTGCAAATTGCGAGCATTTCTCTCAATACCAACACCGCCAGAACCAATGTCATCATGGGCGAGCAGACCCGCACGCTGTGGGGGAGTGATACCATCACAGATGTCATGCATGTGATGGATGTTGAGATGATCGCGGATCGAACAAGCTCTGAGGGGATGTCGGATCCTGCAGGAACTACGGATCGAAAAGCGATATTCACAGAAAAGCAAAATGGTGCATTGACGGAACCGGCGACGAACGGGACTGGCAAGAAGGCGAAAGTGATATTCCATGACGCACACCGTGAGGTGACCTTCCGCATTTCTCCGCTGTCCTTCTATCAGGTGAATCCGACACAGGCAGAGCGCCTTTACAGTCTGGTGCGTTATTATGCGGGGCTGACCGGGAAGGAAGTTGTCTGGGACCTGTACTGCGGCGTAGGGACCATCGGGTGCTTTCTCGCAGCAGACGCAAAGGAGGTCTACGGCGTGGAAGTCATTCCGGACGCCATCCGAGATGCCAGAAAAAACGCGGCTGACAATAACATCTCGAACATTACCTTTCATGTTGGCAAGGCGGAGGAAGTGGTGCCGGCCTATGTGGAGCAGCGCCTGAAGGAACTGAAGGCGAAGGAGATGAATACCGTGGGCGAGGGAAAGGAACAAGCCTGCGGCAAAATCCTTGCACAGGAAGAGATTCTATCAGTAGCAGCAGGAGAAGATGTGTCGGCCGAAAAGAGAATTGTGGATGTGGTCGTCGTAGATCCGCCCCGCAAGGGCTGCGACGAGAAATGCCTAGAGACCATCCTGCAGGTAGCACCAAAGCGCATCGTCTATGTCAGCTGCGATCCCGCCACTATGGCCCGCGACTGCAAGATTCTGGCAGCAGGCGGCTATGAGCTGAAAGCCGTCCAGCCCGTCGATCAGTTCCCGCATACGATACACGTCGAGACAGTAGTATTGATGTCAAGGAAATAAAATCAAGTGCCAGAAAGCGGCGTATTTCCGGGCTTTTTCGGAGGTTGGGATTAGCAGCCTGACTTCTGAAAAAGCTCGGCTTTCTTATATGGAAACATATCCACTGCAAAATGTGTGTCAGGTTGTAACCTCGGATTAGATGTCAGGATTTGAGACAGTGGATTAGATGTCAGGCATTTTGGAGTGATTTTTAGGAAACGAAAAGGGATGACAACCAATCCTGCAACTCGACCATTTTGGGAGGTTGTAGGCAGTGGATTGGATGTGAAGGAAAAATAGTTAATAAAGAGAGGTGCATATGCTATGCCAGGTATACTCGTGGT
>CAVCWT010000004.1:0-18537 GCA_963605745.1 Lachnospiraceae bacterium
TCTCCGAAAATCATTCTGCGTTATCTGGCCAGTTATTTTGCAAACGCTGTACTAGTATACAACAAAAGCCTTACGGCTGCATCCTCGCAACCGTAAGGCCTCTCACGCATCCTGCATTGTCTCCTGATACCGTTCCCGAATTTCAAAAAAATATCTTCCGATATCATCCGTTCGGATCCCCAGCACCCTGGCTGACCGGATGATATCAATGGATGTAAAATTACTCTTCCCCTGAAATACCTTGGAAATGTAATTCGGGCTGCGTCCGATCGCCTTGGCATACTCGCCTTCCGTGCCGCAGCTCTCTCGAATCCTGCCTCTGAGCTGTGCATAATCAAACATCGTCTGACTCGGTTTCATACTCTCCCCTGAAAAAAAGCAGCATTTTAGCACATATCTCGAATTTGCTATGCAAATCTTCGATACGACTGACCAGAGGCCCTCCAGGCATTGGCCACTCGCTAAACGATCCTGCCGATTGTTAATGTTAGCAAACAGATTAGTTGACAAAACTTAGACTGTCAACCGTTTGTTGACAAAACTTCGACGTTTCGTTGACATAACTTAGACTAAGTCACTTCGACTCATGCGTTATAATGAGTCCATTCACATAGAAAGCATCACATATGAGGTATTGATTTGTTTTTATTCGATAAAGATTTGTTTTCCGAACATATCCAGGCCGAAATTGCCAGGCGCAATATGTCGGTGCCTGAATTTGCCAAAATGCTGGGCGTATCCAAGGATACCGTTTACAACTGGATCAAAAAAAGAAACGGTATTCAGCGTGCCACTTTGATGGACGTTGCTCGAATTCTGGAGGTTGATCCATGGTGGCTGATCGGTGCTCCAAACACCTCTCGTTCCGGCACTTTTAAAGCCTTATCCAATGATCCAGCGTCACCTTCAGAGACTGCAGATGCATCGGATCCCACATCTTACTCCTTAGAGAAACCGGTATCTGCTGCCTGTCACGAGTACACCGCATACAAAGCCCCTGTTCAGATTCAAAGTCTCTATGATAAAGCTCCCGACAAGCTTCAGAATCTGGCTGTTACGATTCTGACACTGACACAGGAAGACATCGCAAACTAGTACAGCGGTTGCAAAATAACTGGCCAGATAACGCAGAATCATTTTCGGAGAGTGCGCATCAAAAAAGAACCCCATGGCCTCAGCCATGGGGTTCTCTTATTGTCTAGTTCCTCAGCAGCAAGTCAGCCGATTAAGCCTCCTCATTTCCCTGCTGTGCGATCATAGCGTCGATGTCGACAGTAACTGCCTCATCATCATTGCCCTTGGAAGGAACAACAACCTCGTTCTCTTCCTTCTGAGCTCTCTCCTCATCGTTCTTAAGAGCCTTAACGGAAAGGGAGATCTTGTTGTTCTCAGGGTTAAAGTCAACGATCTTAGCAGTAACCTCATCGCCAACCTTCAGTACATCAGAAGGCTTCTCGATGTGCTCCTTGGAGATCTGAGAAACGTGCAGCAGAGCATCGATGCCGGATTCCAGCTCAACGAATGCGCCGAAATCAGCCATACGTGCAACCTTACCGGTTACAGTCTTGCCAACAGCATATTTATCCTCAGCGCCGATCCAAGGGTTCTCATCAGGGAACTTCAGGGACAGAGCAATCTTGCGGCCGTTGATATCCTTTACCAGGACACGCAGCTTCTGACCAACCTTGAAGACCTTCTTCGGGCTCTCAACACGGCCCCAGCTCATCTCGGAGATGTGCAGCAGTCCGTCTGCACCGCCCAGATCAACGAATGCGCCAAAGTCAGTGATGTTCTTAACGGTACCCTCAACAACATCGCCTGCCTGCAGAGTCTCGAACAGCTTGCTGGCTGCCTCTTCTCTCTTTGCAGTAAGGAGCTGCTTGCGGTCACCAATGTAACGGCGTCTTCTCGGATTGTACTCTGTAACGACGAACTCGATTTCCTGTCCGAGGTACTTGGTAAGATCCTTCTCATACGTATCGCTGACAAGAGAAGCAGGAATGAATACACGAATTCCCTCAACAACAACACAGATACCACCGGAGAGAACCTGAGAAACCTCTGCCTTCAGGACGGTCTTGTTCTCATATGCCTCCTCGATGACCTTGTTGCCGCGATCCAGAGCCAGTCTCTTGTAAGAAAGAGATACGGTTCCTTCACGGTCATCCACCTTCATAACCTTAACGTCCAGCTTGTCGCCGACGCTGAGCTTGGTGGTCAGATCCAGAGAATTGTCGTTGGAATACTCCTGACGAGTCAGGATGCCATCGCTCTTGTAGCCGATGTTCAGCACGGCTTCTTCCGGCTTAACATCAATGACGGAACCTTCGACCACCTCTCCACTATGAATTGTCTTAAATGATGCTTCCAGCATCTGTTCAAAAGTAAGTTCTTCTGACATCACTTTGAACCTCCTCAATAATATTTTTCGGGGTCGAAGCCCCAGCGGTGATTCCGATGACCTTCTCGCCTCCTGAAAGCGTCAGATCAAGGTCCTCTACCGTTTGAATGAAATAGGTTCTCTCGCACTGTGCCTTGCAGATCTCATACAGCTTGGCCGTATTGGATGATCCTCTGCCGCCAATCACGATCATGATATCCGCCTGCTGTGCAATGCTCCGAGCCTCTGCCTGCCGCTCACTGGTGGCATTACAGATAGTCTCATTCGTTTCGATATTGTACCCTTTTTTGGCAATTAAATCAACAATTTTTTCGAATTTTTCCGCATTAAATGTTGTCTGGGCCACGATGCACACCGGACGCTCCGGATCTCCCTGATATGCCAGTGCTTCCTCCTCCGTTTCGATCACGGTAGCCGGCGTACTGCTCCAGCCAACCGTACCTTCGGTTTCTGCATGTCCGTGGTTGCCGATGATGACAACCTGACAGCCGCGCCCACTGGCCTCTTCCACAATTTCATGGATTTTTTTTACAAAGGTACAGGTCGTGTCCACCACCTGTGCATTCCCTGCCTTCAGCCCTTCATAGGTTTCCTTGCTGACTCCATGAGAACGGATAATAATGGTTCCGCCTGGCTGTCCTGCAGCCTCTTCCACCGAATTCAGAATGCCGACGCCTTTTTGCCGCAGCTCCTCAACTACCGTTTCATTGTGAATGATCGGGCCGAAGGTATTGATCGGGCCGTCCGTATTTTCACGGATTTCCCGGTAAACCGCATCCACGGCCTTCTGAACCCCAAAACAAAACCCAGCCGTTGCAGCCGTGATCACCCTGGGCCGTCTCAACTGATCCGCCGTCAGATTCAGGATCTCCTCCGTCACCTTGTCAATGGTCATATTGGAGGAATCAACCAGCACTGCATCCTCTGCCTGCCGCAGCGGCGACGTTTCCCGCGTCATGTCCCTGTGATCTCTTTTTGCAATGTCTGCCTTGATCTTCTCAAGATCGAGGTCATCCGCAGACTTCGCAGCCCCTGCCTTTGCCGCCTTCTGATTCTCAATGTAGCGCCGCCTTGCGCGCACCTCAACGCTGGCTGTCAGATATACCTTCACCTGTGCGTCCGGCAAAACAACGGTCCCGATGTCTCTGCCATCCATCACTACATTCTGCTGTGCTGCCAGCTGTTTCTGAAGCTCTACCAGACGAACGCGAACCTCAGGAACAGCAGAGGATACGCTGGCCATGGAGCTGACCTCCTCCGTTCGAAGGTACGGATTCACATTCTCACCATCAAGGAGCACGACCTGCTCTGCATTTCGGTATTCAATGGAGATTCCGGCGTTCTGACATAAACGCGCCGCATCCTTTGCGAACTGTTCCTTCTCCCCCGCATCGGTCTCCACCGGCCTTTGCAGGCCATTTCGCAGCAGATACAGCGCCATTGCACGGTACATAGCTCCGGTGTCTACATAAATATACCCCATCTGCGCTGCCACTTTTTTGGCGATGGTACTCTTTCCTGCTCCGGCAGGTCCGTCAATTGCGATATTAAATGTCTTGTTTGGCATCGAATTTCTCCCCTTGTTCCGTCCTGAATTCATACCTTCAGAGCTCCGGCTGCCGCGTGGCAGCACTTTCCCCCGCAAGGTGTCCTGTGGACCAGGCGATCTGCAGATTAAAGCCGCCGGTATAAGCGTCCACGTCAATCATTTCTCCGGCAAAATACAATCCCGGCACTTTTCTCGACTCCATTGTGGAGGGATTGATTTCCTTCACACTCACGCCGCCCCTTGTCACAATCGCTTCCGCAAAGCCTCTTGTTCCCGTCACCGTCAGCACCAGATCCTTGAGAAGCAGTGCCAGATCACGTTGTTCCTTCTCATTCAGCGTATACACCGGCCGGTTCTCGCCGCCTTCTGCCGAAGGATGCTCTTCCTTTTGAGCATACAGTCTTGCCGTCACCTCAGCAAGCCGTTCCGGAAGAAGCGTCTTCAGCATATTCCGTAATTCTTTTTTAGGGGCAAAACTGCACTCTCTTTCGATTCGGGCCACCAGCTCCTCCGTCGTCATCGCCGGCTTCAGGTCCAGATGCAGAAGGTAGTGTGACGGCTGATTTGAATGGTCCCCCTCGTCCTCTGTTCCCCAATCCGTATGGCAGGAGGCAGACAGGATCAGCGGCCCACTGATCCCGAAATGTGTGAACAGCAGCTCTCCAAAGCCTTCGTATAACGGCCGCTTCTTTTTGAACTTTTTCTTTTTACCGGCAGCTCCGATGGCCACCGTATTTTCTCCTGAATCAGCAACTGCAGTGTCTGCGGCCGGCTCTGCCTTCTCCAGTAAAACAGCAACGTTTTTCAATGCCAGTCCCTGCAGCTGCAGCGGCCATTCCTCCTGAACAGTGAACGGAACCAAGGACGGCTGCATCGGCTTCACACAAAGTCCCAGCTCCTCTGCCATCCGACAGCCGTCTCCCGTAGAGCCCGTGGACGGATAGGATTTCCCACCGGTTGCCAGAACCACTGCATCAGACAGCATTTTGCGTCCGTCCTTCAGAATAACGCCCTCTGCACAGCCGTCTGTTCCAACAAGAATCTCAGAAACCTCTTTATGGAAGAGAATCTCCCCTCCGTGCTTTTTCAAATGGCGAACCAGCGCATCCGTCACATCAAACGCTCTGTCCGAAGCCGGGAACAACCGCTTTCCCCGCTCTTCCTTGGTAGGACATCCGTTATTTTGCAGGAAGCGGGTTACTGCTACGCTGTCATAATGATACAGCGCACTGTATAAAAATTTAGGATTGCGCAGAACATTGGCAAAAAAATCTTCGTTCTCGCAGGCATTGGAATAGTTGCAGCGTCCCTTGCCGGTAATGTAGATTTTCTTCCCCGCCTTTTCGTTGTGCTCGAGAACGGTCACCTTTGCACCCATGTCCGCTGCTGCACAGGCTGCCATCAGTCCTGCCGCTCCCGCTCCGACAACAATAATCTTCTTCATACTCTCAAAATATTCCATCTTTCATCTAATAGCCGGATTGGGCACTAATCTGATTGCTGATGTTCTGTACCGTCTCCGAAACCTGATAGCTACTATCACCAAACAAATACTGATGCAGCCAGGTCACATTGTCCGTCAGATGAATCGGAATGACGCAGGACTGGTCTCCGATGTAACCAACCGTACGGTACTGCTCGTTCGGGAAACCGCCCGTCTCCGAAATATTGCACCGGATTGCTTTCAATGCCAATGCCACGATCTTTACCGCATTCAGTGATGTTTTCATCTCGCTTGCCAGACTGTCTGCCGCCTTGACCATCGCGACAGGCCCCGCACTCTTGAACTTTGCAAAGGTCTTGGACAAAACCTCCTTTTGGCGCTCTGTGCGTTTAAAGTCGCCGCCGTCCGTGTACCGGATCCGGCAATAAGCTGTGGCCTGCACACCGTTCAGCGTCTGAAGGCCGGTTGTTGTCAGCGGAACATATTCCTTGCCCAGCTCTGCAGCCATCGTGGATTGGTAGTTATTGAGATGCTCAATCTCGTCCGACTGAACGTCAATCTCAATGCCGCCCACCGCATCGATCATATCCGCAACACCGCCAAAACCGATGGTCACATAATCTGTGATGTTGAGATCCAGATTGGTGTTCATCATCTTGATCGCCTGTTCCGGTCCGCCATAGGCATAGGCCGCGTTGGCTTTCTGATAGTTGCTATCGCCGATATCCAGATAGGTATCACGGTACAGGGAAACCAGCTTAACGTCTCCTGTTTTGTCATTGATCGAGGCAATAATCATAACATCCGATCGATTGTTGCCGGAATCCAGACTCTCTTCCGTAGAATCCAGGCCGAACAGCGCAATATTGGTATATCCTGCCATCGCACCCGTTTCCTGACTCTTCTTTACCTCATCGCTGATAAGAGCCTTGATGTCCGCTGTGCTGATGCCATCCATGATGCCGGTAACCCGCACTCCGATGTACAGGAGCGGAACCAGTACCAGCAAAATAACGATCAAGAGGAGAATTCTATGGCCAAAGTTACGCTTTTTGCCGCGCCGCGGGGATCGGTCCGTGTCCTCGTATTCATCCCAGTCATCATCGAACATGTGCGGATTCCTGTCACGGGTATTCCTGCTCCGGCCATTTTTATAGGCCAGGAACTCCTCGTATTCCTTCCGTTCCTTACGTGACATCTTTGTGGTATCCAGCATACCGGAGGTCCTGCTATCTGCACCGCTTTTGCGTGATTCCCGCTCCGAGGATTCCTTCCAATGTGAAGCTTTTCCGGCCGAATGATTCTGCGTTCCTTCTTCATCCATAAAGAGGAGTTCTTCCAATTCTTCATCCATTTCTTCATCCTCTTCCTGGCGATATCGCGAATCATAGCGATCCTGCCGCTGCCTGTACAGATTCCGGCTGCGGCCGCTGTTCTGATCGGAACTCTGACTGCGGCTGCGGCCACTGTTCTGATCGGAACTCTGACTACGGCTGCGATTCATACTCTTTCCCCGCGTGTGCCTCTGACTGCGTATCCTTTCGGATAATCCGTCATAAGATTCAAGATCATCGTTATCATATTCATAACCATGCAATGAATCATTTTCCTGATTCCGGTTCACATCCTTTAAATCATCCTGTTCCAGCATTGTCTGAAGCTGGATGGCATCTTCAAGGCCATCTGTCCAGGCATCCGGATCCTCGGCCAACGCACCGGAGCCTTGTATGCTGCCGGTGTCAGGGTCCCGTCCTCCTGCATCCTCGATAATGTTCTCCGGGCTGATACCCTCATGATTCCAGTCTTTCTTCATTCTCTGTGTCTGATCTTCCTTTATGTATGTCTATTCCGTAATGTCAGTATCTGGTTTACACCGTAAGTGTAAATTCTGCAACCGTAGTGTAACACAATCCGTTATAATATCCTCATGATGAATTCCAAAGTTTCTCTTAAAAATCTACACCAATCTTCTTCCGAAAATCCAGCTCGCATGAGTCAGCCCGGCACTGATCGTTCTTTCGACCGGTCCTTACTGTACCTTCGCGATCTTGCCGTTTGTCTCGTTATTCTGACGCACGTTGCTGCGCAGTGGCTGGATTCCTCGCTGCAGTCGGGGACTCCGGCTCTGTATTCTGCGCATTTATGCAGCATTCTGTCCTTTGTGGGTGTCACACTTTTCGTTATGCTGAGCGGCGTTCTCTATCTGGCGCCTTCCCATCGCCAAAAGAGCACCTCTCCCCGCTTTATCGTCCAAAAGGCACTTCGGTTCTTCCTGATTTATCTTTTCTGGAAGCTGTTTTATTTTGCCGAAGATTTGCTGCTGAATCTGCCGGATTCTGCAGAACGTTCTGCATCTTTTGTCAAAGAAAAGTTCTTGCTGTCTATGTTCCGCACCAATGGGAAATACCACCTTTGGTATCTTCCCATGTTCTGTCTGCTGCTCCTCTTGGTTCCGCTGATTTATGAAGGTGCTCAGCATCTGAAGGCATGTGCACTGTATCTTTGTATCTTTTTTGCCGCAGCGATTCTGCTCCCTACTGCCTTCTTATTCGAATTCCCGTTCAAATATCTCCTGATGGATTTTCGGAATATTTTTGATCTGGGTCATTATCTGGGATATGCAGGGTATTTTCTGTTGGGACATGTTCTCTATGAACTGTCACAGAAAAAAACTCTTTCAAAAAATCCCTTTTGGAAAAACAAGAAACACTTTCTGGTACCGCTCTGGATCCTCGCACTGACTGCCACCGTCATCGCCGTAAAAACGGAGGCGGCAAGGAGCGTCTCTCAGGGAGTCACTGACAGCTCCTTTGCAACGCCCTTTGTCCTCAACACGTTTCTGCTCGCAGCAGCGCTCCTTTTCACCTTCTGCTGCAGATCCGATAAGGCTTTTTCTTCGGAAATTTCCGGCAAAGCCTTCATTTACCAGTCCGTTTGCACGAGATTCTTAATCTCGCTTTCCAAGGCATCTTTGGGAATCTATCTGATTCACCCATTTGTCCTGGACCTGATACAAAAAGCCGGGTTCCTAAGAGATTCTGTAAATCCTATCATCGGGATTCCGATTCTGTGGATTGCACTTCTGTCCATTTCCTGGCTGATCAGTGCGATGCTGCGCCGTATTCCAGTCATACAAAGATTGGTATCTGTTTAGTACCCGGCGATTTCAATATGAATCGTGCGCCCCGCGGACAAATTCATGATTGCAGCCTTTAGGTTCTGAATAGACACAAAATTGTAATTCCCTGAACCTACGTAAAAGACCTGTCCATGCAATATCGTGCATGAACAGGTCTTTTTTACTCTTCTAGATGGCTTCTGAATGCTGCCCCGGTCTTCGTTATTACTTGTTGTAGTTAACGATATCCCCGAAATCAGCCTTCAGAGCTGCGCCGCCGATCAGTCCGCCGTCGATGTCCGGCTTAGCCAGCAGCTCTTTGCAGTTGCCTGCGTTCATGGAGCCGCCGTACTGAATGCGGATCTTCTCAGCAGTATCGGTGTCATAAATCTCAGCGATGGTCTGGCGGATTGCTGCGCAAACCTCCTCAGCCTGATCCGAAGTTGCGGTCTTGCCGGTGCCGATTGCCCAGATGGGCTCGTATGCGATGACAAGATTTGCAGCCTGCTCTGCAGTTACGCCCTGCAGGTCAGACTTGATCTGGAGACGAATCCAGTCAAGCGTAACACCTGCCTCGCGCTGCTCAAGGGTCTCGCCGCAGCACAGAATGGGTGTCAGACCGTTCTCAAGAGCCTTCAGAACCTTGCGGTTAAGGAATGCATCATCCTCGCCGTAGTACTGTCTTCTCTCGGAATGTCCGATAATGACATACTTTACGCCGGCATCCAGCAGCATTGCTGCAGAAATTTCTCCGGTATATGCACCCTTATCCTGATCAGAGATGTTCTCTGCGCCCAGCTGTACATTGGTTCCCTTGATGGCCTCAGCAACCGGTACGATGTCAATTGCAGGTACGCAATATACAACATCAACATCCGGGTTGTTTACCAGGGGCTTTAAGAGCTCTACCAGTTCCTTTGCCTCGCTGGGAGTCTTATTCATTTTCCAGTTTCCGGCAATAATCTTCTTACGTGCCATGTCTGTATCCTCCATTGGTATGATATTGGATTACAAGAAACGCCATCAGACGTTTCGAGTTTGCAAGGCAAAATTCGCGCAGGCGATTTTGCCGCAGCAGGAGTGAGCCCTTTGGGGGCTCACTCAAGGAAAGGAGAAACGCCATCAGGCGTTTCGAGTTTCTTATTTATCATCTGCAGCATATACGCCGGGCAGCTCCTTGCCTTCGAGGAACTCCAGGGAAGCGCCGCCGCCGGTGGAGATGTGGCTCATCTTGTCAGCATAGCCCAGCTGGTTAACAGCTGCTGCGGAATCGCCGCCGCCGATGATGGTGGTTGCATCTGTCTCAGCCAGAGCCTTTGCTACAGCCTTGGTTCCCTCAGCCAGAACCGGGTTCTCGAATACACCCATCGGTCCGTTCCATACAACGGTCTTAGCAGATGCAACAGCCTCTGCATACAGAGCGCGGGTCATCGGTCCGATATCCATGCCCATCTTGTCAGCAGGGATCTTGTCGATATCAACAGTCTCGGTTGCGATTGCAGCATCATCGATCGGATCCGGGAAATGATCGGTGGTAACAGCATCTACAGGGAGCAGGAGCTTCTTGCCGAGCTCATCAGCCTTTGCCAGCATCTCCTTGCAGTAGTCAACCTTGGTCTCATCGCAAAGAGAAGTTCCGATCTCATAGCCCTGAGCCTTTGCAAAAGTATACGCCATACCGCCGCCGATGATCAGAGTGTCGCACTTCTCGAGCAGGTTGGAAATAACGTTCAGCTTGTCAGCAACCTTAGCGCCGCCAAGGATTGCAACGAAAGGACGAACCGGATCCTCAACAGCATTGCCAAGGAACTTGATCTCCTTCTGCATCAGATAACCTACTGCGCAGGTGCCGCCCTTCTCGCGAATGTACTTGGTAACAACAGCAACGGATGCATGTGCTCTGTGAGCAGATCCGAATGCATCGCATACATAGTCATCAGCAAGATCAGCCAGCTCTTTTGCGAACTGCTCGCCGGCATCCTGAGGCTTGGTCTCCTCTTTGCCGCGGAAACGAGTATTCTGGAGCAGAACAACATCACCTGCCTGCATTGCAGCAACAGCATCGGTTGCTTCCTGACCGGTTACATTGTAATCTGCAACGAACTTAACCTCTTTGCCGAGCTTCTCAGACAGACGAGCTGCTACAGGAGCCAGAGACTCACCCTCGTTGGGGCCATTCTTAACCTTGCCAAGGTGAGAGCACAGGATAACCTTTGCGCCTTCCTCGATCAGCTTGTTGATGGTAGGAAGTGCTGCAACGATACGTGTCTCATCGGTGATCTTGCCTTCCTTGAGCGGTACGTTGAAATCGCATCTTACCAGGACTCTTCTTCCTGCTGCATTGAAATCATCAACAGTCTTCTTGTTTAATGCTGCCATTTCCTTTCTCCTTTCAGAAAAACAAAACCGAGGTCCAGGCCTCAAGGGCCCGGGCCTCGGTTGCTAAATCACTATCCGATTCGGTTAGATCTGACAAGAATTACTTGTTCAGAAGGGAGCCGAAGTGCTTGATGGTGCGAACCATCTGGCTGGTGTAGGAGTTCTCGTTGTCATACCAGGAAACAACCTGAACCTCGGTGGTTCCGTTGTCCAGAGGCAGAACCATGGTCTGAGTTGCATCGAACAGAGAGCCATAGGTCATTCCAACGATATCGCTGGAAACGATCTCATCCTCATTGTAGCCGAAGGACTCAGTAGCTGCTGCCTTCATAGCTGCGTTGATCTGATCCTTGGTAACCTCACCCTCAACAACTGCAGTCAGGATGGTGGTGGAGCCTGTAGGTGTAGGAACACGCTGTGCAGAGCCGATCAGCTTGCCGTTCAGCTCAGGGATTACAAGGCCGATAGCCTTTGCAGCACCGGTGCTGTTGGGAACGATGTTAACAGCTGCAGCGCGGGATCTTCTCAGATCACCCTTTCTCTGAGGGCCATCCAGAGTCATCTGATCGCCAGTGTAAGCGTGGATGGTGCACATGATACCGGACTTGATCGGAGCCAGGTCGTTCAGAGCCTTAGCCATAGGAGCCAGGCAGTTGGTGGTGCAGGAAGCTGCGGAGATGATCTTGTCATCAGCAGTCAGGCCCTGGTGGTTAACATTGTAAACGATGGTAGGAAGGTCGTTGCCTGCAGGAGCAGAGATAACAACGTGCTTAGCACCAGCATCGATGTGAGCCTGAGCCTTGTCCTTGGAAGTATAGAAACCTGTGCACTCCAGAACAACGTCAACACCGAGCTCGCCCCAAGGCAGCTCTGCTGCATTAGCCTTAGCATAGATGGTGATCTTCTTGCCATCAACAGCGATGTAATCCTCACCAGCCTCTACCTTATCGCAAAGAGCATATCTGCCCTGAGTAGAGTCATACTTAAGAAGGTGAGCAAGCATCTTAGGGGAAGTCAGGTCGTTGATAGCAACGATCTCGAATCCCTCTGCTCCGAACATCTGACGGAAAGCGAGACGACCGATACGGCCAAATCCATTAATTGCAACTTTTACTGCCATTTTTCATTCCTCCTGAAAAATTCTAATTGATTGACACCCCTGAAAAGTTTGTCAATTTTTTATCAGCGTCTTTATCATACTCGCTGAGCCGTGCAATTTCAAGTGGAGCCTTTACAAAAAGAACAGAGCCTTTGATTTTTAGGCAAAAACACGATATTCCAGCCAACAACGGCACCATTCTTCGGAATATCGACCTATCGCCAGTTTCTCTGCTGTAACCTATCATTTGATTGGGCATCTTAGAATATCACAATCTATCTGTTTAGCACCTGGCGATTTCAATCCCGAATTGGGCGCCTCGAGATACGTCGTTTTATTTCTCAAAGGAGTTTTTTATGATCATCCGGACCGACTGCCATATGCATACTGCCTTCTCGGCAGACTCTCCCACCCCTATGGAGGATCAGATTCAGGCAGCTGTTGCAGCCGGTCTGTCGGCCGTATGTTTTACCGAACATGTGGATCTGGACTCTCCTTTTCGCAATGCTCCCAAAGGAGATCCCGAAGGAGACTTTCATATTGACTATCCAGGCTACCGGGAGACCTTTTTGCGCCTGAAAGGACAATATCAAGACCAGATCCGGCTGTTGTTCGGGCTGGAGATGGGCCTGAATACCAACTATATTCCGGAAATCACCGACTACATAAGCGCGCATCCGGATTTTGACTTTATCATCGGCTCGACCCACTCTGCACGGGATCGCATGGATCCATATTATGACAGCTTTTTTGACGGTCCTCTTGACCCCTATCGGGATTATTTTGAGACATCACTCGCCAATGTACGTGCTTTTTGCCGCGCAAATGTATTCGACAGCTACGGACATCTTGATTATATCCTTCGCTGCGGTCCTTCCTCTGCCGACGGATCCTGCAAAGAACGCACCAGCTCCTATCTGTATGCACAATATGCAGATCTCATAGATCCCATTCTGCAGGAGCTGATTGACGCAGGTAAGGCTCTCGAGCTCAACACCTCACCTCTCAAAAAAGGCTTTCCCGAGACCAATCCCGGAAAAGCCATTTTGAAACGCTATTATGAAATGGGCGGCAGACTCATCACCGTCGGATCGGATGCACACGTGCCCGCTGCGGTCGGATACGGATTGGCCAGTGCTGCCGCACTCCTTAAAGAATGTGGTTTCACACAGTATGTTACCTATGAAAAGAGACAGCCAGTCCCGCATGCGTTGTAATACAATACAGCACCCGGCGATTTCAACATGAATCGGACGCCCCGCGGACGGATTCATGATTGAAATTGACAGGTGGCCAAGGCCAAACAGGAGAAGGCAGTGCAGCTGCCTTCGAGTGTCGGCCTCATGGCCAGCCACATCGAGGTTTTCTGCGATCTATCACAATCCCATCTCTTTCAACACGCGGTACAGATGGGCCACCGGGAGTCCTACAATGTTGTTGTAATCTCCGTGGATTCCCGTCACATACCGTCCGAAAGTACCCTGGATTCCATAGGCTCCTGCCTTATCCATCGGCTCTTCGGAATCTGCGTATTCGCGAATCTCCTCCGGTGTCATCGGTGCCACCATTACCTCCGAGACTTCCACAAAGGTCGTCTTAGAGTTCTTGCCAATCACCGTAACGCCCGTATATACCTGATGTGATCTGCCCTGAAGGCTCTCAATCATCTGATAGGCCTCCTCATGGCTCTTTGGTTTCCCAAGGATCCTTTCATCCACCGCCACTACGGTATCCGCTCCGATTACAACGAAGGATGTGTCAGTAAGTTCCTTTGCAATCGCTGCAGCCTTTTGTTCCGACAGCTGTGCTACCACAACCCGCGGTATGGAGGATGTTGCCTTCTCCGGCAGCATGCAGGGCTGAACCTTTGCCGTCAGTCCGATCTGCTCCAGCAGCTGTATTCTTCTCGGCGATGCCGAGGCCAGTACAATTTTCATACCAATCTCCTGTATAAATTCCGCGGATTGCAGGGACCCTCGGACGAATTCACTCAGCGCAGCCGGCCCATGATTTCCTGCAGATCAACGTATTCCGTAGTCACAGATTCCTTCCTTTGCATTCCCTCTGCACAAATCGCAGCTCGATACCTCACCTCACACGGGATATTCCAAAACGTCACCATTTGCTCCCGAACTCTTTGCACGCCGAGCGGCAGTTCGATCGTAAACCCATCCGGATTGCCGCCAAGCCCCTCACCCGTCATTTTAAGAAAGCTTTCTTTCCCTGTCCACAAGGCAAAAAAACACTCCTTCTGACATTCCGAATCCAGCCTTGACAGATACTCCCGCTCCTCTTTTGAGAAAACCAGGTGTGAGGCAGCAAGCGGCGGTTCCTTGATCTCCTGCACATCACAGCCGACAGGTATCTTTGCTGCGGCGCACATCGCAAGCGTCCCGGAATGACTAAGGCTATAAAACCATTCCGGATGGTCCTTTATATACGGCTTTCCCTTGTCCGTTACTGCCGTTTCCGCCGAATCGATTCCTGCGTCTTGCAGCGCTATGCGCAGCAACAGCCCCGCACCAAGAGACAACGCTTTGTCCTTGGGAAATCGCAACCTGTCGACTTTCCCGCGCCGCTCCCTGGATACCATGCGATAGGCCTTCTCATACCATGACAGATCATTCAATATGGAAACATCTGCAATATATGCCTTCACGGATTCTGTATCCTTCACATTTTGTATCTGTTTAGCACCTGTCGTTACCACATTTTTTGATTCTTATCTCTGCCATCCCTGATCCATCAGCCTGTTCAGCTCCTTGGCAAGACCGTCATGCTCGTTGTCGTATTCCGTGATGACATCCGCCGCCTCCCGCATCTGCGGATTCGAGGCAAGGCCGTTGCACATTCCGATTCCGATTCCTGCCGCGCAGAGCATTGGATTGTCATTCTGGGCATCGCCTGCTGCAATGGCATTCGCAGGATCAATGCCAAGGTGCCTGCACAGCCATGTCATTGAATAGGCCTTGGTTGCCCGAACGGGATCAATCTCGAGATACCACGGATTGGACATTACCGTATGAAGGACATCGCCGTACCGCTTTTTTATCAGCTCTGCAAACGGTTCAATGGCATGATCCTCCGGATTCTCCAGATGGATGATCAGGCACTTGCAAGGCTCCTGCGTCAAGGTCTCTGCAATGTCATTCGTGCAGACAACCGGCATCTTCACTCTCTGCGTGTAGAACTCCGTTTCCTTTGTCTTTGTATAAACAACGATCTCGCCGCCTTGATAGGTCTGGCAGTACAGTCCGTGCTCCCTTGCCAGCTCCATCACCTCACAGGCCACCGAAACCGGCAGTGTCTCACGGAAAAAGGTGGTTCCCTCCTTACACGAATACAGCTCTGCACCGTTGTAGCCGGAAAGGAACTGATTCGGATAGTTCAGACCCAGTTTCTTTGCCATTGCCTTGACATCACTCATGGCACGCCCTGAGGACAGAACAAAGATATTGCTGCAAGGTTCGTTATCCGATTCGTTTGTAAGATCCTTCACATCCTTCGAAGCGTCCCCGTACACAAAGCGATCCAGTGCCTTTCTGGTGCCCTCCGTCACTTCCTTTTTCTCATTGGCCAGCGTTCCGTCAAAATCCGAGAAGAAAATCTTCGTATTCTCATTCACGCCGTATCTTTTGTGTTTCATTTTAACAAGGCACTCTCCCGGAACGTGCAGATGGCCGTAGCCATTTCCCATTTCCAGGCCCGGCTTGTTGGTTCCGTGAAAATCGGAGCCTCCGGACAAGAGGAGGTCGTATTTAGCCCCCAGTGCCTGAATCTGTGCCGTCATTTCCGGCGTATGCTTGCTGTAATACGCCTCGATACCCATGAGTCCTGCATCCTTGAGCTCTTGTACCAGTGTCTCCAGCCCTTCGTCTCCCAGCTGGTACTGGAAGGGATGGGCAAGGATCGGAATGCCGTGGTATTGCCGCAGGAATTCCACGGCCTTTTTGGGTGTGATCTTCTCCCTCGGAATAAAGAATGGGCAGTCATCGCCAATGTATTTGTCGAACGCCTCTTTGATATTCGAGATGGCACCCTTCTGCAGAAGGAATTTAGCCATATTTGCACGGGTGACAACAGCCCCGGGGTTCGCCTCCATCAGCTCATCGTAGGGAATCGGCAATCCTGCCGCGCACATCTTCTCGCACATTCTGCGGTTGCGCATTTCCCTGGCATCCACGAACTCCTGAATGGCAACCTTGAATTCCGCACTCTGATAATCAAAAAAGAGTCCCACAATGTGAACGTCCTTTTCTCCGTAAATGGTGGACAGCTCAATGCCTGGAATGACCTCAATGTCGGTACCGGCCGCAGCAGCCATCGCCTCCTCCAGACCCTTTGTCGTATCATGATCCGTCAGGGCAAAGGCCGACAGCCCCTTTTCCTGTGCCAGCCGCACCAGCCCGGTGGGCGTCACCGTTCCGTCCGAGCATGTAGAATGCGTATGTAAATCCACTGGTTTCATAGTAGCGTTCCTTTCTGTTTCATAGCTGCGTGTTCACACGCCTGCCAGCGGCAGGGTGGCGCGAGAATGTCCGGCTGCCGGGCCTTTCGCAAGCCTTGGTACTTGCGAACGTATTTTGTGAGCTTAGTACCACTAGGTCTTGCGAACGGAGCCGAGAGGCATCCCGGCAGCGGACATCTCCGTCAGGACCCGCCACTGGCAGATGTGTGAACTGCAGCGTTGCATGTTACGATGCATAACATTTCATTCTATTTGTTGCTTCTTACGTTTCCTCATGTTACGATGCAGTTGACGCGGCACGATTTTATTTTTCACGTTGTTTTCCGGATTGTTCCGGCAATTTGTTTCACGACACCTATTGCGTCCTTGTTGTTATCACTCGTAACACATATGTTGTGATAAACCCTGTGTTGAACACGTAACAGAACCTTTTATCGGACCTTATGTAGAACCTTTATATAGAATCTTTACCGGAACCTGAAATTCACCTTTTACGAATACGAAAGGACATTTTCCATGAAAAAGCTGTCATCAAAGAGTCTGGCCACCATTGTCACCGCCAAACGCAAGGAGCTGGGGATCACGCAGCAGCAGCTTGCCGATCTTACCGGCATTCACCGCGCCATGATCAGTCACATCGAGTCGGAGAGCTATGTTCCCTCCATTCCTCAGCTGGAGGCTCTTGGTTCGGTCCTTGGTTTTGAATCCGAGGATGTCTTTACGCTTCGCGACAACGAAACGCTCACCGATCCCAAGGCACAGGAGGCTCATGATTATATTCAGAAGCGCCGCAGCGAGGGCAATCCCATCCGCATTGCCGTTGCCGGCACCGGATATGTCGGTCTGTCGCTGGCTGCCCTTTTGTCTCAGCATAACCCGGTCACTGCCGTGGATGTCATCCC
The DNA here is from genome assembly GCA_963605745.1 of Lachnospiraceae bacterium. Classification (GTDB taxonomy): domain Bacteria; phylum Bacillota; class Clostridia; order Lachnospirales; family Lachnospiraceae; genus CAG-791. The sequence continues at coordinate 17,361 of CAVCWT010000004.1, forward strand.
GGAAAAGGTGGAAAAGATCAATCAAAGGATCTCCCCCATACAGGATGATTATATCGAAAAATATTTTGCTGAAAAGTCCTTACAGCTGACCGCCACCACAGACGGCGAAGCGGCTTATCGGGATGCGGACTTTGTCATCATCTCCACGCCCACCAATTATGACACAAAAAAGAATTATTTTGATACATCTGCCGTGGAGGCCGTCATTCAACTGGTTCTTTCGGTCAACCCGAATGCCATAATGGTGATTAAATCCACCATTCCGGTTGGCTATACTGCATCTGTCAGCACCAAATATCACACGGCCAGCCTCCTGTTCTCCCCGGAATTCCTGCGGGAGTCCAAGGCGCTGTACGACAATCTCTTCCCGTCCCGTATCATCGTCGGCAGAGATCCTGCCGATGCAAGAAAGGACCTGGCTTCCCATGTATTCGCTGCTCTTCTTCAGGAAGGTGCCCTCAAGGAGAACATCGACACGCTCTTTATGGGGACCACCGAAGCGGAGGCAGTAAAGCTCTTTGCCAATACGTATCTGGCGCTTCGCGTGTCGTATTTTAACGAGCTGGATACCTATGCCGAGAGTAAGGGGCTTTCCACCCGAGAGATCATCGACGGTGTCTGCCTGGACCCCCGCATCGGAACCCATTACAACAATCCGTCCTTTGGCTACGGCGGCTACTGCCTTCCCAAGGATACTAAGCAGCTCCTTGCCAACTACAGCGATGTCCCTGAGAATCTCATCGAGGCCATCGTGGAGTCCAACCGCACCCGTAAGGACTTCATCGCAGACCGGGTTCTGGACATTGCCGGTGCCTACGGCAACTCCGCACAGTATGACAAGGCCAAGGAGCACGAGGTCGTTGTCGGCGTCTATCGTCTGACCATGAAATCCGGCTCGGACAATTTCCGCCAGAGCTCCATTCAGGGCATTATGAAGCGCATCAAGGCAAAGGGGGCAACGGTGATCATCTACGAACCCACCCTCGAGGACGGCGATACCTTTTTCGGAAGCCTTGTGGTCAATGACCTGGAAGAGTTCAAAAAACGATCCGGCGCCATCATTGCCAATCGGTACAGCAAAGAGCTCGATGATGTGCAGGAGAAGGTTTACACAAGAGATCTGTTCCGAAGAGATTAAAGGGCATTGCGCTGCGCGCAAAGCCCTACGAGTGACGCC
>CAVCWT010000004.1:18563-94857 GCA_963605745.1 Lachnospiraceae bacterium
GCATTGCGCTGCGCGCAAAGCCCTACGAGTGACGCCCTATGGCGTCACTACGACGCAAAAACGCATTGCACTTCGTGCAAAGCCCAGTAGAGAAGAGGATTATATGCAGCGAATTGATTTAACAGGAAAGCGGATTCTGGTAACGGGAGCCGCAGGTTTTATCGGTGCCAATCTGGTGCTGCGCCTCATGCAGGAGGGCAAGGCTTCCCGCATCGTCGGCATCGACAACATGAATGATTATTATGATCCGGCAATTAAGAGCTGGCGGCTCCTCGAGATTGAAAAGGCGGCTGCAAAAGAGGGCGCCCCTTCCTGGCGCTTCGTAAAAGGGGACATTTCCGATTCTTCGCTGGTGCATGACCTCTTTTCAAAAGAGCAGCCGGACCTCGTGGTGAACCTTGCTGCGCAGGCCGGTGTCCGCTATTCCATCACCAATCCGGATGCCTATATTCAGTCCAATCTCATTGGCTTTTACAACATTCTGGAGGCCTGCCGCCATTCGTATGACGGGAGGGCCCACTCTGCATCAGGCAAGCCGGACTGTGACAGCAACGATCCTGCAGTTTCAGGCGATCCTTCCAGCGGGCAGCAGGGCTACCATGGTGTGCAGCACCTTGTCTATGCCTCTTCGTCCTCGGTCTACGGAGCGAATACAAAGGTTCCCTTTTCCACTAAGGACAAGGTCGATGATCCCGTCTCCTTATATGCGGCAACCAAAAAATCCAATGAGCTCATGGCACATGCCTACTCCAAGCTCTACAACATTCCGTCCACAGGACTTCGCTTCTTTACGGTGTACGGACCTGCCGGGCGGCCGGACATGGCTTATTTTGGTTTTACCAACAAGCTCTTAAAGGGCGAAACCATTCGTATTTTCAATTATGGGAACTGCAGCCGCGATTTTACCTATGTCGATGATATTGTGGAAGGTGTTGTGCGCGTGATGCAGAAAGCGCCGGAGCGCCGCACCGGAGAGGACGGTCTGCCCCTTGCACCCTGCAGCGTCTACAACATCGGCGGCGGACGGCCGGTCAGCCTTCTTGACTTCGTATCCATCCTGCAGGAGGAGCTGATTGCCGCAGGCGTTCTCCCTGCCGATTACGATTTTGAATCCCACAAGGAACTCGTTCCCATGCAGCCGGGCGATGTTCCGGTTACCTACGCCGATACCACCGCCCTGGAACGAGACTACGGCTATCGCCCTGAGATCGACCTTCGAACCGGCCTTCGCGCCTTTGCGCAGTGGTACCACGCATTCTATCAGGCATAATCGCTCCGCGTGCGGATGTTCACATTCCTGTGAAGGTCTGCACGCGGAGCTTTTTTCCGTCTGTGCGAAAGGTAATCTCTCCGCAGTATCTCGTGTCATAAATCTGCTGTACGCCGGCAGCCCGCAGCCGCTCCATGGCCTCCTCTCCCGGATGACCGTAACGGTTTCCTTCTCCGCATGAGACAAAGGCATACAGAGGCCGAAAACATTTCAGGAATTCCTCACTCGTTGCACCATTGGAGCCATGATGCGCCACATGCAGAAGCGTCAGTGTGACCGGCGTTTTTGCGTTTTCCAGATCATTTTTCAGAATGCTCCCTTCCTGTTCCTGCAGCTTGGTGATCAGTCTCTTCTCTCCTTCTCCCTCCAGATCTCCGTTCAAAAGGCAGGTGAATTCTCCGTAGGTCAGATACAGCGTAACAGAGCGTTCATTTGGCTCTGTATAGGTATTCTCCGCCTCCGGATGCAGGCATAAAAGGCGCAGTCTTCCTTTTGACAGCTCTGCCCCTTCTGCCAGATACTGCACCGGAACTTTGGACTGTGCAGCCAGCTCCTCTAGCTCCAGGAAGGCCGTTGTTTTCGCATCCTGGCTGGTAGACGGCAGATACAGACAGGTGATCCGAATGCCGCTGCTGCCGGTTTCCCCGCTGCTTTCCATCAGTTCCTTTACTCCGCTGATGTGATCCGCATCCTCATGGGTTACAATGCAGGACAATTCCCGCACGCCGTAGTATTGCAGGAGTGGGATCAGCCGGTATTTGCCAACGTCTGTCTCATCCGTACTGCCGCCGTCGATCAGGATGTTCGCTCCCTCTGCCTGCAGCAGCATGCCATCCCCCTGCCCAACATCAATCACATGTAGAGACAGGCCGGACCGCACACGAAGGCACAGGATGAAAACCGCCGCTGCTGCAAGAAAAATACTAAACAGCTCCTGCCGCTTCCAGGAGGGCAAGCCCTTCTGTGCAGGCTCTTCTGGTCGGAAGAATCGTATTTTGCCCATCCAGAATCTCCTCCCGGCAATAAGGGCCAGGGCCATAATATAAATAACGACCTGCGCCGTCCCCGGGGCTCCGAGGTTCACCTGCTGCCCCGGCAGATGCTCAAACGTCCGGCACAGCCACGCATAAAAGCCAAGGATCCCTGACGGAACCAGTCCTATCACCTTGCCAAGAGGAAGCCACACACTGCCAAGCGCCAGCACCAGAAGGCCGCCTGCCATCACCGTGCCGGCCAGTGGGATCACGAAAAGATTCAGGAGAATAGAATACAGCGGAAAACGGTAATAGAACATCAGATACACCGGCAGCGTTGCCAGCGATACAGACAGGCCCTTCATCGCCTTGCAGGAGAAGGCCGGTGTCAGAAGTGCAATTCCCAGAACTGCAGAAAACGAGAATAAAAATCCAGAGTGCATCAGATACAAAGGCTGTCCCATCACCAGCAAAACTCCGGCAATAGACAGCGCCGTCAGAAGGTCGTAGGTTCGATGCAGCAGACCTGCCAGAAGGTGCAGGCAGAACATAACAAGCGCCCGTATTGTGGATGCGCCCATCCCCGTCATTTGCCCATAGATGCAGATAAACGCCGCCGAAAGGACCGCCGGGAGGATCGACTCCGCTGCAGCATGGCGCTTTCTGCCCTCCCTGCGCAGCCAGGAACACCCATCCAGAAACCCATAGCATAGCTTTTTCAGAACCCGGTAGCATCCCATCCCCAGAATGGAAATGTGAAGGCCGGAAATCGACAACACATGAATGATTCCGTTGACCTGATAAAGACTCTTGATCTCCGGATCAAGACTCCCCTTGTCTCCTAACAGCATGGCCTTCAGGATTCCGGCGTTTTCCTCTGAAAGGCACCGGTCCAGGACGGTGCACAACCTCCTCTTGATGCGGTGCAGCCGCTCTCCAAAAGAAATCTCCCCGAAAGAAATCCCTCCGAAAGAAATCTCTCCAAAAGAAGCCTCCCCGAAAGAAATCTTTCCGAAAAAATACTCTCCGGGCAAAACAAACGATCTGTTTTCTCCAGTTGCTTGCACTTTTTCGATCGTCGCACCGGTCAGCTGCCCGCAGATCCCGAGCGTCTGATAATACGTCTTCTGATCAAATACGCCGTGGTTTGTTGCACTCTCAAAAGAGTGAAAGGTTCCCTTCGCTGTCACCTGATCCCCAATACCAAGTGCATCATCTGCTGCCTCCGCTCCTTCCCTTGTTCCATCCCCCACCCGGCACAGCAAACGCTCCTGCGGCAAATCCGCCCCTTCCGGTGTCTTTCCGGGAGACTCTCCTTTGGCCGCATTCGCCTCATTTATCTTTTGGGCCGTATCGCCGGCCCGCTGCACCTTTTTTAAGGTAACAAGAAGCTTCACCGTACCGTCCTCGGAGCGTTTGTACTCCTTGGCACATACGGTGGCCTCAATCTGTAAGGATTGTCCTTCAAAATTCGTGGTATCTTCCCCTGAAAGAGGGGTGATGTGTAAGAGAAGGAGAACCGAGAGAATGTACACCAGTGCTGCAAAACACAATGGTCTTCTCATCGCATATCTCCTGTTTTAAATGAGATCAATGGTTAGGGAAACGCTTTTATTCGCGTTTCCCTCGTAGTACTAATCCGTATTTTCCTGATCTTGCTTCACAATCTGCAGATTCTGCTCAAAAGGAGCAGACAGACTGATTTCCTTAAAGCTCTGGTTGGTCTCCCCGTCAATGACGATCTGAACAGATCGCACAGAGGACAGCTCGGTCAACGAATTCACCAGAGAATAAATGGCCACCTGCGCTGTCACCGAATACGGCTCCGTCAAAAAGGCCTTATCCAGATTCACATAACAGGTTCCGTCTCTTGTTGTAACCGAGAGAATCTTCGTTTCCTTGTTCACCGTAGGGAAAACAACGTCCGAGTTCGGTCCCTTTAATACCTGCTCGACAACGACTCGTTCCATCGAAACATTGCTGTTATAGACAACATTTCGCCAGGTATCCACCAGCTGACTGCCGTCCTCGGATGCAAAATACAGATGCAGCTGCACCTTTTCATAGTTGTCGATTTCCTTACCGGAACTGAAAATGAACTGATCGGCCGTCTCTGCTCCGATGGGATTCCCGTCAGAATCCCAAAGAGAATGCTCGCCGCACAGGAACGTCACCGTATTCACGTCCTCCAGCTGACACAGCGTGTCTACCATCGCTGCCCTTGTCAGAATTTCCTTTGTCCCGGACAGATCCCCATATTCCGCAGACAAGGTCACTGTCATGGCACCGTCCAACAGCTCCACATTTTCAATTGTAAAGCCCTGAATCGGCGGAACCTCGCTCACATCCTTTGTATTCTGCGACAGCTGCTGCAGCATGTCCTCTGCAATCTCCAAAGGCTCCATTTCGTCAAGGTCCTTTTCACCTGAGGGCGTATAGTTCGTTCCCTGCAGTGAAGACAGCTCGCTGTTAAGATAATACAGCTGGAGTGCGCCGCTCTCCTCCTGACCGCCCTCACGGCAGCCGGTGCACAATACCATGCCGCAAATCAGAGCCGCCAGTATTGTCCGGACCCCTTTGCTGCCAATCTCGACCACTTCCCGGCAAAGGCACCGGGCTGCAGTGCACGGAATCCCCGGAATCCTCTCCGGGTGCATCCTGCCCCCTCCTGAATTCTCTTTTCCATCATATAATTCCTGCATTACGTTCTCTCCGGATTCTCCACATAGGTCATAGGAATGCTGACAATAAATTCCGTTCCCGGCTCCTCCCCGGACTCCACCCGGATGGACCCCCGGTGCAGCATCACGGCACTGCGGACAATGGACAGCCCAAGGCCCGTCCCGCCGACCTCTCTTGATCTGGAAGAATCCACCCGGTAAAAGCGCTCAAAAATATGATTCCTCTGCTCCGGTGCAATTCCGATTCCGGTATCTCGAACCGATACGGTAAACTGCTTGTTATCCGCATCCAGCGTCACCGTAACCGTTCCGTGCTCCCGGTTGTATTTCACCGCATTTTCCATGAGATTAGTCAGGATGGTCGTCATTTTGCTCTCATCCACCTCGGCCAGAATCTCGCGCTCACTGACAACAGTCAGCTCGATATCCTTTTGTTGGGCCAGCGGCCGGATTCGTTTGGCCACCATCAGGGCCAGCTCTCCGATATCAACCTGCGCAATATGCATGGAGGCCTCCTTCTGATCGAGCTTGGTCAACGTCAGAAGGTCCGCAATCATCCGGTTCTCCCGGTCCAACTCTCCATTGATATCCTGCAGGAATTCCCGGTACATTTCCGGTGCCGCAGCATCCCCCATCTGCAGCAGAGAATCCGCCAGTACCTTCATGCTGGTCATCGGTGTTTTCAGTTCATGCGATACGTTCGAAACAAACTCTTGTCTGGACTCATCCAGAGAGCGCATCCTGTCAATGACCTCGTTGAACGAATCCACAATTTCCTTCGTCTCCCGATAGTCATTGTCCGAGACATCAGACAGCGTATAGCCTGCCCGCACCTCCCGAAATGCCATCGTCAGGCGCCGAATTGGCTTGACCAGCACCGCCGAAAAATACAGCGCCAGCGCAAACACGACCACCCCCACGAGTAACAGGAGCAAATTCGATCTCCCGCCCAGATTATCCAGCGTCGCCTCAATCGAATCGGTGGAGACACTCACCAAAAGAACCCCCCACACGCCTTCCTCCTGGGTGTCCCTGGAATAATCCTGATTCTCCAGCGTCCTGGTCTCACTGATCGGCATGATGACCTCGATATAGCCATCCTTTTTCATATAGCCGGTGCTGATCCCCTTGCTGCCTTTTTGAAGGCACCGAACCACATCACCGGACACAATGGTCTTGCCGGTGGACATATCAAAGGTATCCTTCACCACCTTTAGATTCCGGTCGATGACCAGGATCCGTCCATCATAAAACGACGCAAACTGCGTCAGCTCCGCATCAACAATCGGCGATGTCGGATCATTAAGATAGTCATAGGTCAGCAGATGATTGGCCAGAACGCGCAGCTGCGTCTGCACCTCACTGGTCCTATTGGTGACCACACGGCTCTCGTAATTGGACAGAATATCTCCCTGCATCACAACACAAGGAAGGATGCCAAACGCATAGCACAGCAAAAAGATCCTCAGCCGAAGACTGCGCAGCAAAGAAGCCTTCTGCAGCCTGTGCATTAAACTCTTACGAATTTCTCTAAACCGCTGCATAGTAATAACCAACACCCCATTTTGTCTGTACGTAAATTGGCTCGGAAGGGTTTGGTTCTATCTTTTCACGAAGTCTTCTGACATGAACGTCCACCGTTCTCTCATCACCAGGATAGTCCTTTCCCCAGATGAGCTGCAGGAGCTTAGCTCTGCCGTAAACCTTCCCCGGATTGGAAACCAGGAGCTCCAGAAGCTCGAATTCCTTTCCGGTCAGGCTGATTCTTTTTCCTGCAATCTTCAGATCCCGGTTCTCAATGTCCATCCGAAGATCACCGATCTCAATCACCGAAGGCTCCTCTCTGGCCGGAGGCTCCGCCTTCTTCATACGGCGCAGAATGGCCTTGATTCTCGCCTTCAGTTCCATGATATTAAAGGGCTTGGTCACATAATCGTCTGCGCCGTACTCCAGACCGAGAATCTTGTCCATATCCTCACTTTTGGCCGTCACCATAATAATCGGAACATCCGAAAATTCTCGCACTCTGCGGCACACCTCCGTGCCGTCCAGAATTGGCAGCATCACATCCAGAAGGACAAGGTTGTAGGTATTATTCCGGATTTTTTCCAGTGCTTCCTGCCCGTCATAGGCAGTATCCACCTCATAATCATCATTTTCCAGACTGACGCGCAGTCCCTTTACAATCAGCTTTTCATCATCGACAATCAGAATTTTTGCCGCCATATTGTATTGAATCTCCTGCTTTATGATGTTAGGAGCAAACGTCTTTTTGCCCCATGATCCGCGGACTGCTCCGAGCCTTATACTCCCGCAATTCGGAATCCACTCCGCTGTTTCGTTTATTCAGTAACCACATATGCCTGTAATTTTGCATAGGTGGCATCCCCGATTCCGGACACATTGGTCAGCTCCTGCGGTTTCTCAAAGCTGCCATGCTCCTGCCGGTATTCCAGAATGGCCCTGGCCTTGGTCTCTCCGATCCCAGGGAGCGTCTCCAACTGTTCCAGGGTTGCCGTATTCAGATTCACCGTTTCACTTCCCGTCACGCTCTCCGAGGATACGCCGGCGTCTCCTGCGGTTTCGGTCCCGGAACCGGATATGCTGCCTGCGGTTTCCCCGACTGTCTTTGTCCCGTTCACCGCGTTTCCTGCCCCTGCAGGAACATACACCGTTTCGCCCTTTTGCAGGGCCTCCATCTCATCCATAGAATAAATGTAGATCTGCTCCTGGTCCGTCAGCTTCCTCGCCTGATTGACAGAGGATGCGGATGCATTCAGCGAGAATCCTCCTGCTGCCTTTATCGCATCGCAGACTCTGGCACCTTCCTCTAAAAGGTACACACCGGGACTTTCCACAGCGCCGCAGACATCCACATAGATGCAGGAAGGAGTGACCTGCATGCGCGCCTCAGCATCCACCTTTGCACTCATCTCTGCATTCATCTCTGCGCCCATTTCTGAGCTCGCCTCTCCGGACTCTTCTGCTGCCGGATCAGATTCAAAAGACACATCCTTCCCGTCATCTGCAGCCTCAGATGTGCTCGTCCTCTCACTCCCGCCGGCTTCCGGATTCTCCCATGCGGCCTCTTCCTGCAGCACATTTTCTGTCTCCGCCGACTGCTGCGTCATTGCCAGCTCTGTACTGCCGCAGGCCGCAGACAACAGATTCCCTGCAAGAACAGCAGCAACTGTCAGACCGATGCTCATCCCCCTTGCATTTTTCCGGATGAATTTCTGTATTCTGTTGATCCAATTTCTCACGCTAAACCTCCCTGAATGTTCAGGGTTCCTGCCGCGTACTCGGTATTGTAGCACAGAAAAACCGCGAAGGGATCGCAATCTTCGATCTCTTCGCGGTTCTGCGTCGCAGTGACGCCAAAGGCGTCACTCGTAGGGCTTTGCGCGCAGCGCAATGCGGTTTTGCGTCGCAGTGACGCCAAAGGCGTCACTCGTAGGGCTTTGCGCGCAGCGCAATGCGGTTTTGCGTCGCAGTGACGCCAAAGGCGTCACTCGTAGGGCTTTGCGCGCAGCGCAATGCGGTTTTGCGTCGCAGTGACGCCAAAGGCGTCACTCGTAGGGCTTTGCGCGCAGCGCAATGCGGTTTTGCGTCGCAGTGACGCCAAAGGCGTCACTCGTAGGGCTTTGCGCGCAGCGCAATGCCCGCTAGTCTCCTCCTGTCAGTTTACTCTGGATATCCACGTACGCCGGATCCTCAATGGTCTCCACCTGTACATTCTCCTGTCCTGTCATCTGGATCAAAAGCTGCTGGCACAGCTGTCGCAGCTGCTCGTTTGGATCCTCTCCGTCCCAGACGGTTGAGAAGGTATTCTCCAGCAGCATCCAGAAATTGGATGCCGAGCGCAGCTTTGTAATCGCTGCAGAATCGGTGTAGGCATCGTAGAATCCGTTCATGTGCTCATCGCTGAACGTGTATCCTGCTATGGCCGGCGCCTTCCCTGTCTGATCAAAGAAATTGGACATTCCCTGATACAGCAGATATTGTGCAAAGGCATTGGCCTCCTCCTGCTGCTCGGAATATCCGTTGACAACCAGGCAGTTGGTAATCGACATCGTCTTGGATTTCAGATCCGAGGTCAGATCCGGAATCCGTGTGACGCCGTAATTCACTGTTGTTCCATTGGTCTTTTCATACTGCGCAATCTTTTTGACGCTGTCTGAGGTTGCCAGGGTGAATACGATTTTGCCTGCCGCAAAATCCTGAATCACACTGTCATAATCATCCGTGGAGGAATCGATGGAGAAAAACTGATTCAGCTGCTGATATACCTGCAGACAGCTGATCAGCTGCTGATTGTACACATGCAGCTGACTGGTATCATCTCCGTACTCTCCGCCGATATCCAGGTAATTGCCGACAAAACAATAATTGTAAAAGATATCACTGACATCCCATTTGAGCACGGCGGTTACATTGTCCGGTGCATCATAGGAGTTTGCCAGCGTGATGACATCCACCATGGTGCCGGGGACCGTCTCTTCTAATGTCTGTCCTGCGTTTTCTGCCATGGACTGCAGGTAATCGACGTTGTACAAAAGAGCTGCTGCCTCAAAGCTCATCGGGTACGCAATCACCTTATTCTGGTAGGTCGTTGCATCCAATGCGGACTGACAATAGGTATGAGTATCGGAGAAATGTTTCGTATCCGTAATTTCGGTGGCCAGTCCCGACAGCCACAGTCTCTCCAGCAGATCATTTCCGGCAATAAAAAGGTCCGGATACTCCTCACCCTCTTTGGAGGCATCATAGATCTTCTGGACATAATCCGTATCCTCGATTAAGGTCGGTTCCACACGGTAATCGCTCTGACTGTCCGTGTAGGCCACGCACACACTGTTCAGATAATCCGTCAGGCTGTCATCGGTATACCAGAGGTTGATCGTTTCCTTGCGGGAGAATACCGACTCCGAACTGCTGCCGGCGGTTTCTCCGTACGCAGCCGCAATATATACAAACGCTGCTGCAATCAGAAGGATCACAAGAACCGATAAAAATCTTCTCTTAATGTTCAAACGATTCTCCTATTCTGCTGCCAGAACCTCATCCAGAATGGCCGCCATCTCATCCACATTCTCTTTTGTAATCACAAGAGGCGGAACAAAGCGCAGGATGTTGCTGCCGGCATTGATCAGAATCAGGCCATGATCCATTGCCTTTTTGATGATATCTCCCACCGGTCTGTCGCAGACAAGTCCCTGCATCAGACCGCTGCCGCGTCTTTCCAGAATAAAAGAGTACCGGTCCTTGAGCTCGTCCAGTCGCTGCTCGAGATACGGTGCCACCTCCTGCACATGCTCCAGAAGATTCATTTCCTGATACAGCTCCAGCACCTTGCAGACCGCTGCCGTTGCAAACGGGTTGCCTCCGTAGGTTGTCCCGTGATCACCGGCAGTAAGACTCGACTGTGCGACCTCTTCTGTCATCAGGAAGGCTCCCACAGGAACCCCGCAGCCAAGAGCCTTGGCTGTTGTCATGATGTCTGGCTTGATGCCGTATTTTTGCCAGGCATACATAGAACCGGTGCGTCCCATGCCGCACTGCACCTCATCCAGAATCATCAGGATATCATTCTCATCGCAGAGCCTGCGCACGCCGGCAAGGAACTCCGGTGTCGCCGGGATGAGGCCGCCCTCTCCCTGTACCGTTTCCAGAATAATCGCTGCTGTGTTGGGGCCAATCTGTGCCTCCACCGACGCCAGATCGTTGTACTGCGCAAAGCGCACATGGCAGGGCATCTCGCCGAAGGCCTCGCGATAATGGGCATTGCCGGTTACTGACAACGCGCCGTAGGTTCTGCCGTGGAAGGAATGCTCCATGGCAATGATCTCCTGGCTATCACCCCCCTTTTTGAGGAAAGCATGCTTCATCGCTGCCTTCAGTGCGCCTTCCACAGACTCAGCACCGCTGTTGGTAAAGAACACGCGGTCCATGCCGGACACCTCCTTCAGCACATGTGCTGCGCGGATTGCCGGCTCATTGTAAAAATAATTCGACGTATGCAGAATCTTGTCAACCTGGTCTTTCAGGGCATCATTGTATGCCTTGTTGCCATAACCCAGCGCAAATACCGCAATTCCTGCCACAAAATCCAGGTACCTTTTGCCGTTGCTGTCATACAGGTATACGCCGTCGCCATGGTCCAGCACAATCTGATAGCGATTATAGGTGTGCAGCAGATCCTTTTCGGCCTGCTCGATCATCTGCGTCATAGTACTCATTGTTATCTCCCTTATCACAAAGCCGCAGCAGCAGATCCCCTGCCCCCAGCTGATTCTGTTCTCCCTTTGTCACTCCAGGACGTCGCCGTCCTCGTAGAACATGGTTCCGTTGCCCTTATTCGTAAAGATCTCCAGCAGAATGCTGTGCGGAACCCGTCCGTCCAGAATATGAACTCTCTTTACACCTCCGCGAACGGCATCGGTGCAGTTGGAAAGCTTTGGCAGCATGCCGCCGCCGATGATCCCGTCTGAGATCAGCTTCTCTGCATTGCTCACACTGATGCGTGAAATAAAGGAGGTCTTGTCCTCAAAATCACGATACAGCCCTTCCACATCCGTCAGATACACCAGCTTGTCTGCACCGACTGCCTTCGCAATGGCACAGGCCGCCTCATCGGCATTGATATTGTAGGTGTCAAAATTCTCATCCAGACCGACAGGTGCCACAATCGGCAGATAGTCATTGTCCAGCATATCGAACAGGATCTTGGGATCGACGCTTGTCACTTCTCCTACATAGCCGATATCCTGGCCACCGGAGAGACGTTTTTTGACCTTGAGCATGGCCGAATCCTTGCCGGAAATGCCGACCGCCTTTACGCCCAGCTCTTCCACCATCGTCACCAGATTCTTGGAAACACGCCCCAACACCATTTCTGCAATCTCCATGGTCTCTGCATCCGTTACGCGAAGGCCGTTGATGAACTGTGCCTCCTTACCGGTCTTTTTCACCCAGGAGGAGATTGCCTTTCCGCCGCCATGCACAATGATCGGCTTAAAGCCAACCAGCTTGAGCAGGGTCACATCCTGAATGACATTTCGCTGCAGATCCTCGTTGCTCATGGCAGATCCGCCGTATTTGACCACAATAATCTTGCGGTTAAAGCGCTGAATATAGGGCAGGGCCTCGATCAGAACCTCTGCCTTGCGCTGTGCCTCGTCCAATTCCTGTATCATCTTATCCTCCATAGATCTCAATATAAACAGGTCATTCAGCGGAAGACGGGTCACGACCTGTAGTCAGCGTTGATTTTAATGTAATCGTAGGTCAGATCGCATCCCCATGCAGTCGCACCGGCATCGCCCATGTGCATATCGCTGCGGATGATCACCTTTTCGTTTCCAAGGAGCTCGGCTGCCTCTTTTTCCGAATAATCTGCTGCACTTCCCTTGGTGAAGATCAGCATGCTCTTGCCGTCTGCCTCAAAATACAGATCCACATTTTCAGGATCAAACTGTGCTCCGGAATAGCCCAGGGCGCACAGGACTCTTCCCCAGTTCGCATCTCTTCCGAACACAGCCGCTTTGGTCAGATCGGACTGAATGACGGACTTGGCAAGGATTCTCGCATTTTCCTTAGTGTCTGCATGCACCACCTGGGACTCGATCAGCTTGGTTGCGCCTTCTCCGTCACCGGCCATTTTCATGGCAAGTGTCTGACAGATGAACTGCAATGCCTCTTTGAATGTAGCATAGTCCTCGTTCTCTTTGTCAATCACAGGATTTCCTGCCAGGCCATTTGCCAGAACCAGAAGTGTATCATTGGTGGACATATCGCCGTCAACGGAGATCATGTTAAAGGTATCCACCACGGCCTCGGAAACCGCTTTTTGCAGAAGGCTCTTCTCAATGGCCGCATCGGTTGTCAGAAAGGCCAGCATGGTGCACATTCCGGGATGAATCATGCCGGAGCCCTTTGCCATGCCGCCGATGGTCACCGTCTGTCCGCCAAGCGTCAGGGTAACACAGATTTCCTTGTTGACGGTATCTGTCGTCATAATCGCCTTGGAGGCTGCCTCACCTGCCTCCAGCGTTCCGGCCTTTCCAGCCGCCAGAACGTCAATTCCCTTTTTGATGCGTTCAACCGGAATCTGCATACCGATGACGCCGGTAGACCCCATGAGAACAGAACGCTCCGGGATATTCAGAACACGACCGGCCTCTTTTGCGGTCTCTTCGCAGATTGCCAGACCTTCCTTACCGGTGCAGGCATTGGCAATTCCGGAATTGACAACAATGGCCTGGACCTTCTCATTGCTCTCCCGGACAATACTGCGGTCCCACAGAACCGGTGCTGCCTTTACAACATTGGAGGTAAAGGTTCCTGCGGCCTCGCAGGGAACCGTGCTGTACACCAACGCCATATCGGTTCTGCCTTCATATTTAATTCCTGCAGCGGTTGCTGCTGCCTCAAATCCCTTTGCTGCGGTTACACCGCCCGGTATCTGCTGAAAGTCTGCCATAATTGTTCTCCTCTTGGTGATCTCTAAGAAAGCACTGATCTAATTCTCTTCTCCTATGAACTGCGTGATATTCTTCTCGTTCAGGATAAAATCATAATAGTAAAAATCCTCTCGTTTTTTCCATCCGATTCCCTTCCAGAAGGCATTGCCTACCTGATTTCTGGTAAAGGCAACGAGCGACACCTTGTTGATCTTCATCTCGCGAAGGGCTCGCATGCAGTAGCCGACCATCTGCCGGCCGATTCCCATGCGCCGGTATTCTCTTGCCACGCACACATGGTAGAGGGTTCCCTGTCTCCCGTCACTGCCACACAGGATCGAGCCAACGATCTGTCCATCCGTCACCGCAACCACCGAGGTCTCGGGGTTTCGTTGAATGAACCGGTCCACATCCTCCTGACCATCATCCAGTGCCCGGATTCCAAAGCCCTGTATGGTCATCCACAGAGCATGCACCTCTTCATAATCTGTAATCCGCATCGGCCGGATCACGACCTGTCCGTCCATAAATCCCCTCTCATGATCTCTCTTTTTGTGTTTCGTCTCCGCCGATTTCAACCAGGAATCGACTGCCCCCCAAAGAATCCCCAGTGGATCCCTCAGGTCTGCCGCCTCACGGCATCATCGCCGGCAGTGCAATGGCGGTCTCCTCCGGCAGTCCGAACATCAGGTTCATGTTCTGAACCGCCTGCGTGGCCGACCCCTTGCCCATGTTGTCAATGGCCCCCATCATAATAATGCGGCCGGTACGCTCGTCGATCTGGAAGCCAATGTCCAGGAAATTACTGCCCTCCACAAAGCGAGTCTCCGGATATTTGCCCTTGGGCAGGATGCGGATGAATCGCTCCTTTCCGTAGCGATCCTCATAGACCTTCCGGATCTCTTCCTCTGTAGGAAGCGTTCCATCAGCCTTTCGAACCAGCGTCGCATATTCTGTTGCCAGAATGCCGCGATTCATCGGAACAAGGTGCGGGGTAAAGTTAATGGTCACAGGGTGCCCGCAGGCATAGGACAGCTGCTCTTCAATCTCCGGTGTGTGACGATGCGTTGCAACGCCGTAGGGCTTGGCACTCTCATTGACCTCACAGTAGAGGTTGGCAACCTTTGCGCCGCGTCCTGCTCCGGAGACGCCGGACAGTGCATCCACAATCAGAGTATCCGTATCAATCAGTCCTGCCTCCACCAGAGGATAGGCCGTCAGGATGGAGCAGGTTGTATAGCAGCCCGGATTGGCCAGAATTCTCGCTCCCGGAATCTGCTCGCGGTTGATCTCCACCAGACCATACACGGCCTCTTCAAGAAAACTGGGGGAGGCATGTTTTATTTTGTACCACTTCTCATAGACCTCCACATCCTTCAAGCGGAAATCTGCGGACATATCGATGACCTTTGCCTTCTGCAGCAGCTCCTCACTCATAAGACCAGCGCAGGCGCCCTGGGGCGTCGCCGTAAAAATAACGTCCACGTCCTCCGCCAGCTGCAAAAGCTCTGTCTTCATTTTCTCCGTATCATCATCAATCAGAGACAAATCCACAAAGTGAAAGAGATTCCCATAAATGGAGGCCATCTGCTGATCCGCATAGCTGCGCGAGCCGATCCATCGGATCTCTACATTCGGATGTGTTGCCAGAATACGCAGGATCTCTGCCCCTGCATAGCCGGTTGCTCCAATGATTCCTGCTCGAATCTTCTTATCCATATGACTGATGTCTCCCTGATCTTATTGTCTGTATTGCCTGTGTCTACGTGCATAACCGAATAATTGTACACCATCCGGCATCCCAATGAAAATAGCATCCGGTTCCGGAATTATGAGTAACTGTACTCCTCTCTTTTCCAATATGCAAGTTCGCTTTTATATTTATGCACATTATCCTCCGTATTTATGCATATTTTTGCATATTCATGAAATGTAGCTGCATAAAGTTGTGCGGTTTAAAGGTTGCAAATGTTTATAGGAAGAGATATAGTGTGTAGCAGTCGGGCCAAGGCTCGATTTAACTTAACATAAAGCGAGGACGAGAACATGGAAAAAGAGAAGGTTATACTGGCTTATTCCGGCGGACTTGATACGACTTGTATCATTCCCTGGCTGAAGGAGAATTACAATTATGACGTTGTCTGTGTCTGCATCAATGTAGGCCAGGAGCAGGAACTGGATGGACTTGAGGAGCGTGCTAAGTATTGCGGCGCTGACAAGCTCTACATTCTGGATGTCATCGATGAGTTCTGTGATGAGTACGTTGCTCCCTG
Source organism: Lachnospiraceae bacterium (assembly GCA_963605745.1). Classification (GTDB taxonomy): domain Bacteria; phylum Bacillota; class Clostridia; order Lachnospirales; family Lachnospiraceae; genus CAG-791. Next base: position 34,224 of record CAVCWT010000004.1, read on the forward strand.
CATTCAGGCACATGCCGTTTATGAGAACAAATACCTCATCGGCACCTCTATGGCACGTCCTCTGATTGCCAAGAAGCTGGTAGAGATTGCCCGCAAGGAGGGCGCTGTTGCTATTTGCCACGGTGCAACCGGTAAGGGAAATGACCAGATTCGTTTCGAGCTGGGCATCAAGGCTCTGGCTCCTGATATCAAGATCATCGCTGCATGGCGTGATCCCAACTGGAAGCTGGATTCCCGTGAGTCCGAGATCGAGTATGCTCACCAGCACGGCATTGATCTGCCCTTCTCGATGGATGAGAGCTACAGCCGTGACCGGAACCTCTGGCACATCAGCCACGAGGGACTGGAGCTGGAGGATCCTTCCAACGAGCCCAACTATGAACACCTTCTCGTTCTGACCACGACACCGCAGAAGGCTCCGGACAAGACGACCTATCTCACCATCGATTTTGAGAAGGGTCTGCCGGTTGCTGTAGACGGTCAGAAAATGAAGCTCTCTGATATCATCCGCAAGCTGAACAAGATCGGCGGTGAGAACGGAATCGGCATCATCGACATCGTCGAGAACCGCGTTGTCGGCATGAAGAGCCGCGGCGTATACGAGACTCCCGGCGGAACCATTCTGTATGAGGCACATCAGCAGCTCGAGGAACTGATTCTCGATCGCGAGACCTATGCCGTAAAGGAAGAGATCGGCAGCAAGTTTGCAAGCCTTGTCTACGAAGGCAAGTGGTTCTCTCCTCTTCGCGAGGCAGAGCAGGCCTTCATCGAGAGCACGCAGCGCTATGTAACCGGTACTGTAAAGCTCGGTCTGTACAAGGGCAGCATCATCCGCGCCGGCGAGACCTCTCCTTACACCATGTACAACGAGAGCATCGCTTCCTTCAAGACCGGTGACATGTATGATCACACCGACGCCAACGGCTTCATCAACCTCTTCGGCCTTTCCACGAAGGTTCGTGCAATGAAGATGCAGGAAGTAGCTAAAAAAGAAGGCGTTAAGAACTGGCAAGATCTGCTGTAATTTGTCCTGTAAGATGCCGTAAAACCACAAAAAAGGCTCAGCGCCTTGACGAATGCGAATTACAATCGTCAAGCGTGCTGAGCCTTTTAATGTGTCTTTGTTCCGGTAAATACGTCAATGATAATTCGTACCTATTCCGCAGTTTGCCGCCTAGCGGATAATCGGGTGTCAAACCTCTTTGAGCTGGCGGGCGTCCATTCAGAGCCTCACAAAAACACGACCTCAGAAGAACATACATACAACAGCAAAATCAGCAGCAGCTGTACCAACAGGATCGCCGGCATGCCGATGCGGAATTTCGGTTTTCTGGTTTTGTGGCGGTATACCAGCATTCCCAGGTTGCTGCCGATACTGCCGCCGATGATGGCCTGCAGGAACAACGTAGCCTCCGGTGTTCGGTACTCGCCCCGCCGCGCCTTTTTCTTGTCACAGCGCATCGTCCAGAAGGCCAGCAGATTTACCCCCACAAGATATACGATCACAACAGCTCCGGCGCTGACATGCAGCGCCAGAGTCTGGGTGAAAAATAATTCAATTGGATTCATAAATTACCTGTTTTGATGAACGGTTCACTATTTGCCAGTGGATTCCGGCACAGCTCCCTTTTGCCTGAGTGTTGGCAGTAATACGATGTGTCTTCTTTACGCGAACTTCACAGCGGTGTTCAGTGCGATCTCCATCATATCGGTAAAGCTGTTCTGTCTCTCTTCGGCAGAAAGTGCCACCGGCTTGAAGAGGTGGTCGGAAATTGCCAGAATAGACAGTGCCTTTTTATGATTTGCGCAGGCCGTCCAGTAAAGTCCTGCCGTCTCCATCTCGACACACAGATGACCGAAATCGCGAAGCTTCTCATTGATGTCGGCCTGCGGATAATAAAAGAAATCCGAGGTATATACCTTTCCGACGTTGTATTTGCAGCCCTGCGCTTTTGCCTGTGCAACGGCCTCCTCGAGCATCTCATAATCTGCGCAGGCTGCCAGCTGTCCCGGAATGCCATAGGCGTTTCCATAGTTGGAATTGGTGGAGGCAGCCTGTGCAATCACAACATCCTTTGCATCCACATCCATATCCAGGCCTCCTGCGGAGCCGATGCGGATGATGGCCTCTACGCCGAACTGGCTGTACAGCTCCTGTGTATAAATGCCAATCGACGGAACTCCCATGCCATGACCCATAACCGAAATTCTCTTGCCCTTATACGTTCCGGTAAAGCCCAGCATATTGCGGGTATCGTTAAAGCAGACAACATCTGTCATGAATTTCTCTGCAACGGCCTTTGCGCGCAGCGGATCACCCGGCATCAATACCACCTTTGCCAGCTCATCCTTAACAACAATACTTGCGGAAATACTCTCCTTGGGTTCCATCTTTGTTCCTCCTGTCATTCACTTACCGTGGTCTGTATTTTTAGTATCTGTTTAGCACCTGGCGATTTCAACATGAATCGGCCGCCCCGCGGACGGATATATCTGTCCTTGCCCATTCGCAGAATCACTGCAGTGCAGCATTTCCTTCCTCATGAAGCGTCCTCGCAGGTTCAGCAGTCGCTGAACAGCTTTTTCAGATTCTCCTTAAACGGCGGATAAACCACACCCTTCTCGGTCACAATACCGGTCAACAGCTCATGATCCGTCACATCAAAGGAAGGGTTGTAGCTCTTGACCTCCTTTAAAGCCATCGGCTCCTCATACCACATTTCCTTGATCTCCTCCGGATCACGCTCCTCAATGTGAATATCATCTCCTGTCGGTGTCGCCAGATCAATCGTCGAGGACGGTCCTAAGGTATAGAACGGAATTCCGTAATGCTTTGCCAAAATGGCAACGCCGGAGGTTCCGATTTTGTTGGCAAAATCGCCGTTGGCCGCAATGCGGTCACAGCCGACAAAGACCGCATTCACAAGTCCCTGCTTCATCACGATGGAGGCCATATTGTCACAGATCAAGGTGACATCAATTCCCGCCTTCTGCAGCTCGTAAGAGGTCAGTCTCGCTCCCTGCAAAAGAGGTCTCGTCTCATCGGCATAGACGCGCAGCTTCATTCCCTGCTCGGTTCCGTAGTAAATCGGAGCCGTTGCCGTTCCATAGCCAAGGCAGGCAAGGTAGCCCGCATTGCAATGCGTCAGAATGCCGTCGCCGCTCTTAATGAGTGCTGCGCCGTATTCTGCAATCTTGCGGGTCATCTCCTCGTTCTCGGCCTCGATCTTTTTCGCCTCTTCGCCGAGAAGCTGCACAATCTCTGCGCTCTCTTTCCCGAAAGCCGCCTCCACAACGCCTCTTTGTCTTTTTAACGCCCAGGACAGATTCACAGCGGTAGGCCTGGAACTATTGAGATATTCCGACTGCTGCCAGAACTTCTCTTTAAAATCCGCATAGGAAAGCTCCTGATACCTCTGCGCCAGCACATACATCGCATAGCCGGCAAATACACCGATGGCCGGTGCTCCGCGAACCTCCAGCCTCTTAATCGCCTTCCATGCTGCCTCCTCTGTACTGATTCTCAGGTACTCCTCATGTCCCGGGAGCCTTGTCTGATCCAGAATCACAACCTCGGTCTCATCCTGCGAAAGTCCGACGACCTGCAGTCGGTTCTCCTTGTTCTCTGCCATCTTGTTTTTCGTTCCTCTCTGATCCACACTGATATACATTGATACACGGCTTCCATGCACGGATCCGCCGCAATGCCGACCTTTTTGTTTCGATTTTCTGTACCGACCTTTCCGTTACTGTCCTTTGGCATTGTATCAATGCATTTGGAAGAGTCCCTGCAGCATGCTGCAAGGAGCACGGAACGGACGAATTATTTCAGCTCCTTGTGAGCCTCGAAAAAGGCCTTCGTCTCCTTCACCACCACACCATTCAACACGAACAATGCGATCATGTTGGGGATCGCCATCAGACCGTTAAAGATATCTGCAATGGTCCATACTGCGCTGACGGTCATATATGGTCCGATGAATACGGCCAGGATATAAAGCCAGCGGTAGATCAGGATTTTCTTTCCCTGCTCGCCCACCAGATACTCCAGGCACCTCTCACTATAATAATCCCATCCGAGGATGGTCGTAAAGGCAAAAAACACCAGGCATACCATCAGAATAAAGGCGGTCAGCTGCTCCGGCAGCGGAAGTCCCTTCTGAAAAGCGTAGGTAGTCACCTGCACACCTTCGAGTCCGTCCACCTGCCATGCCCCCGTCAGAACGATGGAGAGTCCTGTCATGGTGCAGATGATGATCGTGTCAATGAAGGTACCCGTCATGCTGACAAGGCCCTGACGAACCGGCTCCTGCGTTTTTGCTGCAGCTGCAGCAATCGGGGCGCTTCCAAGGCCCGCCTCATTCGAGAAAATGCCGCGTGCCACACCCTTTTGCATGGCAACAATCATCGAGCCAACAACGCCACCGGTCACTGCCTGCGGGTTAAAGGCCCCGCGCACAATGGTCACAACCGCAGTCGGAACCTGTCCAAGGTTACACAAAATAAGTGCCACACTGAACACAATATAGATCACTGCCATAAACGGAACAATGATCTGACTCACCGTTGCAATTCTCTTGATTCCTCCGATCAGAATCGCAGCAACACATACGGCCAGTACCAGAGACGAAATAACGACCGCCACCGAATGCGTTCCCAGGAAAGGAATGGTGATGCAGTTCACCTTGTTCGGATCAAAAAAGTTCTGTACCGCACTGGAAATGCCGTTAACCTGGCTGAAGGTTCCGATTCCGAAGAGGCCAACACATACGCCAAAGAATGCGAATACTTTGCCAAGCCATCTCCAGTTCTCTCCCATTCCCTTTTCAATATAGTAGAAGGGACCGCCCAGGCTGTGTCCGTCCTTAGCCACCACGCGGTATTTAACAGCGAGAAGTCCTTCGGAATATTTGGTCGCCATGCCGAAAAAGGCAGCAACAATCATCCAGAACAACGCTCCCGGTCCGCCGGCACAGACGGCCGTTGCAACGCCGACAATATTGCCGGTTCCGATGGTCGCACTAAGAGCCGTACAAAGTGCTGCAAAGCTCGAGATCTCTCCTTCGCCATCATCCTCATTCTGGAACATCCATTTGAGTGCCAGAGGCAGTCTTCTCACCTGCAGCAAACGAAGTCTGCCGGTTAACAGAACACCTCCCGCAATGATGAGTACCATCAATGGGACACCCCATACTAAATCGTCGATTGTCGATAACAGGTTATTGATCGTTTCCGCCATTGGAAGCTCCTCCCTCATCCTGATGCTGTCCTTGTCTAATCCATCTGCATCCATTCGAATCTGCCTGAATCCGTCTGAATCCGTTTAAAATCCATTTGAATCCATCCTGATCCTCTCAAACCGTCCTGATTTGTCCGGATTCCCGTACAGCATAATGTTGTATCTGTGCATTATTGTATACAATAATGTTAAGTTTCCTGCCTGTCAAGGTGCTAAAACAATCAAGCCTGCTCACGCAGGCAATATGTTAAATAAAAGTACCTTCTGCGTGTCCGAAATTTTTACAGTAACAGATCAATAAAAAAGTCTCCCGGGCAATGACTGCCCGGGAGACTTTCTGTACTGCTATGAATCTTATGTACTGCTGTTCCTCATCCGTTACCGAACCACAATGCTGGAGGTGATATCCTTGCCCAGAACTGCAGAGGCTGCTGCGATGGTGTTAGGATCTGTTGCAGTTATGAACCAGCTGTAGGCCTGTTTTGCCGTTCCGTTGGCATTCAGAAGACCATAGTCAAGGCCCTGATTGATTTCGCTCTGATCGGATCGCTGGCGATTGATCACGATGCCGTCGATGTGCTGGTTAGCATTGGCCTGATTGATGGCAAATACGATATCGGCTGCCTGCAGGGCCTCGTTGGAGCCCATTGCTGCACTGGAGGTAAAGCCAACCTCTGTCAGGGAAATCGAACGAACCTGACCAGCCGGATTCAGGAACTGTGCCTGGCACATAAAGTCGGTCAGAACATCGATGTTGCTCATCGTAATGTAGCGTGTGCTCTGTGTATGCGTTACCTGTGCCTTGGCGGTCAGCGTGTTGGGCTCATACAGAGGGAAATTGTACGGATGGCTGGAAAGACTCCAGTCAATGTTGCCTTCCGCGGTAATCTGTGCATTCAGCTGCGTCAGGAATTCCTGTGAGCCGTAATGCAGGGCGGCATTGTCGGATTTCCACTCCTGATCGGTTGAGGCATAGATTCTGGCGTTTGCATTCTGTGACTTGATGCCGTTATAGAATACACGCAGCTCATCCGCATAAGCCTTAGCAAAGCCGGCCAGGCCAACCGATGCATCCATGTAGTTCCACTCAGCTCTTGCATTGACCTCGTTGCCGACAATCCAGTTGTCAACGGTTCCGTGACCGGTGCCGGAGTAACGCTGTCCGAGGAACGAAGCCACTGCCTCCAGCTCCTCAAGGCCGGCCTGATCGACGGTATTGAACATATAGTAGTTCGCGCCGACGCCTCTAGACTGCGGATGAATCATAATACCGCCATTCGCACCGCACAGAATGATCAGGTTCACCTGAATGCCTGCTGCATTCATAGCAGGAACGATGATGTCATACTGTCCTACGATTCCTGCATTAAAGGAATAGTTCTTTCCGTTGTAGGTGTAGTTCACACCGCCGCCGGAGATCATATCTCCTACCGGCAGATTATACGTGATCTGGTTTACGCCCATGGCCTTGAGCGTTGCTGTATCACGAATGGTCTCTGCAGCAGGAAGGAGTCCCTTCTTGCCATTATCGGATCTAGCCACCGTATGTGTGGCAACGGCCTCCGGATTCAGGATGTACATGTCATTGGACAGATCCTTGAAGGCTCCCGATGAAACACCGACAACAGTGAACTTTTTATACAGCATTGAGGCTGCGGTGTTGTTGCCCAACGGGAAGGTAAATACCGCCTGTGCGCCAGCCGGTGCCTGTGCCACCTCAACACCCTGTACACCGGACATAGCAGGATCCTGTGCAAACAGATGATAGACTCCATCATCCGATTTTCCGGTTCCGGTTGCGGTTACAACCACATTCGATCCCTGGATCACAACCGAACTGATGGTAACAGCATTGGTTGCTGTCGTTGTCTTTTTGGTCGTGGTGGTCGTCTTGGTTGCCTTCTTGCTGGATGCTTTCTTCTTGCTGGCAGCCATGACCGGCATGCTGCTCACAAGGGTAGCTGCCATGGCAATGGCCGTGATCAGCGAGACTGCTCTCTTGTTCATAATCTCCCCCTTTTTAGGTTTGTTCTTTCACGAACGGTAACATTTACGATCAGTTTATCTCTTTTCTGACATTATTACAAGGCGGCAGTTTCCTTTAGAAATTCGAACACACCGTTCCAGTAGGCATCGCCGATCTGATAATGTGCCACCGCATGATCGGCGCCTTCCACCGAAATCTTTTTCTTGTTGGTGCCGGGTTTTGCCGCATACACGATATCCATCATGGAATACGGTACAAAGCCGTCTGCCGTGCCGTGAATGAACAGAAACGGCTTTTGACATTTCCGGATCTGTTTTACGGAAGAGGCCTCACCGAAGGTATAGCCCGCTCGTAGTTTCGACAGAAGGCTCGAAAGATACAGAATCGGGAAGGGCGGCAGGTGGAACCGCAGCCGCAGCTCCGAGGCAAAGATATTCCAGGCGCTGTCGTAGCCGCAGTCCTCCACAAAGGCCACCACCTGATCCGGGGTATCCTCACCGGAGGTCATCATGACGGTTGCAGCCCCCATCGAAACGCCGTGGAGAACAATTCTTGCCTCCGGATCCTTTTCAACAATCCAGGAAATCCAGCGCAGAATATCCAGTCGGTCCAGCCAGCCCATGCCCATATAAAGGCCTTCGCTGTCTCCGCAGGCACGAAGGTCCGGCAGCAGAACGTGGTAGCCTTCTGCGTAGTACCGGTCCGCATGATCCTCCATCCACACATGGCTGCCGCCATAGCCGTGGATCAGGATGGCCCACTTGTGCTCATCCGCAGCATCCGTTTTACCGGCTGTTGTACCAATATCTGCGTCCGCCTTTGTGGCTCCGACCGGTTTGCTGGCGGTCTTTCCAGCCTCTTTCTTCAACGGCTGCGCATACCAGAATCCCGCCAGTTTGAGGCCGTCCTTCGAGGTTGTATACACTTCTTTGGGAGGATGCTCTGTGCGGAACACTTCTGTCCGCTGCTTTTGTTCCTTCTCATTGGCTTCGAATATCGCCTTGAGATTATTGTGATTCGCAGCTGCGTCAGAGTCCTTCTGCCCGCCCTCGCCATCTTGCTCCTGCGGCTCAGCTGATTCCTCATTCAAGGACACCTTCCGGTCTCCCCCGCCGCCCTGAATGGTCAGACCGTAGGTTACCATCTTGTTCGCAGCGATCAGCAGTACAGCCAGAACCAGAACAATGACCACAATAAAGATTACGATTCCTGTCATTTCTGCCTCCTCTCCTATATAACAATCTGGCGAAGATGACCGTTTGAAAACCATCTTCGCCAGACTCTTACTCATTCATGCGGAACAATCATGCAGCAACCTCAGCGCAGATCTGTTGTTGCGATATTGTCCATGTCATCGAATTCCATATTCTCGCCGCCCATTGCCCAGATGAAGGTATAGTTAGAGGTTCCGACACCGGCATGGATGCTCCAGGACGGGCTGATCACAGCATCATAGTTGTGCATCACAATATGGCGTGTCTGTGTAGGCTCACCGCACATATGGAATACCACCTGATCCTCCGGAATTTCAAAATATGTATAAATCTCCATGCGGCGCTCATGCGTATGTGCCGGCATTGTATTCCAGTTGCTGCCCGGATCCAGTGCGGTCATTCCCATGGAGAGCTGACAGGTCTTAAGAACACTCGGATGAATGAACTGATTGATGGTGCGCTTGTTGCAGGTCTCGGTTGCCCCGATGTGACGCTTTGCCGCCTCCTCAATGGTAATCAGTCTCGTCTCATAGCTGCAATGAGCCGGAGCCGATACCATGTAGAATTTAGCCGGGCTTGCTGCATCATCACTACGGAAAGTAACCTCTTTGGTTCCCTGTGTGATGTACAGGCAGTCCTTGTAATTCAGATGGAACTCCTTGCCGTCTGCCTTGATGGTGCCGCCGCCTTCTCCGAGATTAAAAATACCGACCTCGCGGCGCTCCAGGAAATAATGCGTGCCAAAGTTCGCCCAGACATCGATTCCCTTCTCAATGGAAACCTCCTCCTGAACCGGCATACATCCCAGTGTCACCATACGATCCACGTGGCTGTATACAGCTACCACCTCATCCGCCTTGTACAGGCCGGTGATTAACATCTCGTCTCTAACCTCTTCTGTTGTATAACGCTTGAAATCCTTCTGATTGCAAGAATAACGAATGTCCATTTCTATGTCCTCTCCCTTGTAAAATGATGCTGCCAGGGCCAAAGGTTCCCAGATTTTCTGACCCTTGGTATCAAATATATTTCTACCGAATATTTTAGGCGCTTTGGGGTCTTTATTCAATCCACCGCCTGATAATCTGCAACCTCTTTGCGGATCCAACGAATCCAGGGCTCGAACCCTTCGCCTGTCTTGGCTGAGACAAAGATGACCTCCGCCTTTGGATTCAGCGCATGGATCCTTTCGGTAACCTTTTCCTTGCTGAAGTCATCAAAAACGCTCAGCGTATCGCATTTGTTGATCAGGACCACATCGCAGATGCTGAACATCAACGGATATTTTAACGGCTTGTCATCGCCTTCCGGCACGGACAGGATCATGGCGTTTTTGGTGCTGCCGGTATCGAACTCTGCCGGACAGACGAGGTTTCCCACATTCTCGAGGACTACAAAATCCAGATCCTTTGTCCCGAATTCCTTTAACCCCTGCCTTGTCATGTCTGCATCCAGATGGCACATGCCGCCGGTATGAATCTGAATGGCACGAACCCCCGTTTCTGCGATAGCACGGGCATCCACATCAGAATCAATATCAGCCTCCATAATGCCGATCTTCATCTCATCCTTCAGCATGGAAATGGTGCGCTTTAAGGTCGTTGTTTTGCCGGCGCCGGGGGACGACATGAGATTTAAAAGAAATGTTTTCTCCTGCCGCAGCTCGCCCCGGAGTTTTTCTGCATCCGCATCATTGTCTGCAAAAATGCTGCGCTTTACTTCGATAATCTTGTATTTATTCTCTTCCATATTTTTCAGAAAACCTCAATCTCTTTGATCTGGTGCTCGTTTCCCTGAATGAGATAGGTGTGCTCGCTCCCGCAGTGCGGGCAGATCTTGCCCTGCGGTACGGTTGCATAGGTCTGCCGGCAGTCCTCGCAGAAGGTGATGGCGGGAATCATCTCGATCACGAGCTCGCACCCGTTCATCCTCTCACTCTTAGAGCATTTCCAGTTCCAGCAGTCCACGAGATAGGACGGAATGATCGTTGACACTTCCCCGATCTGCAGGACGACCTTGTTCACTTTTGCAGCGCCGTTTTCGATGGCCACCTCTTCCACCGTCTTTGCGATATGAAAAACAATTCCCAGCTCATGCATTCTGCCGGCTTTCCCTTCTTACAGTTATCTTCTTGTTCACACCAAGGCTTGCCATCGTGAATCATCACTTTTTAGCCTTCTTTTGTGCCTGCAGGTATGCCTTGTGCTCCTTTTGGGACTGTTTTTCCGCCTCGTTTTTAGGCGCAAAAGCGATCTTGAAGGCACGCTTGGCCGCATAGGGGCCGATGGCCTTGAGCTTGTCCTCTGCCTTGATCATGTTCGTCATTTCCGGATGGTCTCTGTGCAGATGAATTGCATCGAATTCGCACTTGGTCGTGCAGATGCCGCAGCCAATGCACTTATTCTCATCCACCACGGAGGCTCCGCATCCAAGGCAGCGGCTCGCTTCGATCTCTACCTGCTCTGCCGTCAGAGTGCCATGAGCATCCCGGAAGGAATGGAGTCTGTCAATGGCTGCATTCATAGCAGCTTCCTGTCTGCCGGCCGTATCATAGGTATCGATCCGGATGTCCTCTTTATCCAGCTCGTGGAAATCCCGTCGATTACGCCCAATGGTCATGCTGGTGCCCGGATGTACATAGCGGTGGAGCGAAACTGCCGCATTCTTGCCGGCTTCGATGGCATCGATGACAAACTTGGGTCCCGTATAGACATCGCCGCCCACAAAGATATCCGGCTGCGACGTCTGATAGGTCAGCGCATCCGCAACAGGATAATTGCCGTGCCAGAACTCGACCTTCTCTCCCTTTAAGAGTTCTCCCCAGTCAATTCCCTGTCCGATGGCAAAGATCACATGCTCGCAAGGCACCGTCACCGTATCCGCATCATCATAGACAGGATTAAACCTGCCCTCTGCATCCAGCGTTGACAGACATCTTCTGAAAACAACGCCCGTCACCTTTCCGTCTGCGTCCTTTGTAACCTCTGTGGGGCCCCATCCATTCTGGATGGCAATGCCCTCCTCCAGGGTCTCGCGAACCTCTTCTGCCGAGGCCGGCATGCTCTCTCTTGCCTCCAGGCAGTACATAGACGTCTCCTTGGCGCCAAAGCGCATTGCGGTCCTTGCACAGTCCACGGCAACATTCCCGCCGCCGACAACAACCACACGGCCGGGCAGCTTCCTCGTCTGATCCTCTGTTGCTGCATGCAGGAACTGCACTGCTGTCTCAATGCCCTCTGCATCCATGCCCGGAATCTGCGGGAGCTTGCCACTCTGGCAGCCGATGGCCACATAAAAAGCCTGAAAGCCATTTTCACGCAGCTGCTGCAGCGTAACATCCTTTCCAACCTCGATGCCGCAGTGAATCTCAACGCCAAGAGCCCGCAGAACATCGATCTCCGCCTCGATGACGTCCTTTTCCAGCTTGTAGGAGGGAATACCGTAGGTCATCATGCCGCCAAGGCGCGGATTCTTCTCATAGATCACCGGCTTGTATCCCTTGGTTGCAAGATAATATGCGCAGGACAGACCGGCAGGGCCTGCGCCGATGATGGCAATCTTCTGCTCCCAGTGGTCCTTGCAGTTGGAGGCAATGACAACGGGAGGAACGTAGCGCATATCGGCACTTAGATCCTGCGCCGCAATGAATTTCTTAATGTCATCAATGGCAACGGCCTGATCGATGGTTCCTCTGGTGCAGGCTGCCTCGCAGCGCCGGTTGCAGACACGTCCGCAGATAGCCGGGAACGGATTGTCCTTTTTAATCAGAGCCAATGCCTCCTGGTATTGGCCCTCTTTGGCCTTTCTGATATAGCCCTGCACGGAAACATGCGCAGGACAGGCCGCCTTACAGGGAGCCGTTCCGGTCTCATAGCAGTTGATGCGATTGTTATCCCGGTAGTCCTCGTCGTATTTGTCCGGCCCCCAGTTCACGCGGTCCGGCAGGACGTGTTTAGGATATTCGACCTTTGAGCCATCCTTGCGGCACAGCTTTTGTCCCAGCTTGACCGCACCGGCAGGACAGTACTCCACACACTTGCCGCAGGCAACACATTTGTCCGTTTCCACCTTGGCCGTATAGGCGCTGCGGCTCATGTTGGGCGTGTTGAACAGCTGGGAGGTACGCAGCGCATTGCAGATGTTCACGTTGCAGTTGCAGATTCCAAAGATCTTGTCTTCACCATCAATGTTCGTGATCTGATGAACAAAGCCATTGTCCTCTGCCTTGCGGAAGATCTCCATGGCCTCTTCATAGGTGATGTCATGCCCTTTGCCTGTCTCGCGGCAATAATCCGCAAAATCACCCACGCCGATGCACCAGTTCTTCTCATCGTCTCCGCAGCCCTCTCCCAGAGCCTCCCGGCTGACGCGGCAAGAGCACTGGCCAACACCGATGTGTCCTTCGTATTTTTTCAGCCAGTAGGAGATGTGCTCCAGATCAATCGTGGCATTCTCCATCTCAATGGCCTTTTCAACCGGAATGACATGCATACCGATTCCGGCGCCTCCCGGAGGCACCATCTGGGTCAGACCGGCCAGTGGAACATACGTCATCCGTTCAAAAAAACTCGCAACCGCAGGGTGCTCCTTCACCCTTTTGTTCCCTTCCGGCCCCTCCTCCATGTTAAAGAGCTCCGCAGAGCCTGGCACGAACATTGGCAGGCAGTAGCGTCTTTTTTTCTCACCGGGAATGCTGCCGTTGTGGTCATAATGATTGCCGTAATCGAATTCCAGAAGGCCGATGTAGCACATTTCATCCACGAGGTTCTGGAAAGCCTCTTTTCCGTCCTCGGTGATGCCGTTTAACTGCCACAGCTCTTCGATGGTGTAGTGGTGACGCACCTCCATCTTGAGGGCTGCGTCTGCCATCTCCTCCGTAACAATCTCCGCAAGTCCCCAGTATTCCGGATCCTCTGCGGACATGCTGCCCAGCTTGTGTGCAACAACGTCAGTAATCTTCTTGCCCAGCTGCAGAATCTTCTCGCTGGGCGGCTGATCTCCCATATGCGGCGGTATGACCGCCTTGCTCATTTCAGGCATTTCTTTTTCCCCCCTCTCTTTTTCAGCTATTCCATGTGCCCGTCGCGATGCATGCTGAACTGATCCATCGGATAGTTCTGAATGTTCTCAAGGATCTTTCGTCCATCGGCCTTGGAGAGGAGTCCCTCTCTTGCCTTCTTGATCTCAACCTCAGTCTTGTGACGGGACGGTCCGCCAACGCACCCTCCGGGGCACACCATGCCCTCGATAAAGTCTTCCGGCAGGCGTCCTGCCTTCAGGAGCGTCAGTGCCGTGCGGCAATCCTGCCCTCCTGCGACCTGTTTGAGCTTGATGTTCGTAACATCCTCGCCCCGTTCCTTCATAACTTCAACAACGGCTGCTGCAACGCCGCCGCTCGTTGCAAAGCGCTTGCCGTAAATGGAGGCTTCCTGATAACCCTCCTCGACCGGCTCCGTCTCAACGCCCTTCGAGCGAAGGAGCGCACGGAGCTCTCCGTACGTAATGACATAATCTGCGTTACCCGGAACGCTCTCATCGGCAGCCTCGCTCTTTTTGGCGATGCAGGGTCCTACGAATACCGTAATGCAGCCGGGATGCTCGGCCTTCAAAAGGCGAGATACGGCACACATCGGAGAAACGGTACTGGACATATTCTCCTCGAACTGCTGAGGGAAATGTTTTTTCATCATATTGATAAAGGCCGGGCAGCAGGAGGTTGTCATCTTGTGGCCCTTCTTTAAGGCCTCGCTCCACTCTGCGGCCTCATACGCTGCGGTCATGTCTCCGCCGAGTCCAACCTCTACCATGTCGGTAAAGCCGACCTTTTTGAGTGTGGCACGAATGGACGCCATGGAGATCTCTTCTCCGAACTGACCCTCCGTTGCCGGAGCGCACATAGCATAGACCTCGTCCCCCTTCAGAATGTGCTCAATGATACCGGTAAGGTAGGTCTTAGACCCGATTGCGCCGAAGGGACAGCTGTGAATGCAGTGTCCGCAGTTGATGCACTTGCTCTCATCGATCTCGCAGTAGCCATACTCATCGAAGGTAATGGCTCCTACAGGACAAGCCTTTTTGCAGGGACGAACCAGGTGCACAATCGCACCATAAGGACAGGCCTGGGCACACATACCGCACTCACGGCACTTGTTGCGGTCGATATGGGAACGGAACTCACCGATGGTGATGGCTCCGAATTTGCAGGTATTCAGACAGGCCTTGCCGGGGCACAGACGGCAGTTATCTGTCACCGAGTAGGCCGACAGAGGACACTCATCACAGGCAGCCTTGATGACCTGCACAATATTCTGCGAACCCGGATTCGCCTGTGTATTCTGGGCACAGGACAGGCGAATACGCTGTCTCGTAATCTCACGCTCCTTGTAGATGCAGCAGCGGTTTTCAGACTTTGGGCCCGGAACCAGCTCGTATACCAGCTGCTCCTTATGCTCTTCATCGAGGTTCCCGTCCCATGCAAGGCGGGCAACGCCTTCCATGACTTTATGTTTGTAGCTCACCAAACCTTTATCGCTCGTTACCATAGATACCTCCTGCTGCCACGGCTGCGGCAGACTTTTGTACAGCGCCTTTCTAACAATCGGTCCCGGGATTACTCTGCATTTTACGTTCCTGTAGTCCCGAATCAATTCAGGTTGTAACCGCTCCTCTGGCATCCACATGCACCGGAATATTCTTGCAAAAGCCAAGGCCATCCAGGGAATGTGCGGTCAGCACCAACGGTGTAGATCCCAGTATGCTGCGGATATATTCAATGCATTTCCTGCGGTTTTCGTCATCAAGCCCTGTAAATGGCTCGTCCATCACAATCACATCCGATGGGATGATGCAGGCACGAATGATGCACACGCGCCTTCGCATTCCGCCGGAAAGTTCCCGAACCGGCTTGTCCAGCTGGTCGGCCGGCAGTAATTTAGCCAGCTCTTCCCGGGCGATTCGTTCCGAGAGTTTGCGACTCACCATGGCCACATTCTCCACAGCTGAGAAATCCTCACACAGTCTGTCCTCCTGGAACACCACACCTGCGTTGACTCTGGAATATTTGTAATCACCAAGGAGCCGAACCCTTCCCTGATCCGGCTGCTCCAGTCCTAAGAGAATGCGCAGAAAGGTCGTCTTGCCGGCCCCGGACTCTCCTGTCAGCACGTAGGCTGTATCGGATGCAACGTCCAGGCTGAAATCCTGCAGGACTGCCTTACCGTCATAGCTCTTATAAATATGCTCTGCCTCAATCGTCATGCTGCCTTCCTCTGTGCGTTTTCCTCACATTCTGCTGTCTTCTTGCTTCCTTCTGAGATTTTGTCCATCTGACACTGCCACAGATCGTTTCCTGCAAGATGTCCGTTGCCTTATGTCAAGGTCCCCGTACATTCATCCTGCCTGCAACAGACGCATCAGTGACAACTGCTGCCCTGTTTTTTGTTGTGTGCAATCTGCGAAAACAGCAGCATGAACAGCTTCTCAAAGGCCCAGCTGATCAGAAGGATCACCAGTGTCCAGGCAAAGATCCCCGCCGTATCGAGTGTGATCTTGTCCATATACAGCTGGTTGCCGATGCTGAGCTTGTACTGGCCGATAAGCTCTGCGGCAACGCCGCTCTTCCAGCTCATTCCCAAAGCCAGTGCAAAGCCGCTTTTCAGGAAAGGATACACACCGGGAAATGCAATGTACCGCAGAACGGAGCCAGCCGGCATGTGATAAACCTCTGCCATCTCCATCAGCTGCGGATCAAGGCTTTCCAGCCCCTGCAGCGTATTCAGATACAGGATCGGCACAACAACGACAAAGCTGATCACAAAGGAGAGCCTTCCGGCTCCGAACCAGATGAGCGCCAGGATAATAAAGCTCGCAACCGGAACGGCCTTCAGCACCGTGATAAACGGAGCCAGAATCTCCTTCACCAAAGGCTTTCTGTCCGCACAATACGCCAGAACAATTCCTGCCGCAGACCCTGCAAGGAAGCCTCCCACAATCCGCAGGAACGAGAACACAACGCTCTCAATAAACTCTGTCGTTCCAACGAGTCCCTTCAGTGCGAACAGTGTCTCAACAGGACCTGCCATCAATATCGGATTGTGAATAAGGAGCGAGACCAGCTGCCACAGAACCAGCCAGCCGGCTGCGATTGCGATCTTTTTCTTCATACTGCGTCTTATTTTTCCGTTCTTTAAAAAACGTAACTGTTTAGTTTAGCACCCATCTCGATTTTGATACTCGAAAATGCCTGCGCGGCTTTCTCCTTGCATTCGGAAAACCTCGATGTGGCTGGGCAAAGGAGCTCCGCTCCTTGCCCACCTGGTAATTTCAGTCATGAATTTGTGCGCGAGGCGCCCAATTCATGATTGAAATCGTCAGGTGCTAAACAGATACAAATCATTCTGCGATGTAGTACAGATCCTCGCCCGGTAGTTTTCCGCCCACGGAACTTGCATCGGCCTCGTATAAAACTTCCAGATAACCGGACAGAGCCTCCTTCATTTCGTCGCCGGTGATGCAGACAATGTTGCACTCCGCAAGTGCCTTCTCTGCAATCTGCGCCTTTTCAATAATGCCATATTCTGCAACCAGTGCAGCGGTTCCTGCCACATCCGCTACAGCAGTATCAGCGGAGGCTTCATGCTCGTCCATAAAGACCGCTACCGCATCCGGATGCTCGTCCAGGAATGCGGTACGAACAATCGTAGCTCCTGTCAGGAAACGGGAGCCGTTCTCTGTGATGGCATCCCATTCATCCGTCAGAGAAAAGGCCGTCTGCAGCTCAGCATTCTGAACCTTTGCAACCGTCACAAAGGGCTGCGGCAGCACCGCAATCTGCTGCGGATCCTCCTGCAGGAGTGCCGCAATCTCCGTTGCCTCCGAGTGGAACTCCAGTGTGCAATCCGTAATGCCGTTTGCCTCCAGAAGGTAATTCAACGCATATTCCGGTGTGGCACCCTGTCCGGTGGTAAGGACCGTCTTGCCGGCCAGATCCTTGATGGATGTGATACTCTCATCGGCCGTAACGCAGTACAGAACACCCAGTGTATTGATGTCCGTTACCTTCACGCCGCCTTCCGTCTTGTTATAAAGTGTCGCAGCAAGGTTTGCCGGGATCATGGCAATATCCAGATCTCCTGATGCTACCGAGGCTACAATCTCGGATGGATCCGAGGCCATGGTAAATTCATATTGTCCCTGAGACGTTCCCTCATCCGATGCCTTCATCAGATTGACAAGTCCCATCGTAGTCGGTCCCTTCAAAGAGCCAACGCGGATCAGGCTTCCGTCATAATCCAGAACCGTGTCCTCTGCGGCATCTGCCGATGCCTGTGTTTCTGCTGCATTCTCAGCAGACTCTCCTGCTGTCTCACTGCCGCTTAATTCCGCCGTTTCACTGCCTGTCTCTTCTGCATCCGCAGCCGCTTCCGATGTCTCATTTGCAGATGTCTCATTTCCCGCAGAATCCGTGCTGCCGCAGCCCGCCAGAACGCCTGCTGCCAGAACAGCTGTCATCAACAGCCCAATGACTTTCCGTTTCATTCCATTCCTCCGCTTTGCTCTCCTCACTGTTTGTTAAACAATTATCATTGTAAAATGCCCCCTGTCTTTCCGCAAGAAAAACAGGGGGTTTCACGCTTCTAATTGTTGTTCAGTTCGTCCCACGCTTACAGGGTCTCCACCCATCGGATCAGCTCCTCTGCGTCCTCCTCTTTGGTCGCCCAGCTGGTACAGAACCGAACGCAGCTATGTTCCTCGTCCATTCGGTGGTCATAGCTGAATTCGAACCTCTCTGCCAGCCTCTCCAGGTGCGCATCCGGCATCACAACAAAGATTTGATTCGTACGGTTCGGTGCAAGGAAGGAATATCCTTTTTCCGTAAATGCCGCCCGGATCTTCTCTGCCATCTCGATGGCATGTGCAGCAATCTCAAGGTAGAGATTGTCCGTAAACAGCGCATCGAACTGCAGTCCCAGGAGCCGTCCCTTTGCCAACATGCCTCCGCTTTGTTTGATCAAATAACGAAAGTCCCTCTGCAGCTCTTGATTCCGGATCACAACTGCCTCCCCAAACAGTGCCCCCACCTTCGTTCCGCCGATATAAAAAACGTCACACAAAGCAGCAATCTCCGGAAAGGTCAGATCATTATCCGGTGCCGCCAGTCCATATCCAAGCCTTGCTCCGTCAAGAAACAGGTATAGTCCATACCTGTGGCAGGTTTGCGACATTGCCTCCAGCTCCGCCCTGGTATAGCAGGTTCCGAGCTCTGTCGGATTGGAAATATACACCATTCCCGGCTGCACCATGTGCTCATGACTGGCATTGTGCAGATGCTCCTCGCAGGCCTCTGCGACCTGTGCGGCCGTTATTTTGCCATCTGTACCGGGAAGTCCCAGGACCTTGTGTCCGCAGGATTCTGCCGCGCCGGTCTCATGGACATTGATGTGCCCGGTCTCTGCACACAGAACCCCCTGATACCTTCGGAGTGCCGCATTGATCACCGTCACATTCGTCTGCGTCCCGCCCACCAGAAAATGGACCGCCAGGCTCTCATCCCGGCAGGCCGCACGAATCTTTGCCCTGGCCGATTCGCAATATACATCCTCGCCGTAGCCGGGCGTCTGCTCCAGATTCGTTGCCACAAGCCTCTCCAGAACCTTCGGATGTGCTCCTTCGTTATAGTCACACTGAAATAAAATCTTCTCAGCCATCGTTCCTCACCTTATTTTTTCTTTTTCTCCTATTATAGTTTTTGTATCTGTTTAGCACCAGGCGATTTCAGCAGGAATCGGCCACTTGTGGACGGATTCCTGAATGAAATTGACAGGTAGGCAAGGAGCGAAGCTCCTCTGCCCAGCCACATCGAGGATTTGCAACGCAAATTCGAGATGCGAGTGCTAAATAGATACTAGTACAGCGATTTTTAAATAACTAGTGCCTGATTCAGTGAACTACCATCTTGCCTGGTTTCTGTCTCTTCACTCGTTACTCTCTGTGGTGCTGCTCTCTGAGGTGTCCTCCGTCGTCTGCTGATCGATATCCGTATCACACTTGTTGAACAGTCGATAGGTACTGTTGTTCCATGTATAGACCGTATCCACTCCGTCCACGCGAATGTAACGGCAGCTGATCATTGTATTCTCATCGCCAACCTCGACGGTGTGAACCGTTCCGTCCGCCATCTCGGCCGTGATGATCATCACAGGCTCATCCAGTCCGTATTGCACAAGGTCTGTAACGTCTATGATCTCATTCGTACAGGTAAGATCAGAAAGGTCCTGCAGCAGCTCATTTGCGGTTGTGGCATTCACCTCGTAGTACATCGTCGCCTCTTCCTCCGAGTCCTCCGATGCATTCTCCGTGTCTGTCTCCTCCTTTTCTGTCTCAGGAGCCTTCGTCTCTGCCGTCACAGAATCCTCGGTCTCTGCCGTCGCTTCCGTCTCAGGAGCCTCCGTCTCTGCCGATGCTGCCAGCGCCGCCTCCTCGGCGTTGATGTCGTTGACAAAGCTCCAGGCCTCGCCATCATAGTTCAGGTCGATCGTCCCGTTTTCACCGGTCACGGTGAGCCTGCGAAGGTCACTTACCTCAAAGGACAGTGCCGTATATTCTCCATTTTCCTTGCGTTCTTCCTCGGCCTCCTTCTGGTCAGCCAGCTTTACCGCTGCGTAGTAGCCCAGGAGACACACCAGCAAAACAACGACAAGGAGTTTCATCTGTGTCTTTTGCTTTTTCATATTGTCCGTAGATCCTTTCTGTTTCAAGGGCTGCCGTTTTTCAACGGACAAAAAGACGGTTCCTTACCTTCTCCTCCGAATGAACCAGGTCACGAATCCTGCGATCAACAGAATCAACGGGATCACAATGATACACATCAGATTCACGATCATTGCTGTCATCGCGGGCACGGTCAGGGACGAGGAGCTGACGCTCTTTACCGCAACCGAGATTCCGATGTCTGCGCCTTCGTCCTCCACAAGAGTGCTCACAAGGCTCGAGAACAAAGAGGAATTCGAGCCGGACACCATCTGATCAGCACCGTCCGAAAAGGTCAGAACAGAACTGAAGATGTAGGCGGTTGAGACATAGCTGCTCGATGTTGCATCCGAATCCGAGCCCTCAGAATCCGAATCCTCCGTGCTCTCCTCGCCAATGACCGCCTTCACTCCCAGGACGTACTGGCCGGTCGTATCTTCTGCATTCTGCGAGAAGTCCTCCGTCGTTGTCGTCACATCCGTGTGGATATAGGCATTCTCCGAAGTGGTCAGAAGGTTTGTTAATGTCACCTCATCCTCTGCCGTAGGATCCGTCTCCTGCAATGCCTGCGCATAAGCCATAAAGACATATCCGTTGCCTCCTGTTACCGATGAAGTCTCCGACGCTGTCGCTACATCCGGCAGAAGGTACGTCTCCGAGCGGTAATAATACCCCTGGTTGTTCTCCAGAACCACGCCCTTGCTGACCGAAATGCCGTAGTAATTCAGAACCGCATTCCAGTTCGGCATCTCCTCTGCCTGCTGAAAATTCGTCGTCGCGATCAGCTTGCCGCCGTGCCTGAGATAATACAGAATCTTGTCCGCATCATCGGCCGACAAATCTGTGGAAGGACCGTTGATCACCAGCACGCTGCAGTCCTCCGGAATGGCATCGTTTACCATCAGATCCAGGCTTTCCGTTTCGCAGTTCAGCTTGCCAAGCGCCGATGTAAAGTTACTCCCAAGGCTTTCCTCTCCATGCCCTGTCAGCGTGTACACCTTTGGCACATGTTCACTCGTCACATAGGCAATGGCCGAATCCACCTGTCCCTCTGCATCATAGCCGGACACACTCTGCGTGTAGGTCGAATAATCAATCGTATATTCATACAGGTCCGAATAATCCACCACCTTATACCTGCTGCCGCACTCGACAATGAGGGAGTTCCAGGTGGCATTCATAACATCACTGTATTCCTGCAAAAAGGACGGATCTGCCGCAGGATCCACATAGGTCACGGTCAGATGATCGCTCTGCTCTGCCATCATGGTGAGCGTTCCGTCCACCGTCGAATCCTTGCTCGAGGTGCCGGTCAGAACATAGATCGTAACGTCCTGCTCGAGGTTCTGCAGATATTCCTTCGTCTCCGATGTCAGTGAATACAGCCCGCTCATGGACACATCGAATTTCGTATACTCCGTCGGCAGCTGGTTCACCGCCATGTTGACGACCACCGTAATGGCCGCAACAACGGCAATCAGTCCCGTAGAATAGGCGCCAAAGCTTAAGGTCTTTTTCGATACCGAGTAGCGTCTCTTCTGAATAACCTGTGTCGTCAGGAATAAAAATAAAACGACCACGCCCACCAGATAGACCACGGAGGTGAGATCAATCGTTCCGTTCAGGAAGGTATCGAACCGGGACGGAATGTCAAAAGCACTAAGGATCGTGGTCAGAACATTGCCGTCCGTCGAGATCATCTGCTCAATGTTCGGCATCACCATGGACACGAACAGACACAAAAACGACAGGACCGCCGCAATGATCACGCTTTCTGTCAAACTCGAGAGGAACACACACAGTGCCGTCTC
Source organism: Lachnospiraceae bacterium (assembly GCA_963605745.1). GTDB lineage: Bacteria > Bacillota > Clostridia > Lachnospirales > Lachnospiraceae > CAG-791. Next base: position 56,223 of record CAVCWT010000004.1, read on the forward strand.
TGCCAGGCCGAACAGCCACATTCCAAGGAGTCCGGTATAGCTCTGCGCATAAGGAACGCTGCCAAACCGTGATAAGAGCAAAGGATACAGTCCAAGACCTGCAGTCACCATCGTGTGGAGGGCTGCAAGTGCCAGATATTTGCCCAGAACCACCTTCCCGACAGACACCGGTGCCGTCAGAATCAGCTGATCGGTTCTGGCCTTTCTCTCCTCTGCAAAGGATCGCATGCACAGGATCGGCAGCAGGATCAACATGATTACAGAGGACACGGACAGAACACTCGAGATATCCGAGTTCAGGCCGATCAGACAGTTGCTGCCGATATAAAGAGACATAATTGCCCACATCACCGCCAGGTACAACCACCCGATAAAGCTGTGAAATAACGATGAGAGGTCCTTTTTAAAGATTGCCTTCATGCTTTATTTCCTTCCCCTGTCAGTGCCAGGAATACATCCTCAAGAGACTTCTCCTCCCTTGTGATGGACAATACTGCGCCGCCGGCATAGACCGCCGCACGCGAAACCGCTGGGCGAAGGTCGTCTTTTTGCTCGGATACGATGCTGTACCGAAGGCTTCCGTCCGCTTCCTTTTGCACCTTCACCTTTGCAGCACCTGCGATGGATTCCAGAGCCTTGGTCAGGCTCGCCTCATCTCCTGCAACATGCAGCTGAATTCTCTGTGAGGTTGTCATGCGGGACTGCAGGTTCTCCGGCGTATCGCTGGCAACCAGCTTTCCTTCATGGATAATCCAGACATAGTCTGCAATGGCGCTGATGTCGGAAAGGATGTGGGAGCTGATGATGATTGTGTGATCCTTTTTCATGGACCGGATATAGTCGAACATCTCCCGCTGCTGCTCCGGATCCAGGCCCGCTGTCGGCTCATCCAGGATCAGATTTTCCGGATTCCCAAGGAGTGCCTGTGCAAGGCCGACTCTCTGCCGGTAGCCCTTGGAAAGATTCCGGATCAGCCTCCCCTCCACATCCAGAATATCCGCTGCATCCATGACATTCGCGGCCGCATCGCTCCGGTCCAGTGCCGGAATCCCTTTTAGCTCCGCTGCAAAATACAGATATTCCCTCACCGTCATATCCGTGTACACCGGCGGAATCTCCGGAAGATAGCCAATCTTTTGTTTAGCCTCCTCGGCGTCCCGTTGGAGATCCAGCTCATCAATCAGGATCACACCGTCTGTCGGTGCCAGATATCCTGTCATCATATTCATCGTCGTGGATTTCCCTGCTCCGTTAGGCCCCAGGAATCCATAGATTCTCCCGGGCTCTGCCCGAAAGCTCAGATCGCTGACGGCGGTACGGGTGCCGTAGCGTTTGGTTAGGTGCTGCACTTCGATCATTGGTTTCCTCCTTGGCGGCTAATTGCTGTACCCGCACATACTACCCTGCAGATGTGTTCGTTTCGTCATGAAACTGTGACGAGATTGTGAAGTGTAGTACAATAAAGGCATCTATTTAGCACCAGGAGAAAACAGTTCATGAATTCTTGTAAGGAAAGCTTTACGGACACTGGCCTGATTCCGGATCTCATGGAGTTTCTGGATGAGAGTCCGGTTGCCCTTTTTGCTGCAGACAACATTGCAAAGCGGCTTCTGGCCGCCGGATATCAGTCTCTTTGTGAAGGGGATGCCTGGAATCTGCAGCCTGGCGGCCGTTACTATGTCATGCGAAACGGCACAGCAGTCATTGCCTTCCGGATTCCTGCGGATGTAAAACCTGCAGCAGGGTATCATATTGTGGCAAGCCACCTGGATTCGCCTTGCTTTCGCATTAAGAGCAATGCCGAGATCGTTGTGGAGAACCAGTATGTCACCCTGAACGTTGAGAAATACGGCGGCATGATTCTCTCCACCTGGCTGGATCGTCCACTCTCTGTCGCAGGGCGCGTTCTCGTTCGCTCCGCAAAGGGAATCGAATCCAGGCTCGTCAATATAGACCGCGACCTTCTCGTCATCCCCAGCGTTGCGATTCACATGAACCGCAATGTCAATGATGGTTATAAATGGGATATGAAACAGGACCTTCGCCCTCTTCTGACAGGACTCCCTGCGCCGGCCCCGATAGCCCAGCCTTCCCAGCTCTTTCATGCTCTCATTGCAGAGGAAGCCGGCGTCTTACCGGAGGACATCATCGATACCGATCTCTATCTTTACAACAGACAAAAGGCAGCGCTTACCGGACTCCATGGAGAGTTCCTCTCCAGCGGCAGGCTCGACGATCTGCAATGTGCCTATTCCTCTTTGCAAGGCTTCCTTGCTGCAGATAAGGCACAGCCATCTGCAGCTACGGAACAGGCCGGCCCTGCCATTGCCGTTTACTGCGCCCTCGACAACGAAGAGGTCGGCAGCATGACCAAACAAGGCGCGGATTCCTCCTTCCTTCGGGATACACTCAGCCGCATCGCAGAGAGGCTTGGGTACTCGGGCGAGGATCTTTGCCGCGGCATTGCCTCCAGCTTTATGATTTCTGCAGACAATGCCCATGCCGTTCACCCCAATCATCCGGAGCTCGAGGATCCCACACACCGCCCGGTTCTGAACGGCGGCATCGTCATTAAATACAGCGCCAACCAGAAATATACGACCGATGCCGTCTCCGGTGCTGTCATGAAGGAGCTCTGCCGCACAGCCGGTGCTGCGTTCCAGATTTTCTACAACCGATCGGATCTCCTGGGCGGCTCCACCCTCGGCAACATCTCAGGAACGCAGCTGTCCTTGAATACGGTAGACATCGGCCTTCCTCAGCTCGCCATGCACTCTGCCTACGAAACTGCCGGCACAAGGGATGCGGAGGATCTGGCAGCCGTCTGCAAAGTCTTTTACCAGGGCAGCATCCGGGCCGGTCATGACGGCAGCTATGAACTAAGGTTCCACTAAGCTTTCACGAAGCTTCAATGGAGATTTCAACGAGCTTATACTGAACGTTGTGTCTGTTTAATACTTGCAGAGCGGCAGAATTCACAAGATTCTGCCGCTCTTTATTGTCGTTTATGAACATTTCACACAATAGAAATGGATTTTAGCGGGTGCCGATCTTATAATGAAATCAGAGTCGTTTTCTACCTGTTATCGGCTCGCTTTTCGATCACAAAGGCTGCGCAGACAACAAGCTCTGCTGCGGCAAGAATACACTCTGGTACCATTACGGAATTTGCCTGTACCAGGGACAGGAGGACACTATGACATCATCCACTACCGATACAACGCCAATTCACGTTGCTCTTTTCCTCGCAGACGGCTGTGAGGAAATCGAGGCCCTCACCGTTGCAGATCTTTTGTATCGATCCGGCATTCCCTGCACCACCGTTTCTGTGATGGGACGGCCCACAGTCACCTCTTCCCATAAGATTGTGATTACTGCAGATACTGTCATCGAGGACATCGATCCGGAGGATTACAGCATGCTGGTTTTGCCGGGAGGGATTCCGGGAACGCCGAATCTGGCCGCCTGCCAAAAGCTCACAGAGGCCGTCACCTCCTTTGCCGGACGAGGCGATAAAGGAAAGGCCGTTGCCGCCATCTGTGCAGCTCCCTCCATCCTGGCAAACCTTGGAATCCTCGAAGGCAAAGATGCCACCTGCAACCCTTGCGTCAATGACGTTCTTGAAGAAAAAGGTGCGCACCGCACAGAGGATCCCGCTGTCACCTGCGGCAATGTGATTACCAGCCGCGGCATGGGAACTGCCATTGATTTCGGCCTTGCCATCGTTTCCTACTACAAGGGGGCCGAGGCCGCCGATGCCCTCGCCGGAAAGATTCTCTACCGCTGATAACCGCCCTTTCCTGCCAGCGACAACGGAAAGCCTCTTTTGGGGCCGTTCTTTGTGGTCACCTCAATGCTGCGATTTGCTCCTGAGCGAGGGCAATCGCTTTTGTCCACCGGCAGCAGCTCGCTCAGAAATGAGGATTTCTATGAATATTCTCTTTTTCCTGAAACCGAAGGCCGAGCTCGATCTCGTTTACGAAGATGACACCATCGGCATGGCGATGGATCGAATTGAAGATCATCAATTCTCTTCTATTCCCATGATCAATGAGAAATCCGGCAAATATCTCGGAACTCTCAGCGAGGGAGATCTTCTCCGTGCCCTTCAAAGGAGTGAGGAACAGGGCATCCTCTCCTGCGAAAACCGCTCGGTCATGACCGTTCGCCGTAAACGAGATTACAAATGCGTCCGCGCTGACTCTGATATGGAAGAGCTATTTCGCTATGTGACCGAGCAGAACTTTGTCCCTGTTGTCGATGACACCGGTGTTCTCATTGGCATTGTCCTGCGCTCCACCATTCTGGAATTCCTCTTCTCCCGCCTCGAGGCGCACGAATATCTGATGTAGTTTTTCCTTCGGAAAACCTCGATGCCAAAACAGCACCGGATGCAAATTCCATCTCTGGCCTTTGCACCCGGTGCTTTCTTGTTTTCCGTTTATATTTACTGTCTGATTCTTTTGTTTCAGAAGATTCGCATCGCTCAAAGCTCTACGACGGTCTCTCCGTTCAGCTCAGCACTTACCTTGTTCCCATTCTCCGTAATGATTTCGAGTACAGCACCTGCAATCTTCCCTTCTGCCACGGCCGTCACCTTATTGCCTTCCCTTGTGGCCCTTACAACAGCCGCTGTCTCGCCGCTTAGATCCGGAATCTCGCAGACCGCAGTCTCACCATCCACCGGCAGATACAGACGCAGCGTCGGATGATCGCTATAATCATAATCCGGAACGTCCTTATGGCTGCCGAAGGCAACCAAAGATCCCTCGCGAACAAAAACAGGCAGGTTCATGTAAGAGTAGGTCTTCTCATACCAGCTGCCGCCGCCTAGAATCTCACCGTCAATGAGACCGACCCATTTACCGGTTCTCTTGCCGGACTCTCCCTTCTGCACACCCGGCAGATAGAAACGCCCGAGGCTCTCCTCATTAAAGATCGGCGCCACAAGGACAGAATCTCCCAGCATATACTGCAGATCCAGATAACGGCACGCCGGATCCTGCGGGAACTGGAACGGCATCGGACGCATCACCGGGACACCGGTTCTGTGTGCCGCACCGGCCAGCTGATAATAGTACGGCATCATGCTGCACTTGAGCTCGCTGAAGAAACGGACCACATCATTGGACTCATCATCAAAGATCCACGGTACGCGGTAGGAATCCGACCCATGGAGTCTTGAATGTGTGGAGAATAATCCGAACTGTGCCCATCTCTTGTAAAGATCTGGGGTCGCTGTTTTTTCGAATCCGGAAATATCGTGGCTCCAGAAGGCAAAGCCGCTCATCATAAAGGACAATCCGGCATGCATGGTCTCTGCCATAGAGCCGTAGGTTGCCTCACAATCACCGCCCCAATGAATCGGGAATTTCTGACTTCCGGCCGTTGCACTGCGGGCGAACAGGACCGCATTTCCCTTGCCCTTTGCCTCCTCCAGCGTCGTGAATACCAGCTTGTTATACAGATAGGTATAGTAGTTGTGCATCGAAACCGGATCACTGCCGTCATAATAGGTCACATCAATCGGAATTCTCTCGCCAAAGTCGGTCTTGATGGCATCAATGCCGGCATCCAAAAGGCCGCGAACCTTGCCGGCATACCATTCGCAGGCCTCCGGATTCGTAAAGTCCACAATGGCCAGTCCGGGCTGCCAGTTATCGACCTGCTTTACACCTTTTCCGTCCCCTCGCATCAGGAAATACCCTCTTGCTGCGCCCTCACGGAACATCTCGGTATCCTGCGCCACATACGGATTGATCCAGCAGCACAGCTTCAGCCCCTTATCATGGTAGCGCTGAATCATGCCCTTTACATCGGAGAATACGGCCGGATCCCAGGTAAAATCACACCAATGCAGTGCTCGCAGCCAGTAGCAGTCAAAATGGAACACGCGCAGCGGAATCTGACGCTCCTCCATACCGCCGATCAGCTTGTTCGTTGTATTCTCATCATAGCTGGGCTTAAAGCTCGTGGACAGCCACAGGCCAAAGCTCCATGCAGGAGGCAGTGCCGGACGTCCGGTCAGCGCAGTATATACCTGAATGATCTCCGCCGGAGTCTCGCCGTACATGATATGCATGCGCAGCTGCTCACCGGGAACCGAGCATCCCACAAAGCCCACCTTCTCCGAGCAGATTTCATAAGAGACCTGACCGGAATGATCGGTGAACACACCATAACCCTCACTGCTCATATAGAAGGGAATGTTCTTATATCCGATGTCACTGGCCGTGCCGCCGTCCTCATTCCAGATGTTGACCGTCTGGCCGTTTTTGACAAAAGGTGTGAAACGCTCACCAAAGCCATAGATGGTCTCTCCCGGCTTTACCGACAGTTCTGTCAGCATATACGCTTCGTAATCCTGCTCAAAGTAATGAGGGTCCATGCGCAGCCTGGAAGGAGATCCGTTCACGCGCATATATCCAATGTTGCGGAAATTGGTTCCCGTGAGACGTTTTCCTTTCGCCTCAAAGGAAATGGCGCAGGTTTCACGATTGACACGCACCGTCATATCCCCTGCTGTCATGACCGCTTCGTTCTCATCAACGGATAACGTCACCTCATCCGGATTCTCGGTCAGCTCAAAGCGGGGTTCCTTACTGTCATAGCCTGCAAAATGTGTTGTTGTCATTGCAATATCGTTGTGCCCTGCCGAAACGATATCGATATAGAGAACCGTCAGATCCAGTGCATCCGCCCTCGTTCGGATCGGCCGCTCCGGCGCTGCAATCCGCATTCCGTGCGGAATTTCCTCTACCGTGAAGGCCTGGGACGCAAAGGACGCCTTCACGTTCTCGCTCCGAAGCCAGTAACCGTCTGTGAATTTCATACTACCCTCCTGAATCGTTACAAAGTGTTATTGATACCCAAACACGACATACCTCAACGAATTCCATGCGCCTGTAAAAGCCACCTTTATCATGTATATTCGATAAATGAAGGCAGAAGAGCTTCGCCCCTCTGCCTTCTCGTCAGCTCCCGCAATTTCTGTCATCCTATACTGTCATAGAGCTGTATCGCCCGTTGTCATCATGACATCCGAAAACGACCATGGATCATATCTGTGTCTGTCTTTTACTTACTGTGCTGCACCATCAATCTCATGCCAGCTCTTCTCGATCTGCTCACAGGTTGCATCCTTGTCGGTGGTTCCTGCTACATAGCCCTGCATTGCCTCACCAAATGCCTGATTGAAGCTATCGGTAGAGTAGCAGATGGACAGATCGCCGGAGCCCTTCTCGTCAACCGATGCCTTTCCCTGCTCAATGATGGTGTACTCGGACTGTTTGTCCGTCTTGATGGGCGGAACAACGCCTGCAACATCTGTAAACCAGCTCTGGCCATAGTCAGAGGTGTACCACCAGTTTACAAAGTGAAGAACTGCATCCAGATTGTCAGAATCCTTATATACATGCAGTGCCTGATCCGATCCGGATACCACCTGGCAGTCTGCTGCATCATCCGATACCGGATATCCGCCAAAGCCGATGTTCAGATCCGGATTGATTGCCAGAAGGTCTGCCTCAACCCATGCGCCCTGACCGGTCATAAATGCTGTATTTCCTGCTGCAAATGCCTGCTCCTGACCGGCAAGATCCGTCTCGAGCGGCTTGTCATCCCCATATGCTACCAGCGTATCGATGTAATCAAACCAGTTGTCATACAGAACCGAGTATTCCGAGATCTTAGCCTCTCCTGCCTGGAACTTGGCAACCATGTCAGAGGTTACCTCTCCGTTTGCCTTTGCTGCTGCATTCAGGAAATCCATGGCATCGTGCTTGTAAACCCACCATTCCATGAGACCATTCGTGGTAGCCTGATAACCCTTTGCCTCTACGGCCTCGCAGGCTGCCTTGAACTCCTCGAGTGTCTGCGGAGCAGAGATGCCGCACTCATCCAGAATATCCTGGTTCCAGATCAAGCCAAAGTAGTTGCCTTTGATGGCAAGTCCATAGCAGCCGGTTCCGCCCTCTTCTGCCGAGGTCATTGCCGCTGCAACGCCGTCATCCATTGCATCAACAATCGGCTGACCGGTCAGATCATAGGAATACTCGCGGTAGGTATCAATTTCCATTCCCGATGTAGAGGAGAAGATATCCGGAACATCACCGGAGTTAATCTTTGCCTTCAGCAGAGTAGGATAATCATTCTGTGTCGTCTCGTAATTGATGGTTACGTTCGGAGCAACGTTCTGATACTCCTCAATCAGAGTATTCATTGCGTCAGCGTACTCCGGAGAAGAAATGAAGACATAAATCTCTCCGCTGTCTGCAGAGTAGTCTGTCTCGCCGGAGGCATCCTCCGCTGTCTCCTCTGCTGCCGCTTCGGTTGACTCCTCTGCTGCCTCTGTCTGTGCTGCGGCGGATTCTGCTGTCGAACTCTCAGAGGATCCGCAGCCAGCCAGCATTCCTGCTGCCATCATGCCGGCCAACACTGTTGCCAATACCTTTTTCTTCATGTTACTCTCCTTTCTTTTGTACCCCTTGCTGGTGGTACGAGCTTACTTCTTAATGAGCGAACATCCAAAAGCCGGATGTCAGTTCCATTTTCATCTGCTACAGCAGTCAGAATCATTATCCCTTCACCGCACCGGCCACAACGCCCTCAACGATGTATTTCTGCAGGAAGATGAATACCAGAATAGACGGGAATACCGCCAGCACCATGCCGGTCATGGCATATTGCCACTGCGTATTCATCTGTCCGACAAAGGTGTAGGCTGCCAGGATCAACGTCTTCGTCTTATTGCTGGAGTTTACCATCAGCAAAGGGAGCAGGAAGTCATTCCAGATCCACATGATATCCAGCACCATAACCGTCACTGTTACTGACTTCAGCAGTGGGAAAATAACGGAAACAAAGGTACGAATTGTAGATGCTCCGTCAATCTGTGCGCTTTCATCCAGCTCCTTCGGAATCGTCTTCATGAAATTAAAGAAGATGAAAGTAGCCATCGGGATGCCAAAGCCCCAATACTGAATGCCCAGTCCAACCCTCGACCCGGACAAATGAATGACGCTCATTGCCTTCAGCAATGTGATCATGATCGTCTGAAAAGGGATCAGCATCGGTGTAATCAAAAGCGTATAGGCAAAGCCTGTGTATTTCGTCCTGCGCCGGTCACAGATATAAGCGGCCAGCGAAGAGAAAAACAGAATTCCCACGATGCCGATGGTGGTAATAATGAGGTTATTTCCCAGCAGCTGCAGATAGTGCATCTTACCTGCAACATAGGAATAATTCTCCAGTGTTGCCTCCTTTGGCAATGCAATCGGATCAGCAATGACCTCACCGAACGGCTTAAAAGAGTTCACGAACATCAGGAACACCGGATAAATGTAGATCAGAGCAATGACAGTCAGAATAACGATCAGGACGGTCTTGCTGAGCAGACGTTTTGTTTTCCTTGTCATCACAGATCAACCTCCTTCCGGCTCATACCCTTTAATACCAGCTGTGTAACTACCAGCACGAACAGGAAATACAGGATTGCCTCTGCGGATCCCATTCCGTAATTGTTGTTCGTAAATGCCTCATTGTAGATCTGCAAGGTCGCACTGTAGCTGGCCTTTCCGGGGCCTCCCTTTGTCAATGCCAGAATGATGTCGAATACCTTCAGACCATTTGTCAGCGACATGAATACGCAGGTCGTCATCGAAGGTCCCAGTAAAGGAAGTGTTACGCGAAAGAACGTCTGCCTTTTATTCGCACCGTCTACGTAGGCTGCCTCCAGAACATCCGTAGGAACCGCCTGCAGGCCGGCAATGTACAGAACAATGTAGAATCCAAGGGACTGCCACACACCAACCATAACGATGGAGAAAAATACCATGCCGGTATCACCCAGCCAGGACAAATTCCAGATCTCCCATCCCGTCAATGCATACAACGACTTAAACCCGGAGGTAAAAATGAATTTCCAGATGAATCCCACCACTGTCATACTCATGATATAGGGAATAAAAAACATTCCCCTGTACAGATTCGCCAGCTTGAATTTTTTGGTCAGCGCCACCGCCAGTGCCAGGGCAACCACATTAGAAAAAATAACAAACAAGACCGTGTATCGAATGGTGAACCAAAGCGCCGGCAGGAAATCCGAACTCCCCGAAAAAATCTCAGCGAAATTCCGCAATCCGACAAATACCGGATCCTTTGCAATACCGTTCCACTCTGTCAGTGAGTAATATCCACTCATAATGAACGGAACATACATCATCATGACGACCAGAATCACAGCAGGAATTGTGAAAAGGATATTTTCCCTTCGCTCCTTCTGTTTACGTTTGGATACCTTCATCCAGTCCTCCTCCCCGGAGCCCTTGTTCGTCACATTGCCCCTTTAACGACTATGCTGTTAGCATAGCATCGTCATTTTGACGGATAAATGGAATTTCCAAACCTTACACATGTAAAAAAATGACATTCTCCGGTGAAATTTACTTTTCCCTTTTTATAATTGCATCAAAACAGTACGGAACATTCATTCCGGATGAGCTCCGAAAATCGCCGTACTGGTTATTTCGCAAACGCTGTAATAAAATAGCGCACATGAAGACATCAAATGTACAACGACAGAATATTTCCGTCCGCTCCACGGCCCGCCGATTGATGCGCAGGTCCCCTTTATGGCTGACCTTTTCGCTTCTTCTGGCCGTATTCCTTCTGATTCTTACAGCGATTCTGACCTATTCCAGTTATCGCAGAGGCGTCGATACCACGATCCGGCAGCAAGAGACCTCCGTTTCTCAGCTCATGGAGATGAAGCTCCGGAATTTAGACAACTACCTTTCGGAGCTGTCGGATTTTTGCGTGCTCCCGGTGAACGATTCCGAATTCTACAATGATCTTCTCAGCACAAAACCTCTGGAAAGTGCCCGGGTCAGCGAACTGAAACAGACCGTCACAATGTACTATTACTCCCGGACGGACCTTCTTTCTTACCGGCTCTCTATGCTGCGCCATGATCTGTGCTTTTCGCGATCTGCCTCCGATCAGCGAATGAAAACGATCGCCGAGGAGTTTGATTATGACGATCCGATCTATCTGGAATGCCTTCGTCATGCTTCCCATTATGCGATTACACCTTCCGAGAATTCTGCTGCACTGTTCACCTTCTCTCACACGATCTTTCGCATCAATGACAAAACACCGATCGCCCTGGTCTCGATCGATGTGAGCAAAAGTGCTATGACAAGCGGATTTGATGACCAGATCGTTGCCCTGTTCAACACAGACGGCGAATTTCTTTATACGAATACACCTTCCATGAAATCCGAGCTCGCTTCCCTGCTCGCTGATCACAAGGGCGCAGAATCTTCCACGCAGCAAGCTGTGGAAAACGATCGTTCTGTCCGAATAACGATACAAGGGGAGTCTTACGTTGTTCTCTCCCGCACGGACTCCTTTTCCGGATTGTCCCTGGTAGTGCTCCTCCCCCTCTCTTCTGTCACCGAAGAGCTTCGCAGCATTCAGCGCTCCACACTCCTGCAGGGTCTCCTCTTCCTGTTGTTTTCGCTCGCTGTTTCCTGTGCACTCATTCGCTATCTTACGCAGCCTCTTACTGCACTGGCAGATTTTCAGCTGCAGGTCGGTTCCGGTCAATACCCCACCATTCATCTGGGACGCTGCCGGGAAGCTGCGGAACTCGGCCGATCCTTTAATGAAATGTCCGAACACATCGATCGTTTGGTCAATGATAACCTGATGGCTTCTCTGAATGAAAAAAACGCCCGAATCGAGGCATTGGAGGCGCAGGTGAATCCGCATTTTCTCTATAACACGCTCCAGGCCATCGGCTCCGAAGCGTTGATGAACGATGAGCCAAAGCTTTACGATATGATTACAAAGCTCGCCTCCAACATGCGTTATTCCATCAATGGTTCCAAGGAGGTTACTCTGGAGCAGGAGCTGAACTTTACCGACAATTACATTGAACTGCAAAAGCTCCGCATGGATGAGCGGCTGCAGGTTACGAGGCGTATTGACCGAAATCTCCTCCGGCACCAGGTTCCTAAATGCAGTATTCAGCTCATTGTTGAGAATTCCATCAAATACGGACTGTCCGGTGACATCCGCTGTCTGCATCTGGAGATCGATGTTTTTGCGCAGGGTGGACAGCTGGTTATCCGTGTCCGGGACGACGGCGCCGGAATGACGCCTGCCCGTCTTGACGAGGTGCGGCAAAGCCTGCAGTATTTTCAGAGTATGCAAGCCGCCTCGAATTCTACGGAATCCTCCGGAATCGGGCTTGCCAACCTCTGCAACCGGCTGAAAATCATGTATGATGACAAAGCAGAAATGCAGATCATGAGCAGTAACCGTGCCAATGACCATTACACCTGTATCACACTCGTTCTGGAAACCTGAGCATGCGATTACAGCGTTTTCACATCTGCCGGATTTACAGACGCAGATCAATCCGCAAAGGGAGAGGATGTCAGATTTATGCACAAGGTATTGATTGTTGATGACGAAAAGCCGGTACGCATTGCCATCTGTAAGCTGGGGCAATGGGCACGCTGGCATCTGGAGCAGCCTTATTATGCCTCTGACGGAAAAGAAGCCCTTCAGCTTCTTTCCGAGCTGCATCCGGCCATTGTATTCGTGGATATGCATATGCCCGTCATGGACGGTACACAGTTCCTTAAAGAGGCCAGTGCGCGTGAAACCGGAGCCTCCTTCATCGTCATCAGCGGTTATGATGAGTTTTCCTATGCGCAGAATGCCATCCGCTACGGTGCCTCCGATTACCTTCTAAAGCCCGTTGTGGCAGAGGAACTAAACGAAGCGATCGGACGGGTTATGACTTCTCGCTTTCCGGATGAGGATTTTGCTGTTTCCGCGAAAGAGCCCACACTTTCTGCCACAGAGGTTGTCGATCTCATTCACAAAACCATCGAAAGCAATTACACGGAAACGATGCAGCTGCAGGATTTTGCCGATCAGTATTTTTTCTCCAAGGAATACCTCTCCCGCTTGTTCAAGAGCAAATACCATGTCGGAATCTACGAATACCTCACCGAGGTACGAATGAAAAGAGCCGCGGAGCTTCTGCGCGACCCTTCCATTCCGGTTTCCGATATTGCAGCCAGAGTCGGTTACTCTGACAATACTTATTTTTCCAAGGCGTTTCGCAATGCCCAGGGAATGTCCCCCAGTGAGTACCGAAAACAGTGCCGGTAAATGCTCGCTGCCGCACCTTTCCCTTTCGGATCAAACAAATACGACCGGATACAGACATTGTCCGCCATCCGGTCGTAAGAGATCCAGTATTCTTCGATCCAGTATTCTTCGTTTGCTGCCTGCGCCCCGCTGCCTGCACTAGCGCTGTGCCCTGCACCTGCCTGTCGATTCCCGCTCCACCAGCTGCGCCTCCATGATATCATCGCACGGCACAGCCCCGTCCTCGAGCATACCGAACAGACTCTTCATGGCAGATGCCGCAATCTCTTCAAAGGGTTGCTGCATCGTGGTCAGCCTCGGATTCACATAACTGCCCATTTCAATTCCATCAAAGCCCATGACGGACACATCCTCCGGAATTCGCTTCCCGGCATCCAGAATCGCCCGACATGCACCGATGGCCAGTATGTCCGACACGCAGAAGATTGCTGTAAGCTCCGGACTCTTTTTCATCAGTGCCTGCGCCGCTTCATACCCATTGGACAATGAGAAATGCTCGATGCCCTTTGTAACAACCACCACATCCTGGTCCTGATGCACAATTCCCGCATCCCTCAACGCTCTGCAATAGCCGCGGTAACGCAGCTGACCGACCGAAGGCATTCCAAGGCCTTCTGCAATCATTCCGATTCTGGCATGCCCCAGACCGATCAGATATTGTACGGCATCGTAGCTGGCCTTCACATCATCCACAGCAATGTTGGCATAACCAACCTTCCCGTTATCATGCCGCCCTTTGCTCGCCTCGGTCTCCTCCGGATCCTCTCCAATGGTGGCGAATACAAAAGGAACCCCCATCTGCTGCAGTTCCTGTTCCTCATGAGTAAAGTTGCCTCCCAGGAACACAATCCCTTTCAGCTTCCTTTCTTTGACGAGGCTCAGCGCAACCTGGACCTCATCCTCTGTAGGGCCGACATGACGCAGAATCACCGCATAGCCCTTTTTCTCGGCCTGCTCCTCCATGATCTGCAGCATTCCCGAAAAGGCCGGGTTCGTAATCCCCTTCACCAGGAGTGCAATGCTGTTCGTCTCGCTCTGCTTTAAGAGCCTTGCTGTTGTGTTGGGAACAAATCCGGTTTCCCGAACGACCTCCAGGATCCTGGCACGGGTCCCCGGGTTGATATCCGACTGGTTATTCAGGGCCCTGGATACCGTACTCACTCCGACACCGCACATTCGTGCAATGTCCTTAATCGTAATATCTGCCATCGCGCTGCCCCCGATTCCGTTTGGTATTACAAACGGCCGGAGATCTGCGCCAGTCTCTTCATCCGTGCAGCCAGCTCCTTGTCATAGGCGCCGGGCAGCATTCTCCACTTCCAGTTGTTGCCAAGCGTTGACGGCTCATTGATTCTCGCCTCATCGCCCCGATTCAGATAATCCTGCATCGGAATGATACAGGTATCCGCCACGGATTCAAAGGCCAGCCGGATAAAGCTCCACGCCGCCGTCTCCTCTGAGGTCACGCCCGCATACTCACCGGAATAAATGCGGTCCTGCTCGGACACGTGGTTGTACCAGCCGCGCATGGTCTCATTGTCATGCGTCCCGGTATATACCACACAGTTTGTCGGATAGTTGTGCGGAAGGTAGTCGCCGCGTCCCGGATCATACGCATTAAACGCGAACTGCAGCACCTTCATGTTGGGATAGCCGGTCCGATTCACCAGATCGCGAACGCTCTGTGTGATAAAGCCAAGGTCCTCTGCAATGATCTGACGCTCGCCCAGTGCCTTCTGAATCGCCTCGAACAGGTCATATCCCGGGCCTTTCTGCCACTTGCCGAACTCTGCCGTCGGATCCCCGTACGGAATCGCATAATACTCGTCAAAGCCGCGGAAATGATCGATACGGATTACATCATACATGGCAAAACAGTTCGCCATACGCGAGATCCACCATGCATATCCTGTGCTCTTGTGGTAATCCCAGCGGTAAATCGGATTCCCCCACAGCTGCCCCGTTGCAGAGAAGGCATCCGGAGGGCAGCCGGCAACAACGATGGGATATCCGTCCTCATCAAACTCGAACAGCTCCGGATGACTCCAGGTATCCGCCGAATCAAAGGCAACATAGATCGGAATGTCGCCGATGATCTTGATACCCTTTTTATTAGCATAGTCCTTCAGAGCCTTCCACTGCCCGGCAAAAAGGTACTGCTGGAATTCATAAAAACGAATCTCGTCTGCCAGCTCCTCCTTTGCCTCTTCCATAGCTTCCTGCTCACGAAGGCGCAGCTCCTTTGGCCACTCAATATAGCTCTTGCCGTCATTGGCATTTTTGATGGCAGAGTACAAGGCATAGTCCGGCAGCCAGTCGGCCTTTTCTGCGATAAATTTCTCAAAAGACTGGCGGTCCTTGTCGTACTCTGCCTTCGCCCAGTCTCCCGACGGCTCCAGTGCGAACGGACTGTTCTCATAAGCCTTTTTCAAAAGAGGAAACCGGCCATAGTAGATCTTTTCATAGTCGATGTACTCTGCATTGTCTCCGAAAAAGACGCCATCCGCCTCTTCCTTTGTGATATAGCCTGCCTCGATCAGTTCCTCCAGATCGATAAAATACGGATTCCCCGCAAAGGTCGAGAAGGACTGGTAGGGTGAATCCCCATAACCAGTCTGACCCAGCGGCAGAATCTGCCAGTAGGACTGTCCGGCCTCCGCCAGAAAATCCACAAACTCATAGGCTTCCTTTGAAAGGCTCCCGATCCCGTAACGAGATGAAAGCGATGACACCGGCATCAATACGCCACATTTACGCTCCATTTGAATCCCCTCCTGCTGTGCTGTGCACTATGTTGTGCACTGTTCTTACATCTGACATGCAGCAGATCTCCCTCTTACAATCCCCTGATCCTGCCACTGCAGATGCACTCTTTCCTTACCTCAGTCCCTTGTCTCGGTATCGTTTCCGAAGCAATTCCTACTATACCCCTCTTTCCCGAAAGGAGCAAGTAATAACAAACGCAGTTGTTGTGAACCTGCCAACGAGTTACGCTGCGCACATCAGCGGTACTAAATCACCTGATGCTGCAGCCACTTTCCGCTGATCAACCGGTACAGATAGAAAACGCCGCGTACTGCCCAATCCGTTGCCATGCCAATCCAGACCGCAATCGGTCCAACACCGCATCCCCGGATCAGATAGGTAACCAGAGCTACCCTCGCCAGCCACATGGAAAGCGTCGAAACGATCATGGTAAAACGAACATCCCCGGCCGCTCTTAGTCCATATGCAGGGATAAAGCTCGGCACCCACAACAGGATCTTTGCAATCGTAATAAAGATCATCATCCGGAAACTGATTGCGGCACTTTCTGCCTCCATACCTGCAAGCCACATCACAGGTCGGCACAAAAGGAACATGCCAACGCAGGACAGAATGATCACACCGCTTGCAATGTCCATCAAATGTACCACGTAATATTTAGCCTCTTCTCTGCGCCCTGCACCTAAGGTCTGCCCGACAATAGTCATTAGACCTGCACCGACCGCAATGCCGCCAATTCCATTGATATTCTCAAAGATGATCGTCATGGCCTGGGCCGCAATCGCAGTAGTTCCCAGCGTGGAAACCGAGGACTGAATGGCCAGCTTGCCGAACTGGAACATACTGTTCTCAATTCCCGACGGAATGCCGATGGCCAGAACACGCCCTATCATGTCCCAATTCGCACGGATCCGATAGTTGCGGATCACAATGACCTGTCTGGGTTTACGCAGAAAATAAAAAATAACGACCGCGCAGAATATCCGGCTGATCAGCGTTGACAGCGCAGCTCCGGTAACGCCAAGGTTCATGCCGAAAATAAAGACTGCATTCCCCACAATATTCAGAACATTGGATACCACCGAGATCTTCATCGGAAAACGGCTGTTGCCGCCCGCACGATAGAATGCAGCACCGACCTGATAGAGCCCCAGAAACGGGAACGAAGCCGCCGTAAATCGAAAATAGATCTTTGCCGCAGACAAAACCTCCGGCTCCACCTGGCCAAAGATCAAATGCAGAATCTGCCCGTTCAAGGCTTCCGCAATCACCATAATTACAACAGCAATCGCAGTAACTGACAGCATCACCTGACCGGCTGCGTCATTTGCTCTTTTTTTATCTTCCTTTCCGATATACTGGGAACACAGAATCGTACCGCCGGTTGCCATTGCCGAGAACATCTGAATGACAAGGTTGTTGATGGAATCCGTCAAGGATACCGCCGAAATGGCCGCACTGCCGACTCTGGTCACCATGACAGAATCTGCCATTCCCATAAAACTGGTCAGCAGATTCTCAATCATCATCGGAATCAAAAGCGCCCAGATCATGTGACGATCAAAGAGCATATGCTCCCAGTCGATCTGGGACTCATCATAGATACGTTTTTTTAGATTCAGTAACTTGTAATACATTTTTCTCCCTCATCCCGACCTTCAATCTGCTGCAGCTCATCCCCCAAAAACAGATGCAGACCCAACACAAGTGCCACTCCGAAGAAGTACTCCCCTCCGAAAATGGCACTTGTTTTATGCATTCAGATCTCTCAAAGGTATTATTCTGCGTTATCTGGCTGGTTATTTTTGCAAACACTGTACTAGTTATTTTTGCAAACGCTGTGCTAGAACTCCAGCTCCCGCCTGCGGAACAATGCGGCCGCAAGGAAATAGAACGCAGCAATATAAATTACGACCCGGCTCGCTGTACCGACGGCCGGAACACCAAGGATCACCTTGCTCTGCAGAGAATCGAGCGTCTGGTTCAGCATATACTCTGTAAGGTGGAGCCCCCGGATCGCCTTCATATTGAACAGCTCGCTCAGCAGCAGGTCGGGGATGCCGAATGCAACCAGGAGGTAGACGATGGTCGCAATCCCGGTTGCCTGCAGGAACAGGGCAACGATAAGGGCCGGTCCCGCAAAAGCGACCACATGAAGCCAGGTCATAAAGAGCACGACCCCAAGCTCTGCGATCTGGTCACCCGTCAGCGTGATCCCGGTCAATACCGCGCAAAGAGCCGTTACGAGCCCCATGAATACGCCATCCACCAATGCAATCGTTGCAAGATCCAGATACTTTACGAAAACCACCTTAGGTCTCGAAATGCCGGACCCAATGGCAACCTGCATCGTTTTGGCCTTCAGATCGTCGGAGAGCAGTGCGCCAAAGCCGAACAGCCCCAGGACAATGGTGGTAAAGGACAGATACGAGCTCGTTGTTGTAACGAAAATGACCGAATTCCACGTCTCATCACTGGTAAAAACCAGTACCCCAATATAAATAACGGCAACCAGCACAGCCGCAATTATGCGGGGCGTTCTCTTCAGTACACGACTGCAGTCCGCCTTCCAGTAATTCCTCATTGCGCTGCCTCCTTTTTCTCTGTACTCCGATCCATCTCTGCACCGGACATCTCATCTGACACTCCGCCCGGCACCATAGTTCCCTTCGGATCCCTTTCCTGGTCTGTTCCGTGAATCAGCTCTTCTGCATCCTGCCCCTCTGCATGTCCGCTGCCCACGATGTCAAAATAGAACTCCTCCAAGGACAGCGATTCCATCTGGGAGCCCAGAATCTCGATTCCTGCAGCCTCCAGCGCCTTTTTCGCCGCCTCCAGGTCACTTACCTTGATCCGGACCGACTTCTGATCGGAGATCAAATCCTCCTGCGAGATCGTTCTCGCCACTCTTCCGTCCTGCAGAATGCCGAACCGATCTGCCGTGTGCTGGAGCTCTCCCAAAATGTGGGACGAAATGATCACCGTCATACCGTATTCGCGGTTGAGCCGCTGCACCAGCTCCCGGATATCCGCGATGCCCTGCGGATCCAGGCCGTTGGTCGGCTCATCCAGAACAAGGATTTCCGGGTTCCCCATGAGCGCATTGGCGATGCCAAGGCGCTGTTTCATGCCCAGAGAATAGCGCCCGAATTTCCCTTTTGCCTGATCAAGGCCGACGAGCTGCAGCACCCGGTCCACCTCGCCCTTGTCCTTGATGCCCTTCAGAACCCGGTAATACTCCAGATTCTGACGCCCCGTCATATAGGAAAAGAAATTGCAGCCGATGAGGAATCCAACCTTCCTCCTGCCCTTCTCCAGATCATCCCCCTTGTCACCTACGAAAACACTGCCGCTCTCGTAGCCGGACAATCCCAGCATAACCTTAAAAATCGTTGTTTTGCCGGCGCCGTTCTTGCCCACAAGGCCGAAGATATCGCCCTTATGAATGTCAAGGTTGACGTCCGTCAGGACCTTGTGACTGCCATAGCTCTTCTCCACCTTTTCAAGGCGGACCACTGATGTGGTGGAAGGCTCCCGCTCTTCATCCTGGCTGCACATAGGCTGTGCTGCAACCCCTTTGCTTTGTTCTAATTCCGTTCCGTTTTCCATAGATTACTCCTGTTATTCACATCGTTCGACCCGGTCGTATTTTTACCACACAATAAGGCGCTCCTCCGGTGCCAGATACATTCCGTCGCCCTCCGTGATGCCGAAGGCCTCGTAGAATTCCTCGAACTGCTGTACCGTTACGTTGGTGCGCAGGAACGCAAGCGGATGCACGTCTTTAGAAATGGACATCTCATAATCATAGGTGCATTTGGTCTTCCAAAGCCCTGCGAATGACCGGAAGAACTCCTGATAGTCAAAGTCCTCTGCCTTTGCGGCCAGCGCAAGAGCACATTTCATGCCGCCCATGTCCGCCATCGCTTCTCCGGACACGTCTGCCGTGTACATCTGCCCGGCAATCGGCGTGAAGGAGTGAAAATAACGATTCACCTTTTCTGCCTTTTGCTGCAGGATCTCTTCGTCTGCCTTCGAAAGCCACGCAGTCTGATAGCCTTCCTTGTCATACTGACAGCCGTTCGTGTCAAAGCCGTGGGTGATCTCATGTCCGATGATCATGCCGATGCGGCCGAGATTGTACTCGTAGGAGCCGTTCCGGTCGTAGAGACCGTCGTCTGCCAGAAGCCCGGCATAGATGCAAATGGCATTATGGCTCGGATCATAGGCCGCATTCAGTGTCCTGGGCGAGGCCGTCCAGTCCGTACGAAGGACCGGCTGATTGACCTTCTCGCTCATCTTTTGTACATAGAAGGTTTTCACTGCATTGACCGCATCGGCGGCATTGCCGGAAGGGTCGATCTCGAGTTCGGAGTAATTAGAGAGCGTGTCCGGGTAGAGAACGAGAAGCGCCATGGCATCGAGCTTCTCGAGGACCATCGCCTTGGTCTCCTCGCTCAGCCAGTCCTCCTCCTGTAGCATCACCCGGTACTGTGCCGCCGCTTCATTCGTGAGCTGCGTCAGATACTCCTTGTCCTCCGACGTGCAGTGTCTTGCAACATACAGTGTGTCCAGTGCATCCGACATCAGCGTCTCCTCAAAGGCCAGGGCCATGTCCGTATCCTTACTGCCCCCCAGCTCCTCCTCGGCATCTACCGGTTGCCCCTCCAGATTGTTCGCCGCGCGGTAGATCAGCAGGTAGTCGTTGTAGCACTCCTCGTCCAGATACGGCAGCGCATCCAGGACGAGGTGCATCAGATAAAAGGATTTCAGCTTCTTGAAATTCTTCTCCGTGTAGATGCGGGACACCTCAGTAAGATACTCCGGCTGGTATACCGAGAACAGATTGGAATCAGCAAGGCCGAAGGTCTCCATGATCTGCGTCAGAGGATATGCGCCAACCTTTTCCTGCAGCTGTGCAAGGGTCAGGGTTTCATCCGTTTCGTCCGCTACGCTCTCGATCTCCCCCCCGGTCAAGCTGGCCGCTGCGAGCGTTGTTTCGACGGTGTAGTTTTCCCGGATGATCTGCCGGATCTCGCTGTCGGAATAACCAAGGCTCCCTAAAACGTGCTGCATTGCCTTTTCGTTATAGATTCTCACCTCATCGCCCGAAATGGACAGGTTGTTATATTCATCCTGCAGCCACAGGGACCAGTCATAGAACGGCATCACATAGACGCTGTACTGCGCCCTTGTTGTCTGCGGCGTGCTGACCTGCAGTTCGACCAGGAGATTGCTCAGATTCCCCCAGCCCTCTGCACTTGCCAGATAGGACGAGAGCTCTTCCAGCGAGTCAAGGCTTTCCAGCTCCTCCACATACTGCCGAAGTGGTTCCTTGCCGCTTTCATTTCGCGTATCCCAGTCTGTCAGAAGGTCGGCCATCCCGGCGGTGAGATCCTGCAGGTGGTCATAATCCTCCTGACACATCATATCCGGATCCACCTGTGTATTGTCCCGTTCCAGGAGCTGGTAATTGCGTGCCTCCAGCACCTTCTCCGTGTCGGTGAACGTGGACTGTGACGCATAGGTACCGCTTCCGGTCTCCGTTTCCAGGATCCAGTCGTAATTGACCGCCGTATGGAAATCATCCTTGAGATTCGGCGTTACTGTCTCATCCACCGCACCGGCGACGTCCGAATTGATCCATTTGGAATTCTCGGAAATCGTGGCTCCCGCCTCAACCTCCGGGATCAGCTCCGAAAGGAAGCTTGCCGCTGATTCGCCGCATCCTCCCAGCAATACCGCCGCAGCAAGAAATCCTGCGGCAAGCTGCAGCCTTTTTTGTTTCATGCTTCCCTCCTCATTTGTACTCCAGCCTTTATTTTGGGCCCGTGGTTTTCATAGATCACTTGACACTATCTGTACTCCTGTTTTGGCAAGATCATCATCTCTTTTGACAGTATAAATCGCTGTATCGGACTCTGCAACAGCGCCGCACCTCCCATCATGCAGGAAGTGCGGCGCTGCCAGTGCAATAACCCCTATATCAATCGACACAGATCATTTTCTGCAGCATCTCGACCTCTTTTTCCGACATGCCGCATCCCTTCAGATATTCTCTGGCCTTTTCCTCATAACTTGCCGCATCGATCTTTGCTGCGTCCTCTGTTTCGCAGAGAATCTGCATATATCCTGTAAAATACAAATCCCGAATGGCCTGATACTTTTTGGGCTCCGTATCTTTGCGGATTCCATAATAATTCTCATACGTCTTCATATAATCCGAACAAAGCTCATCATACGAAGCGCCGGCAAGCGCTTCCAGGAGAAGGCACACAAATCCTGTCCTGTCCTTTCCTTCGGTACAGTGGATATAAACCTTGCTGTTCTCATCTCCCTGGGCTACAAGAAATCGCAGCCCGGATGCAAGGCTCTTTTTATAGGCGTCTGAGGTGCAGTCTACGCTCATGCCCATGAGAATATCTTTGCCCTTGTCGTACAGATTCTTCGTATAATCCGATGAAAAATCATCGGCGGCCAGATAAAACTGCATATCCTCCTCGTTATCTGCAAGGTCCAGAATAAGTGCGATGTTGTTCTCCTTCAAGAGCATATCTGTATATGCTGCGCGTCCGTTCCTGTTGTTTACCGGAGTGGTTCCCCGATACAGGAAATGCTCCTTCAGCTTGCCTCCCTGGAGACTTCGAAAATTACAAAACTGTTCATCGGTTTGGTAGTCGTTTCTATCGTTGGAATAGGCCTGACTTAAAGCCTCAAAGGATTCGAGATATTTTCCCTGCTCGTTTCGGGTGATCGTGATCGTATCCGACTCCGACAGACCTGCCTCTGTCCAATAGCCCGTGTTGCACCGTGTGAAAGTCAGCTCCTCCTCGTTTCCATATGCTACCAGGACCGGATCGCCGTTCTTGGCATAGTAACCGTTGTAAAACGGAACATCAGTGATCACCGTTCCGTTCGAAAAAGAAATATCGCAGCTGTCTCCGAATGCGAATCCCGCCTCTTCCAATTCACTTCTGGTCACTCCAAGTGTTACAGAATCAAACTTTGTATCACAGGAAATCGATGATGTAATCCCGGGCGCATCCTGTGCCTGTTCCTGGGTCATTCCTGTCAAAACTGCGTCATCATTTGCTTTCGTCCGGTCCAAAGCCGGGTGGCATGCTGTTAACGTTCCGGCAAGAAGGCAAGTGACAAGAAATGTATGGATCATTCGAGTTATGTTCTTTTTCATCCGTTTTTCCCCTGACCCGATAAGGCACTGCTCCTTAAACGGTTTCTGATTCGTGGTAAATTCCTTCTTGCTGTACACTTTCTAATCCTCCCTAAATGAGCTCTGTATTGTAATCAGAACCGATTGACATCTCCGTCATGTTCCGATATACATACGCAGCAGAGCACAGAAGTGTTACAAAAGAGCTCTTCCGCTGCCGCAGCCATCTGTGCTCTTCAGTGCAGTTACATGCGTTTAAGGACAGTGGGAATTGACACGCTCATTACGCAAACAATATCTCCCATAAATCCTCAAAATTCCATATACTACCATACCATCCGGTCCCTCCGTCAACCTTCTCCAGCTGATCCTCATTCAGTGCTGCCATCTTCTTGTTATCCATTTTTATTTTCTCCTTTTTAATTTTATTGTTCGTTGCCGCTTTGTTTGCGGTGTGTTGTTTGTTATGCATATACATACGCACCTGGGAACAGAAACGTTGCAGGAGAAAACAGATTTTGCGCAGGGCCGCAATCGCAAACTAACAGACAGATCAGTGAAGCGGTTATGCTTACAGGCGATTCCTCACCGGTATGCTCCGCCTGAAAATTCAGGATAGTTATTGCACAACAAAGCCCCGGAAGGATTTCCCTCCGGAGCTTGCTGTGTAAAGTATTAATCAGTTGAATCATTGCTTCAGCTCTCTGATCATCTTCCTCGTAAGTCATAATGCAATTTCATCCAGTTCAGCAGCATAACATTTCTCTTCCATAATCGCACCTCGCATAATTTTTCCAGCATCACTGCTATAGAATATGACTATTGTTACACTGTAATTGCTTTTCGGCTATTATCCAGCAAAATCTCATTATAGCCGTATCATTCTTTTAAATCATCCATTCGGAAATGGCACTTTTTATGAGCTCACCGATCCATCAAGAATCCTCTACAAATCTGTCTTAATTCATGGGACCATTATAATTACGTTTATCCAACCAGTTTGAACTCTTTCAGTAATTTATCACGATATCCCGGATCCTCCGACACTTTTTCCACATCAGCATATCTTTTCTCTGCCATAAGCAGTTTCACCAATTTGGACATCAAATCCACGCCTCTATTGATTCCCTTATTTTCAATAGCTGTGCTCAAGTTACACATATACTGCACCTCACTTTCCAGTTCTTCTGACATTATAATGTTATATTTTTTGTCAAGAACCTTCTTCTTTTCATCTGGTGTAATCGCTGGCGAAAAGATGGTATTAAGCAGATTTAAAATCCCGCAATCTGCTTCTCCTACTGGGTCTCCAAGATTAAGTACAATTACCTCAGATAAATCATAGCTTTCCTTCTTTACATACGCATCACCAATGACAGGCTCCTCTATCGTGTGGTAGCGAAACATTCCATTCTTCCTACATTCCGGTGTCGACGGGCAAATCCAAATGGAATAAACCTTTTGAATCTTCTCATAATGATCACCTGAAAAAACAGTGCCGTGCTGTTCTGAAATCATTCTCGCGCAGTAATATGTTCCGCGTGTCACCAACTCATATCCGGGCCTATCATTCGTTTGAATCTCGAGATTAATAATCAGCGTGACAGGTTCCTTTGTCTCCGGCACAATTGCGTTAAAACGGACATCATAATAGACCGTCCCCTCATTGATAGAGCCTGATTCCGAATCCATTTTCGTGATTCGATCATCGCCATTAATTCTTTGGTTCTTGCTCAGCTGATCTTGGTGAACAGCACGCTCCGAAAGTTCCACCTTTCCAGACATACAATGTTCACTGATATAGTCCACACTGAATAAAGAAAATTCCTTCACGCAGGTTTTTAAGATCCACGCGTCAATCGCTTTGAATGAAAGGAGTTTTTTGGCGCACTGATCATATTTTGCCTTATCGGCAACTGTATCGATTGTTTCCGCCAGTGCGGTTTGTCTTTCCATTGGCAAGCACATCCTTCCGATAGCAAGTGTCTAATACACCCATTTTCTTTTATGCTACCATAATCCCCTGCTGTTTTCAATTTGTATCTCAGTGTTCGGTGTTGTCGTGCGACGAACGCCACAGATTTAGGCAACAAAAAAGCCCACCAGCGTACCATGTAACATTTACACAGTGCGCCAGTGGGCTTTAAAATCGAGTCACGGAGCAGTTAAAGCAAAGAAGGGAAATTCAAGATAATCTTGCCCTTTATATCTTCCAACCTTACAAATGGATCATTCCAATATCGACTATCCTCGCTTATTTCACGATTATCTCCAAGCACAAAATAGCATCCCTTCGGAACGTCATACGATTGATCAGAATTTGTTTCTATTTCCTCATCAATATATGCCTCATCAAGCCTTTGTCCATTAATGTATACATGGCCGTCTTTAAATGAAACATTTTCCCCAGGCATACCGATAATACGCTTTACATAAAGTTCGTTGTTGGTCATTTTGTTCTGTACATAAACAATGTCTCCGCGCTCCGGAGTCTTCGTCTTGTATGCCATCGGATTTCCTACAACAATGTCCTTTGTCATGATTGTTGGCTCCATAGAACCGGATTGCACGACGCTGCAGAGCAAAAGTACTCGTGTAAGGAGAACAGCGATAACTATTGGGATAACAATCGTAATGATATCTTTCACCGCTCGATTGATTAAAGGATTCTTTTTTTGAACAAATGTAGCAGGCCTTTTCATTTTATATTCCCGCAGTTGTCTGCTTTATCGGTGCCATAATAGGTCCCTTTGCAATAAACACGCTTCTCGTTTTTCTAACGTCGTACTAGATAAATTATACTTCAATATTGTCAAAAAAAGAGAACGGGCGATTATCTGCCTGTTCTCCCTAATCTGTTTCAGCTTCTGGCGCCGTGATTATTTTGTGTACTTCGCAATAATAGTTGCAAGCTGTTCGTTAATTATTAACATTGCCTGATCTGATGTTCTTCCGTTGGCAATGAGTGTGGCATAAAGCTGATTTACCTCTTCTTCTGCAGAGCTATACTTCACATCGGCTGTTATTCTTCCACCGAGAATTGTACCAGTTAATCTCAATTCAAGTTGTTCAATCTCTGAGTATATAAGAAAATATTTTCCGGAAGCGCATTGAAGTTCATGCGTCGTAATAGCGGCGCCCACTATCGAAAACCAGTTGTCCGGCGACTCTACAATGTAGTGGGCGATCTTATTAACATCGGCAACCGCATTTGCCTCGCTCTCGCCTAACCACATATATACAAATTTAGCCTTATACAACGCCTGCTCCGGAGTAAGGCGCTTAGACTTATCCACTGGTATAACCACGCCGGTATTCACGGATTCGTCAGTCACTTGAATCCATCCAAATTCCCGTTCACATTCGTCTGCCTCGTTTCGGTTTGCAATAAAAAAGAATGATCCGTCACTAGGGTCGTACATAGCCACTTCCTGCGCCATTTCAATGCCGAGCACCGCTGCGTGCGAATTCGGGATAATGGCAGCTGCTGTACTCACCGTAATCATGGCGGCGCAAGCCACGCGAACAACTTTGCTTTTTAAAACTTTCTTAATCTT
This sequence comes from Lachnospiraceae bacterium, assembly GCA_963605745.1. Lineage (GTDB taxonomy): Bacteria > Bacillota > Clostridia > Lachnospirales > Lachnospiraceae > CAG-791. The sequence goes on from CAVCWT010000004.1 coordinate 82,905, forward strand.
CTCAAATCTCATAACTTTTTTCTCCCCCACTCCTGTATCTCTAATGCTAAAGCGCCGTAGAAATAATCCCATAACGATCATTTTCATGCTTTCTATGCATCGAGCTAGTTAAATTATAAGCCATCTCCTACAATTTGCGCCATACGCAATAATCAACAAATCATACGCTTATGACTCATTGCGCTCGTACTACCCAATCACTCTCGCACAACAAAAGGGAGCCCGAAGGCTCCTCAGCTTTATTTCCTTGTGCTGTTTTTACCACTCTTTGTAGGTTACCGTGACGTCAGTTGTAAGGCAGTTCCCTGCTCTAACGAAGGCGGTAACAAGGGCGTCTGCATCCTTTGCGTGTTCGAAAACTCCTAAAACCTTCCATGTCATCTTTCCGTCCTTGAAGGTCTGTACTTTTGCTGTCCAGGTTGCTTTCTTCTTCGTCATGGCCTTTGGCCCTCCTTTGTTTTGGTAGTGTATATATCACTCTTTCCGGAACATATATCCAGACAAATGTGCGTAAAATACTACACAAACATGGAAGCAGCGCTTTGTGTATAGGTCAGGCCCAATCAACGAGAAAAGCGCCTTCTCGGGTGCCATCACATCAGTGCGGCCATCATAAAAATATATCTTATAACGAGGAACCCGCCCTTGCGGGCGGTCCTTCGGGAATCTACGTTTTCAGGGTTTTCTTAGTTGTATTTTTCTAAAACCGTGTTGTAGGCTGTCTGCTCAGCCTGGTCTTCTTCGTCCGGCTTTACATCCCATCCTCTGTCGAAGTTTGCGATCACCTTGCCGTCCAGCTTGATCCAAAGCTTGCTGATCTTGCCGCCGTTGATGCCGTACTCGCTGCTTTCTTCGTAGGTCTTAACCTGGTATCCTGCAACCTTGGTTCCTTCTGCTGTTGCGATCTCGATTCTTCCTTGTTTCCACATGGTTTTGTCCTCCTTAAATGTGCTTGTTTGTTTTCCCTTTCGGTATGTGTATATTCGCTCTGAAGCACATATATAGCAACTCAATCCGGAGACATATACTACACAATATTCGCAGGAGATTTTGTGTAATATACGACCAAAAGAGCCATCCGGCTCTCCTGGCTTTTGCTTCTTTAGTTCAGCTTGAAAAGGTAACCGTGTGCCTTTTCGTACTCGTCGCTCATGAAGGCTTTGTAATGGCTGTTGATCTCGATAAGGCCCGCCAAGGCGCATCCTGCTTTCTGGAAAAGCCATGCGGTTTCAACCGCGCTGCTCCAGGTTGAGGAGAAGGTGAAGGCTTCGATCCCGAGTTCCTTCATGCCGGCGATCAGATCCTCGACCGCTCCGTCGCTGACCGGATCGTTAATGTCGAGGTATTCGTTGCCGCAGTCTCTTGCGGTTTCGTAGGCTCTCCAAAGGTGCTGCTTCGTTCCGCTAAGGCCCTCAAGGCTTTCCGTTGCCTTCTTGTAAAGGCTTCTTGCTGCGTCCTGTCCTGCCTTGTCCGTCGCCTCATCGTAGGCTTTCTTTGCTTCCTGGATCTTCTCGTAAACTTCTTCAAAAATGTTCTTTGTCATGGCTCTTGGCCCTCCTTTGTTTTGGTAGTGTATATATCACTCTGCGGCGGATATATAGCAAGTAAATAAAGATACATATCTTGAACAAACACGGAGCCACAATTCCGGCATATGTACACACTTTGTCATGCTATACTTATCCGGCGGAAAGGAAGTAGCCATGCTAAAGAAAGAAGATATCGCACTCATCGATGAGAGCCTTTTTGAGATCATTCGGACGGATCACATCTCCGCCCTTTTAAAGAGTAAGACAACAGGCCACATCTGGCGGATTACGGTCAAGGAAGAGCCCTGGCATCGCTTCCTTGTGGAACATAAGCGCCATAACTGCGATCCTTTCCACGGCCATGGCTCCGGAAAGACCATGAGGTCAGCTCTTAAAAAAATCGAACGCCACGATGCAGACTTCCTTGAAGAGGTAAAACAAGGAAAAAGAAGCCGCGGCCAGCTTGGACCCGGCTGCAGCTTCTTTAAGTAATTTTCTCCTTATGCCTCTTTTCTTAAAACCTCGACCAGCCATTCTGCTTCCTTGCGATGCTCACCGGTTGCCTTTTCAAGAATGCTGCTCTCTTCGTCGATGTAGCAAAGGTGCTTTCCAACCTTGATGAGTCTTACCTCTTCGTACCCTGGGATGTTTGTCCGGTAAACCAATGCGCTTTTGCTCTCGCCGTCGTAGCTCTTCCCGTCCCACCCGTTAAAGGTGAACCGGATGCTCTCCTTTGTCTTGAAAAAGCGCTGCTCGAATTCCTCTCTTGTGATTGCGGTGTTGTACTCTTTCAGATTAAGCTCGTTTCTCATTGCGTATGCGTTCATCCTTGTGCCCTCCGTGTATGGTTTTCCCTTTCGGTGTGTGTATATTCGCTCTGACGGACACATATAGCAACTTATATCCGATCGCATTTGCAGCATAAAGCCCACAATGATTCAGGGCTAAGATTGTACATATTATCGTAGCCACTCTATGCCTAAATCACCGGCTAGCTAACCATCCGGGTTTATAAAAAAATCCCATCAGAGATCAGCCTGCAACATACAGAACAATCTCCAATGGGGTATTTAATGAATAAAATTTATTAATTATTGTGATAGTTTAACGACATTCTGGTCATAATTTCCTACTTCTTCTTATAATACTCATCCATTATATATTCAGGACTTTCATACCACAGAACAGTCTCCGTATTCTGCATAGCTTCATAAACAGATGACTGCGAAAACTCCAGGTAGGCATCCTCAAATGGAAGCTTTTCCTTTTCAGCAATCAGCTCCACAACAGCCTTTATCTTTTCGTAAACATCAAGGGTGATATCCATCCCGTGGTAAATATATTTTTCACTCAACAATATACCTCCTCATAAAATTCAACGCTTCGACTGCTCTTTCTGTATGGAATGTTACCTGATCATTTACCCTCGCAAATTCAAGTCTTTTGATTGCTTCTTCTGCGGTATAGATTCCTGACATATATCTTGATACAGTCACTCGAGTATCATCGTTTGCAACCGGACCGATTAAGATATCAAAATCATGCCGGATGCCGCCATGGCTTCTGTTTTCTTTTATCATTTCAAGCCATTCGATGGTCAGTCCTTCAAATTTCTTCACTCTGAAATCATCAGGGATTTCCAACTCATACACATACACATAACCATGCTTGCTGCCATTGCGGAGCTTTTTGCTTCTGGCCCAGCTCTCCGCCTGAGCGGATATCGTGGTGGTATAAAAGCCTTTGCCAAAATCCCTATAATTGTCCGATTTACTGAGTTCAATCTTTTCAAACAGGCAATCTGTACCATGATATAAAGTCATCTTCATACGCTTGCTCTCCCGAGGATCTTCTCAACCATTGATACGCTATCCCTGATGTCAAGCATATGCAAAACATCATATTGTGATCTCAGAATGGATGCTATGTTATTTTTCTTAAATAGCCTCAAGACATCCGGCATCTTCATGCCGTGAAGAAAAGCATATTCTTCAGCAGTAGATACAATCATTAAATTTTCATCATCTGCCCTATCAAACATTACTCTTTCCTCCTTTTCTTCTTCGTACACTCTATCAGTCAAATAGAGTCAACTAAGAAACCATTTCTAAAAATTTCTCTTCCTCCGTGATGCTTTCTCAAATAAATCCAGTATATAATCCGGCCCTTCTTTCCACAAACCTGTTTCATAATCAAACAGTGCATTATAAACCGGTGTAGATGAAAACCGGGTCAATGCCTCGTTTATGGAAACAGAGTGTCGCTCGCTGTATATTTCCAGCACACGCTGCATCAACATAATTGCGGCAGCGTTTTTTTGCTTTTCGCTTATCTCCCTATCCATTATAAACCACCTGCTCACATCTTGCAAATTTCAATGCACGTAGCGCATCTTCCGTTTTGAAGCAAAACTGGTCTTCCAAGCGATTTGGCAGTAATGCTTCTATCGTAATTTTATCAACCTGTGCATCACCAGGTTCTCCGTTCACTCCATCCATATAGGCCTGCAAAGTTGCTGCTGTTCTATCGTTCGCAATTTTCCCAACAATAACATTATATCCTGCTAGTCTTTGTATTTCATCTCTAAATAATGATTAGTCTCTGTTTCCGGCAACAAAATGCAACCATTCGATATTCGCTGAATCAAAGTAGTAGTCGCTCAGATTTTGTATGTCAGCTACCTCATACACATTAACAAATCCAAAATTCCGTTCATTGTCAATTTTGCCAAGCATTCTATTTCTTTTCACCGAAAGTCGAACGAAATTCTTTGCCTGCTCATAGGAGGACGTCAGATAAAATCCCCTGCCAAAGTCCTTACCGGCAATACATTCCGAAAGAGCTATATTTTGTATCTCTGTATAGCTTCCATGATACAGAAGCATTCCTGATCTTAATTTTTCCATCCTGTAACTCCCCGGTTTTCCAAGATAGTCTCAAGGTCATTCAAAGCAAGCTGATATGACGATAAATGGAGTGAGTCATAGCATTCAGCAATATAATCAAAGAGGTTATTTTCATTAAACACCTTGGCTGTCATCGAAGGATTCATATTCCATTTTTCCTGTGCCATACGAAACAAATAGCATTTCATATGATTAATACTTCTGGATTCAGTCATATTTTTTCACTTTTCTCCTTCAAATTTACTATAATCACTGTCATTAATTTCCTTCGCATCCACATGCTTTTTGGCAGGTTACATTTTATAATCGATTACAATTTGCCGTCCGCCAAATTTTTATCTCGTTTTAAAAGCCGATATCATCTTTCTTACACCCTTGTCCCATATTCCCAAATTGTATCGCTTAGGCATTCAATCCTGTCCGTCCAATATACGCATGTTCTGCTTTCGTCGTTCAGTATCCGTTCTTCCTCACCTTTGCAGCAATTTTTCCGCAGTATTTTGTCAATACGTCACCGCCACTGCCTGGCTATACTGTTCCTCATACCTTAAGCAAAATGTATCAAAATCATAATCCTCGTATTTTCCCGTAAGCGGATCCATCACGATCACTGTATTTTTATCCGTATCTCTGCCTATTAATACCATGCAGTGCTCATTTTTCTGCCATATAATTGTACCATATTTTTCTGTTTTCCATTTGGTGCCGGGGACACTCTTTTTCATATCCATGGTAGCCCAAATTATCACCGGAATCCCGTTTTTAACATAATTTTCTGTTATACAGTCAACGGAATTACCGCTCAAATCGGTCACCGTATATATATCTTCAAGTTGTTTTTCTTCCAATAGTTTTTTTATCGCTTTTATTATAACCGGCGCATAGCATCCGTATGATTTTTTTGTTTTAAAAGGATTTCCGAGAAATTTGTCAAACGGACTGTCTGTGCCGGGAGTTCCGCACTCCAAATAATTTGAGGCAAAATCCGTCTTATTTATCTCTATTCCCAAATAATTCAGCCCCGCAACCGCTGCCACCGTCTCACATCCCGTGGGAAGTTCCGGCTTTTGGCATATACATGGCACTTCTATATAAAAACGATTTTCCGTTATTTCAATATTTAAATCGTTTTCCTTTTCCGCAAATTCTTCCGTATCCGATAAATCCGTATCAACCAAAGCTTCATCCGCTATCACAATATCATCCGTTATCGCAGTTTCATCCGCTATCACGGTATCACCTGTTATCGCAGTTTCATCCGTTATCACGGTATCACCTGTTACCTCAGTTTCATCCGCTATCACGGTATCACCTGTTATCGCAGTCTCACCCGCTATCACAGCTTCATCAGAGTTGTCATAAGTTGCTTCATTACGATTTTCCGATAAATTGTGCGCCCATACGGCACGCGAAAAATCCTCTGCCGGCTCCGTTGTGGGTTTCGTTGTCTGTTCCGCTGCCGGTTTCATTGCGGATTTCATTCCCGATTCCGGGCTAACATAAAATTCTTCTTGCAGCACTTGGTTATCGGTTGTATAAAAATCAAAATCTCTTTGGGCTTTCCTTTTATATTTAGCCCACAAAAATCCCCCAAAAGTACCTGATACAAAAATTACAACAATTATTAACCACACAAGGTGCCATATGCCGTTACCTTGTGTACCCCCCCAGATTGGCTTAAAGTGCCTTATTTTAGGCGTTTTGAGGGCACTGCGCACTGTCCCGAACACTTTCAAAAATCCCATCTTTCACCTTCTCATAGCTTTCCCTGTCCCCGACATCATAGCGCTTCCCCGTCATCTCCCAGGCATACATATCTGTTTTTCCTGACAGCCACGCCGCAAAGCTCCCGGGCGCATCATATCCGCACCCGTCATCCAAAGCCTCCTTTATCCGCTTTATATCCCCGTTCTTATAAATATAAAACGGCGGAACGGCCAAGTCGCCCTTTGGACACTTTGATTTTTCTTCATAGGACGTAATTCTGTTATCGTTATCAATCGTGATAATTGCTGTTTTTTGTTGTTTTATGGGGTCATTTTCGGTATGGCACATAACGCATGAAGCGTTTTTGTTCACAGCAAATTCCACAAATCCCGCAAGACTGAAATCCGGCACATTGTCACCTGCCATCACCATTACATCATCGGCGATACTGAGCGTTTCAAGCGCAAGCAAGATATCCTTTACTGCCCCGAGGCGGGTTTCGTTTGTCACTGTGCCGTCATCCAAGACAGTGATTTTGTATGCGTTGGATTTTTTATTCTTCCAATCCGCAAAATGATTATAAAACTTGTGATTGGAAATAACAATAAATTCGTCGATTTTGGTATTTTGTGCCAAATCGTCGATAAGCAAATCTATAATTGTGCTTTTCCCCACGGGGAGCAGGGGCTTTGGGAAATTTTCCGTGAGCGGATAAAGCCGTGTGGCATATCCCGCTGCCAAAATAATACATTTCATATGTTTGTCCTGATTTATGATTAATGATATTTATGTTATGCCGTTTGCCGAATCACATAAGTGAAACGAATATTTCCCCTCAAGCCCCGGGAAGGCCTTTAAGTATTCCTGAGCCACATGCGCTTTTATTTCGTCCGTCTTGTCGGGGTCCACAAGCGCCATACAGCACCCCTTAAATCCCGCCCCCGAAAAGCGTCCGCCATAGATGCCGGGTGTTGAAGCCATTATTTCATATAATTTAATAAGCTCATCTGATCCGCACTCATAATTGTCGATCGATGACCTACCGCTTTCAAAGACAAGCGCGCCGTAATTTTCCAAGTCACCTTTTTGCCAGAGTTCGGCACCTTTTTCAGCTCTTTCAAATTCGGAATAATAATGCTTTGCGCGTCTGTACCACACTTTGGGGAGCCGGTCTTTGTATGCCCAAAAGACATCAAAAGGCACATCACGCAGTCTCGTATTTTCAAATGTATCATAGTCAATCCCGGCATATCCCATAAGAGCATAGGCTGCCGCCTTGCACTCGTCACGGCGGAGATTGTATTTGGAATTTTTGAGCGACCTCTCAAGCCCCGAAAAGAAAATCGCAATCTTAAAAGCCTTCATGTTTTCGCCCATGGGAATGAGTTCATAGGTGTCATCTTTTGTATCAAGGTAAAGCAAATGATTTTTCTTTGAAAGCACCTCGCAGCTCTGGTCGAGCTTGCCGCAGGAAACGCCCACATATTCATTCTCCGCTGCCTTTGCCATAAGAATCATTTCCATGGGCTCTGGGCAAATTTCGTTTACCTTGCAAAGCGCAGACAAAAAGCAAAGGATCACGGCAGCCGAAGAGGACAAGCCTCCTATCGGCAGGCTTCCCTCAATAATCCCCGACAATCCCACCTTTAAGCGATACCTTTCACCGAGCACCTTTGCGGCACCGCGCAAATGATCCGCCCAGTCGCCCTGCTTTTCGTCAGGCACGGCGCTTACAAAGAACTGGGCGCGTTTTGGGAAGTTGAGAGACTGCAATTCCACGACGCCGTTCTGCTTTGGGTGGTATGCTATGTGGATTCCCTTATTTATTGCAAGGCCGTTGATTTTACCGTATTGGTGGTCGATATGAGCCCCAAGCGGACTCACGCGATAAGGGCAAAATGCCACATCAAACGGCTCCTGATGATATAATTCCCTGTAGACTTCAACACATTTCATATATTTTTTCCTATTTTCTTAACACCATCCGCTTCAACGCATGTTTATGTCAGGCTTTGCTCCTTGCGTCTTGTATGTCGTATTCTAACCTGCTTTGAAAAGTTGATACTATCCAAATCCGCGCAATTCCGCGCAAATCCGTGCAAATCTTATAATTTTAACCTTAGCTTTGCCCTCTGCCGAAGCCAAGCTTGTTATCCTTCACTATCTCTTAAAAGCGGAAAATTTTATCGATCAAATTAAAAATCTTTATTTATAAAATACCGCATACCATTCGGCAAACTTACGTAATCCCGTTCTTAAATCAGTGCTCGGCTTGTAGCCAAAATCACGCTCAAGTGCGCTTGTGTCCGCATAGGTTACGGGCACGTCACCCGGCTGCATTGGAACAAGCTCCCTGTGTGCGGCAAAATCATAATCGGGCGGCAATACCTCTGCACGAACCAGTTCTTCGCTCAGGATCTGCACAAAGTCCAGGAGATTCTCAGGATTCTGATTACCGATATTATAAACCGCATACGGCGGAACGGGTAAGCCGTCCTCTCCTGTCCTTTTATCTGGCGCGCCCTTCATCACACGGACAACACCTTCTACAATATCGTCAACATAGGTAAAGTCGCGCTTACAGTTGCCATAATTAAAAATCTTGATTTTTTCACCCTTCACAAGCTTATTTGTAAATCCAAAATAAGCCATATCCGGACGTCCGGCAGGGCCATAGACCGTAAAGAATCGCAATCCCGTGGAAGGGATATTGTAAAGCTTTGAATAAGCATGAGCCATAAGCTCATTGGATTTTTTGGTTGCAGCATAAAGCGAAACGGGATTGTCCACCTTGTCGTCCGTGCTGTAGGGGACCTTTTTGTTGGAGCCGTATACACTTGAAGAAGAAGCATAAACAAGGTGCTCCACTCCCCTATGCCCATTATCGTAAGAATATCTGCAGGCCTCAAGGATATTAAAAAAGCCCACAAGATTTGATTCTATATATGCATCGGGATTTGTGATTGAATAGCGCACACCCGCCTGCGCCGCAAGGTTTACTACAATATCCGGCTTATATTTTTCAAATATATCCGTAATCAGCTGTTTGTCAGCAATATTGCCTTTTATGAAGGTGAATGTGGGATAAATCTTAAGCTCTTTCAGGCGGAATTCCTTGAGTGACACATCGTAATAGGAATTCATATTGTCGATACCGATGACGGTGGCGGTGGGAGCCTCATCATAAATCCTCTTAACAAGATTTGAGCCTATAAAACCTGCCGCGCCGGTAACAAGGATTGTTTTATTGTCCAATGTAAGTATATTCATTTTTGTTTTCCTATTCCCTTATCTCCATGAGATACCTTTTCACCGCATCCTGCCACGTGGGAAGGGGCTCAAATCCGTTATCCGTTAATTTTTGTTTATCGAGCCTGCTGTTAAAGGGTCGTTTTGCTTTGGTGAGTCCATATTCCGCCGTGGTCACGGGGAGAACCTTTGTATTTAATCCGTATTGACGGTATATTTCCGAGCAAAAATCATACCAGCTGATATATCCTGTTTTGCATCCCGCGTGCTCGTCCTCCACTTCGGAATTTGTGGCATGGTAGCAGCCGTATTTTTCGGTTTCCGCCATATCGATAAGAAGCCTTGCAAGGTCAAAGGTATATGTGGGAGTGCCTATTTGGTCGTTTACAACACGCACGGTGTCGTGGGTTTTGCCGACACTTAACATCGTTTTGATAAAATTTTTGCCGTTTAAGCCAAACACCCATGCGATTCTCACAATAAAATATTTGGTAAGGATCCCACTTACTGCAAGTTCGCCGTCTAATTTTGATTTGCCATATATATTTAGCGGCTTATAATTTTTGCAATCGGGTGTCCGGGGTACAGTCCCCTCACCGTCAAACACATAGTCCGTGCTTATATAAATCATCTTGCAGTCAAGTATTTTAGAGGCTTCTGCAATATTACGCGTGCCGTATGCATTAATCGCAAAAACTTTTGTTTTATTTTTTTCGTCCTCCGCAGCGTCAACCTGAGTCCAGGCGGCGCAATGTATTACGACATCAGGATTTACCTCTGTAATGACTTTTTTGACAGCATCCCTGTCGGTAATGTCAAGTGGCACATACTGTGCTTTTGTAACCGGAGAACCGTCATCCACACCGGTATATTTCCCATGAATATCGGAACCTACGCCCTCATATCCGCGCTTTAACAATTCATTCATTACGTCATGGCCCAGCTGGCCGCCGACACCCGTCACAAAAAATTTCATTATTTTACTCTGCCCTATCTTACCGATATAATTCCCAAAATCACTCATCCGCAATCATTCTGCCGAAATCACCCAACTGCAATCACTCCGCCAAAATCACTCAACTGCAATCTCTCTGCAAAAATCACTCATCCGCAATCTCTCTGCCAAAATCACTCAACTGCATTCACTCCGCCGCAAGTGCCAAATATTCTAAAATTTATCCTTGTTTTTCTTAAGCGAAACAGTTTCTTACCTGTCCCCGTACATCTTTTCGTAATAATTCCGGTATTCTCCGTTAATGATATTTTCCCACCACTCGCGGTTTGTGAGATACCACTTTATAGTCTTTTTGATGCCGTCTTCAAATTTTGTTTCGGGCAACCACCCAAGTTCTGTATGAATCTTTGTCGGATCGATCGCATAGCGCATGTCATGCCCTTTGCGGTCACCGACATGGGTAATCAGGCTTTCGGATTTCCCAAGCTCCTTACAGATAATCTTTACAATTTCGATATTTTGCTTTTCGTTATGACCGCCCACGTTGTAAACTTCACCCAGACGGCCTTTGTGAATTATAAGATCGATTGCCTTGCAGTGATCTTCCACATAGAGCCAGTCACGGACGTTACATCCCTCGCCGTATACGGGCAGAGGCTTATCATTGAGGGCATTTGCAATCATCAGCGGAATCAGCTTTTCCGGAAAATGATAAGGGCCATAATTGTTTGAACAGCGTGAAATCGTAACAGGAAGCCCATATGTACGGTGATAAGCAAGCACAAGCAAATCCGCCCCTGCCTTTGAGCTGCTGTAGGGCGAGCTTGTGTGAATGGGAGTTTCTTCCGTAAAAAAGAGGTCGGGGCGGTCGAGCGGCAGGTCACCGTATACTTCGTCCGTCGAAACCTGATGATAACGCTGTATACCATATTTGCGGCAGGCGTCCATCAAAACGCCCGTGCCTATGATATTTGTTTGAAGAAAAATCCCTGGATCTTCGATTGAGCGGTCAACGTGAGACTCTGCCGCAAAATTGACCACAATGTCGGGATGCTCTTCGCTAAATAACTTGTCCACCGCCGCGCGGTCACCGATATCCGCTTTTACGAAACGGAAATTGGGATTTTCCATGACACTCTCAAGCGTTGACAAATTGCCCGCGTATGTGAGCTTATCAAGGCAAACTATCCTGTAATCCGGATATTTTTTTAACATATGAAAAATAAAATTACTGCCGATAAAACCCGCACCGCCGGTAACGATAATGTTCATGAATAAACTCCTTTGATATTCATTATTAAGATACTCTAAACAGACAATGTATCAACCAATACTTTCATTCAGCCACCTCAAACAATCCCGCAATTTGCTCATTGTCATGGTCAAAATCAAAATTATCGGCTATATATTTCTCCCCTTTAAACATTCCGATTTTTATACCACCGGAACTCTTTTTTTAACATATGCTATATTTTGCGGTTTCATATATTTGTCAATCATATCCAAAAGAAACGATTTCGTTCCGCAAGCCTATTTTGCCCCGTCATGCTTAAACACGCCAAACACCGTCTTAAGCAAAATCTTTAAGTCCTGCGTAAGGCTAAAGG
>CAVCWT010000005.1:0-67436 GCA_963605745.1 Lachnospiraceae bacterium
GGGCGAAGCCCCTCTGGCCAGCCACATCGAGGTTTTCCGAAGGAAAATCGAGATGTGGGTGCTAAACGGCCAATTCGCCTTTAAAATTGAAATGCTGCCGAGCCCGAAGGGAGGAGGCAGGAAGCAACAGGGATTTGCGAAAGCAAAGCCCTGTTGTGCGGAACAGAAGTGACGCCATATGCTGCAGTTCATAGGAACGCAAGAGATGACCGAGATGAAGCGAAGCGGAATCGAGGTTGTGCCTTGCAAGTTCTCGAATGAAAACGTTCGCCTGCCGAGCCCGAAGGGTAGCGGCAGGACACATCAAGGAGAAAACATGAAGAACAAAACATTGAGAAACACAACATGGATGACTGCATCATCCCTTTTGTCGGCCGTGATGGTGCTCAGCCCACTGGCAACAACACCAGTCTATGCAGCAACCTCCAATTCGGATAAAGAAAAGAGCACCTCTTCCTCCGCACAGGAGATTGCGTCCTATCTGGTGGACAACGATCAGAGTGAGATTTTTGTCCGGACAACCTCGGAGGAATCCACCGGTGAATTTCCGGAGCGCTTTGATTTAAGAGATCAGGGCGTTGTCACACCGGTTAAATGCCAGAATCCGTGGGGAACGTGCTGGGGATTCAGCGCTGTCGCAGCAGCAGAGACCAGCATCCTGAGCAGTCTGGGCAAAACCTATGAGGAAACAGGACTTGATCTGTCAGAGCATCACCTGGCCTGGTTTGCCAACACCTACATCAATGACGGATCGGATCAGGACGGAGAGGGCGTGCATATGTATGACAGTGCGAAGACCCTTGATACCGGTGGGACGGTTGTTCTGGCTACGTCGCTTTTTTCCTCCGGTATCGGTGTGGTGAGCGAGGACATGGCGCCTTATCGCGGGAAGAACAGCATAGCGGCGTCAACAATTCCGATCGCCAGAAATTACTATTATTCGGAAACGGATGACTGGAGTTTGCCGGACGAATACCGTTTTCTGCAGTCTTATGAGCTGACGGATTCCTATGAATTGCCGTCTCCTGCTGTCTACGATGAAACGGTGGAAGAAATGGAGAGCCTTTTGGAGAGAGAGGAGCATTATCAGGGCTACGATCAAAGTGCCACGGATGCTATGAAGCAGATGCTTTTGGACGGAAAGGCACTTTCGGTTGCCTTCAGTGCGGATGTTTACATGCCGGGACAGGAAGAAGGAGATCCAATTTATCTGAACACAGAAGACAACAAGTGGACGCATTATACCTATGACGGAGGCCTGCCGAATCATGCGGTAACCATTGTCGGGTGGGATGATACCATTCCGGCTGAGGATTTTCTGGATCATTCGGCGGATGTTTACGGAGACGGAACAGCGCATCAGCCGGAGGGTGACGGTGCCTGGATTGTAAAAAACAGCTGGGGTGCAGATACGGAAGACTTTCCGAATAACAACAGTTGGGGAATTCAGAATGAAGACGGAGAAGCTACGGGCTATTTTTACATTTCGTATTATGACAGAAGCCTTTGCTATGTAGAGGCCTTTTCGTTTGATACGTCGCAAAGGGATCAGGACAGCTATTATATTGATCAATATGATCTGATGCCGACAACGGAGCATGCAGGGTGGGTGAATGAGCATGAAATTGCCATGTCCAGCGTATTCACTGCGGAGACGGATGAGGAGCTGAGAGCAGTTTCGTGTGAGGTCAATGCTGCGGATACCGATGTTGAGTTCGAAATCTACCTTCTGGGAGAGGATGCAAAGACACCGGATGATGGAGAACTGGCCGCTGTGGTTGATGCAAGCTTTGACTATGCAGGTTATCACAGAGTGAATCTGGAGGATTCTGTTTTCCTGGAAGCGGGTCAGAAATATGCGATTGTTGTAACGGAGCAGATTCATTACGGGGGTCAGGACTATTACGGAGTTTCGGCGGACATTGCAGATGGAAAGGAAGCTGTGGATGCCTACAACAAGGAAATGATGAGAGAGAACCGTGAGGCAGGCGAGGAATTCTGGAAAGCCAATATGTATCCGTATTATTCGGTGGGAGTTGTGAATCCCGGAGAATGCTATATGTACGTCGCAGAGCTGAGCAGCTGGGAGGATTTCTCAGAAGTCATTACGGCTTTGCAGGAAACCGACAAATACGAAGGCAAGGAGTTTGATAATTTCCCGATAAAGGCCTATTCCGATCCGGTTCATGCAGAGGACGGTGCGGCCGAGATAGAGGAGCTGGATTACGCAGCGCCTGCAGGAAACTGGAACAGCAAGATCATCGCCATGGAGCTGGCAGCTGCAGCAGGCATCCTTTTGGTGATTGTGCTGGTCGTATGGCTGATCGTAAGAAAATGCAGAAAGCATCGCCGGTTCAAGAGTCAGTTTGAGGAGCAGGAGAAGGAAATTACGGCTCTGAAGGCCAGAGTTGCAGAACTCGAAGGCGCATCGGCTGAAAGTAAAAGGTAACTGTCAAATTCAATCGTGAATAGGACTGCAAGCAAAAGGGGCGCGTTGAAAATTTACATGCGTTAAACAGATACGCAAGAAGGGGAAAGATGAGAGAATTAAAAAAGGCATCGCTGACACAGCTGCCGGCTGCAACGGAGAAAACCATGGGCGCGAGGCAGCATCCCGGTGCGGAGAATCACCGGGAGGCCGCAGAGGTTCTCACGGCATTTTTGCGAAAAATCCTGTAGAGAGCACGGAAGGGCACGGAACAGATACTGATATTTCATCAGCCTGCTGTTGTATGGATTGTAAAAGTCCCGGCGCTGCAGGATAGCTGATCGATGGGGGTCTGATGCAAATCGTAACGCTTTCTGATTATCTGAAACGTGAATATGGGCAAAAGATGTACAAGGTCAGCCTCTCTGCCGGCTGCAGCTGTCCGAACCGGGACGGAACGCTTGGCATGGGCGGCTGTAGTTTTTGCTCCGAAGGAGGATCCGGGGAATTCGCTCAGCTCGCTTCCTTTGGGGAGGAGCTGGACGAGGCCATCCGGCAAGCGGTTCGCCGAATTGAAGCAAAGCTTCCAAAGTGCGCTGAGAGTGAACCGCAGAGGTTCATCGCCTATTTTCAGTCCTACACCAACACCTACGGGGATGTGAACCGGTTAAGGGCCCTTTACCTGGATGTCCTGCAGCGAGACGACATTGCGATTCTCTCCATCGGAACGAGGCCGGACTGCATCGGGAAGGAGCAGCTGCAGATGCTCTGCGAGCTGAATGCCATCAAGCCGGTCTGGGTGGAGCTGGGCCTGCAGACGATCCATGATGAGACGGCAGAGCGGATTCACCGCGGGTATCGGACGGACGTTTTTTATGATTGCTATCGCCGCCTGAAGGAAGCGGGGCTGACCGTGATCGTTCATGTGATCCTGGGCCTGCCCGGTGAGAGTGAAAACAACATGCTGGACACCATTTGCGCTCTTTCCGAGCTGCAGCCGCCCCCGGATGGGATCAAGCTGCAGATGCTGAACATTCTGAGAGGATCGGAACTGGCGGCAGAGTATAAAAGGGAGCCCTTTTCACAGATGTCCATGGAGGAATACTGTGATCTGGTGGTAAAGTGCCTGCAGCGATTGCCGAAAGAGACGGTCATTCACCGTATGACGGGGGACGGACCACGAGAGCTGTTGATCTCACCTGCCTGGGTCACGGATAAAAAACGCGTTCTGAATCTGCTGCATCGTAAGATTGCAGAGGCGCAGCGAATCGGCAGAGAAAACGATGGGCGCAAGACACCTTCCCGGAGCGGAAAATCACCGGAAGATCGCAGAGGTTCTCGCAGCATTTCTGCGAAAGATTCTGCAGAGAGATGAATGGTAAAACGAGAAAACACTTGTCAAATGAGGAGAAAGCGAGTATCATGGCCAAAATAAAGGACATAAAGATATAATTAAATAATATTATACGATAAACGAATGATTATACGACTGAATGATATCGGAGAACAGAGGTGATCCGGTAAGGGAGTCATTCAAAAATACGACAAGGCGAGGGGGCTTTGCACATCAGGTGCAAGGCCCCCTCGCCGTTATTTTTTTAAGAGGATTTTATGAAAAAAACGATCAAGCGACCGATTATCGGTCTGATCCCGTTGTATGACGATGAAAAGGACAGCTTCTGGATGCTGCCGGGCTATATGAAGGTGTTGGAACGGTGCGGAGCATTGCCGATCATGCTGCCTTATACGACCGATCAGGAAGAATTGCAGAAGGCCTATGATCTGTGCGATGGAATCTTGCTTACCGGAGGACATGATGTCGGGACCTACGTGTACGGCGAGGAGTCGACACCGCAGTGCGGAACCCCGTGCAGAACAAGAGATGTGATGGAGGGTGTTCTTCTGGATCTGGCAATTCAAGATGACAAGCCGGTATTCGGGATCTGCCGGGGAATTCAGTTTATGAATGCCCATCTTGGCGGCACACTTTATCAGGATCTGCCAACAGAGCGTGCGTCGGCAGTGGAGCACCACATGTCTGCGCCGTATGATCGGCCGATTCACCAGGTGACGGTGTTGCCGGACACACATCTGGCCTCCATCATCGGAGCCGGAGAGCATGCGGTGAACAGCTATCACCACCAGGCGGTTAAGGAGTTGTCTGAAAAGGTGACTGTGATGGCGCGGTCCGAGGACGGCCTTGTGGAGGCCATTGAGGTGAAGGACAGCCATTTCATTATGGGAGTGCAATGGCATCCGGAATTCTCGTACGAAACGAGCATTGACAGTATTCGGATAATGCAGGCTTTTACAGATGCCTGTGTTAGATATAGCAGCCTGCTGTGCGAAGGACTGCACTTGATGATCAAAGATAATCAGGCAGTGCCATCAAAACGCAGCAGTGAGTGAAAGAGAGGAGATTTATTATGAAAAAGAGAACCATCGCATTGATTATGACAGCTGTTGTTGCAGCAAGCCTTGCAGGCTGCGGCAGCACAGAAAGCTCACAGGCAGTGTCCTCAGAGGTATCGACCGAAGATGCTGCATCAGAAGAGAGTACGGAGGCGGCATCCGAAGAAACCACAGATGCGGCTTCATCGGATGGAAAGGTATGGAAGATTGTAACAGATACTGCCTTCAAGCCTTTCGAGTATACCGATGACAACGGTGACTTTGTTGGCATTGACGTGGATATTCTGGCAGCAGTTGCTGCGGATCAGGGATTCGAGTACACCCTGGAATCCCTTGGCTGGGACGCATCCATTGCAGCCTGCCAGGCCGGACAGGCAGACGGAATGATCGCCGGTGCATCCATTACCGATGAGCGCAAGGAGTCGGGCTGGATCTTTTCGGATGGTTATTATGAGGCCAACCAGAGTATGGCGGTCGCATCGTCCAGCGACATTACAGGCTTTGCAGATCTGGATGGCAAGAGCGTTGCGGTTAAGACCGGCTCCATGTCTGCAACCTATGCAGAGAGCATTGCCGATGAGTATGGCTTTAGCATTACCTATTTTGAAGATTCACCGACCATGTACCAGGCCGTTGTCGGCGGACAGGTTGCTGCTGTAATCGACGATACTCCGATTATGGCATCCAACATCAAGGATACCGGTATTGCGATGAAGCTGGTAGACGGCACCGGGAATGAGGCAGCTTCTTATGGCTTTGCTGTATTTTCTGAAGACAATCAGGAGCTGATTGATCTGTTCAACGCAGGACTTGCAGATATTAAGGCAGATGGTACCTACGACGAGATCATTGCAAAGTATCTTGGAGAATAATTTATGGTTAAGATTATCACTGTATACGGTGGTATGTTGGTGGCAGCGCTCGGAAGAACGCTGCTGCTGGCATTACTGGGACTGTTTTTTGCATGCATTCTGGGCTTGATTTTCGGCCTTCTCGGGGTGGTCAAGAACAGAGTCTGCAATGTCATCACACAGATCTTTGTGGACGTCATTCGCGGGGTTCCGATGATCGTACTGGCATTTTTCGTGTATTTTGGCGTGCCGTATCTGTTCAACACGGTGATCGGAGGCTTCAGTGTGACGCTGACAGCGCTGCAGGCCGGCGTCATCTGCCTGGCCTTAAACTGCGGCGCCTATATGGCAGAGATCATTCGTGCCGGAATTCAATCGGTGGATATCGGTCAGATGGAAGCGGCCCGTTCGCTGGGACTTTCGTATTCCAAGGCCATGCGGCGCGTTGTTTTGCCGCAGGCAATCCGTACCATGATTCCGACCATCATCAACCAGTTCATCATCACATTGAAGGATACCTCGATCCTGTCCGTTATTGGATTCCCGGAACTGGTGAATACTGCCAAGAATGTGCAGGCCAATACCTTTATGTCCTTTCAGACGTGGGCAATTGTCGGTCTGATGTATCTCTTTGTCATCACTATTTTGTCACGCTGCGCAAAGAGGCTGGAAAGGAGGCTGAACGTTGGCAGATAATACTCTGATCAAGATTAAAACCGAGCATTTGAAAAAGTACTTTGGCAAGCTGGAGGTCTTAAAGGACATCTCAGTCGAAATTACGAAAGGGGAGGTCGTTGTGATTCTGGGCCCTTCCGGCTCCGGTAAATCCACGTTCCTGCGCTGCCTGAACCGCCTAGAAGAAGCAACAGGCGGCACGATTCTGGTGGACGGCGTTGACATTACGGATAAAAAAACGGACATCAACAAGGTTCGTGAGAATGTCGGAATGGTATTCCAACATTTCAATCTGTTCAACAATCTGAACATCATGGATAACCTGACCCTTGCACCGGTTGAACTGAAAAAGTGCTCCAAGGAAGAGGCCAGAAAGCGGGCTGAGAAGATGCTGGAAAAGGTTGGTCTGGCGGACAAGGCACACAGCTATCCGTCACAGCTCTCCGGCGGCCAAAAGCAGCGTGTAGCCATTGCAAGAGCTCTTTGCATGGAGCCGGACATCATGCTCTTTGATGAGCCAACCTCTGCACTGGATCCGGAGATGGTTGGAGAGGTGCTGCAGGTTATGAAGGATCTGGCCGCAGAGGGAATGACGATGGTCATCGTGACGCACGAGATCGGTTTTGCCAGAGAGGTGTCCGACCGCGTGATCTTTATGGACGCCGGCTACATTGTGGAGCAGGGAAAACCGGAAGAGGTGATCATTCATCCGAAGGAGCCAAGGACCATTGACTTTTTGAATAAGGTATTGTGAGGAACGTTGTGGTGCAGGGAGTTCTGGGAGAAGCCTCAGGACATCCTGCAGTGAATCCTTCCTTTGGAAATGAGGCGGAAATGAAGAGTATTATAACAATCAGCCGTGAATATGGAGCCGGCGGATCGGATATCGGCCGGAAGGTGGCAGAGCGGCTGGGATATTATTACTGCGACAGAGATATGATCCTTCACGCAGCGATGGAATCCTCTACTCTGGGACCGGAATACTTTCGCAAATACGATGAGAAGGTTCCCTTTGAATTCGGCTTTGGACAAAGTCTGTTCAACAGCTACAGCAGAACGCTGAATGATGAGCTCTTTACCGCACAAAGAGAAGCGATTCGGAAGGTGGCAGCAAAGGGAAAGTGTGTGATTGTCGGGCGTAATGCCAATGCTGTTCTGCGGGAATACGACAATGCCTTCCACGTATTTGTCTGTGCCAATGCCTATGCCAGAATGCAGCGTATGCGGGAGCGTCTGCCGGAGATGTCGGAGGAGAAGCTATCCGATTACATGCGCCGTGTGGACAAGACGAGACGCAAATACTGCAGCTATTACACGGACACAGAGTTCGGCAATGCGGATTATTATGATCTGTGCCTGAAGAGCTCATCACTGGGAGTGGATGCGTGTGTGGAAATCATCTGCAGGGCCGCAGGGCAGCAGATTTGAGAAAGGGTCTTATCCATATCCCGTCCTTCATAACGGCACGAACCTGCAGGGTATTCTGGTCGAGAAGGACGGCGTTTCCGCATTTTCCGGGTTCGATGGAGCCATAGAGAGAATCTGCATGAATCCGTCTGGCCGGCTGAATGGTTGCGCAGGCGATAGCATCCTCCAGGGGGATCTCCATTTGCAATACAGCAGTGCGCAGGCAATCCATGAGATTGGAAACGGAACCGGCAATGCTGCCGGGAGCGCCATCAGGGCCGTTTTTTTTCAGCCGGCAATATTTGCCCTCTTTTGTGGTCTTCTGACCTCCCAGCTCATAGTCACCATCCGGCATGCCGGTGCTGCGAAGGCTGTCGCTGACGAGAATGATATGTCTGGCGCCAATGAGCCCAAAGGCAGCTCGGACGGAGGCAGGATGTACATGGATGCCGTCACAGATGAGCTCGCAGGTCAGATCACTGCCAGGGTGCAGACGCAGATAATCCATCACTGCCCCGATGGGCCCCGGATCACGATGTGTCAGATCGCGCATGGCATTATACATGTGGACCAGATGGCCGGCACCGGCCTCCAGAGCCTTGAGGGCCGTGTCATAGTCACAATCGGTATGGGCGAGCGAGACGGTGACAGAATCCTTTACGGTGCGGATGTAGTCCGCAAACGAAGGATTGACCTCCGGTGCCAGTCCGATGATCTTCAAAAGTCCATCGGAGACCTTCTGAAAACGTTCCACCAGGTCGGCATCACAGGAACGGATATAATCCGGATTCTGGGCGCCGCGTTTGGCATAACTGATAAATGGTCCTTCCATATTAAAGCCGATGAGATCAGCCAGGAATGGAGAACGCTGGTGAGACGATTGTTTTTTCGCATAAAGGGCGCCGGTTAAAAGAACGTTTTCCAGATCCTGCGGCGGGAGGGTGAGGGTTGCAGGGCAGATGGCCGTGATGCCGCAGCCGGCCTCATAGGCTGCAATCTTCTCAAAGGCCTCCAGACCGGCATCACAGATATCATATCCAAGGGCTCCGTGAAAATGGATGTCAACCAGTCCGGGAATGACATAGCAGTCGGACGCATCGTATACCATCCCATCTGATGAAGAAAAATGATCCTCAGAGACAAAGCGGCCGTCAGAAATCAGGACATCTTTGTTGTGAAAATGAAGGTCCGGGGAAAAAACCTTTCCATTTGTGATTCGCATGTCGGCATATCCTTTTGCTGATTCAGAGTTATCATTCCAATGTATATTATTATAAACCGTGTAATTGGACATTATTTTCTTTTTTTCGTCTGTCAGCGTGCTTTTCCACATCCTTATTTTGGCGCGATGTAATGTGTGAATGTCAAAGTGAGGTGAGAAGCATGAACGCCATAAAGGAAATCTTACAGGAGATTTCATGGAAAAATGTGCGAAACCTCATTGATTTTATGAGAAAAACGTGTAGAACCATGCTGATTTTTTGAGAAAAATGTGCAATACTTTCATTATCCTTGGGAGGGATGGTGATCTCTATGAAACGCAATGCAATTCAAGATTTGATCGACTGGAAAAATGATGAGGAACGTAAGCCGCTTGTTTTGAAGGGGGCACGACAGGTTGGCAAGACGTGGCTTATGAAGGAGTTCGGAAAGAACTATTATAAGAGCTTCGTCTATTTCAACTTTGACGAAGAGGACGAACTGAAATCAATTTTCGAAACGAACAAAAACCCGCAGCGTATTCTGGAACTGCTTTCGCTGATCTGCGGAGAGAAGATTCTACCAGGGGAGACGCTCGTTATTTTCGATGAAATACAGGAATGTCCGGATGCACTGAATGCGCTCAAATATTTCAGAGAAAAAGCGAATGAGTATCATGTCATTGCTGCGGGGAGTTTGTTGGGCACACTTTTGGCCAAGCCGAAATCATATCCCGTCGGAATGGTCAATCTTCTCGATATATATCCTTTAACTTTTGAGGAATTTCTGGAAGCGACAGATCCGGCTCTCTATGCTTACTACCACAGTATTCAAAAAGGACAGCAGATCGAAGAAATTTTCCATAATCGCCTGATGGAGGTCTATAACAACTATCTGATAATCGGCGGGATGCCAGAGTGTGTGTCCTCCTGGAGCTGCCATAAAGACCCAGGGAAGATTTCTCAGATACAACGGGAACTCATTGAAGTTTATGAAAATGACTTTTCCAAGCATAATGGGAAAGTGAACAGCGGACGTATTCTCATGGTGTTCCGTAGCATTGTTTCACAGTTGGCGAAGCCAAACGAAAAATTTATGTATGGCGCTGTTCGGGAAGGCGGCAGGGCGCGGGACTTTGAGGAAGCCATCGAATGGCTTGTTTCTGCCGGAATGCTGAATCGAGTCTATAACGTTTCCAGAATGGAACATCCGTTGTCTGCATTTGACAAGCTTGATCAGTTCAAACTCTTTGTTTTTGACACAGGACTTCTCAAGCACATGGCAGGCATTGCCAACAGCGCAATTCTTCTGAAGGCTGATTATCAATTTAAAGGGCCGTTAACGGAGAACTATGTTCTGCAGCAGCTTCAAGGACAGTTTGAGGTAGCACCGCGATATTACTCTGACAAAAACAGTGAGATTGACTTTGTACTGCAGAATGGTTCAGATATTATTCCGGTGGAAGTTAAGGGCGGCGAAGATAAATCCGCACCTTCATTCAAAAGATACATTGCAGACCATCAGCCGGAACATGCACTGCGTTTTTCAAGGCGTGGCTACCGTAAGGATGGAGCGATAACAAATCTTCCACTGTATCTGGCGGCGAAAACCAAGGAACTGCTGTAAGATATGTAATCGGTGTGTAATCGAGGTGAAGCGAGTTGCCTCTTGCATCATTCAGACATTCGGTGTAAGATATCTTCAAGTTAGTTTAATTAAATAACACGTTAAACCGATGAAGCGGAAATAACGTGAGTACAGGAACTCACAGAGAGCCGGGGGGGCTGAGAGCCCGGCAGGACACCAACTCACAAATGGGCCGCGGAGGGCGTGAGGAAAACCTGCAGCAGAAGGCAAAGAACAGCAGCGGAAAGGAAAGCTTCGAAGGAAAGAGCTAAGAGGCGGATCATCCGTTCTGGGAGGCAGGCGAGTATTTCACGACGTGAGGGCATACGTCAGTTGCCGTGGATATGTTGGTATCCAGCAAAGAGCGCAGAAGGGCGGATCGATACGATCTTGCAGCTGCGAATCAAGGTGGCACCGCGATTAGAGAAATGATGATCGTCCTTGATGAGAGTTTCGATGGAAGCTCTCGTCAAGGACGATTTTGTTATTGATCAAGCGGCCAAGGCCCGGAGAGCCTTTGGCCGTGGACATCGAGGCTTTCCAAAGGAAAGGTGAGATTGCGCTGAACAATAACATGAGTCAATTCGAGCAGGAATCGGCTGCCGGGAAAAACCAATGAGCATCAGGAGGAGCATATGAACATCAAACCATCACTGGACGAGGTTCTGGAGTATGCAAAGGGCGGCGAATACCGCCGCATACCTGTGAGTACGGAAATTCTTTCCGATCTGTACACTCCCATTCAGGTACTGCAAAAGCTCAAGAACGTTTCCAACCACTGTTACCTTCTGGAATCGGCCGAGGCACAGGAGAAATGGGGCCGCTACACCTTCCTTGGCTACGATCCCACCATGGAGATTACCTGTCAGAACGGACACATGAAGGTGGGAGCCCTCAGTTTTGAAACGACGGATCCCGGCAAGACGATCCGCCAGATTCTGGCCGAGTACCGGGCGCCAAGGCTCGATTACCTTCCCTCCTTTGCCGGCGGGCTGGTCGGATATTTTGCCTACGATTATCTGAAATACGCAGAGCCCTCGCTCCATCTGGATGCAGAGGATACCGAGGATTTCAAGGACGTGGATCTGATGCTCTTTGACAAGGTCATTGCCTTCGACAACCTGCGGCAGAAGATCATCCTCATCGTCAACATCGATCTGGCAGAGGCTAAGACCTCCTACAAAAAGGCCGAAAGGGAACTGGCGGAGCTGATTTGCCTGATCCGGGAAGGGGAGGCAAAGGAGGAGCCGGCGGGCGCTTTGCAGTCAGAGATTACTCCTTTGTTTGACAAGGAGCACTACTGCGACATGGTTCGCAAGGCGCAGCACCACATCAAGGAGGGAGACATCTTCCAGATCGTGCTCTCGAACCGGCTGGAGGGCGCCTACGAGGGGAGCCTTCTTAACTGCTACCGCGTGCTGCGGACCCTGAATCCGTCGCCGTACATGTTCTATTTCTCCGGGACGGACGTGGAGGTCGCCGGGGCCTCACCGGAGACGCTGGTGAAGCTCGAGGACGGAGAGCTCCACACCTTCCCGCTGGCCGGTACGCGTCCCCGCGGCAAGACCCCGGAGGAGGATGCCGAGCTGGAAAAAGGCCTCCTTGCCGATGAGAAGGAGCTCGCCGAACACAACATGCTGGTGGACCTTGGCCGCAACGACATCGGCAAGATCTCGGAGTTCGGAAGTGTCAAGGTGGAGCGCTATCATGAGGTCCTGAAGTTCTCCCACGTCATGCACATCGGCTCCACCGTCCGCGGCAAAATACGACCGGACCTGGACGCTCTGGATGCGGTGGATTCGATTCTGCCGGCAGGGACTCTCTCCGGTGCTCCGAAGATCCGGGCCTGCCAGCTGATCAATGATCTCGAGAACAACAAGCGAGGCATCTACGGCGGCGCGATTGGCTATATTGACTTTAGCGGCAACCTGGATACCTGCATCGCCATCCGCATTGCCTATAAGAAGAACGGCAAGGTGTTCGTCCGCAGCGGCGCCGGAATTGTTGCCGACTCCGTTCCGGAGAAGGAATATCAGGAATGCATCAATAAGGCAAAGGCCGTGGTGACGGCACTGGAGGCAGCCAATGATCTTACTGATTGATAACTATGACAGTTTTTCCTATAACCTGTACCAGATGGTGGGAGCCATTGATCCGGACATCAAGGTGATCCGCAACGATGAGATGACGGTGGAGGAGATCAAGGCGCTGCGGCCGGATCGCATCATCATCTCTCCGGGACCTGGGCGTCCTGCGGATGCCGGCGTCTGTGAGGACGTAGTGAGGGAGCTTCGTACCAGCGGCATTCCGATCCTGGGCGTGTGCCTTGGCGAACAGGGGATCTGCGAAGCCTACGGCGCGACGGTTACCTATGCAAAGGAGCTGATGCACGGCAAGCAGTCCCTGACAACCATCGACACCGAAAGCCCATTGTTCCATGGCCTTCCTGGCAAAATACCGGTCGCACGCTACCATTCCCTGGCTGTCAAGGCAGAGACTCTCCCGCCAGAGCTCAAGGTGATCGCAACCGCCGATGACGGCGAGGTCATGGGCGTACAGGATACGCAGTACCCGGTTTACGGGCTGCAGTTCCATCCGGAATCCATCATGACACCGGACGGGGCACAGATGCTTCGGAACTTCTTATCGGTTTAGCACGAAACCATAACGTACATATTTTGCTGACGGGCCTACCAGAGAATGTCCGCTGTGGGGACGCCTCGCGGCTCCGTCCTCGGACCTAGCGGTACTAAGCTCGCTGTCTGGATAACTTCCTTTGTAAGTTATCCGCCATCGAGCAAGTACCGAGGCCTCGGAAGGCCCCACAGTCGGACATATCTCTGCTCTCCCGTCAGCGCGAACATTATGAAAGGAGCACATCATGATCAAGGAATCCATCATCAAAATCGTCAACAAAGAGGACCTCACCTACGAAGAGGCCCGTGACACCATGCTGGAGATTATGAAGGGCGAGACCACCCCGACCCAGAATGCAGCGTTCCTTGCAGCACTCTCCACTAAGTCCACGAAGGCAGAAACCATCGATGAGATCTCCGGCTGTGCCTATGCGATGCGTTCGCTGGCAACACCGGTGCCGCATCCGGATATGGAGGTGCTGGAGATTGTGGGCACCGGCGGAGACGGTGCGCATTCCTTTAATATTTCCACCACCACAGCTATGGTTGTTGCGGCAGCCGGCGTAAAGGTGGCTAAACACGGCAACCGCGCAGCTTCCTCTCTTTCCGGAACAGCCGACTGCCTGGAGGCACTCGGCATCAACATTCAGCAGGATCCGGAGCTGTGCCGGAAGCTCTTGAAGGAAGCGGGCTTTTGCTTCATGTTCGCGCAGAAATACCATGCAGCGATGAAATACGTCGGACCGATCCGCAAGGAGCTGGGCTTCCGCACCGTATTTAACATTCTGGGACCTCTCACCAATCCGGCAAAGCCGGAGATGTTCCTCCTTGGCGTATACGATGAGTACCTTGTAGAGCCGGTCGCAAAGGTTCTAAGCTCCCTTGGCGTCAAGAGAGCACTGGTAGTCTATGGTCAGGACCGCATGGATGAGGTCTCTGTCAGTGCGCCGACCACCGTCTGCGAGCTCAAGGACGGCTACTATCGCAGCTTTGTCATCAAGCCGGAGGATTTCGGCCTTGCGCGCGGCACAAAGGACGAGATCGTCGGCGGCTCTCCTGCAGAGAACGCAGAGATCACAAGGGGCATTCTGAATGGCACCATTACCGGGACAAGGCGTAATATCGTTCTCATGAACGCAGGCTGTGCATTGTATGCCGGCAAAGCGGCGGACTCCATCGAGGACGGCGTAAAGCTTGCAGCAGAGCTCATCGATTCCGGCAAAGCCCTGGAGACACTGAACAAGGTGATCGAGGTCAGCAACTCCTGAGAACAGTTTGACCGAATGGGTCATTAAAACGTTTAAAAGGACTTCGCTTCCTGTCATGGGAGCATCGATGCATCGCCCAGACGGTTTTCGAGATCGTCTATAGGAGCCCGGCGGTCGGAACAAGCTTTTGCGAATCCTGAGATGAGAATGAGAGGACTCTTGCCGGCACGAATTGGAAACGGTGCAGAAGAGCCAAATGCAGAGAACGGATTGCAGAAAACGAACTGCAGAAAACAGACTGCAGAAAGGAAGGACACCCGAAATGGGGAATATACTGGATGAATTAGCAGACTATGCCCGGATTCGGGTGGCAAAGGCAAGGGAGGAAAAGTCTCTGGAGGAGATCAAAGAGGAAGCCCTGCAGCTGTGGCAGGAGCAAAAAAGAGCCGGTCTGCAGGCCTTTTGCTTTGAAAAGGCCCTGGCAGAGGAGGGTGAGATTCACTTCATCTGCGAGTGCAAGAAGGCATCGCCCTCCAAGGGTCTCATTGCGCCAAAGTTCCCTTACCTTGACATTGCAAGGCAGTACGAGGCGGCCGGCGCCTCTGCCATCTCCGTCCTTACAGAGCCGAAATGGTTCCTGGGCTCACTGGACTACCTGAAGGAAATCTCTGCAGCTGTGCAGACGCCCTGCCTTCGCAAGGACTTCACTGTGGATCCCTACATGATCTACGAAGCGAAAACAGCGGGCGCCTCTGCCATCCTTCTCATCGCGGCGATTCTCGATACCGATACGATTGCGGAGTATCTGGCCGTCGCAGATGACCTGGGACTCTCTGCCATTGTGGAGGCCCATGATGAGACCGAGGTGGCCTCTGCTGTGGCAGCAGGTGCGAGGGTCATCGGTGTCAACAACCGGAATCTGAAGGATTTTACCGTGGACATTCATAACAGCATTCGCCTGCGGGAGTTAGCACCAGGAGATCGGATCTTTGTCGCAGAGTCCGGCATCAAGACGCCGGAGGATGTGGAGACGCTCCGGCAAAACGGTGTCAACGCCGTCCTTGTCGGCGAGCAGCTGATGCGGGCAGAAAGCCCCGCCGCGGAGCTAAAGCGCCTTCGAGGAGAGCGGTAAAACCTCGGCGTGGCTGGCTGGCGTGGGAAGTGGAACAGGATATGAAGGAAAAAGCAAACGTAAAAATAAAAATCTGCGGGCTGCGGACCCGGGCGGATGTGGCCGCTGTCAATGTCGCCTTGCCGGAGTACACCGGATTTATTTTCGATCCGACAAGGAAACGCTACATCGAACCCAAGGAGGCAGAGGAGCTGAGAAAGGAGCTCGATCCAAGGATTCGGCCGGTCGGGGTATTCGTGAATGCCGGGACAGAAGGAATCCTGGGAGCCCTTCGATGGTGCAGCCTGGATATGGTGCAGCTCCACGGAGATGAGGGAAACGAAGAGATCGAGGAGCTGCGGGCGGCAGTAAGAGAGGACTTTCCCGAAAGGGAGCTGACCGTTGTGAAGGCCTTTCGGATTGACACGCAAGAGGACGTAAAGCGAGCGGAACGGTCGGCGGCGGATTTGATCCTGCTGGATCATGGAGCCGGCGGGACGGGAGAGAGCTTTGACTGGAGCCTCTTGAAGAATTGCCAAAGAGAATTCTTTCTGGCAGGGGGCCTTACGCCGGAGAATGTGGGAGAGGCCATTTGTCTGGCACATCCCTTTGGCGTAGATGCCAGCTCATCGCTGGAGACAGAAGGACATAAGGATCCGGAGAAGATCCAAAGATTTGCAGAGGCTGTGCGAGAAATCGAAAATTGATACGGCAGACACTAGTACAGCGATTGAACACCTTGTGAAGGGGTAACCCAAGGGCGGCGCAGATACCAAAAGTTAAGGAGCAGGAGGTAACGAATGACAAACGAAAACGGCAGATTCGGAATACACGGCGGACAATATATTCCGGAGACCTTGATGAACGCAGTGATCGAACTGGAGGAGGCCTACAACCATTATAAGGATGATCCCCAGTTCAATGCAGAGCTGACCGAGCTCTTTAATGAATATGCAGGGCGTCCTAGCCGCCTGTACTATGCAGAGAAGATGACAAAGGACCTTGGCGGTGCCAAGATCTACCTTAAGCGTGAGGATCTGAACCACACCGGTGCACATAAGATCAACAACTGCCTTGGACAGGCGCTTTTGGCGAAAAAGATGGGCAAAACAAGGCTCATCGCCGAGACCGGGGCTGGCCAGCACGGCGTGGCAACGGCGACCGTGGCAGCGCTCCTTGGCATGGAGTGCGTTGTTTTCATGGGGAAGGTGGACACCGAGAGACAGGCACTGAACGTCTATAAGATGAAGCTCCTTGGAGCTGACGTGGTGCCGGTAACGGACGGAACCGGAACGCTCAAGGATGCCGTATCGCAGGCGATGCGAGAGTGGACGAGCCGCATCGATGATACGCACTATTGCCTTGGCTCTGTCATGGGACCGCACCCGTTCCCGACGATTGTGCGCGACTTCCAGGCCGTCATCTCCAAGGAGATCAAGCAGCAGATTCTGGAGAAGGAAGGACGACTTCCGGATGCTGTCATTGCCTGTGTCGGCGGCGGTTCCAATGCCATCGGAACCTTCTACCACTTCATTGAAGACAAGGATGTGCAGCTCATCGGCTGTGAGGCAGCCGGCCGCGGCATTGATACCTTCGAGACGGCGGCTACGATCAATACAGGACGCCTTGGAATTTTCCATGGGATGAAGTCGTATTTTTGCCAGAATGAGGACGGCCAGATTGCACCGGTGTATTCCATCTCCGCGGGACTCGACTATCCCGGCATCGGACCGGAGCATGCGCATCTGTATGACATCGGCCGCGCATCCTATGTGCCGGTGACCGACGAAGAGGCCGTCCAGGCCTTTGAGTACATGTCCAAAACAGAGGGCATCATCCCGGCTATCGAGAGCTCCCATGCCATTGCCCATGCCATGAAGATCGCACCCACGATGGACAAGGATAAGATTATCGTCATCACGGTCTCCGGACGCGGCGACAAGGACTGCGCTGCAATTGCACGGTACCGGGGAGAGAATTTGACGGATGACTGAACTCGAAGGTGCTTGATAGCACCTTCTCCTGTTACGAGTAAATGGGCGTAGCCCATTTACTCCAGGTACGAGAGAAATCGCCTTCGCGAATTTCTCTCGTGCGACGCTCGAAGGCACCAGATGGTGCCATTAGATTATGGTAGGAGATGGATATGAGCAGAATTACAAATGCATTTAAGGATCACAAGGCATTCATTGCCTTCATTACCGTAGGAGATCCGGACCTGGAGACAACAAAGAAAGTGGTGCAGGCAGCAGTAGATAATGGGGCAGATCTGATCGAGCTGGGCATTCCCTTCTCGGATCCGACCGCAGAGGGGCCGGTCATCATGGAGGCCGACAACGTGGCCCTGAAGGCCGGAACGACGACGGACAAGGTGTTCGCCCTGACGAAGGAGCTTCGGGAGACGATCTCGATTCCCCTGGTGTACATGACCTATGCGAATGTGGTGTATTCCTACGGTGCGGAGAGATTTGCACAGAAGGCGGCAGACGCCGGAATTGACGGCATCATCCTGCCGGATGTGCCCTATGAGGAGAAGGAAGAATTCGATGCAGTGTTCGCACCGCTTGGCATTGATCTGATCTCCATGATCGCACCGACCTCGGAGAACCGGATTGCCATGATTGCAAAGGAAGCCAAGGGCTTTATCTACATGGTATCCTCATTGGGCGTAACCGGCACGAGAAGCGAGATTACAACGGATATCGGAGCAATGACTGAATTAGTCAAGAGCGTAACCGACGTGCCCTGCGCGGTAGGATTCGGCATTTCCACGCCGGAGCAGGCAGCGAAGATGGCAGGAATGTCGGATGGCGCCATTGTCGGCTCTGCCATCATCAAGGTCATTGCAAAATACGGCAAGGATGCTGCAGGCCCGGTGGGTGAATACGTAAAATCCATGGCCGATGCTGTGCACGCACTGTGAACTGGCGGGCATATTTTAGCAGGGTCCAAGGTCAAAACGCCTCGTGAGAGCAAGGCTTCATTGCAAAGGTGACCATTGATTCTGGGATCATCATATTGGTAATACGACAGCCCCGGGGGACTCCCGGGGCTGTACTTGGTTTTGGAGATAGAGGATTTTTCATCACTGCGTCACTACTGAAAACGCTGCACTAGGATTTATCTTGAATTTCTTCTTCGTAGAGTCCCAGCAGATAATCGGGACCCTCTCTCCAAACAGCGGTATCAAAATCAAACAGCATTTCGTAGGTTGAAGATTCTGCAAATTGAATCATGGCATCTTCAAAGGAAATATGTTGCAGTTTCGCATATTTTGTCAGCATACTTCTCATCAGATTGATAGAGCAAGCGTTTTTTGTTTTGTCAGAGACAGTGTCAGTGTAAATCTCCATAGCGATCACTCCTCACAAATTCAAGAGATGTCAGGGCCTTTGTTGTGCGAAAACAGAATTGATCCGTTAGTCGATTGGGGAGAAGCTGCTCAATAGCGAAATTATCAGCCCTGGCTGAGCCAGGGACTCCGTATTCTCCGGTAATGTAGGAATTCAACGTTGCAGCAGTGCTGTCATCAGCAACCTTTCCACCTAAAATGTCATAGGCCTGAAAAGATTGGAGAAAATCCTGAAACAATGCATCATCCCGATTGGCTGCGATAAAGTGCAACCAGTCAATAGAGGCCGTTTCGAAATAATGTATTGCTAATCCTGGATCAGGATGAAATTGGAAGACAGAAAGGCGGCCGTCCGCAATTTGAAAATCGGTCGGGAGCTTGCGTCTGCGGATATTTTTCTTTACAGCAGAGGGAATGTAATTTACTGCCTGCTCATAAGAAGAAGTAAGGTAGAAACCTTTTCCAAAATCGAGAGAATTTCGACTGTAGGACAGATCAATGGAGGATATTTCGGCATAGCTTCCATGATAGAGCAACATGCCAGCAGTTAACGTTTGCATAGGTCTACCCCGTTCGCTTTTAAAATATCTTCAACATCTTCAAGGGCACATTTGTAGCTGCTGACATGAAGAAGTTCATAGCATTCAGAAATAAAGCCGAGAATATCATATTTTTTGAAAATTTCTGCACATTCTTTTGGTTTCATTCCCCATTTTAATTGCGCCATACGGAATATCCAGCACTGCATATCGGCGATGTTCATTTGTCTTTCACTCATAGAACTTACCTCCTCTGGATATATACATCCACATAAGTATAACGTGATTCCGAGGATTATAACATTAATTTTCGGATTCGAATTTCGGTGAATTTTGAGATCAATGAGAACAGGGGTGCAAAATATCCATGTTTTCGATCATTCCGTTCATGTACCTGCCATATGCGAATATCTAAACTGTATATAGCAAATGTGCTTTTCATACAAAGCATTGTGCAATGTAACGAGAAGTGCTTAAAGGATGCCACAACAGGAGAGCTTGTACAAACGGAAGTTATCAGGATCAAAAGAAGGACATTTCTGAGAAAATACAACAAGAAAAATGGCTGGTATGTTAACTGGGAAGAATTGCTTGGTGAAAATGAAATTTATGCCCTTGTTGTAGAAGGCTCTGTGGATATTCAGGGATTGGTTGCGCTGGCGAAAGATGAGGCTATGAAGGCAGTATACATTGCATGGATGTGTTGCAATCCCGAGAATAACAAGATGATATCGGCGAATATAAGATATTATGGCGTTGGAGGACATTTGTTTGCGATAGCTGCCCAAAAATCTGCTGAGTATGGATATGGTGGATTTATGTATGGCTACGCAGCAAATCAAACACTTCTTGAACACTATGTCAGTGTGCTTCATGCGGAACATATCGGAGTTCTTCATCCATACCAATTTGCAATTGATGAGGAAAATGCTGAAAAAATAATGGGGACTTATGATTATGAGTGGACAGATGAAGAAATATAGAGAATCGTTGAAGAACATGGAACAACCTATTTTATTGAGCCAAATGACGAAGACGATGGATTTGAGAGGCTTGATGAAGTATGCAAAGGAAAAAGGCGTAGAGGTGGTACAGCTGACGGAAAAGGAAAAACTGTCTTTTGTAAAACCGGCGCATCGTTAATATTGAATATGTGAAGAAGAATAGGAAGCCACCTGATTTCAAAGGAAGTCGGGTGGCTTTTGCTGTGAGTGCGGCGGATGATAACCAAAAGGTATATACTGATGAATAAAGCGGGACTTCTCCGGAGGACTTGTTTTGTTTATAGTGGAAATGGAAGACGTAGGTAAAAGGCAGGTGCCTGACACAGCTGGAAACGATTTTGCATAAGGAGTGATTTTGATGAAAGCACTGTTAGTAAACGGCAGTCCTCGTCCAAAGGGCTGCACCTATACCGCGTTGACGGAACTGAAAAAGACATTGGAGGCAGAGGGAATTGAAGTGGAACTGCTCCATGTGGGCAACAAGAACATTCGAGGCTGCATCGCCTGTCGCAAATGCGCCCAGACCGGTAAATGCGTCTTTGACGATGTGGTGAACGAAGTGGCCCTCAAGCTGGCAGAAGCGGATGCCTTTGTCATCGGATGTCCTGTCTACTTCGCTTCGCCTGCAGGTGGAGCCATTTCTTTCATGGACCGGCTGTTTTTCAGTACGCTTGGCAGCGACAAGACCATGAAGGTGGGGGCAGCAGTGGTGACTTGCCGCCGGGGCGGCAACACGTCGACCTTTGATGTGCTGAACAAATACTTCACGATGACCGGGATGCCGGTAGCCTCCAGTCAGTACTGGAATATGGTCTACGGAGGTTCTGCCGAGGAAGTGGAGCAGGATGCTGAAGGCTTGCAGACGATGCGGACGCTGGGACGCAACATGGCGTTTATGATGAAGTCTTTTGAACTGGGCAAGGAGCGGTTTGGCCTGCCGCAAAAAGAAACGCCGATTTTTACAAATTTTCACCGATGAGGAGCAACGCGATCGGCGTAGATTTTGGGCCGACACACTATCATTCGAGCAACGTGGATCGGTTAAGTGACTTCGCCTAAATTCGATTGGACTTAGTGTCAAAAGGAGGGCTGCATAAAAAATGATAATAGAAGATCGTCAGTGCGACAGCAGAGAATTAGAGTTTGCGATTTTTTGCATTGAAAATGTAGCATTACGGTTAAATGTTGATGCTGCAAAAGTGTATGCCGCCCTGACAGAACAAACAGATATTTTGAGTCAATATATCATTCCGGAGTACGAGGTGCTGCACACCCAGAGCAAGGATTATATCGTGGATGATATTATCGAAATTATGAAGGAAAAGGGAGTGAAAGTTATGAATGCGAATGCTACCCTTTTACAGAAGAAATATGCACGCGTGGTAGAGCTTTTTGCAAAGCATAATGAACTCACTTTGGAGAAGGCACTGGATGTTTTTTATCGCTCGGAACTGTATAAACTGATGAGCGAGGGGGTATCAGATATGCATTGCATGAGTGATGAATACCTGGTGCAGGAGCTTGAGGAAGAGCTGGATGCTGAGCTGGTGAAGGGAGTGGAATCCTCAAATCCAGAAAATCCTATACGCAGAAAGACGCCCTGAAGCATGAAAAGTAATCAGTCCATATAAATGTTCGGAAAAGTTACATTTTGCGACTGAATTCGGAGGAAAAAGTTGCAAAAAGTGCGCTAAAACCATGGGGAAAAGTTGCAGGCAGCCATATAATAGTGGGAAACAAACGGTGCAATGGAACATTTCGAAGATGCGTTTTGAAGATAGGGACTCATAACAGACAGGGAGGCTTATGTCTTTCCGGAGGGAAATGTGAAGACGGCGGGACAGAAAATCTATATGCCCATCTATATGATCATGTTCCTTCGAAATACGGAAATTGCGGAGTCTGTTTACCGGTTAGATTTGACGGGAATGTAATCGAGATGTGGCTGGCCTTGCCCACCTGACAATTTCAGTTATGAATTTGTGCGCAAGGCGCCCAATTCATGATTGAAATCGCCAGGTGCGAAACAGATACAAACAAAGATAGATAGTCAAACGGAGGAAATCTTATCATGAAATACGTAACCTATTCATATGATGAAAAAGAATCTGTCGGCTTTCTGGATGAGAAGGCCGGAACGGTTCATCCGCTGCCGTATGCGGACATGAATGCACTGATTCGAGATGGCAAGGAGGCACTGGCAGAGGTGGTGAAGGCGGCATCGGATGCAGACGCCCTGCCGCTTAAGAAGGCGCAGATCCTTTCGCCGATTCCGCACCCTCTTCAGGATGTGATCTGCCTTGGCATCAACTACCGGGCGCACGCGAAGGAGGCTGAGCACTACGATACCGCAGCCTTCAAAAAGGAGGATGTGAAAGAGGAGAAGGCGATCCCGATTTATTTCTCTAAAAGAGTGACCGAAGCGGTCAGTCCAGACGGCTTCATTGAAAGTCACCCGGGACTTGTGGAACGGCTGGACTATGAGGCAGAGCTCGCAGTTGTGATTGGTAAGACGGCACGGAATGTTAAGGCAGAGGATGCCGGAGAGTATGTCTTTGGCTACACGGTTTTGAATGACGTCTCGGCACGGCTCCTGCAGACCATGCACAAACAATGGTATTTCGGAAAAGGCCTGGACGGCTTTACCCCGATGGGGCCCTGCATCGTATCTGCGGATGAAATGGCATTTCCGCCGGCCCTTCGCATCACATCTCATGTGAACGGAGAGCTGCGGCAGGATTCTGTGACGGACCTTTTGATCACGACGATCCCGGAGATCATCGAGGAGCTCTCCTCCGGTATGACGCTGCTGCCCGGAACGATCATTGCGACCGGCACTCCGGCCGGTGTTGGAATGGGCTTTGACCCGCCGAAATTCCTGAAATCAGGCGATGTAGTGGAATGCACGATCGAGGGAATCGGAACTCTGCGCAATACGGTGAGATAGACCAGATACCTGCACCATCGTTATGGGTGCGCCAAAATCGGAACAGCTGAAATGGAACGGTTAGCTGTTAGATTACGGATGCAGGGCTTGCCGGGAGACAATTTTCCGGGAGTGACAGAAGAGGAGATGACAGCAAGGATGGACCAAATAACGACTGACAAGGTGACCATTCGTAAATTTACCAAGGAGGATGCAGCTGCCTGCAGGCGAATCTGGAATGAGGTCGTAGACGGCGGAGCGGCTTTTCCGCAACTGGAGGGCTTGCAGGAAGAGGAGGCCGCTGCGTTTTTTGAAGGGCAGTATACGGCAGTAGCAGAATGTGAAAGGAAGGTTGTAGGACTCTATATTCTGCATCCGAATAATATCGGCCGTGTGGGACACATTGCAAATGCCAGCTATGCGGTAGACGGCTCGATGCGCGGCCTGCATATCGGAGAGCTGCTGGTAAAGGACTGCCTGGAACAGGCTAAAGAGCTGGGATACCGCATTCTGCAGTTTAATGCCGTGGTGGCATCTAATGTACATGCCTTTCATCTGTACCAGAGGCTTGGGTTTGTGGACCTTGGAGTGATTCCCGGCGGATTCCGAAATAAAGACGACGTGTATGAGGATATACACGTCATGTATCATTTGCTGTAAAAATCCCAGACAGCGGCTGCGCGTCTGTGCGAATTCGCTCGCGCAGACACGTGGCCGCTGATTTTTATTTGTGGCGGTGCCTGCGCGAGCAGGCATAGTAGTTTTGGCACTCGTCATTGAAGGATAAATTCTTTATGTGAAAACATAAAATGTGATAGAGTCCTGTGAAATGGCAATAAAAATGTGAGAACCATGGCAAATAAATGCTTTTTTCTGTGATAATGAGACAGACTATGAATGCATTCCATGGATTTCGAGGATAGGAGGGGATATGGGACATTATCAGAACTTTAAGAGCGTGATTTACTGCACGGCGCAGTCAATGGTCTCCATTTCGATGGAGGAGCTGCAGCGGCAGGTCGATTTTTTTCAGAAATATGTCGGGGTTGATAAGGTCTATCTGGAGCCTTACCGTGATGACTGCCTGGTTCCGCGGGATCAGCTGGAGCGCTGTATCGATGTGTTCCACCAAAACGGCATCGAGGTAGCAGGCGGCATTACCACGACGATTTCCGGACAGGGAGAGGCAGATGCTGGGAGACAGCGCCTGTTCAACACTTATTGCTATTCGAATGAACGGATGCGTCAGCATTTAAAGAAAACGGTGGAGTACATTGCCGGAATCTATGATGAGTTCATCATTGATGATTTCTTTTTTACCAACTGCACCTGCGACGACTGCCGGAAGGCAAAGGGGAATCGCAGCTGGGAAGCGTTCCGCCTGGATCTGATGAAGGAGGTTTCGGAAAATCTGATTCTGAAGCCGGCCAGAGCCGTGAACCCAAAGATTTCCGTTACCATCAAGTTCCCGAACTGGATGGAGAGCTACCAGGAGGCGGGCTACAATCCCGGGGAGCAGAAGGATCTTTTCGAGAAGATCTTTACCGGCACGGAGACGCGTCACCAGCGGCATACCGATCAGCACCTGCCGCGCTATGAGAGCTATTCCATCATGCGGTATATGGAGAATCTGGCCCCCGGCCGCAACGGCGGCGGGTGGTTTGACTGCTACCAGTGCTATCCCATGGACAGCTATCTGGAGCAGGCGTATCTAACGGTGCTCTCGCGTCCGCAGGAGGTCATGATGTTCTGCTGGGGGAGCCTGTACAACAACAAGCTGATTACGCCGATGGGCTTCCAGTTAGGGCGCCTTGATGCGATGCTGTCAAAGGTCGGTGGCTGCACGGGACTGCCTTGTTACCTTCCGTTAAATGCACAGGGCGAGGATCACGCAGAGGACTATCTGGGAATGGCAGGAATTCCCTTTGAGGGGGTTCCACAGTTCCCGGAGGGTGAAAAGGCGGTCTTTTTGACGGTTCAGGCACTGCAGGATGACAAGATCATGGAGAAGCTAGAACGCTTTGTCTCTGGCGGCGGCAAGGCGATCGTAACCTCC
This sequence comes from Lachnospiraceae bacterium, assembly GCA_963605745.1. Lineage (GTDB taxonomy): Bacteria > Bacillota > Clostridia > Lachnospirales > Lachnospiraceae > CAG-791. The sequence continues at coordinate 25,432 of CAVCWT010000005.1, forward strand.
GGCTTTGTGAAGGAAGCGCTGGCAAAGTCACCGGAGCAGATGGCGGCAATGACATCGATCCGCTTCCGTGGCCGCGTGTTCGTAGCGCAGGACTACATGACCGAGCGGGAACACGGCTGGGGCACGGAGCAGTGCTGCGGCCAAAAGCCGGTGCTGTTCCCGGTGATGGAGCACCGCAACAACACGACCTGGGCCCTTGCCAAGGGCTTTGGCGGAGATGAGAGCTACGGCCTGTTGCTGCGCGATACCTATGGGAAAGGTCAGCTGATCACACTGGTGCTGCCGGACAGCATCGCAGATCTGAAACATCTGCCGGTTCCGATTCTGAACCGAATTCGGTCAGAGCTGAGCATCGGGGATGTGATTCTGGACGGTCCCGGCCAGATCTCTTTGTTCACCTACGACAATGACACCTTCTGCATTTATCCGTACGCCTGCGACGAGAATGCGGCAGAGCAGCAGCTGCGCATCCGCATCAAGGGACGGGCAAAGGAGCTCTATTCACTGGAGAATGACCAAATACGGTTCGAACCCATTCAGAGAGGAAACGGGGAGACACTGTTCGAGGTTCGCATTGAACCGGGCGAATTCCTGTTCCTTGGAATCTGCTGGGAAGAGGACCGCAAGGGTGAAAGCGCAGAAAAAGAGTGGGGATCTGCTCCGCACGAGTTCTAGTACAGCGATTTTTAAATATCTGGCCAGTTATTTTGCAAACGCTGTACTAGCACAGCGAAAAATAATGCAGCAGATCAAGAAACGCAGCAGATAAAGAAACGCAGGGGATTCTGACAAGGAGGGGAAATGGCCTATCAATTCAAAAGAGAAACGGGCGTAGCAGTTGCCAACACCACACATGGAACGGCGCAGGGGTATGTAAAGGACAATTTATACATCTTCAAGGGAATTCCGTACGCAAAGGCAAGGCGATTCCACCGGCCGGAGTGTTATGACTGGGAGGGCGTGTTCGATGCCTCCAGCTACGGCTATGTGTGCCCTTTGATGAGCGAGGACAGACCGAACGGGGAGCTTCTGGTGCCGCACCGGTACTGGCCGCAGAACGAGGACTGTCTGAATCTCAATATCTGGACACCGGGACTGGGAGATGGGAAAAAGCGGCCCATTCTGGTATGGTTCCACGGCGGCGGTTATTTTGCAGGGTCCTCCATTGAGCAGTGGGCCTATGAAGGCGAGAATATGGCAGAGCTCGGAGATGCCGTCGTTGTGAGTGTCAATCACAGACTGAATATTCTGGGATATCTGGATCTGTCAGATTACGGCGAGGAATATGTGAACTCAGGCAATGCTGGAACCGATGACCTGATTGCAGCGCTCAAGTGGATACATGACAATGCAGAAGTGTTCGGAGGCGATCCGGAGAATGTAACGATCTTTGGTCAGTCGGGCGGCGGCGGAAAGGTGACCTGTATTCTGCAGTCTCCGGAGGCAGATGGTCTCTATCACCGCGGCATCATCATGAGCGGTGTCTGCAGCGGCAGAGAGCCGGCACCGGTGAGCCTTCCGGACGTGGCAGGGAGCGGAAAGCCCTGCGCCGAGGCAATGATGGAGGAGCTGGGAATCCATACGATTCAGGAACTGGAGGAAGTACCGTATCGTGATCTGGCAAATGCCTATCAGAAGGTTTCCCCGAAATTGCAGAAAGAGGGCTGCAACATTGGCTGTGCCCCGTTTAAAAATGCGTATTACGCCGGTGATCCCTTGTTCAACGGCTTCCGCGAGGAGACGGCCGGGATTCCACTTATCATCGGAACGACCTACGGAGAGTTCAGTTCGTTTACGCCGGCACCGTATGACAAGCGGACCGCATCTTACGAGGAGCAGAAGGCCATCGTGAAGGCGACTCTCGGGGAATCCGAGACGGAGAAGATTTTGCCGTTGTTCGAAGAGGCGTATCCGGAGCGTGCCATTGCAGATGTGACGCGAATCGACTTCATGTTCCGCGTTAACGATATGGAGTACATTGCAGAGAGGAGCAAGCTGAATCACTGCACCTACTCGTATCTGTTCAATCATGACATGCCGATCGACGGCGGTGCAACGCCCTGGCACTGCGCGGACATTCCGTACGTGTTCCACAATACGCAGCTCGTGCCCTCGACGCAGGAGGGAGACGGCATCACCGAGACATTGGAGGAGAGCATTTTCTCTGCGGTCATGTCCTTTGCAAGGACAGGCGTTCCGACCGCTTCTCCTGCCGATGGTGTGATGGAGTGGCCGCCCTGCACCGAAGAGACAGAGAACGTGATGGTGATTGACAACAGCTGGTCTTTGCGGCCGAATTTTGACCATGATCTGATAGCAGCGGTTCGGCCCTGCATGATGGCGGCCTTTATGCGAAATGCAGAGCAGATGATGGAAAAGGCACAGCACTAAGCAGCGTTACCGCTTATTTGTCTGCCGCCACCCTGTCGATGGCAGGCGAGTAAGCGGTAACTGGCACAGTACAAAGCAGGTGAAGAATATGAAACAATACATCATGGCACTGGATGCCGGAACAACCAGTAACCGCTGCATTCTGTTCGACGAAAAGGGCAGTATTGTCAGTATGGCACAGCGGGAATTCCCGCAATATTATCCGGAGCCCGGATGGGTGGAGGAGGATGCGAATGAAATCTGGTCTACGATCCTTGCAGTTGCCGTTGAGGCAATGTACAAGGTGGGCATCACCGGGGAGCAGATCGCAGCCATCGGCATCACGAATCAGCGTGAGACAACCATCGTCTGGGACCGCGCGACAGGCGAGCCAATCTATCATGCCATCGTCTGGCAGTGCCGCAGAACGTCGGCCTACTGCGACGAACTGAAGGCGCAGGGACTGACTGAAACCATCCGCAGCAAGACGGGACTGGTGATCGATGCGTATTTTTCGGCGACAAAGGTGAAATGGCTCCTGGATCACGTGGAAGGTGCGAGGGAAAAGGCAGAGGAAGGCGAGCTGGCCTTTGGAACGGTGGAGACGTGGCTCATCTGGAAGCTTACAGGAGGCCATCATCACAACACCGATTATTCCAATGCGAGCCGCACGATGCTGTTCAACATCAATACGCTGGACTGGGATCAGGAGATTCTGGACCTTCTGGAGATTCCCCGCAGTATGCTGCCCAAGGTCAAGGATTCCAGCGGTTATTTCGGACACACGGATCCTACACTCTTTCAGGCACAGATTCCGATCACAGGAGCAGCCGGCGATCAGCAATGCGCCATGTTCGGGCAGTCGTGTTTTCGCAAGGGAGAGGTCAAGACGACCTATGGCACCGGAGGCTTTATGCTGCTGAATACGGGAGACCGGCCGGTGTTCTCGGAAAACGGCCTGGTGACCACCATAGCCTGGGGCATCGGCGGAACCATTACCTATGCGATGGAAGGCTCGATCTTTGTAGCCGGTGCGGCAATTCAGTGGCTCCGGGATGAAATGAGGCTCATTGATTCTGCGGCGGATTCGGAATTTTTTGCCTCGAAGGTGAGAGATACGAACGGCTGCTATGTGATCCCGGCCTTTACAGGTCTCGGAGCACCGTACTGGGATCAGTATGCGCGGGGCACGATTGTCGGGATCACCCGCGGTGTGAACAAGAATCATATCATCCGGGCAACGCTGGAGTCCATTGCCTACCTTGTCAATGACGTTCTGGATGTGATGCGTAAGGATTCCGGAATCGGCATTCAGCAGCTGAAGGTGGACGGCGGCGCCAGCATCAATAACCTATTGATGCAGATGCAGGCAGACATTGCGAATATTCCGGTGGAGCGCCCGGCCTGCGTCGAAACAACGGCCCTCGGAGCAGCATATCTGGCAGGGTTGTCTGTCTGCTACTGGAAGGACATGGAAGCATTGCGGGAGAATAATATGACAGAAAAGGTCTTTACCCCGCAGATTACGGACGAGGAGCTGGCAAGAAAACTAAGAGGTTGGCGCAGAGCTGTCCGATATTCGTTTGACTATGCAAGGGAGGATGTATGACCTATTCGAAAATCCTGTTCGATCTGGATGGCACATTGACGGAGTCGGGGCCCGGCATTACGCATGCCGTACAGTATGCCCTGCATCAGATGGGAATTGAGGAGCCGGACCGGTCACAGCTGCTGTCCTTTGTGGGACCGCCGCTGAATCTGAGCTTTAAGGAACGATACGGCATGAATGAAGAACAGACGGCAGAGGCCATTCATCATTTCCGTGAGGTATATGATCGGGAAATGATTTTTGAAAATGAGGTCTATCCCGGCGTTCCCCGGATGCTGAAGACCCTGCATGAAAAGGGCACACGTCTTGCCATTGCTTCTTCGAAACCGGAGAACATGGTACATAAGGTGCTGGAGCACTTTGGCCTGAAGGCGTATTTTGATGTCATTGTAGGCTCGAACATCAGTGAAGAGCTGGACAACAAGATGGGAGCAGACAACAAGCTCCTTATGGTGCAGCGTGCATTAAGAGAGCTGGGCGTTCCTGCGGCCGAGGAGGATGCAGTGATCGAAGGCTGCGCAATGGTGGGAGATCGATCTTTTGATATCAAGGGGGCACTGGCCAACCATGTGACAGCCGTGGGTGTTACCTATGGCTACGGCAGCAGAAGAGAGCTCGAGGAAGCCGGGGCAGAATACATTGCAGAGGACGTGCCGCAGCTGCAAAAGCTCCTGTGTCAGGAATGAGGCGGCAAAACAGGACGCACCGCCTGCCGGCAGATGCTCCGGAAAAGGGTGTGCTCCGGCCTCCGGAATCCAATCAAAGGAAGAGAGATTTCTCGGCGATGCTGCAGTCGATTCTTCCGGCAATTGTCTATATCCTGTGCTGCCAGGTGTTGTTATCCCTTCTGGAGTCGTGTTTGGGATTGCTGCAGAGCTTTTCGATCAAGGAGGTGCTGCAGAACGGAGATTTTGTGACTGCTAAGAGCCTGCAGACAGTTGGCACTGCGGCAATGCAGAATCTGCAGGCATTGAATACAGCCGTTGCAGCGCTTGGGGCTTTGTGTGTGACGATGCGATTTCTAAAGGTCCGCCCAAAGCCGTATCGGCCGGAAGGGAGGCTGCACCGGGTGCCATCAAGGATGGAATACGGCTTCCTGGTACTGGGGACAATGAGCGGTTCGATGGCACTCAATGCACTGCTGCAGGAAAGCGGCGCTGTGGCAGCAGATGCTGCGGCGAGTGCGGCAGCGGGACAGACACAGAAGGTGAGTATCCTGATCGGGGTGATGGTTTACGGGATTGCAGTGCCCTATGCGGAGGAAGAGATTTTTCGCGGAATCACCTTTGAGAGATTGTGGGAATCTTCCGGGAGCCTGATCCTTGGAACAGCAGGAAGTGCCCTCTTATTCGGAATCAGTCATGGAAACCTGGTTCAGGGCTGTTATGCTGCAGTGATGGGAGTGATGTTCTGCAATTTTCTGGCGAGAACGGAGAATTTAAGGGCGGTGATCGCACTTCATGGAGCCATTAATATTTTTACTCTCGTTTTATCAAGAGCAAACGCTTATAATGGGATAAGCGGGCGGGTGATATTCTATACCGGCCTTGGAGTTTTTATTTGCTGCATCATCGGAATATGCGGCGTCAACAGCGGTAACCGTGGGAGAAGAGAATGACAGATCGTGGCAGTGAGAATCGCAGCGGCGAGTACAATAACAGCAAGATCAACAACAACTGGGATCGTGACGACATGGATTATGTCGGCATCGATAGGATGGGGTATGGACGCTGGAGCAGAACAGAAGACGATTTTGACTGGGAGGACGAGGACTGGTGGTTCGACGAAGAAAAGGCCAGAGCACATGATGCTGCAAAGTTCTCCGGGACGCTGGATCTGTCGTGGTATGAGAATGATGAATCTCTGAAAAATGCAGGTCCCCTGCAGCAGGAATCAAAAGACACAAAAGAGGCCGATACCAAGGCGAGCGAAAAGAAAAAGACGAGCAAAAAGAAAAAAAGTCTGGTATGGCGAGCAGCAGGATGGATTATTCCGGCAGGGCTGGGGGTCGTTTTCGTCTATTCCTCGTGCCAGTTCGTGCAGCAGTATGCGGTATATCGGCAGGCCAGAAAGGAATATGAGGAGCTGGATTCCTACATCTTGCTGACAGAGGATCTTTCGGAGAGTTCCGCGGCAGAAGAGGGGGAACAGGGAGAGATACCGGAGGAGCCGCAGATCGAATATCCGGCGCTTGATATTGATTATGACGCTCTGAAGGGAATCAACGATGAATTCGTCGGGGTCCTTTATATTCCGGTTCTGGATCTTCATTATCCGGTGACACAGGGCGAGGATGACGACAAATATTTGCATACCACCTTTGAAGGAACCTATAATGCATCCGGATGCATTTATCTCAATTATTCAGCATCGCCGGATTTTGGTGACAGCAATACGTTCATATTCGGTCACAATATGAAGAACGGCACAATGTTCGGCAGTCTCAAAAAATTCCTGCGGGACGAGACGCTGTGCGACGAGGATCCGTACATCTACATCTATCAGGAAGATCAGGTGCTGGTTTATCGTATTTTTGCCTACTATACGATTCCGGTGCGCGATGATGTCTATGATGATTTTGAGGGAGAGGACGGCTATGATTCCTATGTTGCAGATGCCGGAAAACATTCCGTCTATCAAATGTCCGAAGAGGCAGGGGCTGAGATTGACTGGGCATCGAGACCACATCTTCTGACGCTGTCTACCTGCTATGCAACAGGACATGTGAATAACTTTGTGGTGCAGGGTGTCCTTATCGGGACAGCGCATACCGGAGAGTGATGGCAGATTGAATATGTATTAGTAAAGGAGGTCAGCGCAAAGCGCTGACCTCCTTTTTGTGTCCAAGGTAGCCTAAAACCTTGAGATTATTATTTTCATTCACTGATCAGCCAAACCATGTCGGTGTGATGGTAGGAACATAGCCGCACAGCTTCGGAATGAAGAGGCTGATGTCCGGAACAAAGGTTAGGAGCAGCAGGGTAATCAGCATGCATCCGTAGAAGGGAAGCGTTGCCTTTACGACCTTCTCCATAGGGCGCTTTGCAACGGCAGAGCCGATGAACAAAACGGCGCCAACAGGAGGTGTCAGAAGGCCGATGCCGCAGTTCAGAACGACGATAATACCGAACTGAACCGGGTCGATGCCGATGGAGGTTGCGATCGGCAGCAGGATCGGAGTTGCGATCAGGATGATGGGAGCCATATCCATGATGCAGCCCAGAACCAGCAGGATCAGATCCAGAAGGAGTGCGATCAGGATCGGGTTGCTGGTCAGGTCTGTGATAGCAGTTGCAGCAAGATCCGGGACATGCAAGGTTGTCAGGCAGTATCCGAAGGCATTGGAGCATGCAATCAGGATCAATACGATGGACAGCGTGTTGACGCACTCACTCAGCTGATCCCATACACCCTTCCAGTCGAGTCCCTTGTAAACAAAGACGGAAACGATCAGTGAGTAGATAACAGCGATTGCAGCCGACTCTGTTGCAGTGAAGACACCGCCGACAACGCCGAAGACAACGATGATAACGGCTGCAAGAGCCCAGATGGAGGTTCCCAGCTGCTTAAAGAAGCGGCTGAGCTTGAAGGGCTCTCCCTTGGGATAGTTGCGTTTTACGGAGATGATGTAGGAGCCAACCATCAGGGAAATGGCGAGCAGAGCGCCCGGAAGGTAACCAGCCAGGAAGAGGCTTCCTACGCTGATGCCGCCGGCTGTCGTTGCATAGATGACCATGTTGTGGCTCGGAGGAACCAGAAGACCCTCGCAGGAGGAGGTGATGGTTACAGCAGTAGAGAAATCTGCATCATAGCCCTGATCAACCATCATGGGGATCATGATGGATCCGATGGAAGCAGTATCTGCAGATGCGGATCCGGAGATGCCGCCAAAGAAGTAGGAAGCCACGATGTTAACCATGGCCATACCGCCTCTCATCCAGCCAACGCAGGCATCGGCGAGTGCGATCAGCTTCTCACTGATACCGCCGGAGCCCATGAGAACGCCCATTGTGATAAAGAACGGAACGGCCATCAGGCTGAAAGAGGAGATACCTTTTACCAGCTGCTGGCACAGGGTGTTAAAGCTAAGGCCCTGAACACCAAGGCACATAACGGTGGAAAGTGCTACTGCGTATGCGATCGGGAAACGCAGGAAGATCATGACGAAGAAGCTGCCGAGCAGCACAATAATTGCCAAAGTCTGGGTATCCATTATGCTGTGACCTCCTTTACAAAGAATTTTTTGATGTCGTTGTAAACTGCCTCGATCTCAAAGATGATCATGGCAAGACCAGCCAGCGGAACCGGGAAATACATCCAGAAGCGGGACAGCCAGGGCATGGAAACGTAGGTTCCTACGCTGCCGAGGGTCCGGCAGAAATTCCAGCCGCAGATCAGCATGATAAAGCCGAGGATCATGACTGCAACATCTGCCATGATGTCCAGGATGATGATGACAGTTCTGGGAAGATAATTGTCAAAAGCGGTCATGCGGATATGTGCGCCGCGGCGAATGGCCAGTGCGGCAGACAGAACAGCCATATAACTCATCAGTGTCAGAACCATCTCTTCCGACCAGGAAGGGTCACTGATGAAAGGAATGTAACGGCCCAGAATCGCATAGCAGGTGATGAGAATATCTGCAACGAGCAGAATCTTGCAGATGAACATAACCACCTTATAGACGATATCGTAAACCGGACGGACCTTATCCAGGGTAGTAAAGATTGCAGGCATCCCTGTATCCTCCTTTAGTGAAAGTAATCTGATGAAAAGAGGGGCAGGCAATGCGGCTATGCCGCGCCGTCTACCCCTGCAGTCTTACATGTTCAATACCAATCCGATGATCGACCTCGTGCCGAAAGCCTGTTGCGCGTATTCAGGGATCTCGTAGCCGGGGATGATCCAATCGAATCACTGCTTTTAGCTGTATAGCGTTTCTTTTTGGAAAACGTCAATGTTCGCCGTGTGCGGATTAGTTAGCAAAATCCTTCAGCTGCTGATACAGCTCAGCCTGATCTTTGGTATTCTCTTCGATGACAGTTGCGCAAGCGTCAGCCCATGCCTGCTTGTCCTCAACCTCAACGATGTTGCAGCCTTCTTCTCGGAGCTGATCGAGAACCTTGTTCTCCTCGGTCTCGGAAAGCTCTGCGTTGAACTGCTGTGCATAAGCACCGGCCTCCATGATGCAAGCCTGCTGATTCTCAGTCAGCTTGTTCCATGCATTGTCGGTGATGACAACCTGAACGGCGCCAAGGGTGTGTCCATCGAGTACCAGAGTGTTAGCAACCTCCGGGAATGCATTGGACTTGTAGTTTGCGATGGGCTGCTCAGCACCATCAACGACACCGGTCTGCAGTGCGCTGTACAGCTCGTTGAAGGATACAACGGTCGGAGATGCGCCAAGGCCCTCAACCATTCCGTTCATAACAGGGTCGTTGGATACGCGGAGCTTCAGGTTCTTGAAGTCCTCAAGGCCGTTTACCTCGATGCCGTTCTTGATGAAGAAGTGACGGAAACCTTCCTCGCCGTAGAAGACGCCGCGGATCGGCAGGCCCAGTTCCTGAGGCTCATCCAGGAATTCCTGTGCCAGATCAGAGTTAGCAAAGTTCCACCAGTGATCACGGCTCTCCCATGTGTAAGGGATGGACAGAAGCGTTGCCTTATTGCAGCCATAGCTTGTCAGAGCGAAAGCGGAGATACGGGACATATCGATGGTGTCGCCGCCTGCCAGGATGTTGTCCAGAACGTCGTTCTCAGAACCCAGAACACCGGATGCCTGAATGTCGATTTCGATGGAACCTCCGGAGAGCTCCTCAACCTTCTCCTTGAAGGCTGTAGCAGTCTGACCAACGATAGTATCCAGCGGGTTAACCTCTGCATAAACAAGAGTAACCTTAGGATCATTTGCAGCAGCGGAGGAATCGCCGGTGGACTCTGTGGTCTCCTCAGCAGCCTCAGCAGTCTCTGTAGTCTCAGAGGTTTCTGCAGCTGCATCGGAAGAAGCAGCGGTGCTCGAAGAGCTGCTGGAGCCGCAAGCTGCGAGACTCAGCACCATAGCACCTGCCAGTGCCAGTGAAAGAACTTTCTTTTTCATAAATGTCTCCTTTTGCCCCCTCTTTGGGACGAATTTTATTCAGGAAAAATACGCATATTCTCGTTCCCCCTTGCGCGCAACCGGTGGAGACTGCGAACCCTTCCTGTTGTTCGGACACGGCTGCAACATGACGAATGCAGCGCATTGTGTCCCGCTCATATATAAAAATTTAACGATTTATTAATATTTTAACAAGAGGATCATAAAAAAATGCTGACATTCGTAAGAAAATGCGAATGTCGGCATATACAGAATGCACAAAGCAGGCGTGCGGTGTCTGGGCATTTTGAAAAATGCGAACTAACGTGAACGAGAATCGCCTGCTTGGAGGCGCAGCGATTTAGGGCTTTGAATCTTGAATCTGCCGGATCAGCTCTTCCTGATCAGAATAGTCTTCATAGACGGCCAAGGCGGCCTTTTTAAAACGAGTTTGTTCTTGATCATCCAGCGCCGTGATGGTGATGCCGGCCTCCTGTATTTTATGCAGGGACTCCTCCTCAGCCTCCTGCCAGAGCTGCCGCTCCAGTGTCTGGGCGTTTTTAGCACAGTCGCGAATGATGTCGGGATAGGTTTCATCCAGTGCAGCCAGGCTTTCCATTGCCTCACTGCTGGCCAGTAAAACCTCCGGAATTCTGGTATGGGCGTCCTCGAGGACGTATTTGGCGACTTCATAGTGCCCGGTGTAATAGTAGCTGGGCCAGTTGTTCTCGGCACCATCAATCTCATTTTTGGCAAGTGCACTGTAGACATCGTCATAGGTCAGAGGAACCGGCACCGCACCGAAGGATCGGATCACGTTCTGCATGAGACTGGATTCGCCAACGCGAATCTGCAGTCCGGAAAGGTCCTCCAGACAGGTCACTTCTTCGGTAGTGTAAAAATGACGAACGCCCGCATCATACCAGGCTAGTCCAGTAAGTCCGATGTCAGAGCTGATGGAGTTTAAAAATTCCTGGCCGATGTCGCCATCCAGAACCTTCCACATATGCTCGTTACTCTCATAGAGATAGGGGAGCTCCAGAACCTCGAACTGTGGCACGAACTCGCTCAGGATCATGATGGAGATACGGGAAAAGTCGACGCCGCCGTATTCCATCTGCTCTACAACGCCTTGCTCGCTGCCGAGTTCTCCGTTGGAATACACGCGAACCTGCACCCTGCCGTTTGTTCTTTGTGAAACCTCCTCGGCAAAGGAATAGGCAGCCTGTGTTGTAGGGTATCCTTCCGGCTGGTTGTCGGCATAGCGAAGAATGAGCTGCGGCTCGTTATTTTGCTGCGCAGAGTCACCGGCAGGCAGCGGCAGATGGCGGCCTGCAAATGGCAGGAGCAGGATGAACAAAAAGGTAAGAGCAGCGATGATCTTGCCCGTTGTTTTGCCGGATGGAATGTGCGCCTTGTCTGTGCTCAAGATCTGCCCTCCTTCATACTGCGTGCACGCATCCTGCGATACTCCGTTGGCGTCTGTCCAATGCGCTTTTTAAAGGCGCGGGCAAAATAGCTGGCATCCTCATAGCCGACCATGCCGGCAACCTCTGCAGTGGAGCGAAGAGGATCAGAGAGCAGCTCACAGGCCGCCTGCATACGGACATCGGTTAGGTAGTCGAGAAAGCCGGTGTGCACGTATTTTTTAAACTGCGCGGAGAGATAGGCCGGGCTGATCTTCATGATTTCACTGACGCTGTCCAGGGAGAGTTCATACATATAATTATCGTGGATATAGGATTGTACCTGCTGCATGAGGAGTGCCATGTGATTCATCGGTGCAGGAGAACCTTCGGACTTGGCGGCAGGGGGAGCGGCGGAGGCGAGCTGCAGGAGGCGGCGCTCAGACTCCATCTGGGTAAGCGCCTTCTGAATGTTCTGCACGGCATCTTGGCAGATGACCGGCTTTAGAATATATCCGCAGGCCCCCAGACGCATCGCTTCATAGGCATACTGAAAGAGACCGTACGCAGTGACAAAGATGATCTTGCAGGAAGGACATTTCTCCAGAATCTGCCGGGCAGCCTCGAGACCGCTGATTCCCGGCATTTCAATGTCCATGAGAATGAGATCGGCAGGAAGGAGCAGGGCCTTTTCCAGGGCATGGCGTCCGTTATCTGCAGTTTCAATATGAAATTCATTGGGAAAATGCGAGATGACCAGGTCAGTCAATAACTCACGTTCCTTGGATTCATCATCAGCAATCAGGAGCTTATACATATTTCAGAACCTCATGCGATCGGTCAGGATCAGTTTCTGTTGTGTTTTGGGGACTTGTCATTAAGAAAACGCGGATTCAGTTACCATTTCCTTAGAATTCGGGCTCCTCGAGTTCAATCAGAGGAAGGAACAGCACCGACCAGGTGCCGCGTCCCTGTCTGGAATAAATGCGCAGAGTTCCGGGCGGCTCGAGGAGCCTTAGTCTGTCTGCAACATTGCGGACGCCGATATGCTCCCCGGCTGCAGAGACGGCGTTTGGTGCATTCAGTCCGCTGCGGATCTGCAGCAGCAGATTACCCGGGATTCCGACGCCGTCATCGCGGACGGCAATGTACAGGAAGGGTCCGACGGGACACCTGCGGAGGATGATCCGCACGGTTCCTCCTTTTTCCTTTGGAATGATGCCGTGCTTGAAGGCGTTCTCGACCAGAGGCTGCAGGATAAAGGAGGGAACCAGTGTCTGTGTCAGGTCGAGTTCCTCGTCATAATCCCATTCCATACAGACACGTTCTCCAAAGCGGACATGATAGATTTCATAAAACTCATCGATAATGCGGATTTCCCGGGACAACGGAACCTGCAGGTCATTGCTGGCAAGACTGTAGCGCAGCAGCTGTGAAAGGGCCGTGATCAGGGAACGAGTGCGGGGCGCCCCTTCTTCATCAGAAACGCGCAGGATGACTCCCAGCGTATTAAACAGAAAGTGTGGATCGATCTGACTGCGAAGGTGCTGCAGGCGGCTTCGCTCCACGGTGTTCTGGAGTTCGAGCGCCTGCGTCTCGCTGCGGTGGAGCTCCCGCTCAATGTCGTTTTTTTCCTGGAGTGTCTGGAGCTGTCGGACCATGGAGTGCTTCATGGTATTAAAGGCTCTGGCCAGCTGGCCGATCTCGTTGTGATGCGGAACGGCAACGTCAGGGGTATCCAGATGGCCTTTTCCGATTTCCTTGGATGCCACGATCATTTGCTGTACGGGATCGAGCAGCTGCCAGACAGAAATAATGACCAGAATGCCCAACAGAATGCAGATGAAGGTGTTGACGAGCTGGATTTTCTTAAGAACTGCATTGAGCTCGGACAGGCTGGAATAGGTTCCCTGCCCTTCGGTGATAGCTGTCTGGAGCAGATCTGAAGTGTATTGCTGCAGGTACTTGCCGCAGACAGAGAGCTCATTGTAGTAAATGTCAGATGCAGCAGAGCGGTCATTCTGACGGAGCTGCTCCATCAGCTGTTCCAGAATGAGATTATAATTGTGATAGGTGATCCGAACGGCGCGGGCAAGGAGATACTGCTCTTCTCCAACCTCAGAAAGGTCGCTGTCAATGCGCCAGAGCCAGGCATCGCAGGTACTGTTGTTGCTGCGGAGTGTCTCTAAGAGCGCCAGGGAATCCCCATTCTCCCAACGATAATTCGAAAGGGCACTCATTTGACGGCTGATGCCGCCGGAGAACTGACTGATGGAGTGAAAATTACCGGTCTGCTGATCCATCTGATCCAGAACATAGGTGGATTGATAGTAGCTGACATAGAGCTGCACCAAAAGCGCAGCAAAAAACGCGGCCCCGAACAGCATGATCCTTCCTTTGAAATTCATGTGCCGATGCAGCCACGTCATAGAAAATCATCCCCCAACACAAAAAGTACCTATACAAATACGCATAAATCGTATCGCTTTTGTGGAAAATTATCAACCGACGCATACGAGGGGAAGAGGACGTGTTACAATAACAGGTACTGTCTGAAGGTCGGTCAGAAGCGTTCCCACAGAAAAGACGTCTGATGTGGGGGAGTGATCAATGACAGGGGGTGTTTGCAGGAAAGTCTGCGGACGACAATCAGCACCATATGGAAGAAGGAGATTGTAAAAGATGGCATCGAAAAATACGACCCTATCCACATCCGTTAAGATGAGTGTGGCAGAATTCCGGCGTTTTGCAGCGTTTGATGTTCTGAAAAGGCAGAAGAGGTGGATCCGTCCGCTGCTCTTTATGCTGCTGATGCTGGTGTTTGCAGGAATCTGCTACAGCCAGGTCGGGAAAAGAGAAGGGGCGCTGCTCCTTGGCATTGTGCTGGCCGTGGTTGCTGTGGGGCTGCCGGTCTGTTATTTCGGGTCGTATTTTCACTCGGTGACGCAGCAGGCAAAAAAGATGGGACTTTCGACGCCGCAGAATGTCTACCGCGTGGACATTGCGCCGGAAGGCCTGCATGTGCAGGACGCCGGGCGGGGCGGCCGCATGGGCGAAGCGCATGATTATCCCTGGGAGAGTCTTTTTGGCGTATGGAAAACGAAGAGTGCGATTTATCTTTTCGTGGAACAGACGAAGGCCTATATTCTGCCGGGAGTGCAGATTAAGGGCGGCACAGAGGCTGCCTGGGCATTGCTAAATGAGCGTATTGCCAAAGAAAAGCTCCATGGTTAGTACATCAGATTCTGCCGATTCGGTCAATGAACTGCTGCCGGAAGGTCATAGTGCCGCCGCAGGTGTTCAAGGTGGCAGCCGCTGCCTGTTCTCCGCATCGTTTGACGTAGGAGCATAGCCAGACGGCAGCATCCGTCATATTCATGGCATCCATCATAGGAACAGCGGCAAAAGCCGCACCCAGAAGGGCACTGGACATACATCCGGTGCCCGTTATTTTGCTCATCATTTCATGGCCGCCGGTTACGCGGATCAGACTGGAGCCGTCAGTAACCAGATCTTCCTTGCCGGAGGCGATGAGGATCAGGTGGTTTTCGGCTGCAAAGGCCTGCAGCTGCTCGGCAAATTCGTGGTCTGCAGCATCTCTTACATCCGCATCCACTCCGCATCTTCCACCACAGTTTGAAAGGATGGCTCGCAGCTCGGAATTGTTGCCCCGAATGCAGGTGACCTTGGTCGTATGCATCAGTTCCAGCAGTTTGGTTCGCCGGAAGGTGGAGCCGGAGATTCCTACGGGATCGACAACGATGGGGTGGCCGCACTGCGAAGCCTTCCCGGCAGCCAGGAACATGGCATCGTAGTCGTCGGTGGCACCAAGGTTGCAGACAAGAGACTGGCTTCCTTCTGTGATTTCCTCTACCTCTGCAATATGGTGCGCCATAACAGGGGAGGCTCCGAGGGCAAGGAGGGCATTGGCGCAGTCGTTTACGGTTACAGAATTGGTGATGCAGTGCACAATGGGATTGGTGCGTTTTATGACTTTGAGAATATCGGTTGTCATACTAAAAAGACTCCTGTAATCGCTGTAATACACCTGTTTTCTGGAGAGCGGTCACCAGAATGATGGCAATGATGGTGCCGCCGCAGGTGCTGATGAGGAAGGGAACGACAAAGGTGAAGAGGGCAGCGGTTTTGTTGCCGAGAACAAGTACGGCGACCGGATAGGCCAGCATGCCGCCGATGATGCCGGTGCCGAAGACCTCTCCGAGGTAGGCAAGCGGCAGCTTTTTACCGTATCGATAGAGCAAGCCGGAGAGCAGGGCGCCGCACATGCTGCCCGGAAAGGCCAGCGGCGTGCCAAGGCCGATCAGGTTTCGGATGAGACTGGCGATAAAGGCGGCGGCAAGTCCCCACCATGGACCTAAAAATACCGCACACAGAATGTTGACAAGGTGCTGCACAGGAGCACATTTCGAGCCGAATACCGGGAAGGAAAAAAGACTTCCCACAACGGCAATGGCTGCAAAGATGGCAGTGAGCGTGATTTTTCTGAGATTGGTGCTGCTGGTTGTTTTCATTAGGTTCTCCTTTTCCGCCTCTGTCTCCAAAGGCGGACAGAGGACACTTAGGCTTGGTGTGAATGTTTCCCCAGCAAGTTCCTTACAACAACGAGCAAAAGGAGCGTAATGATCATGTCAGGCAGAGTATTGCCTACCGGAGTGTCAATCTGCATCAGCAGGCGGTAGATGCAAAAGCCCGCGAGCCAGACGATGAGATTGATCCGGTCACTGCGCTTGTCATGGTTGCCATTGAGGATAAAGTAGTCCCCAATCTGAACGGCAATCATCGGTGCAAAAACGGAACCGATCAGATACAGGAAATCAGTGATATCATCCATGGGGAAAACCATCGCACAGGCAGTGCCGAGAACAGTCACCGCGACAGCGGCCCACTTTCCTTTGATCTTTGAGGAAACGGATTCTGCAGAAATGCCGGCAGAATAGGCATCCAGGAAGGTTGTGGTGACGGTGGAAAATACGATGATGACAAGCCCTGCAAGGCCGAGACCGGATTTTACCATGATGGCGGCAATGTCGGTCTCACCGGTATAAAGAACTGCGCCAAGGCCGATGACATACATGAAGATGCTGACAAGGCTGTAGGTTATGACGCTTACGATGGTCGCCTTTGCAGGCTCTCTGGCTTCCTTTGTGTAATCACTGATCAGAGGCAGCCAGGAAAGTGGCATGGCAACGGCCAGCTCTACGGCAGCGCCAAAGCTCATGGAATCCTCTGCTGCCGCATAGACTGCGGCATTTCCCGAAAAGAAGATCACCTTGCACAAAACCAGTGTCAGGACAAAAAGTGCGGCCATGGCGATGGTGTTGACTTTCCCGAGATTGGTCAGGCCGATGAGAATCCATACCAGAATCAGGACGCCGATGACAAGAGCCCAGATCCATACGCCGGAGGAAAAGATCTGATTGGCAGCAAGTGCGCCATCATAAATCATAATGGCGGTCCAGCCAAGGAGCTGTGCCACATTGAGGATGGCAAAAAGAAGGCAGCCCTTTGGACCAAAGCTTATGCGAACCGTTTCCATGGAACTCTTTTGTTCTCTGGCGCCGATCATACCTGCAAAATACATTAAGACTGCACCGATAAGGTGTCCCAGCAAAATGGCCGAAAGGGCTTTTGCAAATCCCAGATCCGCAAAGTAGGTTCCTGTCAGAATCTCTGCGATGGAAAGTCCTGCGCCAAACCAGATTAATCCGTTGCTGAAGGTACTCGTCCCTTGTCTGTTCATCGATTCTCCTTTCCTGCGGCAGAAAAATCTCCGTCAATGGCAAATGCATGATTCATAGGACCGCTCCCTTTCCCCAGATTCAACTGGGCAGCAAGAGCGCCGGAGATGTAATTTTTAGCATAAAGAACCGAATCGGCAAGGCAATATCCCTTGGCAAGGTTGGAGGCAATGGCGCTGGACAAAGTGCAGCCTGTGCCGTGCGTGTTGGGATTGTCAATGCGTTTTCCATAAAACCAGACGGCGCCGCTTTCTTTGGAGTAGAGCAGGTCATTGGCATCATTGATCTGATGGCCGCCCTTTAACAGAACGCTGCAAGGATAGTTCTCACAGATGATGGCTGCAGCCTTCTCCATGTCCGCAGCCGTTTCGATGGTAAGGCCGGACAGAATCTGCGCTTCCGGAATGTTCGGTGTGATCAGAGTCGCTAAGGGTAATAATTCACTTTTCAAGGTGCTGACGGCCTGGTCCTCCATGAGCTTTGCCCCGCTGGTTGCTACCATAACAGGGTCCACAACGATATTGGACGCCTGATAGAAGGTCAGCTTTGCAGCGATGACATGAATGAGCTCGTCGGAAGCGACCATGCCGATTTTGACTGCATCCGGAAAGATATCGGTAAAAATACTGTCCAGCTGTTCTCCTAGAAAAGCAGATGTTACGGTCATAATATCTGTGACGCCGGTCGTATTTTGGGCAGTAAGAGCCGTGATGGCGCTCATGGCATATACGCCATTGGCGGTCATTGTCTTGATATCTGCCTGGATGCCGGCGCCTCCGCAGGAATCGCTCCCTGCGATTGTTAATGCTGTGTTCATAATGAAACCTCCTTTTAAGTGAATCAGTGCATTAATTTTGTATAGCGACAAAAGGTGGTGCCCCCGATCTGCCGCTATGATATTCTGTTGTATTCGCTGAATGTGATTTGCCGCAATTGTTTTGCTGCAATTGGTTTGTTGCAATTGGTTTACTGCAATCGGCTTGCGGTAATTGATATGATTGGGATTACAGCCGGCAGGCCGCTTCCTTTAGCTGTGCAGCAGCCTGCCGGATATCAGGCTGCGCGAAAATACCGCTGACGACAGCCACGCCGGAAAGACCGGTATGGGAGAGCTGCATGACATTACCTTCATCAATGCCGCCGATTGCAACGACAGGAATGGATACGCTCTCACAGATCTTTTTAAATAACGAGAGCTCCATCGGCCTGGCATCCTTTTTGGTGGTGGTTCCAAAGACTGCACCGCTCCCGAGGTAATCAGCGCCGGCGGTCTCTGCCGAAAGGGCCTGCTCCAGAGTCCTTGCAGTGGCTCCGATGATTTTACCTTGGCCAAGGATGCTCCTTGCTGCGCTGACAGCCAGATCAGACGGTCCAACATGAACGCCGTCCGCGTCGATTTCGCGGGCGAGATCGACATAATCATTGACGATAAAGGGAACGTGGAAGGAAGCGCACAGCTCTTTTAAAGCCAGGGCCTCCTTGATCGAAATGTCCGTTTTCTGCCGGTACTGGACCATGGTGACGCCGCCCTCTAAGGCCAGACGCACCTGGTCAAGGAGTGTGGCCTTGCCGGTCCAGGTTTTATCGGTAATGGCATAGAGCCGTAAGTGTTCCGGATTCATCGATTCTCCTTCCGTATCTATTCAGCATCTCATCTCAAATGCTGCGCATTATCGATGAGATTGGCCAGAGCCCCTTCGGGTCTTGGCCACAGAACGATTTCCCTCGAGAACGTGCCCGTAAACGGTCAGTTCTCTCTGGAAATCGTTCTGTGCTGAACAAAAACAAAAGAGCGGATCCCCGCAGGAATCCGCTCATTGCACATAAATACACCTAGCTGATATTTCCCTACGTTGGCATTATCCAAATCAGGTTACGGGTCAAAGCACACAGCTTACTCTCAGCCCACTTTTGTGAGCTCCCCTGTTGTGATTTTTATGACTGAAACTATAGCACGATTCGGCTTAAATGCAAGAACGAATGTGACAGACGCGTGAATGGTAAGCGCTGTATTAATTATTTTGCAAACGCGGTACTAGCGTTTCTTCCTGCGGTAGAAGAGGAATCCGCAGACAGAAAGGACTCCGGTCAGGGCAAGGATCAGGACAAAGCCACTGTAGTTGCGGCTTTCCAGAGCAGTTCCGCTAAGGGCCGTCAGATAAATGGCAGGGAATCTTGCGATGGCAGTAATGGGAACCCATTTCTGCCAGGGAAGGTCCGTAAGACCTGCGGCATAGGAGATGAGATCCTTTGGCGTGCCGGGAATCAGGAACAGCAGAAATAGCAGTGCTTCCAGTTTCTCCGAGGAATGAAGGAAACGTACTTCGGCCAGCTCCTTTGCAGAAAAGAACATCTCTGCAAAACGCCCGCCGATTTTCCTTGTAAGGAGGAATACCAAAAGGCTGCCGAGGGTCATGGCAAGGTCACAGATGAGGGCTCCGCGAAAGGCTCCGTACAGGTAGCCGCCTGCAATTTCGAAAGGACCGCCGGGAACAATGGCCGCCAGAATCTGAAGGATGACCAGAAGCATATAGACCAGTACACCCCATATCCCCTGACTTTTGATATAGGCTTCCAGGGACTCGGCATCCTTTGCGACGCGAAGGAGCGGGATGCCGATGGCGAGCATGATGAGTGCCATCACGGCAAGGACGAGCGCAATAAAGAGGATTCCTTTGACTTTGACAGGCAGCTTGTCTGTGAATCTTCGTGCGTTGTTTTCAGAATGTTTTTTCATAGCGTTTTGCATGTTTCCTCCGTTGCTCTACCTCTCCCTAAGAATGTGATTCGGATATTATAACGCAGCTGGGGAATAGAGAATCTGAAATTTTTGTATCCATTTGTAGCTACTCAGTAATGTTGAATAGCTATGCAACTGTGTGCGCTTGACAGTAGTTTGGGATGGGACTATGTTATGTCTGTTACGTAAATGCAGCTGCTGCCGCAGCTGTTTGATATTGTGGTAACTGTTTAGCACACATCTCAAATTGGTACTCAAAAATGACCGGTGCCATTTTCGAGTACCAATTTAAGATGTGACTGGCCAGAGAGGCTTTGCCCCTTGGCCGTCTGCCTGTTTCAATCATGAATTCGTCTGCGGGGCAGCCGATTCATGCTGAAACAGGCAGATGCTAAACAGATACATATTGCGCTAGGGGAGCGAACGCTGAGAATTGCTGCCGGGCGGCCGTAAGAGGCCCAAGAGGCAGCAAGACCCTTATTACTTGAACCGGATAATACCGGCGGAAGGAAGCAAGGTCCATTGCAGAAGGCTGCGTTTGTAAAGGCTCAGGATCGGAGCCGGAGCAGACTGTGAGAGCAGGCAATGTAAGGGCCGACCGATCCCCTCCTGCGTTTTTATGAAGGAGGTTTTTTTATGTCACTTTTTGCAACGCTTGCCGAAGACGGCAGCTATTCACTCACCGGTGCGGGTTACACCGTCCTGGTTCTCATTATGCTGGCCCTGCTCCTTGTGGCCTGCTATGTCACAAAGGCAGATCAGAAGGGCAAAACAGGAACGCGCCGCCTTGTATTTTCTGCTATGGCCATGGCTCTTGCCTTCGTTACCAGCTTTATCAAATTCCTGAGCCTTCCCATGGGCGGCAGCATCACGTTATTTTCCATGTTCTTTATTTGCCTCATCGGTTACTGGTACGGCCTTCGCTCAGGACTGATGGCAGCGGTTGCCTACGGTATTTTGCAGCTGGTGACAGGACCGTATATCATCAGCATGCCGCAGATGCTGTGTGATTATATCTTTGCTTTTGGTGCGTTGGGACTGTCCGGAATCTTCAGCAATTCCAGATACGGTCTGGTAAAGGGGTATCTGGTCGGTGTGGCAGGACGATTCGTGTTTGCCTTTTTGTCCGGTTTGATCTTCTTTGGTCAGTATGCACCGGAAGGAATGAGCCCCGCAGTGTATTCGGCGTCGTATAATGGAATCTATATCTTTACAGAGGCGATCATTACGGTAATCATTATCCTGCTCCCGCCGGTGGCCAAGGCCCTTACCCGCTGCAAGACGCTGGCAACGCAGGAATAGATGCGATTTTTGATGCGTGCTATCAGGAATGAGAAGGAATATGAGCAGAAAACAGCAGGCAGTCTGGACACTTCCCAAAGAGGTCCTCGATGAAGAGGGCTACATTATTGATCAGGGGCATATGGATCAGATTCCCTTTGGCTGGTTCAGCACAAGGGAAAAGGGATGCGGCTGGATTGCAGCCTATAACCTTCTGAAGATGAACGGGCTGGAGGAGCCTCCGCAGCAGGTGCTGCGGGAGGTTCAGCGCTATGGCATGCCCGGAAAGGCGCTGGGACAGGAGCTGGTCTGGCTCCTGTTCTATCTCAAAATGAAACGCTTTCAGATTCGCATCTCCAGGCCGGGGTATCAGGGGTGCGAGGGTATTCTCAAGGAATATCCGACGGGGATTCTCATGTATCTGCATAGAAGAGGCGCACACTATGCGGCCTACCATGCAGTGGATGATAAGACCGTGCACTTATACAATGCCGTCTACCAAAAGAAAAATCACATCGTTCCGATCCGAACCTTTCTAAAGGAGCATACGGCACTGCATGGCTGCATCATGATCGGCTGCAGGCCGAAGGTAGCAGCACTGCAGTCTGCGAAAAGATCATAAAAAACGCCTCAGCCGGACAAAATGGCTGAGGCGTTTCAAAAACAGAAAATCGAGATGGGAGCTGAATCGTTCCGAATTTGCCAAAATTGTGGAATCTATTTCGCATTCGTTTTTTTGTAGTACACAAGACAGGCTGCGGCAAAAACTGCTGCTGCAACGACGGTGAGAACCAGGATCAGGGAGCCGGCGAGTGCCGTCAGACCCAGCGCCTCATAGAAGGTGTACACGCCAAAGACTGCAAAGATGGCAAAGGAGAGCTTGTTCAGGATGCCCTCCGGAGCCTTGCTCTTTAAGAGATATCCTACGAGCATGCCGACAATGTCTGCGATGAACAGGCCGATGGAACATCCGAGCCATACGATGATGCCGACCAGAAGGCGGCTGGAACCCGGATTGGCTGCGATCTCATTGGCACCGAAGGTGATGGCCGTGAGCTGTGTTTTGTCTCCGAGCTCTGCGATAAAGAAGGTGCAAAAGACAGCAAGAGGAGCGAATCCAATGCCGTTCTCCTTGGCCTCTTCCTCTTCATCATCCTCTGGCTTTAAAGCCGTGATAGCAAAATACATAAAGGCTGCAGCGGCAATGAATTTAATGAGCCACTCCGGAATCAGGGCCCCAACAAGGCCGCCTGCAAGGACCGCCAGTCCGTTCAGCACCAGGATGGCAACGGCGGTGCCGAGGATGATGTCCTTTAATTTAAATTTCGATGTCAGAGCGACCAGCATCAGCTGCGTCTTGTCACCCATTTCTGCAACGAACTCTGTGAACAATACCTTTAAGAATAACAGAATCATGATGTTCTCCTTTGAGATGTGTCAGCTGTGAAAGTGTCATAGACACTCTCGCAGCTGATTTACATTTGTGGTTGTGCGTGCCTAACAGGACCTGCGGATTACCGCATGCAGATGTATACGAGGTAAATTGCATAGAGCACGATCATCGCTGCGCCTTCGACCTTGTCGATCTTCTTTTTGGTTGCAGAGAAGATCCAGACGATAAAGGTGAAAACGAGCAGAACAACGATATCAATGATATTCTCTGTGATAACGGCAATCGGGCTGATGGTGCTGGCAATGCCAAGGACCATCAGAATGTTAAAGACGTTGGAGCCGACGGCATTGCCAAGGGCCATATCCACCTCATCCTTCCTTGCGGCAACAATGGAAGTGACGAGCTCGGGAAGAGAGGTTCCTACCGATACAATGGTGAGGCCGACCAGCGTCTGACTCATACCAAGTTCAATGGCGATCCTGCTCGCGGTATCAACGGTCAGGTCGCCGCCAAAGGCAATGGCAGCCGCACCGCCAACGATGAACACAAGAGATTTCCAGGTGGGAAGGAGCTGAATCTCTTCATCGCTGCCGCCTTCCACAGTGGCAGCCTCGCCGCGCTTTTGTGCAGCCAGGGTCATGCGAACCAGAACGAGGATATAGCCGATAAACAGTGCAATAAAGAGAAGACCATCCAGTCGGCCCAGTGTCATGCCGCTGGCGTCTGCGATGCCAAGGAGACCAAAGACCATCAGCAATACGGCACAGATGGCAGAAAAAGGAATGTCCTTGGTAATCGTCTGACGGCTGACCGCAACCGGAGTCATAACTGCACAGACGCCGATGACGACCATCAGATTAAAGATATTGGAGCCGGTGACGTTGCTGATAGCGAGCGTGTTGTTGTTGACGATGGAGGCCGTTACCGATACGGCGGTTTCGGGAAGAGAGGTTCCCATGGCTACCACCGTCAGTCCGATGATGATGGAAGGGACGTGGAATTGTTTTGCCACGCTGCTGGCACCTTCGACAAAGAAATCGGCACCCTTGATCAAAAGGGTGAAGCCAACTACGAGCAGCACCACCACAAGGGCAATGGGGGATTGATTGATCAGATTTTCGAGCATAGAGTTCTCCTTTATATGTGTGGGTTAATGAAACTGCAGTGTATGCCAGTCACTCACCATTTCCGATCATGAAGTCTTCGGCAGCCATCCAATTCATATCAAAATGGCAGGTGGTGAGTTATAAAAAGGTAACTGTTTAGCCACATGTGCTAAACAGAGACAAAAAAGAGACCCATGTGTACGATCGAATACGGATTCATCAGAAAATCCGTATTCGATCTGTACACATGAGTCTCGTTCTTTAAGATTTGCCAGGCCGGCCTTAGAACACCAACCAGGATGTTGACAAATCACACTTTTGTGCGAACTACTCCCTCACGGAGTAAAACCACTACTACGAATATCAAAGGAAGGTACAGTTAGTCAAGGCAAAATAAAGTTTCATCAAAGCGCGGAGTAATCCAGGTATCTTGGAGTCAAAAGGACTTTTGACCATAACAGATAATATTTGGTAATTCACTGCCGACTGGGGTAAAATAGAATGGCCTGTAAGACGTTGTTTTCACAGGAAAACGTAGTGTCATAAGTGTCATAAGAGAGGAGCTGTTGGAACAGCAGGAGGATGCCATGGATTTTGAGAAACTGAGTACGGAGAGATATTCCCTGAGAAAATACAGCGACCGGCCTGTCGAGGAAGACAAGCTGGCAAAGGTCATCGAGGCAGGACACAATGCGCCGACGGCCTGCAATCTGCAGCCGCAGAGAATCTTTGTGATTGAGAGCAAGGAGGCTCTGGAGAAGGCAGATGAGTGCCTGGATTGCCATTTCCATTCTCCGGTGATTCTGGTTGTGGCTTACGACCCTGCCAAGGCATGGACCCGCGAAGGGGATATGAAGAACCACGGCGAGATCGATGCGACAATCGCAGCAACCCAGATGATGCTGCAGGCAGCAGACCTTGGCCTTGGCACCTGCTACATCGGAATGTTCAGCCAGGAAAAACTCCATGCCGCATTCCCCGAGATGAAGGGAACGGTACCGATTGCGGTCCTGACGCTGGGGTATCCTGCAGAGAATGCACATCCTGCAAGACTTCATGCGGACAGAATGCCGCTGGATGAAATGGTGGTCAGACTGTAAGCGATCATCCTGGCGAAAAGGATGTTTTGACAGGATGATCGCAGCAATACGGAATACGAACAGGCAATCAGGAACAACGGAATGAATCAGAACATAGACAACGCAGCAGCCAATCAGAATAACAGCACAGAAAAGATGCAGCAGGAGCTGCACGGCGATTCCAAGGAGAGTACCCAAAAGATTCGTGATTTCCTATGGAGAGCAGAGACAGAGAGCGTAGATGAGATTCTGCAGGAGCTGGGTACCTTGTATCGGGCAGACAGGGCCTACGTGTTCGAGGATGATCCTTCCAAGGGGATTACCTGCAACACCTATGAGTGGTGCGCCGAGGGCATGATTCCGGAGATCGACAATCTAAAGGAAGTCTCGCTCGAAGGCATGCAGGAAATAGAGAATGTGGTTCGCAAGGGCGAGCTGGTGATTCATTCCATTGAGGATGAGCTGAATCCGGATGAGCCGCTTTATCAGCTCCTTGCACCGCAGCAGATTCACAGTATTATCCTGGTGCCGCTCCTGTTCGGAGGCAAGATGGCCGGCTACATCGGCGTAGACAATCCGCAGGAGAATACGGATCTGTCATTGATCCTCCTGGCGGTTTCATCGATCATCAGCTCAAAGGTTTTGTATCAGCGGCATCTGGCAGAGAATGACGAATCCTTCACGGTCCTTCGTAAACTTCGCGAGCAGTATGCTACCATGTACTATGTGGATTTCGAAACGGACTACATGCATACGTACAAGACCAACGATTCCTATGAGGACAAATACGGCGTCACCACCCATTACTCGGAATCCATGGGCGCCTATGTATGCAATGACATTGGAGAAAAGGACCGGGAACGGATGCTGCAGCAAACGCACCCTTCCTATGTTATGAATCGGTTTCAGAACGAGGAGTCCTTTGTTCTGGACTTTGAGGATACATCCTTTGGCGAAATCCGCTACTGCCAGCTGCGTTACATCAAGGCCAATGAGAGTGGAACACATGCTGTCGTCTGCGGCGAGGATGTCACAAAGGAGAAACTCGAAGAACGGAATCGGACGAGAGCTCTGGAGGAAATGCAGGATATCATCTCGGCATCCCGGATGGGAACCTGGAGCATTGAACTGATCGAGGGAGAGGAGCCTCGCATGCGGGCGGATGATCGCATGAAAGACATTCTGGGAATTGCAGGGCAGGAGATGACACAGGAGGAAACCTATGCCTTCTGGTTCTCCCGAATCAAACCGGAGGCCGTGCAGTCCGTTCTGGACAGCGTAGAGAAAATGGAACAGGCTGGCCGTGACGAGAATACCTATCTCTGGGTGCATCCGTTATTGGGGGAGCGGTATGTGCGTTGCGGCGGAACCTCAAGGAAGGTAGAGGGCGGCTACATTCTGCGCGGGTATCACTACGACGCGGATGAACTCGTCCGCGAGCAGGAAAAGCAGGCAGGGCTGTTAAAGGATGCGTTGCTGGCAGCTGAGCATGCCAATCATGCCAAGACCGCCTTTCTGAACAATATGTCCCATGATATCCGTACTCCGATGAATGCCATCATCGGCTACACGGCACTGGCAGCCTCCCACATTGACAACAAGGAGCGCGTGCAGGACTATCTGTCCAAAATAACGGTATCCAGCAGCCATCTGCTCTCGCTCATCAACGATGTTCTGGATATGAGCCGTATTGAGAGCGGCAAGGTGACCATCGATGAGAAAGAGGTGCACCTTCCGGATATTCTCCATGACATCCGAACAATTACGCAGGCCAATATCAGTGCCAAGCAGCTCGATTTCTATATCGACAGCGTGGATGTGGTGCATGAGGACATCATCTGTGACAAGCTGCGGCTGGAACAGCTGATGCTGAATATCATCAGCAATGCGACGAAATTCACAAAGCCCGGCGGATCTGTCAGCGTGCGCATCATGGAGAAGCCGTGCAGGATGGCAGGGTATGCCCATTATGAATTCCGTGTGAAGGATACCGGTATTGGTATGAGCGAGGACTTCCAGGAACACATCTTTGAGCCCTTTACCAGGGAGCAGACAGCAACCGTCAGCGGCATTCAGGGAACCGGCCTTGGCATGGCGATCTGCAAGAATATTGTGGATATGATGGGTGGAACCATTGCGGTGAAGAGTAAGGTCGGTGTCGGGTCGGAGTTCATTGTAGGTGTAGACTTTGGAATAAACGGGAAGGCGGCTCGCTATGAGCCGGTTCCGCAGCTGCAGGGGATCCGGGCACTGGTGGCAGATGATGATTCAGATACGGCGATCAGTGTCAGCAACATGCTAAAGTCGATTGGCCTTCGCAGTGACTGGACCTTGTCCGGCAAGGAGGCTGTACTGCGCGCAAAGGTTGCTGTTCAGGAAGCGGATGAATACGGCGTCTACATCATTGACTGGCTGATGCCGGATATGAACGGTATTGAAACCGTGCGTCAGATTCGCCGCCATATCGGAGAGGATGTCCCGTTCATTATACTGACAGCATATGACTGGAGCGATATTGAAGAGGAGGCAAAGGCGGCCGGCGTTACCGGTTTTGTGTCCAAGCCGATCTTTATGTCAGAACTCCGGGATATTCTCTCGCGTCCCTTCCGCAGAAAGTCAGAGGAAGGCGAGGAGATAGGAGCAGCGGGGAATCAAAAGGATTCGGCAAAAGGAACTGCAGATGGAGCTTGCGGTGGAGGTGCGAAGGAAGAACATACTCTGCAGGAACAGATGCAGGCGCTGTCCGGCAAGCATATTCTTCTGGCCGAAGACAACAAGCTGAATCAGGAGATTGCAATCGAGATTTTGGCACAATATGGTATCACCACCGATGTGGCAGAGGATGGCAGTCAGGCGGTCGAAGCGGTCAGGAATGGAGCTCCCGGAAGGTATGACCTTATTCTGATGGATATTCAGATGCCGAAAATGGACGGCTATGCCGCAACCCGGCAGATCCGGAGTCTGGAGAATCCTGCTCTGGCACAGATTCCGATTATTGCAATGACGGCGAACGCTTTCGAGGAAGACAGGAAGCTCGCACTGGAGGCCGGAATGGACGGATACGTGACCAAGCCCATTGACATCCATGAGGTGCTCGAGGCAATCTGCAAGGCAGTATAGAAAGGTACAGACACAGCTGCAGCGATCCTGCATGGCAGAAACGCCGCAGCTGCATGGCGTTTGGCGGTTATTTGCGGACCCACTTGCCGTCGTCGCCGCGTTTGTGGTTCTTGTAGAATTCCTCAAGGCCGATGCAGCGGTTGCCGCCGATGACCTCATTGAGTTCGGAATCTGTGAGTTTGGTCATTGTGTTCTCAGAGACCAGCTCCTGTGCGTTCTGTTTCTTAAGCTCCTTGTTGTTCATGGGAAACCTCCTTTGCGTATAATTACCATAGTATATATCACTCATATATACGCATTACAGTATAACTTTGTTACACAGGATAGGAGTATATGATTGAATCATTCACGTGAGAGTGCAGCACCTGTTATGTACCGCCTGTTTTCCGGAATCATGTATGCCGTCGTTGGACTGCTGTCCGGGATTATTCTGGTCTTTGGCATCGCGACGGTGATTACATTCCGGCAGTACGAACAAAACGACCTGTTCGACATTAGCAGAGACAATATTCCGCTGCTGATGCTGTCGGTTCTTATCGCTTTGGCAGTGATGGCAGGGATTTGCCGCTTTTTTTACAAAGAGGGGGAGCAAACTTCTGATCGTTCATATAGTAATTCGCGTATTGACCGGACGAGTCAGCTGAATGAAAATAAGACGACCGCCCGCACCTGCGGCTTTTTCTGCGACAGATTGCACCTGCAGGAAAGGGACCATGCACCGTTTCCCTGGGCGATGATCCTGGTGTCGGCAGCGTTCTCGTTGTTCATGGTATTGGTGATTCGCGGCAATGCAACGAACGATGCGCTGCAGCTCGATGAAATCATGCAGGAGTTCTCATCGGGAAATTATAATTCCTTTCAGCAAGGCGGCTACCTGTTCGTCTATCCCTTTCAGGTTACCTATGTGCTGATCGGGCAGGTGATCGCTGCGGCCTTCGGACCCTCCAACTATCTCGTGTATCAGCTGCTGAATGTGGTGTCGATTGTCTGCAATCTGTATTGTCTGTATCGTATTGCCTGGGAACTCTTTCACAGTCAGAGGATCTGTCTGGTGATGGAGCTCTTGTCGATGGGGTGTTGGTTCTATTACGTGTTTGCAACCTTTATCTATTCGGATTTGTGGTCCTTTGCGCCGCAGACGGCAGCGTTTTTATTTATGATCTGTTATCTGCGCAGGAGAAAATGGTCAGACATTCTTTGGGCAGGAATTATGATTGCTGCGGCCTGCCTTCTCAAGACCAATTGCTATATCGCGCTGATCGCGATGGTGTTGACCTTACTGGTTGATGGAATTCTCCCCAAGACAGAGAATGAGGATGATGCAGATCAGGGGATGATCCGGCTTGGCCGGGCGGTTCTCACGGTCATCCTGCTGCTGACCTTGTGTCAGGGATCCAAGTGGGCCGTGAACAAGGCTGTTGCGAAGGCAGCAGGTCTGGAACGTCTTCCGGAGGGAACACCGGCGATCACGTATCTTGCCATGGGAATGCAGGAAGCGGAGGGCAAGTACGGCTGGTACAACGGAAGGAACGTTGGTCTGTTCCGGGAAGGCGAATTTGACCGGGAGCGCACGACACAGCTGGCCATCGAATCGATACAGAAATCGATAGCAGAGTTTCGTAATTCCGGCCGTTATTTTGTCCGATTCTATCTGGGCAAGTTCCTCTCACAGTGGGGGGATCCTACCTGTGTATCCATGCGGGAACTGGAAGAGACGAATCGACATACGGAGGCATCGCCGCTGGAGGAGTCGCTGATTTTCGGTAGCGGCAGCCAGGTGCTGCAGTGGGGCATGAATGTGATTCAGACGATTATTTACCTTGGAGTGTGTATCTATCTGGGAAGCCGGTTGATCGGGCTCCTTGGCAGGGAGCATAAGAGCCCCTCGCTTTGCGAATTTCTGATTGTGATTTTTATTCTGGGGGGAATGCTGTTTCACCAGCTGTGGGAGGCCTCCGGACGATATACGATGCGGTATTATCTGACGATGCTGCCGCTTGCAGCCTATGGAATTGATGCGCTGAGCAGACATTTCCCGCTGCTGCACTGCAAAAAGACAGATGCATCAAAAATGTGAGGAATACAATGATTCCGCACAAATTGCACGATTGCTGGGTTTGTCACAATCCAAAGTCCCAGCGGATTCTGCACTGAATTGAATTCTGAAATTTGACGATCTGATAGGCGGCTTTCGAAAGGGGAATGCCATGAACGGAATCGATGTACTGGGATCTCTGGCTAAATATTATGCCGAGACCGATGTCATCTGTATCATTATTCTGGGGTGCCTGATCTACCAGACCAACCATTCCAATTTTATCAAATCGCAGAAGATCCAGTTTACCACGGTGCTGGTCAGCGGTATTCTGTTTGCCCTCAGCGATCTGGTATGGGTTTTCAACAATGGCTTTTTGCCGTTGTCGATCCTGCCGGGGAATGGGATTGTCATCAGTTATGTTCTGAATGGGGGCAATGTGATGCTCTCAGCGGTGTCCTCCATGACATGGCTGATGTTTTCAGAAGGAGTGCAGGGAGAGTCTTATGAAAGACCTTCCCGGAAAAAGATTTTTGAACTCCTCCTGCCGGCAGCCGTTCTGTTGATTCTGACGGTTACAACACCTTATACCGGGCTGTTATTCAAGATCACGGAGGACGGAGAGTATGTAAGAGGAGTTGGCTATGCGATACAGGTTATGCTCGCTTATGGCTACGTTCTTGTTGCGGTTGACCGGTCCTTGTCCCGGGCAAAACAGGCGGCCAACATGCAGACAAGGAAGCGATCACTGTCCATGGCCTCCTTTATGATCGGGCCATCGGCGGCGATGATCTTGCAGCTCTTTATTCAGAATATGCCGTTGCTCTTCATCGGAGTTGTAATTGGAATGATGAATGTCTTCGTGTCCTTGCAGGGGCAGCAGGTCCTGATTGATCCGTTGACAGGATTGAACAATCGCTCGCTTCTGGACCAGAAAATAAACGGAAAGATTGCCCAGACAAAGGAAAAATCAAAACTATGGCTGCTGCTGATTGATGCGGATAAATTCAAGGAAATCAATGATATTTACGGGCATCTGGAAGGAGACCGGGCATTGTTCATGATCGCAGGAGCCATCAAGAAGAACTGCGAAAGACAGGATTATATCTGTCGCTACGGTGGAGATGAATTCATCATTCTGCATGAGGACAGCGAGGACTTTAAGCCGGCGCAACTCGAAGAGCAGATTAACCGGGAGCTTGGAACCCATGAAACACCCTATGAGCTGCGGATTTCGCTGGGAGGCGCCTTCTATACATCTGATATGAAGGACTGGAAGGATCTGATTAAGATTGCCGATCAGAATCTTTACCTGGTGAAACGAGCGAAGTACGAAACCAGGCATACGTCGGTACTGTAAAAAACAAACACGCCTGCGGGGAGAGCCGGTACAGCGAATTCGTCTGCGAACAGGCGGTTTGTGGTGAAACAGATGAGGATCAACAAAGGACTAAGAGCCCGTCGCTGCAAGGCAGCGGCGGGCTCTTAGCGAATAAAAGAAAATAGAGAATATGTATAGCAAGCGATCCCGCGGAGAACCGCATTACTACCGAAAAGGGATTGGCCCATCAGCCGCATAGAAGAACTGAAGAGCAAACGGTGTTATTCTCCGGATGCACCGTAGTTGGACAGAACACGAGCGGAAGGATCGTTGACATTGCAGCCCTCCCAGCTCTTGTTGGGCATCCAGAAATCCGGAATCAGCTGGCTCTGACCGGGATAGTATTTTTCAAAAATCTCGCGATACAGAAGGGATTCCTTGGTAAAGGGCTGTGCATGTGTATACTGCGCACGCCTTGTCTCATATTCTTCATCCGTATAGAGGGACTCGGCATATTCAATCAGATCGTTGCGCAGAGAATGTCCGACAGCGTCGGAGAAAGCGGCTTTCTCACGCATCAGAATCGACTCCGGAATGAGATCGTCTTTTTCAAAGGCGTGACGAACGAGGTACTTGCCGATGCCGTATTTGTTCAGCTTCTTTTCGGGATCGATGTGCATGACATATTCCACAAAGTCCAGATCACCGAAAGGAACACGTGCCTCGAGAGAGTTCACTGAGATGCAGCGATCTGCACGGAGAACATCGTAGACGTTGATCTCACGAATTCGCTTCTCGGCTTCCTTCTGGAAGGCATCAGCACTGGGCGCAAAGTCCGTATATTTGTATCCAAAGAGCTCGTCCGAAATCTCACCGGTCAGAACTACACGAATGTCGGTGTTCTCATGGATCCATTTGCAGACAAGGTACATACCGATGGAGGCACGAACTGTCGTGATGTCAAACGTGCCGAGAGCTTCAATGACAGGCTCTAAGGCGCCAATGACATCGTCTCTTGTGATGATGACCTCATGGTGGTTGGAGTGAATGTAGTCAGCTACCTGCCGGGCATACTTAAGATCAATGGCATCGATGTCCATGCCGATGGAGAAGGTCTCCAAAGGCTTGTCCATGAGCTTTGCCGCAGCGCCGCAGACAAGAGACGAATCCAAGCCGCCGGAGAGAAGGTAACCAACCGGAGCATCGGCATCGAGACGCTTCTCAATGCCGCGCATCAGCTTGTCATGGATATTTTTCGAAATGGTCTCGAGGTTATCGTCGTTGTAATAATCAATGGCCGTAAGGTCGCGATAGGTATGGAAAGAACCCTCTTTGTAGTAGCAGCCGGGAGGGAAGGGCAGGATCTTGTCGCAAAGCTCCACAAGGTTCTTAGGCTCAGAGGCAAAAAGGATCACACCGTCCTTGTCATATCCATAATACAAAGGACGAATGCCGATCGGGTCACGGGCGGCAATGTACTCGTTTGTTTTGGCGTCATAGATAATAAGAGCATACTCGGCATCCAGCAGACGGAACATGTCAACGCCATACTCTTCATATAAAGGTAGCAGAATTTCACAGTCGCTATCCGATACGAAGGTGTAGCCGCGGCCCTTCAGATATTCCTTCATCGGGCGAAAACCATAAATCTCACCGTTGCAGACCACGTAGCTGCCGTCCCGTTCAAAAGGCTGCATGCCTTCCGGAGTCAGACCCATAATCGAAAGACGATTAAAGCCGAGGAACCCGTTTCCGGTATCAATCAGACGGGAATCATCCGGGCCTCGTGAGATTGTCTTGGCAAGAGCAGCAGCGGCATCCTCTTTCCGCGCAGATGCGCCGCAGTAACCTAAAATTGAGCACATAACATATTCTCCTTTTATATATGTATTCTGCGCCACCGTCATGTTCGTTTCCCATACAGGAAATCTCGATGAAAATGGGCATAAAAAGAAGCGGCAAAGAGCCCGGTCTCACCAAAATAACAGTGAGCCACGACCTCTTTGCCGCTTCTCAATACGTGGAATTATTGCGCGGCCGAAGGAAGATGTCAAGAGTGAAGTTTCTAATGCACTGCTAATGTATCCTTGTATACAAAATCGCTTGACACCGCCTTTTGAATATGGTAAACCTAACCGCATACAAAGCAACGGCGCTTTGAGACTGGGATAACCAGCTCTCAAGGCGCCTTTTGCGTATCTGCAGAAAATAGAGGAGGAGCATTATGGAAACAATCGTATCGATTCCTGAGATCTACGGAAGCCTCGTATTCGGCGACCAGGTCATGAAGGAGCGCCTGCCTAAGGATGTCTATAAGGCAGTCCGCAAGTGCATTAAGAGCGGAACACACCTGGATCTGGAGGTTGCCAACACCGTTGCTGCAGTTATGAAAAACTGGGCACTCGAGCACGGCGCAACCCACTTTACCCACTGGTTCCAGCCACTGACCGGTCTGACTGCTGAAAAACACGACAGCTTCATTTCCCCTACCGCAGATGGGAAGGTCATCATGGAATTCTCCGGCAAGGAGCTGGTAAAGGGCGAGCCGGATGCATCCTCCTTCCCGTCCGGAGGACTTCGCGCAACCTTTGAGGCAAGAGGCTATACCGCATGGGATCCATCTTCCCCGGCTTTCATTAAGGATGGAACTCTGTATATTCCGACGGCATTCTGCTCGTACGGCGGACAGGCTCTGGACAAGAAGACTCCGCTTCTTCGTTCCATGGAGGCTCTTTCTACGCAGGCTGTCAAGGTCCTGCACCTTCTGGGCAACACGGCTGTGACCCATGTAGATACCACTGTGGGATCTGAGCAGGAATATTTCCTCATCGACAAGGATATGTATCTGAAGAGAAAGGACCTGCTCCTGACAGGCCGCACGCTCCTTGGTGCTCCTGCTCCGAAGGGACAGGAGATGGAGGATCATTACTTTGGTGTTCTGAAGCCGAAGGTTGCGGAATATATGCATGACCTCGATCAGGAGCTTTGGAAAGTCGGCGTTCCGGCTAAGACCAAACACAACGAGGTAGCACCCAGCCAGCACGAGCTCGCACCGGTATTCGAGACGGCAAACGTAGCAGTTGATCACAACCAGCTGACCATGGAGATGATGAAGAAGGTTGCGGACAAGCACAACTACGCATGCCTTCTGCACGAGAAGCCGTTTGACGGTGTCAATGGCTCCGGCAAGCATAACAACTGGTCCATCGTAACAGATACCGGCGAGAATCTTCTCGATCCTGGCAAGACACCGGCTGAAAATGTCCAGTTCCTGGTATTTCTTCTGGCAACCATAGCAGCCGTCGACGAGTATGCAGATCTTCTTCGCGTCAGCGTTGCGACCGCAGGAAATGATCACCGTCTTGGCGCCAACGAGGCACCGCCGGCCGTTATTTCGATCTTTGTCGGAGATGAGCTGGCAGCCGTTCTAAAGTCCATCGAGGAAGGCACCGCCTTCAAGGGCACCGGAAAGAGCATCATGGATCTGGGAACCTCGGTTCTGGCAGATATTACCAAGGACACGACAGACCGCAACCGGACGTCACCGTTTGCCTTCACCGGCAACAAGTTCGAGTTCCGTATGCCTGGCTCTGCGGTATCCGTTGCCAACCCGAACATTGTTCTGAACACCGCTGTTGCTGACAAGCTTGCAGAGATTTATGAGGCCTTGAAGGATGTGAAGGCCGAGGATCTGGACGAGGCGGTACAGGCACTCCTTAAGAAACTCCTTGCTGAGCACAAGAGAGTCATCTTCAACGGAAACGGCTACACCGATGAATGGATCGAAGAGGCAGAAAAGAGAGGCCTTGATAACCTGAAGTCTCTGCCGGATGCAATGCCCAGACTTATTACAGACAAGTCCATCAAGCTGTTCACAACGCACGGCGTATTCACGGAGGAAGAGCTGCAGTCTCGTTATGAGATCTTCCTGGAGAACTACGCAAAGACCATCCATATTGAATCACTGACCATGCAGGAGATGGTTCGTAAGGACTTCACCAGCGGACTGGTCAGCTACATGAAGGATGTGACCAACGAAGCGCTTAAGAAAAAACAGCTCCTGCCGAACCTTAAGTGCTCTTACGAGGACGAGATCATCACGACACTGGACGAGACCTCCGAGAAGATCGGAACTGCACTGGCTAAGCTGGATGCAGACACCAAGACTGCCGAGAAGGAGACCGATGAGCTAAAGGCCGCACAGTTCTACCACGAGACGATCCTGACAGATATGGATGTTCTTCGTGAATCGGTAGATAAGGCAGAGGCCATCATTCCGGACGGATACCTTCCGTATCCTACCTACGGACAGATGCTGTTCAGCCTTCGGTAATCCGAAAAGATCGTACAACACAAACGCCAAGGAAGGGCGATGCAGGGTTCCTGATCCGGCAGAACGGATCAGGAATCGTTGCGTACCCGAAAGAATGAGATTATAGAGAATATGAAAACAGTACAGGAACAAGAAGAATACAGAAAAAGGCTCTACAACAATCTGAATGAAGAGCATGATGCCTGTGGAATCGGAACCATCGTAAACATCGATGGTCACAAGGATTACCAGGTCCTGGATGATGCACTTCATATCGTGGAAAAGCTGGAGCACCGCGCGGGAAAGGATGCAACCGGCAAGGTCGGCGACGGTGTCGGCATTCTGACACAGATCAGCCATAAATTCTTTAAAAAGGCAGCCCTGGCCGCCGGCATCAAACTGGGAAAGGAAAGAGAGTATGGCATCGGCATGTTCTTTTTCCCGCAGGACTCCTTAAAGAGAACCTTTGCGATGCGTATGCTGGAAGTGATTACGCAGAAGGAGGGGTTAAAGCTCCTTGGCTGGCGCAGCGTTCCGGTTCATCCGGAGATTCTGGGCGACCTTGCCAAGGATTCCATGCCATGTATTATGCAATGCTTTATTGAGAAGCCGGAGAACGTCGAAAAGGGAATCGAATTCGATCGCATGCTCTATGTGGTTCGCCGTGAGTTCGAACAAAGCTCCGAGGATACCTATATCTGCTCACTGTCCTCGAGAACCATTGTCTATAAGGGCATGTTCCTGGTCATGCAGCTGCGAGGGTTCTACGACGATCTGCAGGATCATGATTATGAAACAGCCATTGCCATTGTGCACTCCCGTTTCTCAACGAACACAACACCGTCCTGGAATCGTGCGCATCCTTACCGCATGATCGCCCACAACGGTGAGATCAATACCATTCGAGGCAACATCGACCGTATGCTGGCTCGTGAGGAGACCATGTCGTCTCCTGTCATGGAGAAGGACATCGACAAGATTTTTCCGGTCATCTCCGGCACAGGTTCGGATTCTGCCATGCTGGACAATACGCTGGAATTCCTGTATCTGAATGGAATGCCGCTCCCTCTTGCCATGATGGTCATTGTACCGGAGCCCTGGAAGAATAACCGTTTCATGGAGCAGGATAAAAAGGACTTCTACCATTACTATGCAACCATGATGGAGCCATGGGACGGTCCTGCCGCCATCCTGTTCTCAGACGGTGATCTGGTGGGCGCAACGCTGGATCGAAACGGCCTTCGTCCGTCTCGCTATTACATCACCGATGACAATCGCCTGATCCTGGCCTCGGAGGTCGGGGTACTGGACATTGCGCCGGAGCATATTGTGAAGAAATCAAGACTCGAGCCCGGTCGTATTTTGCTCGTAGATACGGTGCAGAAAAAGATCATCTCCGATGAGGAGTGCAAGAGCCGGTATGCGGGTCACGAGCCCTACGGCGAGTGGCTGGACGGGAACCTTTTGCATCTTTCCAAGCTCCCGATTCCGAACAAAAAGATTCCGACTCACGATCAGACGCTGCGCGATCAGCTCTACAAGGTGTTCGGTTATACCTATGAGGACGTTCGCGACGACATTCTGCCGATGGCAGAAAACGGCGTAGAGCCTACGGTCTCGATGGGGCATGACGTTCCGCTGGCAGTTCTTTCCCGTCAGCATCAGCTCCTGTTCAATTATTTCAAGCAGCTGTTCGCACAGGTGACGAACCCGCCGATCGATTCTCTTCGCGAGAAGGTGGTCACGGATACCACGGTTTACATCGGCTCCGATGGTGACCTTCTGAATGAGAAGGCTGAGAACTGCCGCGTGTTGGAGGTGAATCATCCGATCCTGACCGGCGTTGATATTATGAAGATCAAGTCGCTGGATCAGCCGGGGTTCCACACGGAGACCATTTCGCTCCTGTATTACAAGAACACCTCTCTGGAGCGTGCGTTAGAGCAGCTGAATATCGCGGTGGACCGTGCAGCTGCAGAGGGCAAGAACATCATCATCCTTTCGGATCGCGGTGTGGATGAGAACCATGTGCCGATGCCCGCGCTCCTGGCAGTGTCCTCTGTGGAGCAGCACCTCGTTAGGACCAAAAAACGCACGAAGGTTTCCATCGTTCTCGAATCCGGTGAGCCAAGAGACGTCCACCAGATGGCAACGCTCCTTGGCTTTGGCGCACGTGCGATTCACCCGTACCTTGCCCATGAGTGCATTGCAGAGCTCATCGACAAGGGGATTCTCGATAAGGATTATCACACGGCGATTGAGGACTACAACAAGGCGCTTTTGTCCGGCGTTGTCAAGATTGCAGCCAAAATGGGAATCTCGACCATCCAGTCCTATCAGTCCGCTCGGATTTTCGAAGCAATCGGACTCTCGAAGGAGGTCATTGACCGGTATTTTACCGGTACGGTATCCCGTGTTGGCGGCATCGGCTTAAAGGAGATCGAGGAAGGAATCGCCTTCCGTCATGATCATGCCTTTGATCCTCTTGGTCTTGGTACCGACACCTCCCTTGACAGCGTTGGCTTTCACGGCCTTCGCAGCGGCAAGGACAAGGAGGATCACCTTTACAGCCCGGAGACGATCATTAATCTGCAGCAGGCAGTCCGCAAGGGCAGCTACGAGCAGTTCAAAGTCTACACGGACCTTGTGGATGATTCGGCACACCCGCATACGCTCCGCGGTTTGATGGATTTTGTTCCACAGCAGGCACCGGTTCCGATTGAGGAGGTAGAACCCGTCGAGGAGATCGTCAAGAGATTTAAGACAGGTGCTATGTCCTACGGCTCCATTTCACAGGAAGCGCACGAGACGATGGCCATTGCCATGAACCGTCTGGGCGGCAAGTCCAATACCGGTGAGGGCGGCGAGGATCCGGCGCGCTTTGGCACAGAGAAAAACTCTGCAATCAAGCAGGTGGCGTCCGGACGTTTTGGAGTGACCTCGGCTTACCTTGGAAGTGCTGTGGAAATTCAGATTAAGATGGCTCAGGGTGCAAAACCCGGCGAGGGCGGTCATCTGCCCGGCAAGAAGGTATACCCCTGGGTTGCAAAGACCAGATATTCAACGCCCGGCGTATCCCTGATCTCACCGCCGCCGCACCACGATATCTATTCCATCGAGGATCTGGCACAGCTGATCTATGACCTTAAGAATGCCAACCGTTATTCCAGAATTGCGGTCAAACTGGTGTCCGAAGCGGGTGTCGGCACGATTGCCAGCGGCGTTGCCAAGGCTGGTGCCCAGGTCATTCTGGTATCCGGCTATGACGGCGGAACCGGCGCAGCACCGATCTCATCGATTCATAACGCAGGACTTCCCTGGGAGCTCGGCCTTGCCGAGACGCACCAGTCGCTGATCCAGAACGGACTTCGCGACAGAGTCTGCATCGAGACAGACGGGAAGCTCATGAGTGGCCGCGATGTCGCAATTGCAGCACTCCTTGGTGCTGAGGAATTCGGATTTGCGACGGCACCGTTAGTTTGCATGGGCTGCATGATGATGCGCGTCTGCAGCAAGGATACGTGTCCTGTCGGCGTTGCCACGCAGAACGAGGCCCTTAGAAAACGCTTTGCCGGCAAGCCAGAGTATGTCATGAACTTCATGCTCTATATTGCAAGGCAGCTGCGCGAGATTATGGCGTCCCTGGGCTTCCGTACAGTTGCTGAGATGGTGGGCCGCACAGATTGCCTCAAAAAGCGCGACAATCTGATCACGGCACGTGCAGAAGAGGTGAATCTGGACAAGATTCTGGATCCTGCCTTTGCCCATGTGAGCGCAGCACATTTTGACCGCGAGCACATTTATAATTTCCATCTGGAGAAGACGAAGGACGCTGCGGTCCTTCTCCCTGCCTTCAATGAGGCTCTTCGGAAGGCCAAAATAGACGTTCCCACGGCCACACCCGGCGCAGAGACCACCTTTGCAGGAACCGGGAAAGGACCTGCCCTTCGCTCTGCAGAGGATATGCTGAGCGCCGCTGCCAGAATGAAGCCGATGGAGGTATCTCTGAAGATCTCCAGTACGGACCGATCCTTTGGCACCATTCTGGGCTCAGATGTGACAAGAGTCTTTGGCAACAACCTGCAGGAGGATACCATTGTCGTTCATGCAGAGGGCGGCGGCGGACAGTCCTTTGGTGCGTTTATCCCGAAGGGGCTGACATTGCGTCTGACCGGTGATGCCAATGATGGTTTTGGCAAAGGACTTTCCGGCGGCAAGCTGGTGGTCGTTCCGTCTCCGAAGGCTCCCTTCAAGGCGGCAGAGAATATTATCATCGGAAACGTGGCACTGTACGGTGCGACAGCAGGAAAGGCCTATATCTGCGGCGTAGCGGGAGAGCGCTTTTGCGTTCGTAATTCCGGCGCAGTCGCAGTTGCAGAGGGGTGCGGCGACCATGGTCTGGAGTATATGACCGGCGGACGCGCTGTGATTTTAGGACTCACCGGCAAGAACTTTGCAGCCGGTATGTCCGGCGGTGTTGCCTATGTTCTGGATACCGATCATACGCTGTATCGCAGAATGAATAAGGATATGGACTCCCTGCAGGAAGTCACGGACAAATACGACATTGCGGAACTCAAAGAAATCCTGATGGACTATGAAAAGGAGACCGGCTCTGTTCTGGCTGCGGAGATTCTCGCAGATTTTTCGAACCGCGTATCTGAGTTCAAAAAGATTCTGCCGAATGACTATCAGAAAATGCTGACAGCCATCAGCAAGTATGAGGAACAGGGCATCTCGCATGAGAATGCTGTTCTGGAAGCATTTGAGGAGGTGACCGCATAATGGGCAAGCCAACAGGATTTCTGGAATATAATCGCAAGAACAATATGGACGTTCCGACAGCGGAGCGCCTGACAAATTTTAAGGAATTTCATCGACCTCTTTCTGAGGAAGAGAGGAAAAAACAAGGGGCACGCTGCATGAACTGCGGCGTTCCGATGTGTCAGTCGGCCATGAAGCTCTCCGGCATGGTAACCGGGTGTCCCCTGCACAACCTGATTCCGGAGTGGAACGATCAGGTGTACCACGGCAACTATGAGCATGCCTTTTCAAGGCTCATCAAGACCAGCAATTTCCCGGAGTTTACGGGACGTGTATGCCCTGCGCTCTGTGAAAAGGCCTGCATCAACGGAGAATACGGCGATGCTGTGACCATTCATGACAATGAGCTGTTTGTCATTGAAACGGCATATGCAAACGGCTATCTGCAGCCTCGCATTCCGAAGGTAAGAAGTGGCAAGAAGGTTGCCGTTGTCGGAAGCGGTCCTTCCGGCCTTGCTGCAGCAGATGAGCTGAATCACCGCGGGCACCAGGTGACTGTGTTCGAGAGAGAGGATCGAATCGGCGGCCTTCTCATGTATGGCATTCCCAACATGAAGCTCGACAAGAGCGTGATTTACCGCAGGCAGCGACTGATGGAGGCGGAGGGAGTTACGTTCCGCACCGGGGTCAATGTTGGCGCAGATCTTGCAGCAAGTGATCTGCTAAAAGATTATGACGCCGTTGTCCTTGCCTGCGGAGCGAAGCAGGCAAGAGGCTTAAAGGGCGGCGATCCGAAGGAAATCAAGGGAATTTACTATGCGGTGGATTTCCTGACCTCGACGACAAGGAGCCTTCTGAATCAGGGCCTGGAGGAGCAGACAGGAACCTGGACTGATTCGGAGTCTCGGGATGTGGAGTCGTTCCTAAAGGGCAAGGATTTTATCAGTGCAGCCGGAAAAAACGTGGTTGTTGTCGGCGGCGGCGATACCGGAAATGACTGCATCGGTACAGTTCTGCGCCATGGGTGCAAGTCCGTGACAGCCCTCGAGATGATGCCGAAGCCTCCTGTGATTCGCTTAGAGTCGAACCCTTGGCCGGAGTGGCCGAAGGTTCTTAAGACGGACTATGGTCATGAAGAAGCAATTGACCGTTTTGGTCATGATCCGAGAGTCTACGAAACAACGGTAAAGGAGTTCCATACCAACAAGAAGGGGGAGCTCAAGGAAATTGTGACAGCAAAGGTTCGCTTTGAAGGACGGCAGATGTCATTGGTAGAGGGATCGGAGAAGACCATTCCCTGTGACCTTCTGCTGATCGCTGCAGGCTTTACCGGCTGTCAGCCGTACACGGCAGAGGCGTTTGGTGTGAAGCTCACGCAGCGCGGTGTTGTGGAGACCGCAGCAGAGGATGTGTATGCAACGAGTGTGCCGAAGGTGTTCACAGCAGGAGATATGCACCGCGGACAGTCCCTTGTTGTCTGGGCCGTTGCCGAAGGCCGCCGCTGCGCCCACGACGTGGACGCCTTTTTGATGGGATACTCAAACCTGCGCGAATCATAAAGCGGTGCATGAATGCGACAAGCTGACTTGCGGGAGCTTGCTCACAGCAAGTCAGACTTGGAAGCATTCATATAG